>JASHOQ010000109.1 GCA_030041045.1 Acidobacteriaceae bacterium
TCTCCTTGGTGCGCCTGCGCCGAAAAGCGGATGCTATCACAGGCGGCGCGGGCACGTCAGCGGCAGGCCAACCCGAGCGTGAAGAATGCCAGGCCCGGACCATTTCCGCGGCATTGCTTCTGCCTTTTTGGGAGCCACTTCGCGCCATGGGATTGTCACGGGCAGTGGAATGCGGCGACGGCCGCATGGGCGAACGAACGCCCGGGCGGCGCGGCGGCGAGAATGACGAGCGCAAGCCAAGCGGCCGATATCGCTTGACATCCCTTCTTACCCTTGTTTAGTCTAGGGGTGTTTGGACATAGCCTATGACCGCGACTGAATTCTCCGAGCAACGCGACTTATTCCGGGGAGCGCTGGAGATGATGATTCTCCAGTCACTGCGGCGGCAGCCGATGCATGGTTACGCGCTGGTGCAGCACATCCGGCAGCGCTCGAACGAACTGCTGCAAGTGGAAGAGGGGTCGCTCTATCCGGCGCTGCAGCGCATGCTGCGCGCCAAGCTGGTGAAGGCGGAGTGGACCATTTCGCCCACCAGCCGGCGCGTGCGCACCTACCGAATTACCGCCGCGGGCATGCGGCATCTCGAACAGGAGACGTCGAGTTTCGAGCGGATGCTCGCCGGCATTCAGCTGGTGATGAGCGCATCGTGAGGAGGTCCTATGATCTCATTCCGGCAACTGTTCCGGCGCAACCAGATCCACGAGGATGTGGAGGAAGAGATTCGCCAGCACCTTGCCGAAACCGTTGAGGCGCTGATGAGCGAGGGCATGACGCGCGCCGAAGCCGAAGCCGCGGCGCGGCGGCGCTTCGGCAACGTGACGCGCATCGAGGAGCAGGCCCGCGAAGCGTGGCAGATGCCGCGGCTCGAAGGATGGTTCGCGGATGTGCGATTTGCCCTGCGCCGCTTGAGAGCTTCGCCCGGGTTTGCGCATACGGCCGTGATTACGCTGGCGCTGGGCATCGGGGCCAACGTTGTGGTCTTCAGCATTCTCAACGGGCTGGTGCTGCGGCCGCTGGGCGTGCCCGAGGCAAAGAATCTCTATCAAATCTCGCGCGGAGGAGACGGCGGCGACTCGCAATCGTATCCCGACTACCGCGATTTCCGCGACCGCGATCCCTCGTTCAGCGGCATGCTGGCGGCCAGGAACCTCGCCGCCGGAATGCAGATCGATAACGCCACCGTTCGCGCGTGGGGCTACGCCGTCTCCGGCAATTACTTCGATGTTCTGGGCATACGGCCGGCGCTGGGCCGGTTCTTTCATGCCGCCGACGAGCATGGGTTGGGATCGGCTCCCTTTGTGGTGTTGAGCTACGACTTCTGGGACCGGCAGTTTGGCCGGGACCCGCAGGTTGCGGGCAAAGTCGTCAAGCTGAACCAGCATCCATTTACGGTGATCGGCGTGGCGCCCAAAGGCTTCAGCGGGACCGACATCATCTTCTGGCCGGACTACTGGATGCCTGTGGTCAACGCGGAGCAGGTAACGGGATGGAGCGACTTCTGCTGCCGCGATCACATCGGCTTCATCGTCATGGGGCGGCTGAAGCCGGGAGTAACGCCATCGCAGGCGACGCAATCGCTCAACGCGCTCGCTAGCCAGATGGCGCGGGAAGACCGGAAGGACACGGGACTCACCCTGCGGCTGCGGCGGCCCGGCCCCGCCGGAGACGAAGATCCCATCGAGAAGGGGCTGCTCTGCATCATGCTGCTGTCTGCGCTGGTGCTGCTGGCCACGTGCGCGAATCTGGCGAGCATTTTTGCCGCGCGCGCTGCAGATCGCGCAGGCGAGCTGGCGGTGCGCATGGCCATTGGCGCAAGCCGCTGGATGGTTCTGCGGCAACTGCTCACGGAAGCCCTGCTCATTGCGCTGGCGGGCGGCATGGCCGGAACGCTGGCCGGGCGGATGCTGCTCGGCTGGATGAGCAATTGGCAGCCGTTCGAGGACTATCCGACACGCATGGCGCTGCTGCCGGACGCGAAGGTGTACCTGGTGGCAATCGGAATCTCGCTCGCGAGCGGACTCTTCTTCGGGCTGTTGCCGGCGCGGCAGATCTGGCGCACGGATGTGGTGCAGGCCATCAAAGCGGGTCATGCGCAGGTGGAATCCTTCCGCCGCTTCGCCTTCCGCGACGTTCTGCTCCTGGTGCAGATTGTGGCCTGCACGCTGCTGGTGACGGCTTCGGCGGTGGCCCTGCGGGGCGTGGAAAAAGCCATGCAGGTTCCGCTCGGGTTCAATCCGCGGGGCCTGACGCTGGCCGAGGGCGACCTGAGTATGGCCGGGTACACGGGCCAGAGTGCTCTGCCGCTGCAAAGACAGATTCTCGAGGAGGCCCGGGCGCTGCCCGGCACCACCTCGGCGACCCTGGCCGATTACGTCCCATTCGGGTTTGGAGGGGCCGAATGGTTTGTATACAAGTGGGGAACCACGGATTTTGTGCCGGCGCACATGGCCTTTGCCGCGCCCACCTTTCTGGCGGCTCCGGGCTTTCTTGAGGAGGTGCAGATGCCGTTGCTCGCGGGCCGCGACTTCACCTGGCAGGATGACAAGAACGCGCCCAACGTGGCCATCGTGAATGAAACTTTTGCCCGCAAGCTGTTCGGCGACGCCTCGCCCATCGGGCAGAGGTTCGCGCTGTGGGCTGCGGCACAGTATCAGATTGTGGGCGAGGTCGCCGACGCCAAGTATTTCTCCGTCGGCGAACCGCAACAACCCATGATGATGATGCCCGTTGCCCAGGGCACCGGAAGCTATCTTTCGACCACGACAACCCTGGTGGTGCGCTCGCAACTGCCGCCGGACCAGGCGGCCCTGGCACTTGAAAAATTGTTGAAGCGCGATGCGCCGGGCACGCCTTTTACCGTCCAGCCGTGGGGCCAGCGGGTCGAACGCTCCCTTGCGCCGGTGCGGGCAGTGACGTTGATCCTGAGCGTCATGGGTCTGCTGGCCGTAGTCATCGCCGTGACGGGGATCTTTGGCATGGCGTCGTATTCGGTGTCAAAGCGAATGAGGGAGCAAGGCATCCGCATTGCCTTAGGCGCAAAGAGGCTGCAGGTGATGCAGGCCGCGCTCGGGCGGCCGGTGCTGCTGCTCGCGTGCGGCTCGCTGCTGGGCGTGGCTGCCGGCCTGGGGACGAGCAAATTGGTGGCGCGCCTGGGATCGTTCGCCACGCCCGGCGATCCGCTGGTGCTCGGGTGCGTGTGCGCGACCATGCTGACGATCGGCGTGGCGGCCACCTATGTCCCTGCACGGCGCATGCTGGCCATCGACCCGGCGCGGCTGCTCCGGGAACCGTAGCGCAATTGAGCGGGGGGCGGGCGGCGAACGCGGGTTCTATTCCGCGCGCAAGGCATCGACGGGATTCACCGCAGAAGTTCGTCTTGACGGAATGTAGCTGGCCAGGGAAGCGGCGGCGCACAGCCCCATGCACGCCAGGGCATAGGTGACGGGATCCACGGGGCTGACGTGGAAGAGCAGCGACTTGAGCAGGCGGGTGGCGGCGATGGCCAGCAGCAGCCCGCAGGCGATGCCGCTCCCGGCAAGCATGAGGCCCTGGCGCACAAACATGGCGGTGATGGTATTGCGTTGCGCCCCGAGCGCAATGCGAATGCCGATCTCGCGGGTGCGCTGCGAAGCCGAGTAGGCAATCACGCCGTAAAGCCCCACGATGCCCAGCAGCAGCGCGATGGAAGCCGCAATGCCGAGCATCACCAGAGTGAACGACGTGCGCGAAATGGATTTCTGGTAGAAGTAGTCCTGGGTATGCACGTCGGTGAGAGGCAGGTTCGCATCCACTGACCAGACGGCCCGGCGCACATCCTGCATCAGGCTTTGGGAACCGGCGCGCGGAGTCCGCATGGCATAGACCACGAAGCGCCTGGACGTGACCATATCGCTTTCGAAATGATTCACCAGGATCGGCCAGTAGGCGACCGTGGGCGCATCCTTGCCCATGCCGTCGTCATGCACATCGCCGATGACGCCGACGATCTGGCGCCAATCGTCCTTGGAGCTCACGCGGATACGCTTGCCCAGCGCGTTCGCCGCAGTGCCCCAGTACTCGCGGGCGAAGTTTTCGCTTACCATGCCCACAGGCAGTTTCTGGTTCACCTCGTCCCACGTGAAGTCGCGCCCTGCGACGACGGGAATCCCCAGCGTCCGCAAGAGCCCGGGCGCGCCGAAGACGAATTCGCGCAGCGGCGGCATGGCGCCGCCCGCATAGCTCCGGTCCTCGGCAGACACGGGATCATGCCAGCCGTTTCCATCCATGGGAACAGAACCGCCGAAGCTCGCGGACTCGACGCCGGGAATGGCCGCGAGCTTCTCCAGGATGGCCTGCTGCAGGCGGAAAACGTCGTCGTCCTTGGGCACGTCGGCTTCGGGGATGCCCAGCCGGACGGTCTGGATCTTCGCCGAAGTGTCGTATCCGGCATCGACATGGATCAGCGCCCGGAAGGTGCGGATCATGAGGCCGGAGCAGATGAGCAGCACGAAGGCGAGGCTCACCTGGATCACCACCAGCGTGTTGCGCGTGCGATGGCGCTCGCGGCCCTGGCTGGTGGTGCGGCTTTCGCGCAAGCCGGTTCCCATCCGCGTTCCGGCATGACGCAGCGCGGGGATGGAACCGAAGAGCAGGCTGCAGAGCAGCGCCACGCCGAGGGTGAAGAACAGGACGTTCCAATCGATTCCGATATCGTGCAGGCGCGGCAACCCGGCAGGCCCCAGGGCGATGAGCAGGCGCAGCGCGCCCCAGGCGAGCACCAGCCCCAGCACGCTGCCCAACACTCCCAGCACCGCGCTCTCCAGCAGGAATCCGTTTGCAATGCGCCAGGGGCTGGCCCCAAGCGCGGCGCGTACGGCAACTTCCTGGTGGCGTCCTTCGGCGCGCACCAGCAGCAGGTTGGCCACGTTGGCGCAGGCAATCAGCAGCACCACGCCAATGCTGCCCATCAGCACCCAAAGCAGCTTGCCTACGTCGCCGACTACGTCCTGGGTGAGCGGGCGGACGTTGGGAACCAGCCGCGCCTTCTTGAAAAGGTCGATGCTGAAGCCCGGCGGCGACGGAAAGCTGTTGAGCACGATGGGCCACAGCCGCGCCACGTCCGCGTTGGCCTCCTGCCTGGTTACTCCGGGACGCAGGCGAGCCAGGCCTTCATAGCTGAACATGCCGAGCATGGTCTTGCTGCGATCGAGACGAAGAGGCAGGAACAGCGCGGGCGGTTCCCAGTCGAGGAAACGGAACTCCTTGGGCATCACGCCAATGACCTGGCGCGCCTTTCCATCCACCTGGATGGTCCGTCCCACGATCGACCGATCCGATCCGAAGCGTCTCTGCCAATAGTCGTAGCTGAGCATCACGGTATCGGGGCCGCTGGGGCTGTCGTCCACGCGATTGAACCAGCGGCCGAGAACCGGCTGGAGGCCGAGAATGGGAAGCACGCCGTCAGTCACGTCGAGCGCCCGCACCTGTTCGGGGCTTCCCTGTCCGGTGACGCTTACCGAGTCTCCCTGGTAGATGCCTATGTCCTCAAACACCCGGTTCTGCTCGCGGTAAATAAAATAATTCGAAGGCGCCATGTTCACGTCTTCAAGATTCAGCCCCGGCGCCGCGTGCCAGACGCCAACCAGCGACTCAGGATGCGGGTAGGGCAAAGGTTTCAGCAGGACGCCTTCGACGACGCTAAAAACCGCGATGTTGGCGCCTACGCCCGCGGCCAGCGTGACCAGCGTGATCACGGTGAAGAGCGGCGCGCGCCAGAGCCGGCGCAGAATCTGCTTCAGTTCGCTCAAGAGGGGGTTCACAGTCTGTCCTCCGCGTGGCAAGCGGTACGCGCGGGGAACGCTCGCCTCTCAGGCACTACGCAGAACCATAGGAACAGGTTCGCCGAGACGAGTCTTTCCCGCATATTTTGTGACGAGCGGGACCATCGACGGGGGTGTGCGCGTGTCCGCTGGCGGACAGTGAGGTTCGATTCCGAACGGGGACAGATGCGCAGACGGACGATGGGAGGGACGGGATGGAGCGTCGAATGAAGGGCTTGGGCGCAGGCGGTGCGGTGGAAAGCCGATTGCTCAAAAGTTGAATGGAAATCCCTTCTCCTGGAGGCTTCCCAACATGCAGAGCTTGCTATCCGATTTGCGTTACGCGCTGCGCCAGTTGCGCAAGATGCCGGGGCTGGCGGCGCTGGCCGTTCTCACGCTGGCGCTGGGGGTGGGCGGGAACACGGCCATCTTCACCGTGATCGAGAACGTGCTGCTGCGTCCGCTGCCGTACGCGCACGCCAACCGGCTGGTGTACATCGACGCGCAGCAGACCAAGCCGGGAACGATGGGGCCGGAGTCGTGGCTCAATCTACGGGATATCCAGACGCAGTCGAAAGAGCTGGAGACGGTTGCCGGCTACTCGGAAGACGTGAGCGTGATCGAGGGCAAGGACGCGGCTGAGAGCGTGCAGGCGCCGCGGGTGTCAGTGAACCTGTTTCGCATGCTGGGCGCGCGGCCGCTCATGGGACGCACGTTCAACCAGGCGGAAGGCGAGAGCAACGGGTCGCATGTGGTGTTGCTGAGCGAGGGGTTGTGGCGGGCGGATTTTCATGCCGATCCGCAAATTGTGGGCAAAACGGCGAAGATCGGCGGGCAGACGTACACCGTGATCGGGGTCATGCCGGCGGGGTTCCTGTTTCCTGAGTCGGTGGGCAGCGATATAAGCAAAGGCCTGTGGCTGCCGCTGCAGCCGACAGCGGAGATGCTGAACGACCGCGGCTACTACTTTTTCAGCGTGGTGGGCGAGCTGCGGCCGGCTGCCACGCTCAAGCAGGCGCAGCAGGAACTGAACGCGATTGCGGCGCACATTCCGCGCAAGGCCGACGAGTCGGCCATCGGGTTCCGCGTCTCGAGCTATCAGGAGTTGCTCACCGGACCGGTGCGGCCGGTGCTGTACGCGCTGTTTGGGGCGCTGGGCCTGGTGCTGCTGATCGCCTGCGCCAATGTTTCGAATTTGTTGATTGCGCGCTGCCTGGGGCGGCAGCAGGAGTTTGCGGTGCGCGCGGCGCTGGGCGCGGGACGCCTGCGGCTGGTGCGGCAGATGCTGGCCGAGGGGCTGTTGCTGAGCCTGCTGGGATGCGGCGTGGGCTTTGCGTTTGCGCGGCTGGCGATGTTGGCCGTGGACAAACTGCCCGAGGGTACAATTCCGCGCGGAGAGACGATCGCCATTCACTGGACGATTGTGCTGGCGCTGGCCGCGATTGCCATGGTGACCACGGTGCTCTCTTCGCTGCTGCCGGGGCTGCTGGTGGCGCGCGCCAATCCCCAGGCGGCTTTGCTGACGGCGTCGCGCGGCGTGGGCGCGCGCAGCATGAGCGGACGGCTGAGCGGCAGCCTGGTGGCCGGTGAAGTGGCGCTTTCCACGCTGTTGCTGGTGGGCACCGGGCTGTTGTTCCACACGCTTTGGAATCTCGAAAAAGTGAACCTGGGCTTCGATACCGCGCAGCTTACAGAGTTTACAGTGATGCCGGGCGACTCAGCGGGATTCTCGGCCATGACGGTTTCAACGGATACGGCCAACGCGCCGGCCTCTGTGGCCACGCTGGTTTACGAGCCGGTGCTCGAGCGCATGCGCCATGCGCCGGGAGTGGAAAGTGCGGCGCTGGTCACGTCGCCGCCGCTTTCCGGATTGGGTGTGCACAGCAGTTTTTCCATTGTCGGCCGGCCCAAGGATGCGAAGGCCGACATCGAGACCGATGTGACGGCGGTGAGCAGCGGCTACGCGCGCACCATGGAGACGCCGGTGGTGCGCGGGCGCATGCTCAGCGACGGGGATGCGGCGAGCACACCGTTTGTGGCGGTGATCAACCAGGCTTTCCAAAAGAAGTATTTTCCCGGCGAAGACCCGACGGCCAAAGAGATCGACCTGGGCAAGGATACGGGCATGCTGAAACCGTACAGCATCGTGGGCGTGCTCGGCGACCAGACGGACGCAGCCGTGGGCGGCGCGGTGCAGCCGCGGCTGTTTCTGCCGGAGCAGCAGATTCCCACGACGTCACTCTTTTACCAGGCGCTCTTGAAGACCGTGGTCACCTTCGTAGTGAGGACGCGGGGAGATATTCCCGTGGCCTCGGAGATGCGCGACGTGTTTCACGCGCAGGCGCCGGGCTACGCGCTGGACAATTTCCAAACCATGCAGGAAGCCGTGGACAAAAGCACTTTCAGCCAGCGGCTGGGACTGTACCTGGTGAGCTCGTTCGCGGGGCTCGCGGTGGCCATGGTGATCGCGGGGTTGTACGGTGTGCTGTCGCAACTGGTGAGTTACCGCCGGCGCGAGATCGGCGTGCGCATGGCGCTGGGCGCGACGCGCGCGAGCGTGGTGCAACTGGTGCTGCGCCAGGGATCGATCCTGGTGGGCGCGGGCCTGGGTGCGGGGTTGGTGCTGGCGTTTCTGACGGGCAGGCTGGTGAAGAGCTTCCTGTTTGAGGTGCGTCCGCTGGACGGGTGGACGTATGCATCGGTGACGCTGGTGCTGGCGATGATCGGGCTCGCGGCTGCGCTGATTCCGGCGCGCAAGGCGGCGACCATCCAGCCCATGCAGGCGCTCAGGGAGGATTGACGGCGGGGGACTGTCCGTTTCGCCGCTCCGCCGTTTTCCTGCGAAGCGGGTAGGTCTGCGGATTAGTGCAGACACCCGCGGCTTGGCCGAGATCCTCCGGTTTTCTATCCGGGTGCGTACGAACCCGAATCGCAATTTTCCTTCGCGCGAAGTCGATTGTGAGGCGGATCGTATGCGTGGTGAGGCTCACCGCAAGGGCTATGAAGACGAGTGTCTCGCAAGCGTCGAAGACGATGAGCCGGATCATGTAGAAGAGGTTCGCAAACTCGGTTTGGCCCATACATCCTCCAAACGAAAAGCACTCCACCGAAGTAGAGAATTTCATTGAAAAACTGTATGGGAGCAAAGACAGAATACGTCGAGACGAGCCACTGTCAAGCGGATAACCTGGAATAATGCGGAAATTAAGTAACTCAAAAAGTGAGGAAGCACCACACATGGTGAAAGCGGCGACGCTCGGCACCTGACGTAACCACCTCAACGCCGTTACCGGACGGGTGAGTCCGGCTTCGGCGAGTGCCCTGCGCCAGCCGCTTGAGCGGCCCATTGCGGCGTTCGGCGGTGGAGGTTTTTTGTGGCTCCTGCTAGGCTTTTGCTATGCAGGTTACGATCGAAATTCCGGATGAATTGGCGGCCGAGGTGCGGGCGCGCGGCCTGACGCCGGAGGAGTATGTCCGAGGGCTGATTGAGGAAGCGGCGCGGGCGGAGGATAAAGAGTCCGGAGAAAGCCGTCCGAGGATGACCATGGATCAGTTCCTCAAGGGTATGGCTGCAAATTCCGAAAAAACTCCGCAGTTGCCGGATGAGGCTTTCACACGCGAGAGCTTCTATTGGGACCACGACTAACTCCAGGCACGCCGCAGTACAGGCGGCATACACGAGCGTGGGGCCTTCGTGAGGGAAGTCGAATCCATCCATGCCCATCGCCTATATCGGACTTGGCGCAAACATTCCCTCGCCGGCCGGCGAGCCGGAGGCCACCATGGCCGCGGCAGCGAAGAGGCTCGCGAAATTGGGGCGCGTCCGCAAGCGATCGAGCTTGTATTCGACGGCTCCGGTCGGGTTCACCGATCAGCCGCGCTTTCTGAACGCCGTGGTGGCGCTCAAGACCACGCTTGCGCCGCGGGCGCTGCTCGAGGCCTTGCTCGAAATCGAGCGCACGCTGGGCCGCGACCGCACGGCCGGCCAAGCGAACGGGCCGCGCACCCTGGACCTGGATATTCTTCTCTATGGCGACCTGGTTCTACGGGAGCACGGGCTCGAGATTCCGCACCCGCGCATGGCCGAGCGCGCGTTTGTGCTGGCGCCGCTCAACGAGATTGCGCCCCAGGCCCGTGATCCGCGTTCGGGAGAGACCGTGGGACAATTGTTGGAGCGCGTGAACCGGGCAGGCGCATCGAAGGATGAACCGGATGCAGTGGTGCACGTGGAAAGCGAACCTTGGCGCGCTGGCGCTGGTCATGCCGGCAGCGGCGCCCGCGGCGATGTGCGCGCAAGCGCCGATCGCGATCACGGTTGAGGATGCGGGCGGACGGCCTGTGGCGGGCGCGACGGTGAGCGACGGCGCGGGAAAGACGCTTGGCAGCACGGATGCATCGGGCGCGTTCAGTGTTCGGTGCGCGGCGCCCTGCCGCGTTCAGGTGGCCGCGCCGGGATTCAGCGCGCAGAGCGTGGCGCTGATCGGCGCAACGACCATCCGGCTGCGGCCTGCGGGCAATCAGGAGCAGATCACGGTGACGGCGTATGGCGCGCCGCTGGGCGAGCTGGAAAGCCCGGCGACCACGCGCGTGCTCGAGGCGCCTGCGCTGCGCACCACGGCCGCGCCCACGCTCGACGACCAGATGCGGCAGCTGCCGGGCGTGGAGCTGTTCCGGCGCTCGCCGTCGCTGGTGGCCAATCCCACTTCGCAGGGAATCAGTTTGCGCGGCCTCGGGTCGACCTCGGCCAGCCGCACGCTGGTGATGGAAGACGATGTGCCGCTCAACGATCCGCTGGGCGGATGGATTCACTGGGAGGAGCAGCCGGAGCTCGCCATCCATTCCATCGAGCTGGTGCGCGGCGGCGCAGGCAGCCTCTACGGATCGAGCGCCATCGGCGGCGTGATCAACGAAGTGAGCGCGCGGCCCGCGACCGACGACGTGGAAGTGAACGCGAGCTACGGCGGCGAAGAAACCTACGACGAGAGCCTGTTGGCGCAGGCCAAACGCGGGCCGTGGGGCGCGCTGCTCGCGGGCGGAATGATGGGAACCGACGGCTACATTCAGGAAGCGCCGTTCGAGCAGGGGCCGATCGACCAGCCGAGCAATGTGCACAGCCAGAACGCGCTGCTCGCGGGCGAGCACGCAACGGGCGCGCTGCGGCTGTTCGCGCGCGTGAGCGCATTCGAGGAGTCGCGCCACAACGGGACACCGTATCAATTCAATGCCACGCGGCTGGCACGCTACGTTGCGGGCGGCGATTGGAAAACGGCGCGGGATGCGGCGCTCAACCTGCGCGTGTACGGCGCCGACGAGCGCTACCGGCAGACGTTTTCGAGCATTTCCAACACGCCGGGCGCAGACGATCCCGCCTGCACGTACCGTTGCAGCGAGATTCCCACGCGCTACTCTTTCATTCCCGACAACGAGCTGGGCGCGGCTCTCCATTGGAGCCAGCCGCTGGGCGCGGGACTGCTGCTGGTGGCCGGAGCGGATGCGCACGATGCGCGGGTGTGGGACCTGGAACAGACCTTCGGCAGCACGGCGGCGCTCACCAATCTGCACGACCACCAGCGCGACTCCGGCGCGTATGTGGAAGGGATGTGGGTGCGTGGCGCGTGGACGCTGACGGCTTCAGCGCGCATGGACTGGTTTCAGAATTACGACGGGCGCGAGACGGAGTGGAACGGCGCCGGGTGGACGCCGACGGCCGCGCAACCGCCACAGCAGGGCGAACGGCTTTTCGATCCGCGCGCGGGGCTGGCGCGCAAAATCGGCGAGCACTGGGCGCTTTCAGCCTCGGGCTTTCGCGCCTTTCGCGCGCCTACACCCAACGAGCTCTACCGCTCCACGCAGGTGGGCGACGAGCTGACGCTGCCCAACAACAAACTGCTGAGCGAACGCGCCACGGGGTGGGAAGCGGGGCTGGCCTTGGAACGCGCGTGGGGCACGGTGCGCGCCAGCTATTTTCTTACCGAGGTGAACCGGCCGATTACGGCGCTGACCACGAATCCGACCTCGTCGCCGATTTTGCTGGTGCGCGAAAATCTGGGCCAGATCGAAAGCCGCGGCGTTTCTCTCGATTTTGGATCGGCTCCGAGGCGATGGCTGGCCGTGGACGGCGGCTACCAGTATGCGCACGCCGTGGTGTCGCGCGGCGCGCAGGATTACGGGAAATGGATTCCCGAAGTGGCGCGCAACCTGGCCACGCTGAACCTGCGCGCGATTAAGCCCCGGCTGGGCACGCTGGCGCTCGAAAGCCGGATGAGCGGGCGCATGTACGACGACGATGCCAATACGTACCTGTTGCACAGCTACTTCCGCCTGGATGCGTACGGCTCGCACGCGTTCGGATCGCGCTGGGAGGTGTTCGCCGCGGGCGAGAATCTTTTTGACCGCGCGATCGAAGTCTCGAAGACACCCACCACTACGCTGGGCCAGCCGCGCGTGGCGCGCGCGGGCTTCCGGCTGCGCGTGGGCGCGGTCAATCGCTGAGGGCGGGATCCCGGGAGACCTTTCGAGGAAACTCAGGCTGCATGTTTGATCGTTGAGTTCTCCGCGCTGATCTGCCCGGCAAGGACCTTTGCGACAAAATGGGCGATTGCCTCGCGTACTTCCTTCGGAGAATCTTCCTGTAGGAAGTGCGCGCCCGCGACGGTGACTTCCTGTTGATTCGGCCATGAGCGACAGAATTCCCGCTGCGCCCCGATCAGAAATCCCGCTGGTTCCGCATTGATGAACAATTTCGGGATCGGGCTGGCGGACAGCCAGCTCGAATAGGAGTTAACCACCTCCACCACGTCTCTCGGCTCGCCTGCGATCGGCAATTCTCTCGTCCACGCGAGCATGGGAAGCCGCGATGGCCCCGGAATGCGGAAATACCGCCGATACACTTCAAGTGCATCTTCAGGAATACCGCGAAGAGGCAAAAGGTATTCGATGAAAAGGTTTTTTTCGAAGAGCAGTGCTTCTCCTGCGGGTGTGCGTTGCGCCTCAAAGAAAGCTCGCGTGGCGTCGGGCCATTCGTCCCATGACAGAAATGGCCTTACGATGGCCTCCATGTAAACCAGAGCCCTCACCTGAGCGGCGTGTCGTTGTGCCCAGGAGAATCCAAGCGCTGATCCCCAGTCGTGAACCACCAGAATGACGTTATTCTTCACGCCCACCGCATCGAGCCAGGCGTCGAGATATCGCTGATGATCACGCAACCGGTATGAACCGCTTGGTGCAGCGGCCGAATTGCCCATGCCCACGAAATCGGGGGCGAGACAGCGGCCGAATGGAAGCAACGCGGGAATGATGTTCCGCCACAAATAGGAAGGCGTGGGATTGCCGTGGAGAAAGACGATTGGATCGCCATTGCCTACATCAACGTAAGCCATGGTTGTGTCGAGGACGGAAACGTATTTTCGATAGGAAGCGTCTTCCGTCGAGATTCCAAAATGCATGCGATTGTAAACTCCTTTTGCAACAGGTGCGGTTCAGGTGAGTTCGATGCTTTCCCCAAGGCGATTCTCAAGAACAGACGCGCGCTGCTCTTTTGTGACCGCAGCCTCTTGGGAGCGCGGAATCCCGCCACTCATACTTCGGCGCGGAATGTGCGGCCCAACTCCTCTCCGAGGCCGAAGTAATGGCGAAAGTTGTAGATAAGCGGCTGCCACTTCGCGGGATCAATGTGGTGTTCCTCTAAAACAAAATCCCTGCGCACGTGAACGCGCAGGATTTCGACTTCAACGGCCGCGCCACCGGTCAATGCGTGCAGGCGCGGTTCGCCCACGAGCGCATGAATCTTCCGCGCGCGGCCCTCGAGCTGCGCGGGGCACTCCTTCACGCGCGGAACCGCGACACACTCGCTGCGGAGGGGCGTGAGTTGTGCGGCGGCGAACTTGTCGCGTTCAGAGTGAAACTTCGGCGCCTTTTCGGCCGGCACGGGATCGAGGCCTGTGAGGGGCGCGAGCTTTTCGATCTGCCGCCACAGGTCGGGCGAAGGAATGTTGATCACGCACTCGGGATTTGCCTCAAAGTTCTGGAGTGTTTTGGTGTCGCGCAGCAGGCCGAGAACCACGGTCCATCCCAGCGCCCAGAAGGAGGAGATGGGCGCCAGGTTCGCGGTGCCGTCTTCATTGGCGGTGCTGACGATGGCGACGGGAGTGCCGAAGTAAAGAATCTTGGGAGCGATGGTGGCGAATTCGGTTTCAGAAGCAACGGAAACGGGTGCAGCGGGGGACGAAGTCATAACTTAAAAAAGAGATGCACGAGGACGCGCTTTCGATGCGCGGATCCCCGGACGGTTTCATCCCATTAGAATTTTCTGGTGAGCCTGGAATTCGAAATCAGCAAGGAGACCGCGGCGGGCGGGCGGCGCGCGCGGATGCAACTGCCGCACCGCAGCGTGGAGACGCCGGTGTTCATGCCGGTGGGTACTGCGGGCGCGATCAAATCTGTGCCGCAGGAGACGGTGGAAGCGCTGGGCGCGGAGATCATTCTCGGCAATACCTATCATCTGTACCTGCGCCCGGGGCACGAAGCGATCCGGAGGATGGGCGGGCTGCACAAGTTCATGGCGTGGCCGCGCGCGCTGCTCACCGATTCCGGCGGCTTTCAGGTTTTCAGCCTGAGCCAACTGCGTAAGGTGAGCGAGGAAGGCGTCGAATTCCGCTCGCATCTGGATGGGCGTTCCCACGCTTTTACTCCTGAAGCTTCCGTGGAAATACAAATAGCATTGGGCGCGGACATTGCGATGGCGTTCGACGAGTGTACGGAGTATCCGGCTGAGCGCGCGCGCGCGGAAGAGAGCCTGCGGCTGACGATGGCGTGGGCGCGGCGATCGCTTGCGCATTTTCGCGCGCGCCGGGACGAAGTGCCGTGGGGTGCGGAGTTCGGCGAACGCACGCAGAGTTTATTTGGGATTGTGCAGGGCGGGATGTACCGCGACCTGCGCCGCGCGTGCGCAGAGCAACTGGTGGAGATGGATCAAGCCGGATCCGGTTTTGAGGGCTACGCCATCGGCGGATTGAGCGTGGGCGAGCCGCGGGAGCTGACACTGGAGATGATCAGCGAGGTGCTGCCGCTGCTGCCGCGAGAGAAGCCGCGCTACGTGATGGGCGTGGGCTATCCGGACGAGATCGAGCAGTACGCCAAGATGGGCGTGGACATGATGGACTGCGTGCTGCCCACGCGCGCGGCGCGGCATGGACTGCTGTTTACGAGCGAAGGCCGGGTGAACATCAAGAACAA
>JASHOQ010000110.1 GCA_030041045.1 Acidobacteriaceae bacterium
GGAGGTGTTCCGTGATTCTTTGGCAAACTAGTTGAGGAATTTCCGCGTTGCGGGTCATTTAGTACCAACGATGGTCCAACTCGTGTTTGCGATCGAGAATCCAAGGCGGGCTTTCGATTAACGGATCGAGACGATCCGCCTGCTGCTTCATCCAGATGATTCTCTTGCCCTTTTCAGCTTCCGGGGAAAGATCATGACCGGCGCTCGTCCACGTCTTTTCGAGAGCGGCGATGAACTCGCGGTATTGATTTGCGCGCAGCCATGACGTCACCCAGGAATCGAGCTTCTCGACCTGCTTCTCTTCTGCCCGGACCTTCTCTCCGAGCTCTCGAAGCTCAAGCTCGCGCTGGCGGCGCTTGATCTCTTCCAGTCTTCTCTTTTCCTCCCAAATGGCCGAACTCCGCGCCTCGCGCATACAGGCGCCGATGAGCGCAGAGATTTGAGTTTCCAGAAGGATCTTCTTTCCATCCTTTATTCCACATCGCCCCCAAAAGCGTGACCCGACTCGGAACTCGAGAACTCCGCTGGGCTCGTACCTCACGCGCGGAGAAAGGAAATCGCTCTTGCGCTCGGCTTCACTCAATTTGAACTGTCGATATTTCTCGATCAGATCGAAGGCGACTTTTTGCCCGGAGATTGTCGCAAAAGGACTCCGGCTTTCCTTATCAATGCTGACTGGAAATCCCTCCCGTTCGAAACCGGTGACAACCGCGTTGAGTATCCGTATCGCCCGGTCGAAGCTGGCCTTTGAAACCGTAAGATCGAGTGCCTCTGGGTCGTGCTCGGTGCTCACTCGGCCCTTGTCTTCCGGCTTCCCTTGTCTGAAGGATTTTGTGGTTGCCCGCACGAGAGGATGCCGCCGGGCTTCAGGATCAATGGCAATGGCTCGAGACTCGACTTCTTTGATACGGAGAAATTGGTCATCGGTCGGCTCCGGCTCAGGCATCGTCGGCTCCTTCGGATTCGGGTCCGGGAATTTGAAACGCTGGACGACGGGGACGTCCTTGAGCTTCGGCAGAGGCTTGATGGTGTCGTGATAACCGTGAGCCTTTCGTGCCCAGTACCCCCGACCGGGCACTGGAATGCTCAGCTTGCGGCACACTTTGCCCAGCATGACCGAGGAAATGCCATATTTCTTGGCTAGTTTGAGCATCGGCTCCCGCCAGACTTCTCGGTATAACTCTTCACGATTCCAGGTCTCCATGGTTCTCTCTCTTGGTGATTTGCGTATCGCACAGAACGCTCAAAGATACAAATGCTAGATGCAAGCACGGTAAACAGCGAAAATTGCTTTCGGCACTTAGCGAGAACGGCTGGCGGATTAGGGCTGCGATTTTTCTACGATCTCGATCAATTTTAGTTCCAGAAATTGAAGTCAAGGTTGGCAAACCAGCGTAAAGACCACCTAGCCTATTGTCCAATCTTGCGGCGATTGCGGGGCCTTCGGCCATCTGCGCTGTGTCTGTGCGGAAATGAGAAGACGATGATGCATCGACCGAGCTGTTACTATGCTTGTTAACAGTTTCTTCCTCAGCCATGTCTGTCGTTCGCTTTGGGGACTTTGAACTCGACAAAGAGACATTCGAGCTGCGCAAAAACGGTCAAGCAACGCGACTTCAGCACCAGCCGGCACGGGTTCTCGCCTTTTTGCTCGACCATCGCGGCTCGCTGGTGACGCGTGAGCAGATTCGCCTCGCGATATGGGGAGAGGAAACATTTGTCGACTTCGAGCAGGGGTTGAATTTCTGCATTCGCCAGATTCGGCTCGCGCTGAACGACCAGGCCGAGAACCCCACATACATTGAAACTTTGCCACGCCTTGGCTACAGATGCGTAGCTAAAATTGAAACACGCGCTGACAGCGAGCAGCCGTCGGCAAAGAAGCGCCTTCGCATCGGCATTGCTCCTTTTGAAGACCTTGCGCGAAGCGCGGAGGATTACTTCTCCGCGGGACTTAGCGAGGACATGATTTCTGCGCTTTCTCGCATCGAACCGGGCCAGCTGCGCGTGACCGCTGTACCCAGACCTGTAAGCAGCGATCTCTCCGCCGAGGAACTCGCTAGGTTGCAACGACGGTTTGATCTGGATTACCTGCTGCGCGGATCGGTGCGACGGTCGGCCGACAAGATTCGCATCACGGCGCAGTTGCACGACCTGCGCGACAAGAGCGTGCTTTGGTCGGAGACTCACGATTTCAAGTCAGCCGACCTGCTTGGCATTCAGGAAGAGGTCGCGCAGCGCGTAAGCAGGTCACTGGCTCTGGAGATTCTTCCGAGCGCTACGGTTGGCTCGCGGCGCTACGCGCGTTCGGCAGCCGCCTACGACGCGTATCTTCGCGGCCGCTTCTTTTGGCACAAAATGACCCCCGTCGCGATCGAGCGCAGCATGGTCTATTTCAACGAGGCGCTGTCCCTCGACTCCAGGTTCGCCCCGGCCTATGCAGGACTGGCGGATTGCTATGCGCAGATGGGTTCAATCAGGGTGGGCCAGATGAAGCCGCTGGAAGCGCTTGCGAAATCGCGTGCGCACCTCCAAAAAGCTCTGGACCTAGATGAGACCGTCTCCGAAGCTCATTGCACCCTCGGTCTGCTTAAGAGTTGGTACGACTGGGACTGGAACGGCGCCGAGAACGCATTTAGGAGCGCCCTGGGGCTGGATTCGAGTCTCGTAACAGCGCTGATCTGGCAGTCTTTGTCCTTTGCCGCGGTGGGGCGCAATCAGGAGGCGATTGCTTCCATGCAGCGGGCACGTGAGATTGAGCCGGTATCACCTGTCATCCATCTTTATCTCGGGATGGCCCACTTGTGGGCTGGCCAGCTCGATCTGGCAATTCGGCAGATGCAACAGAGCATCGAACTCGACCCTGGCTATTACAGGGCGTACATGTTCTTAGGCAGATCGCTGAGCTGCCTCGAGCAGCATGAAGAGGCAATTGCCACGCTTGACAAAGCGCTCTCGCTGGTTCCAGAACACATCGAGGTCATTGGCTACCTGGCGTCGGCTTTGGCTGGCAAGGGTGATCGGGAGGGCGCCCTGAGAATTGTGGAAAGGGTGCAGGCGGCAGGAAACCGGACCGAGCCGGCAGTACTGATTGCCACGGTCTATGCTCATTTGGGCATGGCAAAGGAGATGTATCAGTGTCTGGAGCAAGCCGTTGCAGTTAAATCCACTCCTATTTACGCCGCGGTGATCAACTTTGAGTTTGCCCCGTATTTCCGGGAGCGGCGGTTCCACAGCTTTCTCGACTCCATCGGACTGTCGCACCTGGCGCGCCCCTAATCTGCCGGCGGTATGTTCTGGTTAAAGCGGAAGAAGTTGTCCGGATCGAATTTCCTTTTGAGCGCCGCGAGCCGCGCATAGTTGGCCCCATAGGATGCTTTGACCATGGAGGGGCCCTCATCTCCGAGATAGTTCACGTAGGCATCCGAAGCGCCGAAGGCAGATAGCACGGAGGCGAAACTCTGCGCCCAGGCGAGGCACTTGTCCGCAAGCGACGGGTCACTCCACGCCGGCATTATGTTGATGCTGTAATGCACGCGCCGCAACCCGAACGCAGTTTGCTCCACTGGCATCCGGCTTGCCGCTCCGTGCATGTGCTCGATCACTACCTGCGATTGTTCGGTCGGCAGATTTTCGGAGTGGGCAATAATAGCGGTGATCGCCTCATCGCTGAGTTCGCGCAGGAAGGGACATTTGAAGTAGTAGTGGAGACCCGCCGGCGCGGTAAAGTCGAGCATCGTTTGAATCTCCGTGTATCTCTTTCGGCCGACCATGTCGGCCACTGGCGCCGAGGAGAGCTGGAATTGCGCACACACCGCAGCGCCATCAGCCTCTGGTCCACTGTGACAAAGCGCGATGGCCACCATGGGGTTGCCGTGACCTATCAGGAGCGCCGCATAAGCAGTTAGATCATCTGGCGCATTTGCTGTAAGGTCGCGATAGCGTCGCAGCAGGCTGACGGCGCTCGAACGCGGATAAAGAATGATTCCGCCGTGGACCGATAGGAGCTCATGCAAGCGAAACTCCAGCGCAGTGACAATGCCGAAGTTTCCGCCGCCGCCTCGAATCGCCCAGAACAGTTCCTCATTCCGTTCCGGGCTGACAGAAACGTGATTGCCCTCAGCGTTGACCAGATCGGCTGATATCACGTTGTCGCAGCTGAGCCCATGTTTACCCATGAGCCAGCCAATGCCGCCGCCTAGGGTAAGGCCACAGACGCCAGTCGAGGAAATGACTCCGCCGGTGGTTACCAGTCCGAGCGTCTCGCACTCGCGATCGAACTCCCCCCACGTTGCTCCGCCCTGGGCCAATGCGGAGCGCCGGCTTGGATCGATCTGCACGCTGTGCATTAGTGAAAGATCGATCATCATCGCGCCGTCGGCCACAGCCTTGCCGGCCACGCTATGCCCCCCACCCTTTACCGACGCGGCCAACCCTTCGGCGCGAGCGAATCGCACGGTGTGCATCACGTCAGCAATACTCACAGCACGCACCACGACTGACGGTCTGCGGTCGATCATTCCGTTCCATACGTGGCGCGAGGACTCGTATTGCGGATCATCCTTCGTGAGCACCTGGCATCGAACACCTCCGCGCAGCCTGGCTAATTGACTCTGTGAGAGATCCTGAATCGGTTCGCTCATAGAGGGCAGCCTATCATTCCCGACGCCCCCTAGAAATGAGTTTTCGATGAGTTGTGTGAGCCAGAGAACTCAACCTCAACTCAGCTTTGGCTCATTGAGCTCGGAAAGGAAGTACGGCAGACTCGTCTCGCGTCACCCTCCTGAGCAGATGCGGGCGCTCCAAGAGCTCCGCGCCTGGGGAGACAAAAAGGAGCACACCATGAACCGAGTCGTGAAGATCGCTCAAACAGCATTCCCCCTCACGCGGAATGGCAGATTACATAGGCGCGCGTCTCAATGCGTTTTCGCTTTGATGTCGGTGCTCTGTCTTCCGCTTGTTTCAACCAGCGCCCACGCGGCCTGTGGAAGTTTCGGCGGATTGAATGGGAACACTCCCGTCAGGCTTCCAATGATGGAACAGGCTGGCTCGAGTCTCAATGTTCCGATTCGCGACGGCATTTCGCCCATCGTTGGTCTATGGCACGTCATTTATACCAACAGCGCCGATCAGTCCACATTCAACGACACCCTCGATACCTGGCACGACGACGGGACGGAGTTTGAGAGCGCGTATCTGGCGCCGGCAGGCGGTAACGTATGCGTCGGTGTCTGGAAGCCGACTGGGCCGAGAACCGTGACCCTCCATCATGTTGGGTGGCTGTTCGATCCCAGCGACCCGACCGCAACCGCAACCAACAGCTTTACCCTCGACGAAACCGTTAGCGTCGCCGCGGACGGCGCGACCTACGTTGGCAGCTTCACCTTCAAGGTGTGGGACCTCGACGGAAGCCCCACTCCGGTAGAAGTTACAGGAACAATAGCCGCTACTCGCATCACCGTCAACTGACGTGAGTCCTTTCGTTACCGCCCGGTCACCGGCCTGGCCAGGTCCTACACCTGCCGGTGACCGGGCAACTGCACCAACGTCCTGCGCTTCTGCGCTAAGGCAACGCCGCAATCACACTGAGACGAGATCCAGATATACGTCACCTGGTAACTGGCAGGGTGGCCTACAGATCACCTGTTCCTATCTACCGATCTGAGTCGCTGCAGCTACTCTTCGATCTCTCTCGACTTCCGCTCCGAAACCGGAATCGATGTCAGTTGGCCGTCGCTCGTGGCATATCCGTCTGTGCCCCATTCTTTCGGCGATTGCCTGGCTTTGGGCCATCGGCGCCATTTCTCATGGATGCTTCGATTTCGGCCCTGATAGATTTCTCAAGTTCAGCTCTGATCGATTTCTCAAGTTTGGCTCGAGTGGATTTCTCAACTTCGGCGACGACGGATTTCCTAAGCTGGACTCTCATGGATTTTCTAAGTTCAGCCCGGATCGATTTTTCGAGTTTTGCTCTCAAGGATTTCTCAAGTTCGGGTCTGATGTGTTTTTCGAATTCGGCTGTGATCTCCTCTCTATTGCCAGTCCGAATGATCCATAGGAGTTCCTCGTTGGTTAAGTCATCTGCTGGGCGATTCAACGGGCAATTCCGTTCTTCTTCCGCTACCTTGTCGAGTGCTTGTCGCAGCAAATCGATCAGCAGGCGTGCAGCGGGAAGATTCCCAGTCAGAGCCTGCTTCATCAACTGCTTGGCAACGCCCTGAACCTTTTTGATGACTTTGCGTTTCCCATTCTCGTGAATTGTCAAGGGTGCATGTGCTTCTCTTATCAATTCGGTCCCGATGTCGGATGTTTTCTTTGGTCGCCCAGAAGGGTTTCCCGAGGCCCCCTTCTTGAACTGACTCTCAATTGGGGGCTTTGCGTAGCCGACTTCATAATCCTGCCCAATAAATTCATCGCGCATGGTTTCGTCTACCTTTGGTGTCTGATGTTGATGTACCCTGCGTTGCCTTCCGGGCTTCTCTGCTTCTGAAACTCTCTCCTGACTCGACATGAAAAGCATCGCGTTTGGTGCGCCGCTGCCAGCGGCGAATGATCGAGTCCACGTAGGCTAGCGGACAACTACCCGGAGCATTTGATTGGTTACCCTTATGTCCTCTCTGTACTGTTTCACATCTTTGGATACCACTCATGCGTCGGCTCGATAGCGAACGTAGCCTGCGCGTGCCTCGTGGACATTCTCATTTTTCTCTTGTGCATTGTCATCTTCGAAGATGTGATTGCCGCTGGCAGCGGGGCGCTCATCTTTGCGATTACACCCATATTTTCCGTTTGGGGGCTTGAAACTTCTGCCGAACCAATCGCAGATGGGTGCATAATTCTGGTCCTTTGGTTGAGCTTGCGATACGTTTACGTCTCGCCCGAGCGCAGCGACCATTGGCGAGCGATCTTGTTATGTTGCGCGTTTACGTCAACGCTTCTTTTCTCCTTGACCGTGAAGCGAGAGAACATTCTCCTTCCAATTGTCTTGCCGCTCGTTGTCTTTCTCGTACGTTTCACAAATAACCGTGCCAATTCCTCCCTAACTCACAGGTTTGGGGGGTTGCTGTTAGGCGCAGTACTCGGTCTCATATTCAGCCTGCAGCTGCATCTAGCTCGGACCCAGAACAGCGAGGTCGCGCTTCTACACAGGTTTCCTCTCACTCCGGCTGAGATGATCCGGATGGCTGAATTGCTGCGTTCGCAATACGTCGGCTTTCGGAAAATCTATCTATCATGGGACGCAGCTTCGTGGCATGTTTCGAAGAAGCTTATGGCTCATCTGGGGCACCTCAATTGCATGGCCGCGGATGCGTATCCGGTTGTGCAGACTGCTCCCCTTCCCGCAGGAGCACAATTTCTGAACGTTATCGAATCGGTATTTAGTGCGATGTCAAGAGCGATTATTCATAATAGCGATTACCCGTCGCGCGAAGCTGCGATGAGTGCGATAGACGAGTATTTCCGTGCTCGAAATGCGCATTTCAAGGCTGAGCCGCACCGTGCCGGCAAGAAGCTGTGGCGGCTTGAACGCAATAGTTGCGAATTTTCCGAAACGAATAATTGCAAGGATCCTTTGTACAGGTAGCGGGAAGGAAACGGTGAGCTTGATTTGGTTGAGGGCTTATTGTCCGCTAGCCGAAGATTGGCCATTCAATTCTGCGCGCCCGCGTCGTTACTACTTCCGGAGGACGCTCGGCATTTCCCGATCAGAGAATGTCTCTGTTGTTATCACTGCTTCAAAGCGCGGAGAATTCTCTCCTGTGTCCTTCACGAGCAAAATATTCGAATTTTGCGGGGGAACCCATAGATTCATCTCTGTAAATATAAGATATTAAATGAGATAAGACTTACTGGTGGACCAGCCAGAAAGCGAACCGTTCTCCACCTCCAAAGTGCCCCCAAAAACCCCGCTTAAGCCCAGCCTGACCTGTGCGTGCACGAAATCGCTCAATGGCAGAAGTCGGAGAGACCTCAAAACCGATGTACATCTCACGTACTTTAAAGCCGCGCTTCGGTCATTTCGTTTCGTCGGGGCGACCGGAGAAATGTCATTAAGCAATTTATAGTCAGTTCAGTGGAGCAATGCTCTCCTTCTCCGCCTGCATCGCCCGGCGAGCGCGCGCCAGGCGGCCCTTGGCGGCGGCGTCTTTCTCCTCGATTCGCCAGGCCCGTTGATAGTTAGCAGATGCTCCCGCGTAATTACCCTGGTGCAACTGTTGGTCGGCCAATCTGAAATAACTCTGCGCGGAAAGCGCCATAGCTCCATGGGACCCAGGCGCCAAGGTCATTCGGCGAGTCGATGTCGACGTCCTAACCCTCGAGAACGCCACCGCATGAGACCCCTCGCGTGACCTCGGCGCAACATGTGCAGTAGCTCCGGAGAATTCACGTTGCTGTGTCATCCTCCGGTGCGTCGCAGGAATCGACGAATCTACCTTCGCCGTTGCCGGCTCGACCGCAGGGTCCGGGCTATCGCCCGCCCGATGAGTCACTTCAGACGCGGTGGCACCGTCCCGGCTATCGCCGGCCTGAGGGGTCGTTTCAGGCACGGTGGCGGGATTTGGGCTATCGCTGGACTGAGGAGTTGCTTCAGGCGCGGCGGAGGAATTCCCGGCGGCGGAAGCAGGTCCGGGCGAAGAAGGAGAATCCGGCGAGATGAGATGCGGGGGAGAACTGTGCGCCTGGGAGCCAGGTGCGGCCCCGATTCGATGAAATACAACGATGAAACACACGCACAGCGAGAGCGCGCCGATCGCGGCCGCAAACCCGGAAATTAAGATTCTCGACACTTGAGTTCGAGACGCTGTCGGCTTGTGCGTTGAAGAATTCAACGATGTAAATCTCGACCAGGAGAAGATCTGCGCAAAAGAACGGTCCAGAACACTCCTGGGTGCAATCTCCCTACTACCGAATACACCGCCTTCCATCTCTGTTTCTTCCTGTTTCACGGCCGGCGCCACATCGGCCTTCATGGCAGGCGCAACCGCGATAGGAATTTCCGGCGGCGTGCCATATTGTCCGGCCGTTTGCTCAAGCAACTTCGTTTTCACCGCCGGCGAGGCGTCAGTTCTCACGGCCGGCGTTGCGACGATTTCGATCCCCTGAGGCACAAAGTCCTCAACTACGCCGATCTCCAGCGATGGCTCGAATTCATGTTCATGCGAAATCACCGCCGCGCCCTGGCGAAAAAGATCGTTGATTAGCGCAGTCTGGCGCGAGTTCAGCAGGGGAAGTGAGAGCTGTCGAAAGTTGCGGAAGGTCCAAAGCAGATAAACGCGTTGCCAAAAGGAAGAGGGTTCGACGGCGATCGATCCTTGCTGCGTTTGGAACAGCAAGTAGCCAGATTCAAGCTTGTTCAGGAGCACAATACTCCCCCGTGATACAGGCTGCAGATTGCGTGACAAAGGGATCCAATCGCAACCGATAGACGACAAACCCACTGATCACGATGGCCGACCAGCGTTCGCAAGCGAGTTGCACAGAGTTTTCACGGCTCTTGCTCTGCCGCATCCTACCGCCGGATCGTTGAAAACGGCCAAAAGGGGGAATTGGCATCGCATTCCAACGCCCAAATCGGATTATCCGAATTAGACCCTGCATCCCAATCAAAGTTGCGCTGCAGGTTTTACGCCAGGTTTCGCGGTCGCCGGCATGCAGGCCGAGCCAGCGATGCGCCGCGCGATCAAGAGCAATACAGCGTGCCCTCCGAGACTCCTCGCCTTCGAAAGACCCTCGGCGTTTGCCAATCAGAGAATGGCTCTGTTCCAAGCGAGATTCCAAGACGCGGAGAAGTGTCTCCTGTGTCCGTCACGAGCGAAATATCCGAATTTTGCGGGGAAATTCCTAAATGCTTCGGCGTAATTTGCAGATTATAAAGGAGATAACGCTGCGTTGTGGGGCAGGCAGAAAGCGAACCGTTCTCCACCGCCAAAGTCCCTGCAAAAACCCCAATTCGGGCCCAATCTTGTCCAATCTCCCAGTTGCCGGTCAGATGCCCAGAATGTGTCGACGAGTACATCGGCAAATCTATGGCGTATTGAGCCTTCCTGTCCAGGGCGTAAATGGGGTCGTACACGTCATCCTTGGCCATCAGGCACAATCTGCGACTGCAGGAGCCGAGGACGAAGAAATGTGCGGAACGCGTCGCGATTTCTTGTGAACGTCAGCGCCCAAAGCGCAGTGGCGAGGAGAGACAACGGGCTGAACGCGCGGTCGAGGAAGAGATGAAACATCCAGATGTTGAAGAGAAACCCAGCTAGGACGGTCAGGGCTATGGGCACGAACCATCGCGCAAGCAGCAGGAGGCCGCAGACTATCTGGAGGCCGAAAAGCGTGTGTCCGAACGGAGTCCCCTGCATCACTGTCATCAACTCGCGCGCAGCCGGAGTGCTGAGTGATCGTTCGTGCAAAAAGCGAAAGAGGCCATTGAGCCCGGTAATCACAAAGATGAGACCGAGTAAACTGCGTTGAATGTGCACAGAAACCTTCATCGAAACTCCTTAATTCAGGCGGCCGGACTTCAGCGACCACGTTGCACCCCGGCCGTTTCTTATATGTTCAGCCGATGGTGAAGACCACTCGCGGCTTGCCGGGAGCGTTCCAATAATCCTCAACTTCCGAAAGAGAAACGGCTTTGGTCGCAATGCGCAGGTTCGCGGGACCAACCGCGTCGAAGGTGTTCTTTACAGCGTTCAGCAGAGCGGGTATGGGAACACTCTTAGCGCCGCTCCCCATCAGCACAACGGGCGACGAACGCAAGCCGGCGCTCGGAAGATCGATACTTTCCTCGCCACTTGCGCCACCGACGTGGACGAAGCGAACGGGTGTGGCGTCCTCGGCACTTTTGGCAATGGCAGCGATGATTGCTCTTGCAGTTTGCCCCCAAAGGTAATCGACGACTATATCGATGCCCTCCGCGAACTCCTGTATCAGCGCCTCTTCGTATTGCTTGGCCCCCAGGGGATGAAGCGCGCCCAGATCGAACGGAACGGCAACATCGGCGCCAAGCGACCTGACTTCCTCAAGCTCTACTTCATTCCGACCTGTCGCAATCACCTTCCGGGCGCCAAGATACTTTGCTAATTGCACCGCCACGCGTCCTGCGGTTCCCGTTGCTCCATTCACCAGTACGGTTTCGCCTGCCTCGAGATGGGCGCGCTCCCTCAACGCCGCCCAAGCCGACATGCCTGGATTGGCAATCGCCGCTGCTGTGACGTCGTCCAATTCGTCGGGTAAAGGGATGCAGCGCTGTGTGTTGACCAACGACCACTCCGCCAGGGCTCCAAATGGAGCTTCGGGAAGGCCGAAGTAGACGCGCTTCCCGTCCGGGGTGTGGCCCACGCCGTCTGTCCCGGCGATGGCCGGGAACGCACCATTCGAGCTGTAGTGGGAACCCGACGCACGCGATTTGGTGAGGTGGCTGAGAGCCGAAGCTCTTACTTGGATGGTGGTGAACCCGTCTCGGGCAACGGGTTCCGCAAAGTCCCCGAACACCGGCTTACGATTTGGTGCTTTCACGATAGCTGCTTTCATCTGAATCTCCCTCCAAAAGGCTTCAACCTGAGCTGGCCGTGGATGGCCTCCCCAGGATGCGACTTGAACATCGTACAATAAACTTGTACACTGTTCAATTATGAGACGCAAGAGCTGATATGGTGGATTCATGAAAGTGAACCGGGAGATTCTTACCCGCGGAGCACTCGAGCTCCTCAACGAGGTTGGCTTGGAAGAGCTTACGCTGCGGCGCCTCGGGACAGCGCTAAAGGTCCGGGCCGGGGCAATGTACTGGCATTTCAAAAGCAAGGAAGAGTTGTTGAACGAGATGGCTACATTGCTTCTCGCCGACGCAGCTCCCGGGCTTCTGCCGGCGCGCAAGCAATCGGATTGGAGGGCCTGGGTGGCAGCCTTTGGTGAGGGTTTGCGAGAGGCCTTGCTTCGCTATCGGGACGGGGCTCGCATGGTAACCGGCACGAAGCTGACGAATACCGAATATATGAGGACCGCCGAGACGATCGGGGCTAAGTTGATAAAAGCTGGATTCACTTTAAGACAGTGCGTCGTTCTCCTCAGTACGGTCTACAACTATACGCTTAGCTTTGTTATCGAGGAACAGGCTGTCTTTCCGCGTCCTGGTGTACGCTCGGAACAATACGACCTTGAAAAACGAACCCAAGCGCTTTCCTCTGACGCGTTCCCGCTCATGCGCCAGGCAGGAGAAGTCCTTTTCGATCGATTCGACCGGCGGTATAAGGAAGGCCTCACCCTCATTCTGCAAGGTGCGACTTGCCAACTTGATGCTCGAAATAAAGATGCGAGAGTCCCTGCTAGTATCTCCGCAAGCTCGCCGCATGCTCGACTACGAAAGAAAGAACGGTAACGACGACTCGGGCGATGTCGGGCAATCTCTAAACTGTCGATTGACGCGTCGATATTCGACATCCTTGGATCAGTCCTACACTCGTTCCCAGTGAGCCAATCTTTATCTCACCTCTGACCGCTCACAAGGCGGTTCAATAATGCCTGCTCTCTAAAGTTCCTCGTTCCGAAGGACACTCGGCATTTCCCGATCAGAGAATGGCTCTGTTCTCGGCGAGGTTTCAAAACACCGAGAATGCTCTCCTGTGTCCTTCACGAGCGAAAGATGCGACTTTTGCGGGGAAATCTGTAGATTATTCACTGTAACAATAAGATAATAAAAGAGATAATGCTGCGTGTTGGAGCAGGCAGAAGGCGAACCGTTCTCCACCGCCAAAGACCCCCAAAAAGACCAATTTGCGCCCAACTGGTCCAATCACCCCATCGCCGGTTATACGGCCGGAATTTTTCCATGTGAGCATTGCCGATTAGGTGCTCATTGAACTTCAAAACGGACGCTACGAAATATGCCGACACCCGTTGAGTTCGCGTAGTTATAGGCTCCGAAGGAAACCCCGATGTCGTCGAGAAACTGAGTATGTCCACGGTATCCGGAGGCCACTTGCCGTCCATCGATCCAAAGCGCAGCTGCCTGGGTGGAGGGATCAAAGCGAAGTTCATATGTGTGTGGATGATCGATGTCGCCGACACCCAAAAACACTATCTTTTGGTCCCACGTCAATTCTGGAGAGATCGTTTTTGTGAGGGCAACATAGTAGTTCTCCCCCTCCCGCAGGAGCTCGATGTCGAAGCGGCGCAATCCGGGGCCAAAGTTAATATTTGCGGATGCGCTGCCCTGTTCTAAGGCACAAACGCACGTCAGCTTCCAATCGTGGCTGAGTGCGAACTGTTTCTCTCCGGGGCTTAAGGTGTGGTAATAAATGACCCGGTCACTGCTGATGATTTTCAAGCGATCCCAGCCGGGCTTGACTGGGTTGCGGAGGGCGTAGCTGTCATATTGGCCGAACACTCGAAGCCTGAACCCCTCCTCGGTGGGATCGACTGCTCCATCCTTGTCTATTGCGAAAGGTCCGATCCGCGGGTCGCCAGAGCGTGCCGACGAAACCTGAATGTGGGACGATCCGAAGAATCGAAACGTCATGAAGAGCAACGTCAATAGAAAGGAAGCGAGTGCCACTGATCGGACCACCATCCGTTTGTTCGAACTCAGGCGCGTGGCAGCAACCGGCTTATGATCTCTGGTTGTGTTGTCCAGGGCTTCGGGAAGGCCTCCGAGTTCCTCGCGCGGGCCGTCGGCTTGTGCCCAAACTACAGCCAGTGGCTGATGGGAACGAACGTCCTCCAATTCTTGTTCGCCAGAGGATCGTCCAGCAGAGGCGCAGCCGCTCCCGCTCACGAACTGAACGTCTGCGATGAATCGGTATCCATTGCGGCTTAGCGTCTGCACGAACCGGGGATTTGCCGGATCGTCTCCCAGAACGCAGCGAAGCTTGTGTATCGCCTTATTCAATCGCTGATCGAAGTCCCCATGCTGCTCACCGGGCCAAAGCAGCTTTACCAGTTCGTCTCTTCCGATGGCTTGGCCAGGATCCTCAAGCAAGCCGACTAAAAGCTGCGCCGGCTTCTGTTCCAGTCGCAGCCGAATCCCGTATTTCTGCAGCCTGAGCGTGCCAAGGTCAAACTCAAAGCCTGACCATAGAGCCAAACGCCCTCCTTGTCGCGCGGAGCGCATAGACGCGGGTTGACCTCCAGAGCGGTGTGTCAACCATGTTATCTGCGTTCTTCTTTATTGTCTAGAACTTGCGAGGGAATAAAAAGGAATAGGCCGGAACTTGCGAATCCGTTGGAACTTCGAGACATTGGCTCCCGGACGGACTCATATCGGTCGATCCGGTCTGGAAATTCGAATAACTACAAAGCGTAACGCCCAGCAAGGGGGCCTCACCATGCGTTCGTCTTGTCGTACCTGGAATCTGCTGGTCAAAGCGGGCTCATCTGTTTCCTGTTTCCACTCCTTGCTCAGACCGACTCTGTCGGTCTCTGCGGTCGTCGCCGTGCTTGCCGCGACGGGTTGCTCCTCCGGCTCCTCGGGCTCCTCCGGCTCCGGCAGCTCTTATATTCCGTCCAAGCTTGTCATAACGATGCAGCCAGGTAGCGTAGCCGCGGGACAAACCACAGGAATACAGGTGAGCATCGAGGACAGCGACGGCAACGTGACGGACGCGTCGGACATGATCGCCATTACGATTGGCACGAATCCTTCCGGAGGCACTCTGAGCGGCACCACGACGGAAGCCGCTAATGGCGGCGTAGCCAACTTCGGGGGGCTAAGTATCAATGACCCGGGAACGGGTTACACAATCACCGCCACTGACCAAACCAACGCGGCTGTCACCAGTGCCACCAGCTCGCCTTTCGATGTCTACGGCGTGGCCACTCAGATGGTCTTCACCACGCAGCCCGGCGGCGGCGACGCCGGAACGGCCTGGGCCATGCAGCCGGTTTTAACCTTGGAAGATTCCGGCGGCAGGACGGTTCTCAATTTCAATCTCCCGGTCACCCTGACGATCGGCAACAATCCCGGTGGGGGCACGTTGACCTGCACGACTAATCCCGTTGCCGCTGTTGCAGGGGTGGCCACGTTTGCCGGTTGCGAAATCAACGATCCGGGTAACGGCTACACCATAAAGGCCACCACGACCGGGCCCGGCGTAGTCAGCTCTGCATTCACCGTTGCAGCCGCAGGCTCCTTATCCGCCAGTTGCTCGGGCTTCCCCACCGGCAGCGAGTCTCTCGTCAGCGGTCACTGGGCAGCCCTCCTTCAGGGTTGGACGGGAACCAGCGGTACAAACTATCCCCTCGCGGAGGTCTTAGCGTTTTCCACCAACGGCTCCGGGGGATTTGATAACCTCGACGGCAACGGCACCGCGGGACAGCTTGACACACAAAACGGTTCAAGCGGCGCTAGCAGCTACCTGAATTTGACCATCGAAACCACTGGCAGCTCCTATTCGATTGGGCTCGATCCCACCAGTTCAGGCTATATCGGCTGCATGACGCTTGCCACCTACAACAACCAACTCAATGAGCCGGGACCCACGGCCCACCTTGCGTTCACCCTAGGTGGCATCGGCGCCGGTACAGCATCCAAGGGAGAGATAACAAGCTGGAGCGACACGATCGGTACAGCCATCAACTTCCAAGGCGTTATGCTGCCGCAGGATTCCAGCGAATTCACCGTCAGTTCGTTGCAGTCCTATTACGCCGGCGCACTGACCGGACTGAACCCAAATGGCACTCCCTATTCCTCTGCCGACTCCATCAATTTGAACACCAGCACTGGCGCCGTTAGCGGCGTAGCGGACTCGGACGATGCCGGCGAGGGCTGCCTAGACACCACCATCAGCGGTAGCTTCTCAGCAACCACCACCACTACGCCACAAAACACCAGCTACACCGGGCGTCTCACCGGCTCCATCACGCCAGCGTGTACTGGTGTTGGCAGTGACCGCGTGGTTTATATCGTGAATAAGAACGAGCTTTTCGTGCTAACCACCGATGCATTCACCAATGTGAGCGGCGTCGGCGTACCGATCTTGAGCGGCCGTGCCATCGTCCAAACTGGCCACGGCAGCTTCAGCAGCTCTTCTATCTCCGGCAACTACTTCTTCCACGAGACCGGAATCTCCACCACCGCTGGCGGCAATGCCTGCTCGGGCAACACGGTCAACTGCGCGGTCGTCAACCTCGGCGTCGTAACGCCCACCTCCAGCGGTGCCGATACTCTCAATTTCAACGGCGCTTCTTGGCAATATCAACTAGGAAACACTGTGACGACGAACACGATCACCAACCAAGCCGGTACGGTTGATACGACCTGGGGCCGTATCTTGCTTACGACTTCTCCCGACAACACTCACGTTCCCGTCATCTACCTAGCGAGTCCCGTGGCGGGCGCCGATGCCACCGAGCCATATTTCGGCTTTTTGATTGGCTCGGGCGCTTGCAATGGCGGCACGCCGCCATGCACCTCCTCCTTGCTCGATCCCACCGCGCCTCTCGGGTTCCTCGAAACGGGCGCTAGCGCCAATCTCGCCACCGCTTCGGTAGCAGGCGACTATTTCATCGGTGGCGAAGATCCTGGCGATGTCGCCGAGGGTTCGGAGGTCGGAGTTGTGGCCGCTGCTACCTCAGGCGCCATTACGGGCACCTCTTATACGAGCGGCAGCAGCGGCCTCCAAGAGAATCCCATCAGCGGCATCCTGACCATAGACAACGCCGACCCGGACGGCACCACCTTCACATTTCCCGGTCTGGGGAATATCGGCGCGGGCAGTTTCGGCGTCAGCAACGGAACGCGGTTCATCTTCTTCACGACCGGTTCCCCTTACGGCTCTGACGGGGTCAACGGCGCTGTAATCATGGTGGCAGATCAGCGGCAGTAGAGTTCCTGTTCGCTCAACCTTCCTCGATCCGGCTCCGAGTCATGGGAAGTACCCTCGTCCGCAATGCAAGAGCCGCACTTGAAGGCAGGAAATGAAGACTACGAAACTGCTAGCTGCTGTTTGGACGCGCGCGCGGCGGCTGGCCCCTTTCGCCTGAGCGTTACATCAATTGGGGCCAGCTTCCCGTGATTGACCGCGTAGAGTGCGAGTTCGACCCGGGTGGAGACGCCCAGCTTGTCGAAGATCCGAAACAGGTTGTTTCTGATCGTGTGCTCGCTAAGCTGCAATTGCTTTGCAATCTGCCGGTTGGTTAGCCCTTCTGCCACAAGCTCGACGACGTCTTCCTCACGCTTGGTCAGCAGCCGCACCCCATCAGCATTGACCACTTGAATTGGAGCGCGGCGCGAAAAGGCCCCCATCACTTCCTGCAGTTGAGCGCTGTTGGCCC
>JASHOQ010000111.1 GCA_030041045.1 Acidobacteriaceae bacterium
GCTACTCATTCGGGATTACCCGTGCGCATTACTGTAGTTCCGTTGACACTCCAGGTACTTACGTTGATGATGAACACACTAAAGAAGAGTGCGGTCAGAATGTTTTCGACTGCTGCGAACGAGCGATTCCAAAGCTACGCTCGAGTCTGACTTGCAGCAAGGCCGCGTGATGAGACATGACTATCTACTCTGCGTTACTGAGAGTAGCTTGGGTGCTCATACAGTACGAAGTGCAACGATCATTCGAGTTTCAGCAAACAATCTGATTGTTCGAATGCTGCAACCGGCAGGAGTCATCAACCGGGCCGCCGTGTTGTTTTCATTGAATGTTCGAATTTGAATGTTATCTCTGAAGCTGCGTGGTCCAGCGAAGATAGGGACGATTCTCGGCTATCTTCTCTTCCTCAGATTTGAAACAGCAAGTAGCATGCGATAACTGGCGGCTTTACCCAGAGGCCCGCGAGGACATACTGGTTCCACGGTAAGCCTGCCAATGTTGTGCTGAAGGTGTTTTGTGAGTTCTTTCCTGCTCGTCCTTGCCGTGGTTCAAGAACTCGAGGTGCGCTCGCTCGCGAGGTCAGCCTGCGAACGTTCGGGTCATCGCCTGATTGAATGCGATTCGTACCGGCAGGCTCAGGCGTTGCTGAGCAACGGGCTATCTCCTGACGTATTGCTGCTTGGCTCGCCAACGGCTGACCCGGCTGAAGCCGCGCAATGCTCTCAGTTAATGAAATGCGCGCCTGTAGACAAGATATGCATTATTGCCGGACTAGGTGGGGATTTTCTGCGCAAACAAGCCGCCGAAGCTGGAGTCAAGCATCGCTTGGCAAGCCCGGTTTTACGCGGCGAACTTGAATCGACCCTCGATCAATTCAGCCAGCAACTGATCCATCGAGGGGCCAGTGACGAATTTCCCTCGATTTGTGCGAACGTCGCGCGGCCCAAGCCTGGCGTCGTGGAGGACATGCCTGAAGTTCCCTATATCGAGGAACTCGGCGGGGGGCACTTTTTTCTCGCGGCATCTCCGCGGATGCTGGAGATCCATCGCCAGATCAAGCTGCTCGCGGCCACAGACGTCAATGTGCTTATACTCGGTGAAAGCGGAACGGGAAAGGAAGTAATTGCCCAACTTATTCACCGGAGCTCAGCGCGGGCGCGGGAGCAGTTTCTCAAAGTAAATTGCGCCGCATTGCCTGCAGAGTTGCTGGAAAGCGAGTTATTCGGGCATCGGCAGGGCGCGTTCACGGGTGCAATCAAAGATCACCCGGGGAAGTTTGAACAGGCCGATGGCGGCACGCTTCTCCTCGACGAAATCGGCGAAATCGGCGTCCAGATCCAGGCTAAATTGCTCCACGTGCTCCAGGATGGCCAATTCACGCGATTGGGCGGTCAATCCTGCACCAGGGTCGACGTTCGCGTTCTCGCGGCAACCAATGTTCAGATGGACGACGCGTTGCTTGCAAGGAGATTTCGCGAGGACCTCTACTATCGGCTAAGCGTGTTTACGATTCAAATTCCTCCGTTGCGCGAGCGGCGCGAGGAAATTCCGTATTTCATTGAAGAAACCATCCGCCGCGCGCCGGCCGCGATGAAGAACGGGCTCGAGAACAGGATGGCATCGCGGTTACTCGATGCCGCTCTACTCTATGACTGGCCGGGAAATCTAAGGGAGCTGGGCAATTTTATTACGCGTACGATCGTTCTTCGCGACCAGGACGCAGCGGTGAGGGAATTGGAAGAAAAAATGGAAGGCCGGCAGCGATCCGCGCGCTCGGCTCGCTCAGAAAACAGCCCGGTCATGGGTTCGGGAATGAGATCTGTGGTGCGCGACCTGAAAGATCGAACCGAGATGCAAATGATTCAGGACGCGCTTGAGGCTTCTCGATGGAATCGGCGCCAAGCCGCACAGTTTTTGAATATCAGCTACCGCGCGCTACTCTATAAAATCCAGCAGCATCGCCTGATTCCAAAGACTTCGCGGAACGTGAGTGAGGCTCCGGTTATTGAATAGCTTGTGCGGAGAGTGTGCATCGGGCATAACGCAATGAATTCTCCGCCGACATAACTTACCTCTCCAACTTGTGTATGTGCCGCAAATCTTTGATCAACCAGTAACATGCGTGCACCTGTTCAGGCCTCTAAGTGAGATCGCGTCAGGTGATGCGCCGCACAAATTCCGGTCTGTGGCGCTGATCCGCTCTGCAGGGCCAAGAAGGGAAGTATGCATCTCTCTGGTGCGACGTGTGCAAGACTTTGCATACTTTCTGCTGGAGACACTCCGGTGAGAACGGAGCCTGACAAATCCCAAAGAAATAGCGAGAAATCTCTAAATTCTTTGCAAAATTCTTCACAGTTATCTCGCCTGCAACCACCGATTTGGCCACCTTCGTGCACATAGTTCGGTCAAGTCTGTTTTTACGCCTTTGGAGGCCAATGCCCGCTCATTTGCACCAGGGCTTTCAAGTGGATCCTGCTGAACTGCCGAGCGAGGCGGTGATCTTCGGCAGCACGCCGGCGATGTGCGAGGTGCGCAGCAAGATTGCGCGCGTGATGGATACGGATTTTCCTGTCTTGCTGCAGGGGGAGCGGGGAACAGGGAAAGATCTGGTTGCCCGGTATCTTCACGCCCGGTCAAACCGGCACGAAGGACCATTCGTCAAGTTGAGCTGCGCGGCGATCCCACAGCGGTTGCTTGAAAGTGAGCTGCTTGGCGGGGAGGGGACATCCAGCGGGAAGAGTGAGCTAAACGTGGGAGCGATTGAGCTCGCTGAAGGCGGCACTCTTTATCTGGATGAGGTCTCCGAAATGGGAGCGATGTTGCAGAGGAAGCTTCTCCATCTGCTGCGCGACGGGCGCTATTTTTCCGCGGGCAGCCGAGCGGAAAAGCAGGCCAATGTCCGCATCGTCTGTGCCACGAACATCAACCTGGCTTCGGCAGTGAAGAAGGGGACCTTCCGCAAGGATCTCTTCAATCAGATGGACGTCATGTGCTTCCGCCTGTCCGCACTGCGAGAGCGAAAGGCGGACATTCCCCAGCTATGGGAGTTCTTCGCGGATAAGCTTGCCCGGAAGTTTGGAAAGGCCGTACCAAAACTCACGCCGGCAGTGCGGTATGTGCTGGAGCAATGGGACTGGCCGGGCAACCTGTGCGAACTGGAGAATTGCATTGCGCGGGTGATGATTCTTGGCGATGAAAAGGCGATTGGCGAAGGATTCAAGCGCCGGAAGACCCTGGCGCTCCCGGGAAAAGGTCAACTTGAGCGGAGCGGTCGATCGACCGCGGCTTCTCGCCAGACAGCAGCCGAGGCCATGATCCTGCAGGTGCTTCAGGCGAATCATTGGAACCAGCGAAAAGCAACGGAGGAGCTGAAACGGAGCTACCGTTCGCTTCTCTATAGGTTGAGAAGAGCTGGCATTTTGCATCGGCCCCGGCGCCGCCGGACGTTTCCTCGCTCGGATTGACCTGCCGCCACGGGGAGGCAGCAAGTTTGTTGGGGAAGATGCCCCTCGTCGCGGACGGCCTGTGGATGAATTTGGAATTGAGCGCGAGAGTCCTTGCGGCGCTGGTAACCCCTCAAAGTTACGGGGGTGGTACGAGAAAGACACCGGGAAAGGGCGAAGTTTAACGTGGGTGCCACGACGTCTTGAGATGCTGGTAATGATTCACTTGAAAGCTATTACTTGGGCGACTGAAAAGACATTACTGGGGGTTCAGGGACCTAGCACATTACGGGCATTGTCACCCCCCAAGTCGTTCTAAGATTTTGAAAAAGGCGAAATGTGCTCCTCCATGCAAGGATCATTTGCCGGCCGCAATTCAACGCCGTGACAGACGCCTGAGGGGTTCGGAATTCAATCGGGGTCTGTGACCCACAGGGCGAAGCTATACCCACATAGCCAAAGTCAAGGCAATGGCTTTGCGGAGGAACAGGAAAAATGCCGATACCAAAAAGCGATTTGAATATTTGCGGTGACTCGCCGTGGTGGGCCCTGTACACGCGCCATCAGCATGAAAAGTCTGTGGCGGAGATGCTTTCGAACAAGGGGTTTGATGTCTTTCTGCCCCTTTATGATTCCATGCGCCGCTGGAAGGACCGGAACAAGCTGCTCTCGTTGCCGCTCTTTCCTGGCTACGTCTTCGTGCGCGGCGGATTAACTCGCAAGCTGCAGGTCGTCTCGACTCCGGGAGTTCACATGATCCTCTACCGGGGTGAGCAGGTTGCAATCATCCCTGACGTGGAGATACAGGCAATCCGCGCCGCCGTTGATGGGCATTATCGCGTGGAGCCTCACCCATTCCTGAAATGCGGAGATCGGGTTCGAGTGATCCGCGGATCGCTTGAGGGCGTTGAGGGAATTTTGGCGCGCAAGAAGAATTACGTTCGCCTGGTCCTCTCGGTCGAGATGCTGGCGCAATCGGTTGCGGTGGAAGTGAATGCGTCGGACGTAGAGCCAGTCAATCCGCCTCGTTTCAAACCAACCCCTGCTGGTTTGAATTCCGCACTGTCCACAAATGTTGGTCGGGCTCTGGCGGGGGTTGGACGGCCCAACCTTGGTCCTGCCAATGGTTAAAGTGCAAACAATGCAGGTCGGTATCAAGGCGGCGAAGGAATCCATGAGACGAAGAATCATTCATGTGATTATGTTCGTGTTGCCCGCATTCGTTCTTGCGAGTATCACGACGGCGCAACCGGCCGCCGGCGGCCAAAGCGGAAGTGCATCGCCGCAAGCAGCAACGGACGGAAGCGAGTCTGCTACGGCTCCTTCTGCGACAAAGCCGCACGATGACACCTTTATCATCGGCGCCGACGATATGCTGGCAATCAACGTATGGAAGGAACCCGATGTTTCTCGAACGGTCCCTGTGCGCTCTGACGGAAAGATTTCGCTTCCTCTGGTGGGAGAAGTGACTGCAGCAGGGCGAACGCCCTTGCAACTGGAAAAGGATATTTCGGCCAAGCTTCTGAATTACATGACCGATCCCGAAGTCACCGTGATTGTTCAGCAGATCAATAGTGAAAAATATAATGTTCTCGGGCAAGTGGCTAAACCGGGAGCCTATCCGCTCATAGCAACCACGACCATTGTCGACGCCATTGCCACGGCTGGCGGCTTAAAAGACTTCGCTAAGAAGAAGGGCATTTACATACTAAGACAGATTCCCGGGGGCGGAGAGACTCGAATTGCTTTTAACTATCAGGACTTCATCAAAGGCAAGAATTCCGATCAGAACATCTCACTTAAGCCGCACGACACCGTTATCGTTCCGTGAAGATTGCCTATGTTTGCGCGCGTTTCTTTAAGCTTGATTCTGCTTGCAGCCATTCCTGCTTGGTCCCAAGTACAGCCAGCTGCAGTCGGAGATGATGCGCCCGCGCAGGACAACCAGCAGATGGAAACGCCACCTGCAGCGAACGGCGCAAATTATCCAATCGAGGTTGCGGCGGAAATGCGGTCGAATTACCTCCTCGGCGGATTCATTTATAATACTTCGTATATCGATAACTTATACGCCGGGACTGGCGCCACCGCAGTCGCAGAGACAACCTTCACTGTTCTGCCGACCATTTCGCTCGATCAGACCCTACCAAGGCAGCGCATTTCGCTCACTTATAGCCCGGGGTTTACTTTTTACCAGCCGAGCAGCGCATTGAATGAAGTGGACCAATACCTCAATACCGCATTTCAATATCGCCTCACGCCGCACATGACAGTGAGTGCGAGGGACGGCTTTCAGAAGAGTTCAACCTCGTACGGATCGGCGGATTCGATCGATGGGGGAGCTGTTCCCGGATCGTTGCAGCCTTTGACACCGGGCATAATTGCGCCCTTTGCGGAGCGCCTCACAAACTCGGCCTCGGCGCAGTTTTCCTTCCAGTTCAGCCCACGCGATATGGTTGGCGCTTCGGGGAACCTAATGAAGCTGGATTACCCAAATCAGACTGAGGCAGTGGGGCTGTTCGACTCCGACGAGCGCGGCGGTGGGGCATTTTACAATCGAAGGATTTCTGGATCGCAGTACATGGGTCTGACCTTTCAGTACTCATGGGCCCTTACTGCGCCAGAAAATGCGGAGAGCGAGACAACGCAGACGAATACAATTCAGGGATTCTATTCGATTTACCTGAGGCACAAACTCTCGATTTCCATCTCCGGCGGAGGGCAGCATTACAATGTCATTCAAACGTCTCTGCCTTCGTCCGGCGCCTGGGGTCCGTCCGTAATGGCAAGCGGTGGCTGGCAGGGGCAGCGCTTCAACCTAGCTGCCAGCTTTTCAAGGCAAGTTACCAGCGGCGGGGGGCTGCTGGGCGTTTTTCAGTCGAATAGCGAGAACGCCAACCTGCGTTGGCAATTGGCTCGTACCTGGACGGCTGGGATCAGCGGCGCCTATGCGAACAACAGGTCGGTCACGCCTCTCTCCTTCCTCTACGCTGGAGGAGGGCACAGTATTTCAGGGCAGGTTACAGTTCACCATGCGCTGACGAAGGAATTCAATGTAAATCTTGAATACGATCGCATCCACGAAAACTATGACGGCATTCCAGCAGTTTCGGATAATCCTAATAGCGATCGTGTCATGATTTCTCTGGCATGGCAATTTGAGCGGCCGCTGGGAAGGTAACGATGACTGAAGAAGTGCAGGAACAAGCAACCCAGCAATTTGACGTGGCTCGATTCGTCGGAATCGTCCGCCGCCGTCATATTCAGCTTTTGGTGTCATTATTCTTCGGATGGCTTCTGGTCTGGGGGTCGAGTTGGTTTCTGCCGGCGAGGTATAAGTCAACTACCCTGATCCTAGTGGAGCAGCCCACGATGCCCAAGAACTATGTCGAGCCGAACGTGAACGACGATTTGCAGGACCGGCTGCAAAGCATTTCGCAGCAGATCTTGAGCAGGACGCGGCTTCTCGTGATTATCGACAAGATACACCTCTACCGCAATGGGCGCCAGCCGCTTACTCCGGACGAAATGGTCGCGAAGATGAGGAAAGATACGGACATTGAACTGGTCCGCGACCCGCAGAACCAGGCCATTACTGCATTCAACATCTCCTTCTCGTCGTCCGATCCGTATGTAGCCCAGCAAGTAACCGGAGAGCTTACGAATTTGTTCATTGACGAGAACTCGAGAGTACGTGAACAGGAATCTGAGAATACGACCCAATTCATCTCGGACCAGCTGGCAAGCGCGCGGTCGAGTCTGGCGGATCAGGATGCAAAGGTCCGTGCCTTTGAGGCCGCGCATGAAGGGGAATTGCCCGACGAGGAGCAAAGTAATTTACAGATTTTAAACGGGCTGCAACAGGAACTTCGAAACGAGCAGGACGCTTTGAATGCGGCGAAGCAGAACCAGGTATACACCCAGTCGCTGCTTGGCCAATACCGAACCGCACAGGGAACAGAACGGACCGACGCGGGGGCGCCAACGGGGCTGGCGGGGGTTGATGAACAGCTTGAAACGCTTAGAACAAAGCTCGCTGATCTGAGTTCGCGATACACGGACCGTTATCCTGAAGTCCAGGAAGTGAAAGCACAAATTGCTAAGGCGGAAAAGGAACGAGTGCAGCTCATCGCGAACTTGAAGAGGGATGCTGACACCAAAGACCAGGGACCGGGGAACAACCCGCAAACGGCCGCCGACCCAGCAGAGAACGCCCCGGTGCTGCAGTTGCAAAGCCAGTTACATGCCGACCAGCTTGAAATCGCCAATCGTACGGAGGCGATCAACAATCTAAAAGCGAGAATCAACGATTATCAAATGCGCCTGAGTCAGGAGCCAGCAGTCGAGCAGCAGTTGTCCGATTTAAATCGCGGTTATGAGCAGTCGCAGGCGAACTACAACGATCTTTTGAAAAAAGAGAACGACTCACAGATGGCCACGAGCATGGAGCAGATGCAGGAAGGCGAGCGGTTCACGATGCTCGATCCGCCTAGTCTGCCGCTCAAGCCGGATTTTCCCAATCGCCTGGAGATGTGCGGAGCCGGACTCGGTGTGGGAATCGCGCTCGGCGTTCTCGTGGTAGCTGGCCTGGAATTCTTCGATGACCGGCTGCATAGCGACAAGGAAATCCAATCCCTGTTGCCGGTAGCCGTAATTGCTGAAGTGCCGGAAATCGTAACCTCGTCCGATCTGCGGCGCGGCAAGATGAAAACGGTGTTGGGATGGGCAGTGGCAGTATTTGTATTCATTGCCATCTTCGCGGGCTCTGCATTCAGCTTTCTGCACGACTAGGTTCCGCGGCAAATGTACAAAGCATTCTTCAAATTGAACCGCAACCCGTTCGAGCTCACGCCGGACCCGAACTGCTTTGTTCCGACCAAGCGCCATGATGAGGCACTCGCAGCCCTCTATTATGGCGTTCGCCGGCACAAAGGCCTCGTGGTAGTCACAGGCGAAGTCGGCACCGGGAAGACGCTGCTCTTGCGCTGCCTACTTCGGCTTCTGGAACAGAGCAAGGACATCGCTTACGCCTATTTATTCAACAGCACGCTGTGCCCCACGGAGTTTCTGCAATACACGGTTGCGGACTTTGGCCTTCCCGCCTCAGGGAAGAACAAGTGTGAATTGCTCACCGAGTTGAGCACATTCGTTGTGACGCGTGGGGCGCACCAGATGACCACGGTGCTCATCGTGGACGAGGCGCACCAGTTATCGGATGAAACGCTTGAAGAGATTCGCATGCTCTCTAATCTGGAAACGCCTGCAGAAAAACTGCTGCAGATTATGCTAGTGGGACAACCGGAACTGGACGGCAAGCTGGATTCGTTCGGACTTCGTCAATTAAAACAAAGAATCGCCCTGCGAACACACTTGAGCTCGCTTACAGCCCAGGAGACAACGATCTACATCGAAAAGCGGCTGCGCATCGCTGGGGCAGACCCGTCCTCTTGTCTGTTGTTTCCGGCGCATGTTGTTGAGAGAATCCATCGCTACTCTCAGGGATTGCCACGCCTCATCAATACGATCTGCGAAAATGCCCTGATTACCGCCTATGCCAAACGCCTGCCCAGCGTAACCGCGGAGATTGTGGAGGAGGTCGCTAAAGACTTTCGGCTTGATTCTCCTTTATCAAAGATGAACCTGGGCGAGTGGAGCTCCAACAGGACCGAGTTTAGACGCGTGACGAGCTCCAGAAGCGAATCGTATATCTCAGACGGACCGCCGAATGTCAGGCACATGAGGCACGAACCTTCTGTGACATTAGAAGAAAGTAGTTATGAGCCAAATATTTGACGCGCTGCTGCGATCCGAAGCGGAACGGGGCGGCATTGATTCGGCGACACAGGCAGAAGCCACTGAGCTTCTGCGAAGCGTTGAAAATCAAGCGGCGTCCCACTGGGAGTCTGCGGCGCCGGCAAACTCGGGCAGCGGTGCGGCAAGCGCGCTGGGGACGGCGTTCGACACGGGAGCGGAACTGCGGCGGGCCGATCAATTCGATGCGCCCGTAGGATCTTATCTTTCGTTTGACAAAGGGGGAGCAAGTGCTTGGACTCAATTCCGGTCGCTTCCGGCTGCTCCCTCGGCCGAGGGTCGGCTTGTAAGTCTTACTGAACAGCCGGATGCGACGGTGGAGGCTTTCAGGCTACTCGGGGTGCGCCTGAGAGACCTGCGGCAGACCAGACCTTTGAGCAAGCTGCTGATCACCAGCACAGTGCCTCAGGAAGGGAAAAGCACCGTAGCCGCGAATCTAGCATGCACCTTGGCTCATAAGAGTGACGAGAAGATTTTATTGTTGGAAGGAGATATTCGACGGCCCTCGCTTTCGAGGATCTTTCAACTTGGAGAAGTTTCCGGCATATGCGAATGGCTGCGGGGGGAGCGCAGTCTGGGTGAAAGCATCTATCGCCTGGAAGGGACCGGCATTTGGGCTTTTGCGGCGGGAAAGGCAGCAACCGCTCCTCTTGAACTTATGCAGTCCAGCAAATTGCCGGCGTTGATGGATCAGCTGAATTCGCTATTTGACTGGATTATCATTGATTCGCCGCCCATTTTGCCGTTGGCAGACACCAGCATCTGGACCCGAATCGCTGACGGGATATTGCTTGTCACTCGCCAGGGAACCACGGAAAAGAAGCAACTTGAACGGGGATTACGCGCCCTGGACCTCAGCAAAATGATTGGGGCCTTGTTGAATTCCTCACACGTTTCCACATATAGCAGCTATTACTACAAGTCTCCCACTAACACCTAGAGTTTGATCATCCGACGGGAACGGCAAAAAGAGCAAGTCAAACCATCTGCAACTGAAATTCCACTCAGAATTTACCTGCCGTTTGTTGATTGGGCTGGCATTCGAGATAGGTTCATCTCATCGGAGGCCGATTAACATTCGGATTCGCTGAACCACCCGGCCTGTCCCCGATTTGACTTTCCAGTAGAGACCCTACTCTGCGTTAAAGGAGGAGCCAACATTGACTATCCGAAGCAAAGAAGATGCTTTACCTGCCTCCGACCCTCTGCTAGAGCCTATTTCGTCTTCTGACCGCGCGCTCCTCGACGAAGCGGAGTTTCGGCGGACGATCGCCATAGAGCGTAAACGGACAGAGCGCTCCAAGTCACCTTTTCTGTTGATGCTTCTGGAAATCGCCGGCCGGGAGGGACCAAAGAGAAGACGGGCAACGCTGGGCGCGGTAGCGTCCGCGCTGATGCTGTCCAGCCGGGGCACCGATATCGTTGGCTGGTACAGGGATCATGAGATTGTAGGAGTGATGTTCACCGGACTCGTTGGAAGCGACAAGAGCTCAATCGCCAACATGATGATCGAGAGGGTTAGCTCGAAACTCAAAGGGGAGCTGACTCGCGAGCAGTTTGAGCAAATCAGCATTTCGATTCACCTTTTCCCCGACGATTGGGATCATGACCGGCCCGAGCGGCAAAGCAATCCCGCGCTTTATCCTGACCTGCACAGCCACAACAAGCGCCGGCGTCCGATGCTGATTATGAAACGAGCGATCGATGTCGTTGGCAGCGTAGTGCTTCTTGTCCTTTGCTCGCCCTCGTTTCTCGTCATTGCTTTGGCCGTGAAATTGTCGTCGAAGGGCCCCGTGTTTTTCCGGCAGAGACGCGTAGGCCAATATGGCCGGAGCTTTACCTTCCTCAAGTTCCGGACCATGTATGCGAACAATGATCCCAGCGTCCATAAGGAGTATGTGACCAAAATGATCGCAGGCCGTGAGCACAACACGGAAGCCGGCGGCGAAAAAGTGTTTAAGATTCGCGACGACAAGCGCATTACCCGCGTAGGACGATTCCTTCGCAGGACCAGTCTCGACGAGCTCCCGCAGTTTTTGAATGTTCTGCTGGGTGACATGTCGCTCGTTGGTCCGCGCCCGCCCATTCCCTATGAGCTGGCTGCATATCAGACGTGGCATCGCAGGCGGCTGCTGGACGTGAAGCCGGGAATTACCGGGCTGTGGCAGGTAACCGGACGGAGCCGGGTGAAATTCGATGAAATGGTTCGACTAGATCTTCGCTATGCCACCACCTGGACGCCCTGGCTCGACTTACGGATTCTGGTGCGGACCCCACTGGCGGTGATCAAAGGCTCGGGCGCGTATTGAATTGAGCGCGGCAAAGATTAGAACTGGTCCGATAAATACCCCATCATAGGAACCTCAACATGATCTTCATGCAGCCGAGCCGGACCATACCGAGGAAGTGTTGCGCATGGAATTCGTAGCGTCTGACCAATCTGCGGAACCATTTCAGCCAGGCGAACAGGCGCTCCACGACCCAGCGTTTCTTGTAGCGGCTCAGCAGCCTGCCGTCCTGGGTCTGGCTCCGGTTCTCGCGATTGGGCGCAATCATCTCGATGCCGTACTCCTCTGCCAGATACCGATCGAGCGGGTCGGAGTCATAAGCCTTGTCGCCGATCAGCCGCGCAACAAGTTCGTCGAGGAAGCTGCCGGAGAGCGTTTCGTCGACGAGTTTCGACTCGTGCGGCGAGGCCGAGTCGATCGTGACAGCCACAGGAACACTGTTTCCTGCGGCGTTGGCCATGATCTTCGTCCCCTTGCCCCGTTTGGTTTTTCCCACCGCGAGGCCCCCTTTTTCGCACTGACGAAGCTGCCGTCGATGAAGCCCTCGTCGAGGGCCAGTTTGCCTTCCGCGTGCAGTTTCCCGGCCAGCGCGCGCAACGCCTTCTCCAACTGCCCACTGCGTACCCATTGCTGGAAGCGCCCGTGCACGGTCTGGTACGGCGGGTATTTCTCCGGCAACTCCCGCCATTGCGCTCCGGTGCGCAGAATCCACAGCACCCCGTTCAGCACTGCCCGCGTGTCGGCCGGCGGACGGCCCCGCCCGTCGGCCCGCCGCCGAAACCGCAGCAGCGGCTCCACGATCGTCCATTCGGCATCCGTCACTTCGCCTCGTGCCCGCATCCGTGTTTTCGCGGCACCGCCAGTGCCATCTTCTTTGTGCCGCCAGCAACTTCAAAATACAAGCAAATTCAACCTTCAGGCATTTATCAGACAGGTTCTAGATGGGTCGGGGCCGGGCAACCATTTGTGCAGTTTTCTGAAGCGATGGGACAATTTCGCCTAGATGTTGAGTGTTTATCCGCAATTTAGCATCGTGATTCCCGCCTACAATGAGGCCGCGCGCATCCCCCGCACGCTGCGGGCGGTCGCTGCCTGCGTCCGCAGCCGCGGCTGGGCAGCCGAAATCATCGTGGTCAATGACGGTTCGCGCGATCGAACGGCCGAAGTCGTCCGCGCCTTTGCCGCCAAGAATCCTGAAGTCCGCCTGGTGGAGAACCCCAGCAATCGCGGCAAGGGCTACAGCGTGCGTAACGGCCTGCTCTGCGCCGTTGGCGAGACGGTGATGTTTACCGATGCCGATCTCTCCGCGCCCATCGAAGAGGCGCAGGGACTTTTCGATGCCATCAACCGCGGGGCCGACATCGCCATCGGCTCGCGCTGGCTTGAACGTAGCCGCCAAACCATCCGCCAGCCTCTTTATCGCCGCTTCTTCGGCCGCTGCTTCAACGCCGTTACCCGCGCCATCATGGGACTTCCTTTCGCCGATACGCAGTGCGGATTCAAAGCCTTCACGCGCGCCGCGGCGCAAACCGTCTGCCAGTTGCAAACCATCGACCGCTGGGGCTTCGATCCCGAAATTCTCTTCATTGCTCTCAAGCGCGGCTACCGCATCGAAGAGGTGCCGGTAAGCTGGGCGCACGACGAGCGCACGCGCATCAGTTATCTCAAAGACGGCATGCGCATGCTTCAGGACATCGCCATCGTGCGCTGGAACGCTCTGCGCGGCCGCTACGGCAGAGAGGTCGAGCCCATCCAGCGCGCCACGCTGGTAAAGTAACCGGGGGACACTTGTTGCGAAGGATTGAGCCCGCTCGCTTAATCCAACATTCTGAGACTTATCCGGGCGTTGCTTCGTCCCTCTGCACAGTTCCAGGCACACATCGAAAACTAATTAAAGGCTCGCAGAAAGAGAAGGGAATATGAATTTTGGTGTCATTGGATACGGCTACTGGGGTCCAAATATAGTACGGAATTTAGTAAGCCTCGAAGATTCCCAGGTGCTGGCGATTGCTGACACTAGCGCCGCAGCTCGCGTACGCGCGCAAAAAGCGTATCCGGGAATCAGGGTGACGGAAAGCGCCACAGAAGTCATTACCTCGCCCGAGATCGACGCGATTGCCGTAATATCCCCGGTATGGACGCACTACGATCTGACCAAAGCGTCTCTCGAAAACGGCAAGCATGTTTTCGTGGAGAAGCCGTTCACGAGCACGACTGCGCAAGCTGAAGAGCTGATCAATCTGGCTTCGCAGAAGAATTTGAAAATCATGGTCGATCACACCTTCCTATTTACGGGAGCGGTAAGAAGAATCGCCCAGCTTATCGATGAAGGCGCGCTCGGAAATCTTTACTACTACGATTCGACGCGCGTAAATCTTGGCCTGTTTCAACACGACATCAACGTGATATGGGATTTGGCGCCGCACGATCTTTCCATCATGGACTATCTCCTCAAGACCAGCCCCGAAGCCGTGGTAGCCACGGGCGAAGGGCATCTGAACGGACACGAGGACGTCGCCTTCATGACACTTTACTTTCCGGACAAAGTGATCGCTCACATCAATGTGAACTGGCTTTCTCCGGTGAAAGTGAGGACCACGCTCATCGGTGGCGAGAAGCGCATGTTGGTGTGGAACGACCTTGAAGCTGACGAGAAGTTGAGGATTTATGACAAAGGCGTCGACATTACTACACGAGAGGGCGTCTACCAGATGCTGGTGAGTTATCGGTCGGGTGATATGTGGGCACCGCAATTGGAACAGGTGGAAGCCTTGCGGCAGGAAATGGTCTATTTTGTCGAGTGCGTCACATCAGGGAAAGAGCCATTCAATAACGGAGCAGCAGGTTTGCGCGTGGTCCGCATGCTTGAAGCGGCAAGTGAGTCTTTGAAGAAGCGAGGAGCTCTAGTCCGGCTATGAGCGCCGATAACGCGATCAGCGAGGACGTGAAGCTTGGGGCGAATGTCCGGCTGTCGAATTTCATTAACCTGTACGGCTGCGAAGTGGGAGACGACACCAAGATCGGCGCATTTGTAGAGATCCAGAAGAATGCCGTCATAGGAAAACGGTGCAAGATTTCGAGCCATACATTCATCTGCGAAGGCGTAGTGATCGAAGATAACGTGTTCATCGGGCACGGCGTGACTTTTACGAATGACATGTATCCTCGCGCCATTGCCAGAGACGGGAGTCTGCAGACGGAGGCTCATTGGAAAGTGGAGCGCACTGTGATTCGGAAGGGGGCGTCTCTAGGTTCCGGGGCGACAATCCTTTGCAACCTCAGTATCGGAGAAAATGCGATTGTGGGCGCCGGGAGCGTAGTGACAAAAGATGTTCCAGCGAACGCAATCGTGGCCGGAAATCCAGCAAGAATTCTGCGTTATATCGACCAGAAAGTAGTGAAATCAAATGTCAATCGCTAATAATATTCCTTTCCTTGATCTTGTGACGCCGCACCTCGAGCTTGAAGAAGAGCTCACCGGTGTATTTCGTCAAGCACTCTACACGGCCGGCTTCGTCGGTGGCCCCATGGTGGAGAAATTCGAAAGATCCTTTGCTGCGTTTTGCGGCACGAAAGAGGCCGTTGCCGTCTCAAGCGGCACGGATGCCCTTCGCTTCGCTCTGATGGCCTGCGGCATACGCGCCGGCGACGTTGTGCTAACCGTACCGCACACGTTCATCGCCACTACGGAGGCAATCTCGCAAGCCGGAGCGCTTCCTGAGTTCATCGACATTGACGAACAGACCTACAACCTCTCGGTTGAAGAGCTGCGGCGCTTTCTTAACGAAAAGTGCACTCGCAATGGTCTGGGACAACTCATCAGCGATCGAAACGGCAGACCCGTGACAGCGATCGTTCCGGTACATTTGTACGGTCAGATGGCCGACATGGATCCGATTCTTGAGCTCGGCGAGGAATTTGGTCTTTGCGTTGTCGAGGACGCTTGCCAAGCGCACGGCGCCGAGTATTACTCGCGGAAGCTCAACCGCTGGATGACCGCAGGCTCGTTGGGGTGTGCGGCGGCCTTCAGCTTCTATCCGGGCAAGAACCTGGGGGCCTGCGGCGAGGCTGGAGCCGCAGTGACGAATGACAGCGAGATTGCGCGCAAAATGAAGATGCTGCGCGATCACGGCCAGGCGCGGAAGTATTTCCATGATGTGGAGGGCTATAACGGCCGGCTCGACGCGATCCAGGCTGGGATTCTTCAGGTAAAACTGGCGCACTTGCCGGAATGGAACGCTCAGCGCTGCGGGCGAGCCGAGGAATACAACCGATTGCTTGCCGAATGTGACGCCGTGATTTGTCCTTTTAAGCCTTCCTGGTCGCGTGCCGTGTATCACCTTTACGTTATTCGCACGGCGGGCCGCGACGCTCTGATGCAACACCTCAAGTCGGCGGGAATCGGTACCGGGATTCATTATCCGGTTCCGCTGCATATGCAGAATGCCTACGCATGGATGAATCACAGTCCCGCCGATTTTCCGGTGTCCGCGCGAGTATCCCGTGAAATCGTCTCTCTTCCCATGTTTCCCCATCTTACCGTGGAACAACAGGTACTGGTGGTGAATGAGATCCAGGCATTTTCTGAGAGAGCGGTGACCGAGGCAGTTTCTCTCGCCCAGCTTACTTAGAGCTCCCCGAAATTGATGGAGAGGTCGCTGTTGGCTAAGGCAGCGGTCACTTGTTGGCCGCGGTGGTTAAAACCATCCGGAGGTTCGAATCCTTCCCCTCTCCGCCAATTCTTTTGCCGCCGCCTGGGCGTGCAGAACCACGCTTTGGGATTGCGACTGCCCTATAGTTGTGGATTCACTGCACATTGACATTGCATCCGGAATGCCGAGCAACTTGAGACGGTGACACATGATCTTGCAGACAGCTCGCACGAGCGAAATCAATAGGTGACAGTGAACACTCCAGTTGCCAGCCTGATCTGCTTGTGCGGGATCGCCGGGCTTTTCTACTTGAATCGAGACAACGCGGTCGAGACTTCCAAGGCTCTCTGGTTGCCGATTGTTTACTTGCTGATCCTTGGATCGCGGCCCGTATCACTTTGGCTGGGAACTAACTCAGCTGTAAGTGTCAGGCCGGCTGCCGGTATCAGCAGTCAACTTGATGGTAGCCCCTTCGACGCGACTGTTTTTGGAATTCTCTCACTGGGCGCGATCGCCGTTCTCGTGTGGCGAGGCAAACGGGCGCGCCTCCTGTATACGTCAAACTGGCCGATACTAGTTTACATTCTCTATTGCCTCGTCAGCGTTGCATGGTCATTTCACCCAGATGTTGCGTTCAAGCGTTGGATTAAAGCCATCGGGGATCCTGCGATGTGCTTCGTCATCCTAACTGATCGTCAGCCTATCGAAGCCCTAAGGCGACTGATCTCGCGGGTTGGTTTCGTTTTGCTGCCCACCTCGCTGCTCTTGATTAAATACTATCCGAATCTCGGAGTGAGTTACACTGTGGACGGAGATCGGACGATTACCGGTGTGACGACAGACAAGAACATGCTCGGGGTGATGCTATTCGTTGTCTCGCTGTTTACTCTATGGCGCGTGATAGGCCTCCTACGCGCCAAGGGCGAGCCCGACCGTGGCCGGAAACTACTAGCACAAAGCATTTTACTCGCATTCGGGGTAGTGCTTCTTGAAAGGGCTAACTCGAAGACATCCATTGCCTGTTTTGTTCTCGGCGGCGCGCTCATGTACGTAACGAACTTGCGCTCAATCAGAAGCCGACGAAGTAGAGTACATCTCGTATGCCTTGCGGTTTTTCTAATTGGCGGGCTCAGCTTGCTGCTTGGTGGATCCGACGTCGCGCGCGCGCTTGGAAGAAAAGGGAATCTTTCAGGAAGAACAGAAATTTGGGGAGCGCTCGTTCCTTGCGTTCCGAACGCGATCATAGGCGCTGGCTTCGAAAGCTTCTGGATCAGCCCAAACGTACTAAGATTTCAAGAGACGCTGAGAGCGTTGGGATGGTGGCACCCCGAAGTTCTCAATGAGGCGCATGACGGATATTTGGAGGTGTATTTGAATCTTGGATGTGTGGGCTTCTGTCTTATCGCGTTGATTCTCTTGGATGGATACAAAAGAGCTGTGCGAGCATTCCGATGGGATCCATCGATAGGGAGCTTATTCTTAACCTATATCATCACAAGCGCATTCTACAATATAACCGAAGCGGGATTTCGAATGCTGGATCTCATGTGGGTTTTTCTGCTTGTGGCTGTAGTTGGCGCTAGTGGGGTTGCCGTGCATCTTGTTGCTGATCGAGCGACCGCAACTAGTCATTCGCGCCGGGCTATGCGAGCGAGCCGCGCAACACAGGTCAATGCGTTTCATAACAAGCGCGGGATTGCGCTGCCAAGATCGGATTGAGGCAAGCCAGAAGTGGTCACGTGCACAGATTTGAGAAACATTCGTCCGGGTTTGCTATCTCCAATCTCCAGTGGCCTGTTTATCCGTTTATTCCAACTTAGCAGGGTGCTGAAAAAGTCACTTCAATTCCACAGCATGATTGGGTAAGAAGGAATCATGCGCGGAGCGGATCATCAGCAAGCGGGCATGTTCAGTTACTTGTCGCCGGAGCAGAGGGTGAGGGTCGACCATCCGCTGCGGGTAGTGCGGGCCGTGACGGACGAGATCCTGGGCAATATGTCGCCGTTGTTCGACGCCATGTATGCCGAGTGCGGCCGGCCGTCGATTCCACCGGAGAAGCTGCTGCGGGCGCAATTGTTGCAGATGCTCTACTCGGTGCGCAGCGAGCGGCTGCTGATGGAGGAGATCGATTACAGCATCCTGTTCCGCTGGTTCGTGGGGCTGAATCTGGACGAAAAGGTGTGGGACGCGACGACGTTTACCAAGAACCGCGACCGTCTGCTGGAGGCAGCGGTAGCCAAGGAGTTTCTGGCTCAGGTGGTAGAGCGAGCCCGCGCGGCGGGGTTGGTCTCCGACGAGCACTTTACGGTGGATGGGACGTTGCTGGAGGCATGGGCGAGCCTGAAGAGCTTTCGGCCCAAAGAGGAGCGGCCGGGCGCGCCGCCGGACGATCCGGGCAACCCCACGGTGGATTTCCACGGCGAGAAGCGGTCCAACCAGACGCATGAGTCGAAGACCGATCCGGACGCACTTCTGGCGCGCAAGGCCAAGGGCAAGGAGGCTAAGTTGAGCTACAGCGGTAATCTGCTGGTGGAGAATCGCAACGGGCTGATTGTGGACGCGGAGTTGCTGGAGGCCAACGGACGCGCCGAGCGCGATGCCGCACTGGTCATGTTGGAGCAGGTTCCCGGCGACGAACGGATCACGGTGGGCGGCGACAAGGGTTTTGATACCGCGGAGTTCGTAGCTGAGTGCCGTCATATGAACGTCACGCCGCATGTGGCGCAGAACGATGGCAGGCCCGGCGGCAGCGCCATCGAGGCGCGCACCACGCGGCACGTGGGCTACGCGGTCAGCCAGAAGAAGCGCAAGCGCATCGAGGAATGCTTCGGCTGGCTGAAGGATATCGCTCTGCTGCGCAAACTGAAACATCGCGGGCTATTCAAAGTGGGGTGGATCTTCATCTTCGCCGCGGCAGCCTACAACTTGGTACGCATGCGAAACCTGATCCCGATTGCAACCGTGTCCGGATGAGGCCGCCGTGTCTCTGTGCGCC
>JASHOQ010000112.1 GCA_030041045.1 Acidobacteriaceae bacterium
GCAACTTCGTCGGCACTGCTGTGATCGGATTGACGCCGACAGGAAGGACATTCGTGTCCAAGAGCGCGTTAAGGAGTGACGACTTACCGCTGCTGACCCGCCCGAAAAGCGCAACTTCGAGATTGTTGTCCTCCAGCCGGTGGGCAAGAGAAGCAATGCGTGACCGGAACTCGACCAGTCCGTGCCGGGTGATGATCTCTTCGAGTTCCTGGAGAAGAGCCACATCATGCCCGGTCTGTTCCAGCTCGTTGAGGCGGGATTGAAGGTTCGTTCCAAACTCCTGACGGATATACCGCTGCATGCTCTGCACAACGGATCGGAGTTCGTGAACCACGCCGGTCAGCTCATCCACCGCGTCAGTTGGAACCGTGCCCGAGCCCCGCATGTAACCTGGCTTCAGCTCCTCGACCGCGATGTCAATAAATTCAAGGTGAGTCAGCACGGACCGCGTTGCCGGAATGTCCGGGGATTCGGGTTTCATCTGCTGCCAGGCAAGCGTACGCAAGAGCTGTTCGCGAATCCGTCGAATGTGGTCTTCCAGCACTCGTGCCTGTGCGGGTGTGATGTCGATGACGTGACGCGGAAACGGAGACGGCGAAGCTGCTTCGTGGAGGACCTGCTCTACTTCGACCAGCAGCTTGTCGATGTAGGAGCACGTGACATAGAGGCGCCGCTGTTGCGCCTCATTAAGCTCGCCTCGGTTCCGGGTTTCCGCAGCCTCTGGTCCAGATTCGGGCATGACTCCTCCAAGTATTTGGCTTCGAGGAGTCATTTGCCCATGTGAGCCCTTCCGGTGGACTCCAACACCGCGTGCACGTTCGTTATGCTTTCGCTGGCCTCTTCCGGCGCTCGTAAGCGCTTACGCCCGCATAGCGCGCCTTGGATCCCAACTCGCACTCGATTTCGAGCAGCCGGTTGTACTTTGCAATCCGCTCATCCCTGCAGGCGGAGCCGGTTTTGACCTGGCCCATGTCGGCGGCGGGCTCGATCAGATTGGCGTTGGTTGAGACCATTAAGCCGATCGCAAGCCGCGTCGCGATCACCGACAATCCCACCCGCAAAGCCAGAAGGGCCTCTGGATTCATCATGGATCCAGTCTCCTTTAGTCTTGATTGTTCAGGGATCGCTGCCGGGACATGACTCCGCGACAGTATCCCCTGTCAGGAGTCATCATCTGTCCGGCCTATTGGAGGACAGCAGTTAAAGGCGAACTCCGTCACCTCTCAATGCAATTTTATGATTGCATAACACGGAAGTCAAGGAACGTGAAGACGATCACAGGCTTTGGAAATCGCAGAACAGGCCGGCGCGACCGGGGTTACAGCCGGTATTCAGGGTGATCTGCGCAGTGCTGCCGCTCGATCCAGTTGCAATTCGAATCGGCAAGAGAGCCTGCGCGCTCATGGAATCCCGGCTGGCTTAAAATGGCGTGGTTGGGTTGCCATGGGACGCATTCCTCTTCAAAGCTGCCTGCTTCTCCTGTCACTTGGGGCCTGCGGGCCGGCGTTCTCTCAGCAGGCGTCGAGCACTCTCGAACAGGCGAATGCCGATTACCGGGCCGGGGTGGCCGCGCTCAACGGCAACGATCTGAAGATGGCGCAGGAGAAGTTCGAAGCCGTGGTGCAACTGGAGCCCGATATCGAGCTTGGTCATAGCGCCCTGGGGGCAGTGCTGGTTCGCGGGGGAGAATGGGCGGCCGCGATCAGGGAACTGGAAAGAGCGCTGGCTCTCAAGCCGGATGACGACGCGGCGCAAGTGAATCTTGCCATCGCCTACGCGGAGACCGGAGCGTATGCGAAGGCGTTGCCGCTCTTCGCCCAAGCGGAAACAGCAGCGCGGGCACGCAGCGCGCGGCTGCCGGCCCAGGTGATCGTGCTCTATGCAAAGTCGCTCGCCGCCTCGGGTCAGACGGAATCGGCGATTGCACGCATGAGGGAATCGGCGGCCGAAAACGGTGCGTCCGCCGAACTCCATGACGATCTCGGATCGCTCTACGCGCAGAGCCGGGATTGGCCGCATGCCGAAGAGGAGTTCCAGCAGGCGCTACGCATGCAGCCTGCATTGGCTGAAGCGCATCTGCACCTCGGGTTTGTGCTTCAGGCCGAGCGGAAAGGCGATCCTGCGGCGGAATGGACGCAGGCGTGCGCGCTTGCGCCCCAGAATGCGCAGATCGCGATTCTTGCGGGGAAAGCGCTGGCGGATGCCGGCCAGGATGGCCAGGCCGCGCCCATTCTGGAACGGGCTCTGCGTCTCGATCCGCGCTCGAGCACAGCCCAATACGAGCTGGCGCTGGTTTACCAGCGAACCAACCGCGTCTCTGACGCTGCCAATCTCTTCAAGAAAGTTGCGGAGGCAGAGCCGAAAAACAGCGCCGCGCTGATCAATCTCGGCCTGGCTCTGAGCCAGCTTCAACGCGCGCAGGATGCGCTGCCGTACCTCCAGCGGGCCATCGCTCTCGACCCCAACAATCTGACTGCGCATCAGGACCTGGCCGCGGCATACATTCAGGTGGACCAGGTGGCGAGCGGCGTTCGGGAGCTCGAGACCGCTCTGAAGCTTGCGCCCGACTCACCCAAGGCGCACTACGATCTGGGCGTCGCATACAAGCTTCAAGACGATGCGGCCGATGCAATACCGCAATTGGAAGCGGCCGAAAAGCTCGATCCCGCGAGCTACGAGGCTCCCTATGTGCTTGGACTTCTCTACGACCAGGTGGCCCGCTACGCCGAGGCCGCGCAGCAGCTTGAAACTTCGCTCAAGTTGCACAGCCAGAATGGCGATGCGTGGTCCACGTTGGGCAGCATCTACCTGAAACAGGACAAGCTGCCCGAGGCGGCTGCTGCTTTGCGCAAGGCCGCTCAGCAGCTTCCCGGGGAATCGAATGCCCACCTGCTCCTCGCCAATGTGCTCATCAAGCAGGGCGACACGGCCGAGGCCGCCGAGGAGCGCAAGATCGGCGCAGAGCTGATGCGTTCGCAAATGGACGAGAAGCGCGCCCTGGTGGCGACGAACTCTGGCAAGTCGCTGCTTGAGGCCGGCAAGGTCGATGATGCCATCGTGGAATTTCGCAACGCCCTCTCGTTCGACCCGAAGTACGCCCCGGCGCACCTCGGGCTGGCAAATGCGCTGGACAAGCAGGGCAAGACGGTGGAAGCCGCAGCCGAGCGCAAACAGGCCAGGGCGCTCGCGGTTGACAGCGCGAAATCGGAGACCGCGCCGTAGCCTGGTCTTTTCCGTCACGCCCGTTTCGGTTGCGGTGTACAGCCCATGAAGGCAGGACTATACTTCTGGATGGCAGTTCCCTAACCCTATCGGATCGCTATTGCTCGAAAGCGAGATCTGACGCACGACATGAGCCGGCCATGGAGCTGCGCATGGACTGCCGAGGGATCGAAGCATGTTGAGGAGCCAGACGCGCACCATCTGTGCCTTGATCGTGCTGTTGGTCATCTCCTGCGTGCTCTGCCTGCGCACCACGCGTGCCGGCGAAGACCCGCAGGCTCAGGAACAAGCTGCCCGCAAGGCCTACGCCGATACCATCCGCAAGAGCTACAACTTTGCCTTCGCAAAAGGCAGCATTTCCCTTCCCGGCAACGCGGCCGTCCAGGGCAACGATTTTCTCGAGCCGGGCGCATTCCCTGATGCAACCTACTGCGGACATTGCCACCAGGAGGCGTATCACCAGTGGCGGCAGGCCCTGCACTCCAATTCGTTCCGCACCCCGTTCTACCGGCAGAGCGTGAACATTCTGATTCGCACCAAGGGCATCGAGTTCGCGCGCCACTGCGATAGCTGTCATAATCCGGTGGCCGTGATGGCCGGCGCGCTGGACTCGCATTACACCGGCGACCGATCCTTCGACCGCGACGGCCTCACCTGCACGGTGTGCCACTCGATTCAGAGCGTCGATTCGAAGCTGGGCAACGGCGGCTTCGTCATGGCCGTGCCCGCGGTCATGGTCGACGAGCAAGGCAACCGCATTCCCGGCATCGTGCCCTACTGGGAGATCTACGCGCACCCCGAGCGCCACTCCAAGGCGGTGATGCAGCCCATCCTCCACTCTGCCCAGTTCTGCGCGGCCTGCCACAAGGCAAATCTGCCGCCCATGCTGAACGGCTACAAGTGGATTCGCGCTTTCACCGCGTATGACGAGTGGCAGAACTCGAAGTTCTCGCAGCAGAACCCGCTCACGTTTTACCAGGGAGACTTCACCACCTGCCAGGGCTGCCACATGGCGCGCTCTTCCGCTGCGCTGCCCGAGGCCGGCGCCAAGAACGGCACCTTCGCATCGCATCGCTGGCTCGCCGGCAACACCGCGGTTCCGTTCTATTACGGTTTCGACGAGCAACTGGCGAAGACGATCGATTTTCTGCGCAGCGGCAATTTCATGAACGTGGACATTTTCGGCCTCAAGATCGGCGACAATCCAAGCCTGATTGCTCCGCTGGGTTCCGTTCCCTTCACGCTTCCCGCGGGCCAAACGGTGGAGGCCTGGGTGGTCATCCAGAGCAAGAACATCGGTCACTCGTTCATCCCCGAGGTGCGCGATCTTTACGAGGCCTGGGTGCAGTTCACGGTTACGGACTCCAAGGGCGCCGAGCTTTACTCGAGCGGCTTCCTGCGGCCCGATGGCTCGCTCGATCCCAGCGCGCACAGCTTCACCAATCGCCCGGTAAATTTGGATGGCGATTTTGTGGATAACCACATGGTGTGGACCATTCACTCCGTGGCTTATGACAACACCGTTCAATCCGGCCGCTCGGCGCTGGTGCGTTACCGGTTCGAGCTTCCGGCCAGGGTCAAGGGTCCGGTCACGCTCACTGCGCGTGTCAATTATCGCCATCTGCGCCAGAGCTATCTGAATGACATCTTCGGTCCCGATCACCCGGCTTACCCGGTGGTTGAAATCGCCTCGCGCGCGCGGACTCTTGCCATCGGCCGGAATGAGCCGCAGCCCGCAATGCCCAACGACAATCCCGACTGGATGCGCTGGAACAATGTCGGTATCGGTCTGCTTGACGAGCTGCAGCACCAGGACTCGCTGGACGCCTTCGAGCAGGTTGTCCGGCTCAATCCCGGCTACAAGGACGGCTACATCAACGTCGGCCTCGACTACCTTGACTGGGAGAAATACGACGAGGCGCGCGAGCCCCTCGAGATGGCCCTCAAGCTGCACCCGGACGACGCCCGGGCTCTTTACTATATGGCGCTGGTGGAGCGCCGCGCGCGCAACTCCGCAGCCGAAGTTGCGGATCTCGAAAAAGTGGTGGCGCAATATCCCGATTGCCGCGACGCCCGGCGCGAGCTAGGCATCTCCTATTATCAGCAGGACCGCGCAGATGACGCCATCGCGCAGTTCAAGGCTCTGCAGGCCATCGATCCGGACGATCTGGCCGCGCACTACAACCTCGCCGTCCTGTACCGGCGCAAGGGACTCAAGGAACTGGCACAGAAAGAGGCCGCGCAGTACGCGATCAAGCGCATCGACCCCGGCGCGCCGACCTATTCGCTCGATTACCTGCGCCAGCACCCTGAAATGAACATCGAGAGCGTGCCCTGGCACGTGCACTCGGCCAAGCCCAACGAACTCCAGCGCGCCGCTCGCAATCCATAGGAGGGTTCTCCCGTCTTGACTGATCGGAGTCTCAGCCGCCGTCATTTCCTCCGTTCGCTCAGCCGCACGGCGCTGGTTCTGCCCTTTGCCGACGTCGTGGCGCTCGCCTCACCGGGCCAGCAGGCGCCCGCCAACATCGGCCCGCAGGAGCGCAGCTACGACGCCAAGCCTACTCCTCCGCCGCCCGGCCCCAAGTCGCCCATCGAAGGCACGCCGCTCGGAGTCAGCTTTGTCGAGGTCGCGCCGCAGGCGGGACTCACGGAAGCGACCATCTATGGCGGCGTGAATCACAACAAGTACCTGCTCGAAACCACAGGCTGCGGACTGGCATTCTATGACTACGACCAGGACGGCTGGGTCGATCTCTTTATGGTGAACGGCTGGCGCCTCGAAGGCTTTCCCAAGGGCCAGGAGCCGCACTGCCGCCTGTTCAAGAACAATCGCGATGGAACATTTACCGATGTCACGGTGGGCACGGGCCTTGAGCACAAGACCGGATGGGGCCAGGGATGCTGCCTAGGGGACTACAACAATGATGGCTGGGACGATCTCTTCGTAACTTACTACGGCCAGAACGTTCTTTATCGGAACAACGGCGACGGCACGTTCGCGGATGTCACGGCGCAAGCCGGCCTCATGCAGCCAGGCCCGAAGATCCGCTGGAACACCGGATGCACGTTTGTGGATTACGATCGCGACGGCCACCTCGACCTGTTTGTCGCCAACTACGTCGATTTCGATTTGAAAACCGCGCCGCTGCCGCAAGACGGCCCTTGCACCTACAAAGGCGTGCTCGTGGCCTGCGGCCCTCCTGGGCTTCCCGGCGGAAAAAACATCCTTTATCACAACCAGGGCGACGGCACATTCGTGGATGTAAGCGAGAAATCCGGCATGGGAACGGCCATCGGCACTTATGGCCTGAGCGTGGCCGCATCCGATCTTGATGGCGACGGCTGGCCTGACATCTACGTCGCCAACGACTCCGCGCCCGCCACGCTCTACCAGAATCAGAAGGACGGCACCTTCCGCGATATCGCCATCGAAGCCGGCGCGGCGCTCTCTCCTGAGGCCAAGCCGCAGGCGGGCATGGGCGTTTCCATCGGCGATTACACGCACGATGGCCGCTTCGACATCGTGAAGACAAATTTCGCCGGCGATACCGATTCGCTCTACACCAATCTCGGAGACGGCAACTTTGAAGACCGCACCTATCCCGGCGGCCTTGGCGTCAACACGCGTTTGCTCGGCTGGGGCGTCGGCTTTTTCGACATGGACAACGACGGCTGGCTCGACATCCTCATGTCCAACGGCCACGTGTATCCCGAGGTCGACCTGACCAAAGAGGACCTGCGGTATGCCGAGCACAAATACCTTTATCGCAACTTGCGCAATGGCCGCTTTGAAGAGGTTACGGACAAGGCTGGGCCGGGCATCCTGGAGAGAGCGCCCGCGCGCGGCTGCGCGTTCGGCGACTACGACAACGACGGCGATATCGATATTGTAGTCAACTGCGTCAATGCGCCGCCGCAACTGCTGCGCTGTGACTCTACCTGGAACCGCAACTGGATCAAGTTCAAGCTGGTCGGCACCAGGTCCAACCGCTCCGGCATTGGCACCAAGGTCGTGGTCAGTGCCATGACATCGCCGGCGGCGGAGCGCGCGTTGGTGCAAACCGACGAGTTCCGCAGCAGCGGAAGCTATTTCTCGCAAAACGACATGCGCATGCACTTTGGGCTCGACCAGGCCACGAAGGTCGATCTTGTCCGAGTGGTCTGGCTCAGCGGCCAGGTCGACCAGTTCCGCGATCTCGAACCAAATCGCCTTTACGTCCTCGAAGAAGGAGGCAGGATCCTCAAGAGCGAGGCGCTTCAGCCCGCGCGTCCGAAGGGGCCCCTCAAATCATGAACGCTCGGTCTCTGTCTTTGCTCCTGCTGGTTGCGCCTCTTGCCGCATGGGCGCAATCGCCGCAGGTTTGCCCGTGGCTGACCGCCGGAACCGCCGCGAAAATTCTTGGTGGGGATGTGCAGGTGACAGCGAAGATCGATTCCAACGGGAGCGGCTCCTGCAGCTTTGCTACGGCAGCCACTCCAGCGCACAGCATCGAAATCCGCGTGGGAAAAACCGACAGTCATGCGTGCGGACCCAAGTCCGCGCCATTGACCGCTATCGGCAACCAGGCCGTGCAGTGCTCCTCGCTGGACTCCAGCGGCCGGCAAGTCTGGACGGTTTCGGGCCGAGTGCGCGATGCCTGGTTCGTGGTGACACTCGCCGGCCCTTCGCCGCAAGGCGAACCGGAACAATCGCCGAACGAATCCACAGCCTCATCCGCCATCGGGTTTCTTGCCGAACAGGTTGCCGGGAACCTCTATTGATAGCGCGTTCCCGGATTAACTAAGATCCATAGTTGGCAACATACAACATTTTGGGCTCTTTCGGTCTGAGCTGTTGTGTACAGGCCAAAGCGCGCAATGGGCCGTCCTCGAAGGAAAGAAAGAGACCGGCTTTGAAGCATTGCATTTTTTGCAAAATCCCTTCTGGCAAGGCTCTCGATCCGATTGTCGGAGGAGATGATGGAGGACGGACATTCATTCTTCACTTCTACAAGGCTCGCTATCGCGATAGCCTTGCTTCCCCTGCACCTGCCGTTGCCCACAACCAATTCATGCGCAATCTAAGTCTCGGCAACGCCGCTCCTCACCACTGCATCCATTGCAAGGGAGATCCCACAGGAGTATTCGATGAACCCAACAGGTAACACGATTCTCATCACCGGAGGCGGCACCGGAATTGGCCGTGGTTTGGCGGAGGCCTTTCACAGGGATGGCAACCAGGTCATCATTGCAGGCCGCCGGCGCCTGGTGCTGGAAACCACTGCCCGCGCCAATCCCGGCATGCGCCATCTCACCGTCGACGTCGAAAACCTCGACGATACACGGCGATTTGGCGCTGCGGTGGAGGCCGAGTTTCCCGCCCTCAACGTCCTCATCAACGGCGCCGGCATCATGAAATCCGAAAATCTGAAGTTGGGCGTTGAAGACTTCGCTGTTGCCGAGCAAACCGTTGGTATCAACCTTCTTGGCACTTTCCGGATCACGGCGGCGCTCATGCCGTTGCTCCTCGCCCAGCCGAAAGCAACCATTATGACCGTATCCTCAGGTCTGGCGTTTGTACCCATTCATACCAACCCGTCCTACTGCGCCACCAAGGCCGCGATTCACTCATGGACTCAGTCGCTCCGCTATCAACTGCGTGACACCTCCGTGGAAGTGCTCGAGATCGCTCCGCCCTATGTTCAGACCGAACTAACTGGACGTTTTCAGGCCGAAGATCCGAATGCCATGCCACTGGCCGACTATATAAACGAGACTATGGCGCTGTTCAAGAGCCCTTTCGAGAGCGGAGAGATCCTCGTTGACCGCGTCCGTTCTCGTCGTTTTGCCGAGAGAGACGGCAAGTACGACGAGTTCTTCGAGCAATGGAACGGCTACGCAGCCAAGCGCCAGGTGGAACGCGCTGCCAAAGGTTACGAAGCATCCCGCAGGCCAGCAGGGTAGCTGGCCGGGACGGGACGGCTCTGCCCTGGGGCAAGAGTCCAGAAGAGAGACTGCCGATTCATGATGGACTCTCACTGGCGAGGCGTATCGGATGGGCTCTCTGGGTGTCCATCTCTTGCAACAGCTTGAGAGGTCAGTTGCCGAATGAGGTCGGCTTCATAAGTGCGGTACGGCCTCCCGTCAGGATGGAGGAGATCGTGGAACCAAACAGTGGGAGAGGTCAAAACGTACGGACGCTGCCAAGAATCCCAGGGCAAATAGGTTTGGGTCTTGCCCGCCACCAGCCCCCAATTGATGGCTCCGACCTTGTATTTTTGGGCGATCGGTAGAATTGTTTCAATCAAGCTGCCTGCACCGCGAGCCATATATTCGGTGCAGATGACCGGGCGGTGCGATTGTTGGAGCTCCTTGACGCGTTGCTCAAAATGTTCCGGCCAACCATAATCGTGAAAAGTTATCACGTCAGACTGCTCGTATTGGATGCGGGGGACGGGAGGCATTGCAGATTCGGAGGACCAATCGCCGTAATACAGGCCGCTAGTCAGCGGCTGCGTGGGATGTACGCTGCGGGCCCAGGCGAAGACCTTGGGTAACAGGCTCTGGACGATCTCGCCTTTGTTCCTGAGGTCGATCTTCGCGTAGGAGCCCTGATTTTCGTTGTCGGGCTCATTCCAGAGGTCCCAGGCCAGGATGCGCGGATCGCGGGCGAAGGCGCCGATCACACCCTCAACGTAGCGCTCAATGCGCAAGTATTGCGCCGGGTCGGCAAGAACCTCGGCGCCGGGCGCCTGTACCCAGCCGGAATTGTGCACGCCGGGGATGGGCGGATGTTGAGGGCCGAGTTTCGGATACGGATCCCAGCAGGAATCCAGGAGCACAAAGATTGGACGGATGTGGTGTTTCGCCGCGATCGACAGAAAGGCGTCGATGCGGGTCTCGAATCCCTTCGGGTCCTGCTCCCAGAGCAAGTTGTGCAGGAACACGCGCATGGTGTTCATTCCCAGGCCTTCCGCCCATCCCAGCTCGCGGTCGATGGTGACGGGATCGAAGGTATCCGCCTGCCACATTTCGAGCTCATTAATGGCGTTTGAGGGCAGAAAATTGGCGCCCACCAGCCAAGGCTGTTGCGCATACCAGGCGTTGGCCTGCTCTTCGGACCACCTCGCATCCTGGGCTGACACCGCAGAACACAGCATGGTGAGCAAAAGGCAGACCGGCGCGATACGAAAGGCACGCGGACCGGCCATTGTAAGAATCGATTTCATCGCGTTGGCGCTCTCTCCTGGTCGTAGCGAGCATGCGATGGGAACATCGTTCCCACGTTGGCCTCCTGCTCGTGACGACCGCATTCGTGTCCCTCGCAATTCTCCGGCGACTCCATCCTCTCCCATTACTGGCTCGTCATCGCATCGGAATGCGAAGTACTCCCGCTCATGTTGCCAGGTCCGGGACGGTTCTCCGCGCGCACAACTTGCAGGCGCTTCACAACTTGCTCGGCCTTGTCCTTATCGCCCAAAGCAGCATAGGCTTTGGCGAGCTGGAAATAGGCATTCTCCAGGCGCGGATTGTACTGGATCGCCAGAAGAAGATGACTCACTGCATCAGCCGGACGATGGTCCTCAAGCAGAATCCTTCCCATTTCGCAATGCGCCGGTGCGTAGTGATTGTCCGCTTTGAGAGCCTGTTCAAGAGCCTGTTGCTCGCCGGCATCGTCTTGCTTTGCGCGCAGGACAAGGGCAAGTTGATAGTAGGTTCGTGGCTGTTCGGGGGCGAGACCAATGGCCAGGTGATACTCAGCAATCGCGCCGTCGGCGTCACTCAGTTTAGCAAGCACATTGCCGAGTAAATAGTGTGCCTGATACATCCGGGGATTCAAAGAAATGGCGTGCTGCAGGTCTTGGCGTGCCGCAAGAAAAATGGATGCATCGGATTCGCTTTCGGCCAGAGTAACGAGAAACTCCGGTGAGTCACCGTAAGCCCCACGCTTCTCTCCCAGAAGACGGTTGACATCCGGGTAACGCCCTTGCATCTGCAAGGTATTTGCCAGCAGCAACAGGGAATGCACGGATGGATAGTTTTTGTAATCTTGTTCTGCTACTTTCTGGGCGGAAGTAAGCCGATGCGCGGCGAGGTAAACGACCACGGCCATATCCATCTCCTGCTCAGGCGTTTCGGCGCTCGCATTAAAGCGAGCCAGCGCCCCGGCCGCTTTATCATTCTTTCCGCCAGCCAGATAAATTCGAGCCAGCGAAGTGGCAACACTATCGTTCCCTGGCCAGACTGCGTGAGCGCGCTCAAGAATCGTGGTCGCCTGCAGCGGGTCACCCTCTCCTTCCAGGGCAGCAGCCAGCAGAAGGCTGACTCGCGGGTCGCACTTGCCGGCGCTGAGGGGTTGCAGCAAGCCGGCTGCGTCCTGAAAGCGCGATTGCTGCATCAGGGTGCTGGCGTCACCCAGGGTCGCGTCCAACTCGCTTGGGGAAGGGCAAATCCGGTTGGGATTGGAATGAACCTGCGGCGCCGGCACGGCGTTGCCCCTCCCTGCAGCCGCTGCGGCCAGCAGGCAGCTGGCCGAAAGGACGGCGGGAAAGGTGAGCGCTCGCTTGAACCGCAGGTTGCGTACCACCATAGAATTAGAAACTGAACCGCAGACTGAGTTGAATCTCGCGCGCCGCATAGGCACTCGAAACATCGCCGAAATTTGTCGCGAGGTCATAGGTGCTGATGGACTGGAAATTGACTCGATTGAAGATATTGAAAAAGTCTGCACGGAAGGTCAAGTTTGGCTTTTCGCCGAATCTCCAGCTCTTGTAAGCCGAAATGTCGTAATCCTGGTAACCCGGATTCTCCACGTTGTGTGTCCCCGAGTCTCCCTGGACGCCCAGGGTGTTGAGGTTAACAACATTCTGCGTGTTAATGTAGGGTCCGAGCTTGCCGTTCCTGCCAAGACCGCCATGCAGCGAGTGGTTGTTGATGGGCCCGGTGAGGTTCGGTAAGTTGTTCACAAAGAACCCAAGGTTTTGGTTGCTGCCTAACGTTGTCCACGGACCGGTACGCAGCGTGGAGATGCCTGCCAGTTTCCACCCTCCTACAATCTCATCCGCCGCGGTGCTGTTGTTCATGAACATTTTGCCGCGGCCGAACGGAAGCTCATAGATGCCGTTTGCTGTGAAGATGGAGTTGATATCTTCGGTGGAGTGGCTGTAGTCAAGATGCATGTCGACGTGCCAGGTGAATTCGTCCTGGAAGGGTGTGCCGAGCAACTTCGACCAGGTGTAATTCGCCGCCGCAGAAAACCCGGAGCTGAACCTCTTTTCGGCGCGTACGATCAAAGCGTTGTAGTTCGAAGTTCCCGTCTCCTGATTCTCCTGGACGCCGCTATAGCAACCTATGTCGGCGTTCGTTCCGCAGGTGTCGTAAAGAAGGGGAAGGCCATTCGTACCCAGCGGGTCGATCTCGTTGCGCTCCTCGTAATGGCGCTCCGAGGTTCCTACATAAGCAGCCTCAAAGAGCCAGTCCTTTATGGTCTTATCGAGGGTCAGATTCCACTCGTAAGCATAGGCGCTGGGCGCGTTGGGCTGGATGAACGAAGCCGTGGGACCGCCACCGGAAAAGTTCCCGTTGGTCATCGCGGTCGAGAACATTCCGGGCAAACCGTACGTGCCATCCAGGTTAAAGTCAAGGGGCGACCCGGAAGGGGGATTGTTGAAGTAGATGACCTCGTAAAGCTTGGTGGTATCCACTTCCACCTCATATTGGTTCCAGTTTGCCTGCAGGTAATACATCCCGAACCCGCCCTTAATATCCACGTTGGCCTTGTTGGAGGGCAGCCAGTTGAAGCCGAACCGCGGCGCCCAGTTGGTCCAGACGGGCTTGACCATGTTCCTGCCCAATCCCAGAACGCTGGTGGCGGGATAGGTCAAGTCCTGGCCCGTGGCAACGTCGAAGCTGCCTACGCGATTGTTAGCCTCGATCGGAGGCGAACGGTGCTCCCAGCGTAATCCATAATTCAAAGCCAAATGGCGATTGACTTTGTAGTTGTCCTGGACGTAGTACGCCTGATACCAATCGCTCAGGTTCATGGTGGGTCCCCCGAGCGAGGTCCGCGCTGTATTCGGCACTCCGAGGAGGAGATCGGCGACGGGGTCACCGCTGTAAGTTCCGTTGAAACCGATGTTGGTGGCAGACCAGTCTTCATAGAGGTACATGGGTTCGTACCGGATGTCGACTCCGCCCGTCAGTTGATGTTTTCCCTTCTGGAACATCAGCGACTCCGTCCACATGTTCAAACCTTCCTTCACCAGGTCGGTAGCATTTGTGGACCCAGGGTTGGCGTAGCCACCACTTATCCCCAGCTGCGGTGGACCGTCGGAGCCTGGCTGGTCCTCTTCGTTAACCAGTCCCAGCGGATTCGCCAGAGAAGTATCGTAACCATCGGTACGCTCGAGTCCCACTGCAGTGTGGCTCCAGCCGTAACGGACATTGTTGACCACGCGCGGAGAAAAGATATGCGACCATCCGATGGCCAAGTTCTTTGGGGCCGAAGGAAAGGTCTGCGAGTTGTACGTGGTCATCCCGGGTCCAACCGCGGTCTGATACTCGCCTGTGTACCGGCCAAAAATTGTATCTTTCGCTGAGATCGAGTAGTCAACTCGGCCGCTGAATTGATTCCAATTGTTGGTCGTTGTGGCGACGTTGAAATAGTTGTCGGCGCCATTGAGATAGGAGCCGCTCGGCGCCGGGTACAGCGCGAGGATCTTCTGCCCGATCGCGCTGAAATAAGAGCTTGGCACCTGATTGTCGGAGAAGGGCGCGTAGCCGTTATAGGGGTTGACAAGCTGGCCCGCGGGATTGGAGCAGATACCGCTGCTGTTAAACGAGCCGCCGAGATTGGTGCAATCGTAGCTGAAGTCGCCGCCTTCCTGGCCGGCATTCGGAACCAGATTGTAATCGTCATTCGGTTGAAGCTGACGGTACCCTTCGTAGTTGCCGAAGAAAAAGATCTTATTCCTCTCGATGGGCCCTCCCACACTTGCCCCAAACTGGTTCTGATGGTAAGCCGGAGCACCCGGGGTAACATCGAAATAGTTCCTTGCGTCGAAGTCATTATTGCGGACATACTCGTATGCGGTTCCGTGGAACTGGTTGCTGCCGGATCTGGTGACGACATTGACAAACGCAGCTCCCACGCCGTATTGAGCTGGAGCGGCGGAGTTCATCATCACGAACTCCTGGATCATATCCGGATCCGGCTGGAGACCGTCGGCGCCGTACCAGGCATTCCGCGTCTCCACGCCATCATAGAGATAGCTGTTATCGTCCTCTTTCAGGCCGCTCACGCTGACCGCAACTACGCCGGAGTCCGAGGCCCAGGATGAAGCCGGGGATGAGATTCCGGAAAGGCCGGAAACCGGCGTGACGCCGGCGTCGAGCTGTGCAAGCTGCAGATAATCGCGGCCGTTCAGGGGCATATCGTCAATCTGCTGGCTCTCAATGAGCTGCTCGTCGTGAGACGACTCCGTATTGAGGAGCAGAGCGGCCGCGCTGACGGATACGGTTTGCTCGGCCTGACCGACCGCCAGGATGATGTTCTGCTCGAATAATTGGCCGACGATGAGCGTAAAAGGTTGAGTTTGTTCCGTTGCAAAACCGGATTTGGCCACCCCCATCGTGTACGTCCCGGGGAGCAGGTCGGTGACGTGATAAGCGCCCAGGCCGTCCGTCACCGCATGATAAACAATGCCTGTCGCCGAGTTCGTTACCTTGATACTTGCGCCAGGGACAACCGCGCCAGTGCTGTCCGTGACTGTTCCATTGATCTGACTCGTGGTGATGCCCTGCGCGCGAGCGCATACTGGGCTGGAAAGACAAATTGCAAGGATTGCGGCGAGAACCACCCCTCCGCACTTTCTTGCGACCAGCGCCTGCCACATCACCGGTTGCCACAAATTTCGCTTCATGTGACCTCCTCCAAGAAATTCGCATCGAAGTTGATCATGGTTAGCCGCTGGCCGGAGCCGCGCGGCCGGTGTAAACATTTACAACCCAGCCACAACCGCAAGCATGGGTTCGACAGCAACTCACGCAGCCATCGCCGCCGTCGGCTGTGAAGCGGGAAGGCGTGGAAGCGCTTCCATCTTCGGCGCTTCAAAAGGGCTTCACCAGAAGCCCTGTCGCTGCGCTCATGTAAGCGCTTCCAAATTAACTTGACACAACCTACTCCTACTCAATAATTTTTGTCAAGGGAATTTTTCAAGCTCGAGTTCCGGTCAAAGTGGCGCGCTGACGTTCGTCTGCCTCTGAAATATGTGCCAGCGCAAAGATTTCTTGAAATCGGCTTTTCTCTCGTGCCTGCTCCTGGTGACGGCCGCGTTAGAATCCTGTGGCAATCGATCGCAAGTAATCGCGGTAATCCCCAGAACCACTTCTACAACGTTTTGGGAAGCTGAGCACGCGGGCGCCGAGTTTGCCGCGCGCAAGGCGGGGTCGCAGATTCGCTGGAATGCGCCCACGCGCGAAGATGACGTCCAACTCCAGATCGAAATGGTCGATGGTGTCATCAAGGCCCGATGCAAAGGTCTGATCCTCGCTCCGGACGACGCTCGAGCCCTGATGCTGCCGGTGGAACGAGCCATCGAGGCAGGTGTACCCACCGTGGTTGTGGGATCCGCTCTTTCGCTTCCTCCGCAGCGTAATCTCTGGTACGTTCTGAATGACGATGAAATGGTCGGTCGCATGGCCGCCTTACGCATTGGCGAAGTATTGCATGGAAAAGGCGAGGTAGCCATCGTTGGCATCGATCCGCAATCGCTCAGCTCTCTGGCCATACTCCGGAGTTTCGTTTCCGTACTCGAAGAGCGCTTCCCCAAGATGGCCATCGTGGAACGTCACGCTGGCGCCAGCAGCAATGTTGATGCGGAGCTGATTGTAATCCAGGCGATTCTTTCGCATCCGAAGATCAATGCAATCTTTTCGCTCGACTCTTTAGGAACTGTGGGCGCATATCTTGCCCTGAAGAGCCGTGCGCTCACGGATCGCGTGAAGGTGGTTGGAGTCCAGCAAAGCGCCGAGCTTGCCAACGCTGTGCGTCTGCATCAGATCGATGCTCTCATCGCAGAGGATTCATATCAGATGGGATACCGCGCCGTGGAACTGTTGACTGAGAATCAGAGCCAAACCCCGAAAATGATCAAGCTTCCTCCTCTTCTGATTACGGCTGAAAACGTCGACGCCCCCGAGACAAAACCGTTCATCGCTAACGATTGGCGAGTGGAGTTCCAGTGAAGCGTGTTCGGCGATCAATCGCAATCAAGGCTATTACATTGTCGGGGTTCTTGATCCTCGCGCTGGGTATGGCCGCGCTCCTATATCAGCGCAGTCCTGTTCGCGGACTTCCATATCATGATCAGTTCGCCAAGGGTCGGTTGAGCGAGTGGCAGGAATTCGGAGGAACTTGGAGCATCGTGGATGGCGCGCTGCGCGACGATTCCGATGAACGTGGCGCCAAACTCGTTACCGGCTCGCCATACTGGACCGACTACCGGGCGGAAGCGGACGTTCAACTTCTGGGAAGAGGCGATGCCGGCCTTATAATTCGCGGAACCGAACCGGATGAGGGTGTTGACTCCTACAGCGGTTATTATGCCGGCCTCCGGATAGACGACCAATCTCTGGTCCTGGGGCGCGCCGAATACGGTTGGCTCGAGTTCCCGCCGGTTCGCATGCCAGGGAGCGTCGACCTCAACCGGTGGTATCATCTCACTCTCTCTGCCGTTGGCTGCAACATCGAGGCGTCGGCAAGAGCGTTGGATACGGGAGATGAAGCGCACATCTCGGCCTATGATCCCAACTGTCCCCGCTCCGGAAAGATCGGAGTCCGTGCCGTCGGATCCGGCGGAATCTGGCGCAATATCACAGTGCAGCGGCTCAAAGGCCTGGATGCGCTCGCCTCAGCACCCCGACAGCCGACCCCGTCATCTCTCTACCCCACCAGCCAAGGTCCGTCCCCGCGGATCTATGGGATCGATCGAAATGCTGAATTACTGTTGAAGAACTCTGCCGCATCCAATGCAGACGTGCTACCCATCGCCAGCCTTCGTCTGCTGGCCGTCTCGCGTCCTATTCCAGTGAGTGTGAGCGGCACGGTGACGCTCACCTCGCCCCACATTTACATTCAGGATGCCACAGCTGGAGCAGAAGTGTCCTTCACGCAGGAAACCTCACTCAAGCTGGGCGATGAAGTCGAGGTGACGGGCGAAGCTCATCTTGACGGTCTGAGTCTGCACATCGAGAACGCCTCCGAACGCAGCATAGCCGGGGTTGTTCCCGTCCCAGCTCTCTCCATCACCCCGCTTCAGGCCGCCATGGGGCGCTACGATGCCATGTTTGTGGAACTGGAAGGCAGGCTGGAGTCAAAGTCGCGGAGCAGTGACCCTATAGTGCGGCTTCATCTCAGCGGCGGGCAGCAGGAGTTTTATGCCATTTCGAATTCCCGCGAAACCGCGGTCCGCTTTTCCCAATTGGAAGATGGAAGCACGCTGCGCATGCGGGGAATCTGCCGGATTGGCGCTGCCTTCACCGAAAACAAGCTCCCCTTCGCGCTCATTGTGCGATCGCCCGATGATCTGGAAGTGCTCGCCGGCCCGCCGTGGTGGACGGGTGAACATCTCGCACTCATGGCGGTAGGCATGCTTGCGCTCGGATTTCTCATCCATCTTCTCTATAGCCATGCCGACGAGCGCCGCCGTACCGCCGTCTTGAACGAGAGAGAGCGCCTTGCGCAGGAAATGCACGACACCTTGGCTCAAAGCTTTGCCGGGCTGGATTTCAAACTCCGCGCCATACGCAACCGCACGTTGCGCGATCGGCACAGCGCGGATCCAGCAAAGCTCCAGGAGGAGCTACAGGAAGCCTGTGATTTGGTGCGTCATAGCCACGACGAAGCCCGGCGAAGCCTGGCCTCGCTTCGACCGGAAATCCTGGAAAAGCAAGGCTTGTCTGACGCCTTGACTCAGGTAGGAAACCGTATGACGGCTGGAAGCTCAATGCAATTCAAAGCCGAGATCACCGGTCAGCCCCGGCAACTGCCGGTCCGCATCGCGGATGCGTTCTTTCGAATCGGACAGGAAGCGATCGCCAACGCTGTTCAGCACAGTCATGCTCAACATCTGAATCTCAACATCGACTACCAGCGTCGGCAATTGGTCATGGTCGTGGAAGATGACGGGCGCGGTTTTCACGTGGACCAAGACGTCGAAGGCTTCGGGCTCACCGGAATGCGGCGCCGAGCCGACGGTATTCACGCGAATCTGTGCATTGAAAGCAATGGCAAAGGCGCCAAGATCACAGTTGCCACGCCTTGCCAGGCTGAACCATTTCAGCTCCTTGCCTTATCATCCCATATCAAGAAATTCGGGAGCAGGAGATCGACCGGTGATGGCAAAGTCTAAGGACATTCGTCTCTTGATTGTCGACGATCATCCGGTGGTGCGGGCGGGCCTGGCGAGTATGCTCAGTTCCTACCCGGAACTCGCAGTCGTTGGCAGCGTAGCGAGTGGTGTGGCGGCACTGGCCGCCATCAAGAAATCGCGCGTCGACGTGGTACTGCTCGATCTGCGTATGCCTGAGATGAGCGGCCTGGAAACGCTGCAAGCCATCAAGGAATTAGATTGTCAGCCCAAAGTCATCGTTTTAACGACCTTTGAAACGGATGAAGATATCTATCAAACCATCCTCGCTGGCGCTGACGGTTACCTTCTTAAAGTCAGCTCCGATGAGGAGATGCTTGATGCGATTCAGTCGGTCGTCTCCGGCCAGCGTTATCTGCCGCAATATATCGCGTCTCGTTTCGCCGATTGTACTCCCCGAGCGGGCCTCTCCTCCGCAGACATAAGACTTCTGGATCTCCTGGCGAGCGGTGCAAAGGATGGCGAGATTGCCGATCAGTTGAATATCAAGAGGAAAGCGGTTTGGGATCGATTCAACAGGCTTCTTGAACAACTACTCGACGAAGCACCCCACGGCAAAGCCGGATTATCTTCGGGCATGAAAATCACCATCGAAGAAGTTGCGCGCAAAGCTGGAGTTTCTATCTCGACCGTGTCTCGCGTCCTTCATAACAAGGGCAATCACACGGACGAGACCCGCGCGGCCGTGATGCGCGTGGTAAGAGAGTATGGCTTTGAACTGAATCGCACAGCGGCATCGCTTGCCATGCGCCGCGCCAGAACCGCGAATGAGGAAAGATAAAATCAGAAATGGATTTCAGTAGCGCATGTTCGTTGAGGGAGAGATCGTACTGATCCGCGCGGCGACAAGTAGCTTGTACACCAGCTGTTGGGCGGTGGAGCGCCACAGTCAAGCCGGCTGAGAACGTTCCCGGCAACCCATACTGCGGTTATCGTGCATGGCAGTCAATCATGCACAAGGAGCTTACGAACATCCCATGAAATTCAATTCGGCCTCACTGTTCGCAGGATTTCCGTTACGCGCAATTCTTCTTTTCGCGGTCGCGTTCAAATCGTTTGCCGCCGCTTCAGCGCAGAGCGTAGCTCCTCGTCCGTGTGACCTCTTCGCGTCCGCCACTCCATGTGTCGCTGCCTTCAGCACCACCCGCGCCTTGTACCGCGCGTACAGCGGTTCGCTCTACCAGGTCACCCGCCAGTCCGATAAAGCCTACACCGATATCGGCTTGCTCCGCGATGGCTACGCCAACGCCGCTGAGCAGGACGCTTTCTGCTCCCACACGTCTTGCATCATCACCAAACTCTATGACCAATCTTCCAACCACAATGACCTGACGCCCGCGCCTCCCGGCGGCGCAGCGCATGGCCCTGGCCCTGGCGGCTACGACATTCCTGCCCCGGCCAGCGCTCTTGCTGCAACCATCGGCGGGCACAAGGTCTACGGCGTCGACATCTCCCCTGGCATGGGCTACCGCAATGACAGCTCGAACCAGACCGCGATCGACGGTCAGCCGGAAGGCGTCTACATGGTCACTTCTGCGCTCAATCTCAATGAAAAGTGCTGCTTCGATTTCGGGAACGCAGAAGCCAACAATCTCGACAACAAAGCCGGCCACATGGACGCGATCAACATCATGTGCCATGGAAACCCGTGCAGCCCGGACGCGGGACTCGACATGGAGGACGGCATCTACGGCCACCTCAAGGTTCCCGCCGACACCGCCTTCGTTACCGACATGGGCGCGAGCGACGGTCAGCACACTTATGTCATCTACGAGGGCAACGCCCAATCTGGAACCCTGACCACGACCGGCACCATCCCGCTTCCCAACGGTTACCAGCCCATGCGTCAGGAGGGGGCTATCATCCTCGGCATCGGCGGCGACAACAGTAATTGGGCTAAAGGTTGCTTCTTTGAGGGCGTGATGACGAGGGGAATGCCCGACGCTCAGGCCATGGAAGCGGTGCAAAGTAACATCGTGGCCGCTGGGTACGCCGGCCAGCTAAAGCCATAACGCTTCAGAGCGGTGAGCCGGCCCAAAATTCTGGACCACTTCGGAGGCAACGGCCTCTCCATTCCAGGCACTTTTTCATCAATCGGCGGCTAAATGGCGAGAGTCGCGGGTTACATCACTTTGAAGTTGAATGCGCGGCGCGCGTTGGCATTGGCGCTCGATTGCACGGAGTGCGTGTAGTCCAGATCGTCGCCGAACTTGATCGGATGGTTCCCTGAAAGCCAATTGAAGCTCTCGTGAATCCGGTAGACATTGTCGATGTCAGCCGGAAGTCCTGTCGACGTGCCGGATCCGGCAAAGCCGGAGATGTTGATTCCGGGAACGCCGTTGGCGTCGGTTGTGCCGCTGATGCCCAGCTTGTTTTGCACGCCCACGACGGATCGGCCGTGGGGGTAGACGAAATCGCGCGCGACTCCCGGGCACAATGAGTTTGCTCGTTCACCGAGGGTGCATGCACGACCGGAAGCAGCAAGCTGGGCAGTGAATAGCCGGCTCCCGGCCGGAAGGGATTCGTTGACATGCAAGAGTGCCGAGCCTACACTGCAAGCAGTTTTAACCTCCGCTTTTCCATAAGGCGTTTCCACTCCCGCCCTCGCAGCTCCCCCGTCATGCTGAGGTGTAGCCATGCGCGCACGAGGCGTTGCCGTTTCCCTCGCAGTCCTTTTCACGATTTTGGTTTTCCCAGCGTTCATCCAACCGGCGAGCCGCGCAATTCAAACTCAATCGCCGGTCGGGTCTTCCGGGCCAAGCGCGAGCCCCACGCTGCCCGCTGACGTTCAAGCCAGGCTCGATAAACTCCGGACAAGCCTAAGCGCGGCGCAAAGCTCCGGGGATGCCAAGGCAGAAGCGACCGCACGGAATGCGATGGGCGACCTCTATTTCGCCGTATCTGCCTATGCGCAGGCACTTGAGAATTACACACAGGCATTGGCGCAGGCCCGCAGCGCGCAGGATGCCCGGCAACAGGTGATTGCACTGAATGGGATCGCAAGCTGCTACCGCGACCAGAACCGCCCTGACTTGGCGCCTGGGCTTTTTCAGCAGGCCTGGGATCTGGCCACGGCTTCTGATGATGAAAGCGGCCGTGCCAGCGCGCTTTTTGGAATGGGCTGGGCCGACGAGAATCTGGGCCAGATTGCTGCCGCAATGGAGTACGAGAACAGGGCCCTGGCGCTCGCCGAGAAGATCAAGGACGCGGAACTTGAGGGCAAAATTCTGGTGCGCATCGGCATTGAGCACTGGGCCCTTGGAGACCCGCAACCAGCACTTGATTCCTTCAATCGGGCGCGCGAGGCCAGCCGCATTGCCGGGGACCGCGCCACCGAAGCCAGGGCGGTGGGCCTCATCGGCATGGTGTTCTCAAATCTGGGGGAGAAGCAGAAGGCGCTGGACTATTACAAGCAGGCGCTTCCGGTCCTCCATCAGGTAGGGGACCGGCTTGCTGAGGCCATCGGGCTCACCTTGGTCGGCATGCTTTACAACGACCTCGGAGAAAAAGAAACCGCCCTGGATTACACCAGGCAGGCGCTGCCCATTTGCCGGTCGATCGGGAGCCCCTCTTGCGAGGCCACAGCTCTCAATGACATCGGGCTCATCTACGAAGGGTTGGGCGAAAGACAGGAGGCGCTCGATTCTTATAACCAGGCCTTACCCATCCGGCGCGCTCTTGGCGACCGGAACGGCGAGGCTACCTTGCTGAATAACATCGGCGAAATCTACTGGGACCTGGGTGAAAATCAGAAGGCGCGCGATGCATTCCTGGAAGCGTTGCCTGTACTTCACCAGATGGGGCGAAAGGATTTCGAGGCGACGGTCCTGAATAACCTCGCCACGGCCTATACGAATCTGGGCGACGCCAAGCACGCAATCGACTACTATTCCCAGGCGCTGACCATTCAGCAGCAGGTGGGCGACCGCGAAGGTGTGGCCAAGGCGCTGAACAACCTGGGGCTCGTCTACTTCAACCAGGGCGAGAAGCAAAAGGCGTTGGAGTATTTTGGCCAGGCGCTGCCGATGGCGACAACCTTGAGCGATCCCATGCTGGAAGGGCTCATCGATTGCAACATCATGGAGGCGCTCAAGAGCGATCGGCCCGCGCTGGCAATCTACTTCGGGAAACAGGCCTTCAACCTCACCCAGCAAGTGCGCGGCAAAATGTTGGGCCTCGACAAGGACCTGCAGGAAAGCTTTCTTGTATCCGTTAGCGGCGGATACCGCGACCTGGCCGTTCTGCTGATCGAGCAGGGCCGCCTGCCGGAAGCGCAACAGGTGCTGGATCAGCTCAAACAACAGGAATACACGGACTACGTGCGTGGCGACACGAGCAATGCACTCAGTCCGCTGGCGCTCACTCCGGCGGAGCTCAAGGCCGAGGAAGACTATCGGAAATCCACGGCGCAGATCGTGGAATTGGGCGAGCAATGGGCGGCACTCAGAAAGATCACGAAGCGCACGGAGGAGCAGGAGCAGCAATACCAGCAGCTCTCGGAGCAGCTTGATGCGGCCAGCAAGGGGCTGAATGACTACTACGCGCACTTATATAGCGCGTTCGGCAGCTCGAGCGGCGCCAATCAACAGGTGGCCGATGTGAAAGGCGAAGTAAGCCTGCTTAAGCAAACCATTTCCAGAATGCCGCGCACGGTGGCGCTTTATACGCTGGTCGGCAGCGACGGCTATAACGTCATCGTGATCACCGGCAGCACGGCGGTGGCGAGGTCTTACGCCATTGCAGAGAAGGATCTGAACCTGAGGATCGCCGCATACGAGCTGGCGCTGCGCAATCCGCAAAGCGACCCCAGGCCACCGGCGGAAGAGTTGTACAAGATCTTGATCGGGCCGGTGCAAGCTGACTTGGATCAGGCGCAGGCGCAGACGCTGGTATGGTCGCTCGACGGCGCGCTGCGCTATGTCTCCATCGCCGCGCTCTACGATGGCAAGCAATACGTGGTGGAGAAATATGCAACCGTAAACATCACGCCGGTGAGCATTCCGCATCTTGCGGATAAGCCGGATTTCAGCAACGTGAGCGCCGTGGCCATGGGCATCTCGCGGCAGTACGAAAGCGCGCTGCCCGCGCTGCCTGCCGTGTCCGGCGAGCTGGACGACGTTGTGAATGACGCGCAGCACAAGGATGCGCAGGGCGTGCTGCCGGGCACCATCCTGCTGAACGGAGCCTTCACTGAGAAGGCCATGGAGGACGCGCTCGACAGCCCGCACACGGTGGTGCACATCGCCAGCCATTTTGTCTATAGTCCCGGTGACGACAGCCGCTCCTACCTGCTGTTGGCGGGCAAGAGTCAGGACACACAGGGATACCACCTGACGGTGGCCGATTTTCGCGACAACCAGCAGCTTTCACTCAATGACACCGATCTGCTCACACTTTCTGCTTGTGAGACGGGGATAAGCGGCAACGCCGGAAACGGGCGCGAGGTGGATGGGCTCGGCACCACGGCTCAATTGAAAGGAGCGAAGTCGGTGATCTCGTCGCTGTGGGAAGTGAACGACGCCTCGACCGGCGTGCTGATGGCCGACTTTTACAAGCGATGGGCCGACGGCGCCGGCAATGTGGCCAAGGTGGAGGCGCTGCGCCAGGCGCAGTTGGACTTGTTGCTGGGCAAGATCAAGGTGCAGGCCGGCGCAAGCGGCAGGGGCCTGAGCGTTGTCGAGAATGATCCCGGAGTCGGGAACGGCCGTGCCACCTACGGACATCCGTACTATTGGGCCCCCTTCGTGCTCATGGGCAACTGGCGCTAGTGATCCCCTCAGATTAGCGACAGATCACCGCGTCGAAATTCGAACCCGGATTGATTGCAGGAAGCTGGCTGGGCAGAATTCGTCCGACTGCGGTATTCCCGCCAAGTGAGAGATCTGGCGCGCCGGCAGGGTGGAGCACCGCGGGTCCTGCTGCGTCCTTGTCCGCTCGCGGGAAGTCAGGATTCTGCGGTGGTCGGGTCGATGACCAGCGTGACTTCTGCGACGCGATTTGCGGGAAAGCCTCCTTGCTTGGCGTGCTCGCGAATGGTCTTTTCGTCGGGAGCAATGTAGACGCAGTAAATCTTGTCGGCGGTCACATAGCTGTGCAGCCACTGGATCTTCGGTCCCAGATGGTGCAGGACGCTGCAGGATTTCTGTGCGATGGCGAGGAACTGGGCGGGCGTGGAATTCCCGATTCCCGCAATGTCCCGCTCGATGACGTATTTGGGCATATCTTTAGCTCTTCCTTTTTCCAGACGGCGGGATCGCCGCGAAACCCTCTTGAGAGCACCGCGGCTACCCAGCCGCGCTTCTTAAGCCGGCGGGCGCGCAGAACAACCCCCGCGCTACTGTGGAAGTGTCTCGAGCGCGCAGCTTACGTGGTCGTTCCAGTCCACGAAGGAGCCCTGGGGATTGGCTCTCCATGCCCAGACGTGCAATTCGTAAAAGCCCGGCAGCCCGTAACGGTTGGGAGAAGCGTCTGGCCTTGCAGTCGAAGGACCGTCGATATAGAGCATCAAGTGACCATCCACCTCGGGTGGGGGGGCGCCGGCAGGGAGGGCGCTCGCGAAGATGATGAACTCGACGGCCACCAGCTTCATTCCGCCATTGGGCTGCGGCTCATAGATCAGGGCCTGCGGTCTCGTGGGATCGAGCTGTCCGTTGCTCAGAGTCTCTCCATTGAACTCACCGTTGACGTAGTGGACGCCCATGGCGCCGTGGTCGGAACCGCTGACGCAGCCGAGGGCGGGTGTGTACGTCTTGGGTGGGGCACTCTGGTACTGGGCGGTGGCGTTGCGAACGGCTTGAACGAGCGGGTCTTGGTCCCCTAGTCCCTGCTGCTGATTGGGTTGCTGCGCCAGGGCGAAAGAAGTGAGCGCCAGAAGGGCGGCCGGCAATATCGTCAGATGCGATAGCTTTTGCATGTTCGGATCTCCTAGAGATAGGGTCTGATCGGTCTCGCGGGAGTTTGCCTGCCGGCCGCGTAGCTTTTGCGTGGCTCCGAGGGTGAGTTCCCGCAACTTCCATCCGCACTTTCTTCGCTTCCTTCCCGGGGTGCAATCCTCCCGCCCTCCATTCGCCCCCAAAGTTTTCTCCATAACTAACCAATTGAAACCAGGTACATTTCGGGCCCCGCCAGGGAACGCGCGGAGAACCATGGTAAGCTGGCTCATCCCCCGAGGCCGCCTATGGCTACCCAGCCGCTCTCTTCCGGAAGGCTTCGCTTCGACGATTTCGAGCTGGATGTCCGCGCCGGAGAGCTGCGCCGGCAGGGCGTCCGCCTGCGCCTGCGCGGCCAGCCCCTGCAGGTACTGGAGATCCTGCTGGAACGTGCCGGCGACGTGGTGACACGCGAGGAACTGCAGAGCCGCATCTGGCCCGCCGACACCTTCGTCGATTTCGATCACAGCCTGCACAATGCGGTCGCGCGGATTCGCGAAGTGCTGGGCGATTCGGCGGACAACCCACGGTACATTGAGACCCTGCCGCGCCGCGGCTACCGGTACATCGGCCCGGTGGAGGAAGCGCAGGCGCCGGCGGCCTCCGCCGCAAAGGCCGGCGATGCGGGCGAAGCGGCAAGTTTCGCCGCACCTCGAGAGCGGGAGAGCCGCCTCGCGGTAGTTGTTCGCGCCGTCATTCTTTCCGCAGTTCTTGCGCTCGGACTCCTTGCCTGGATCGTGTGGCGATCCGTGCGCGCCAAGCCGGTAGCGGCAGCGCCCATCCGTTCCCTTGCCGTCCTGCCCCTCAGCAATCTGTCCGGCGATCCGTCCGAAGAGTTCTTTGCGGATGGCATGACGGACCAGTTGATTACGGATCTGGCCAAAGTGGGCTCTCTGCGCGTTATCTCGCGGACATCGGTGATGCAGTACAAGGGGACCACGAAGAGCCTGCCGGAAATCGCCCGCGAACTGAATGTGGACGCCATCGTAGAGGGGTCGGTGATTCGTTCCGGCCAGCGGGTGCGCGTCACGGCGCAACTGCTGGAAGCGCGCACCGACCGGCACATCTGGGCCGAGACCTACGATCGCGATCGTGGCGATATTCTGAAACTGCAGGGGGAAGTCGCTAGTGCGATTGCGCAACAGGTGCGGGCGGAGATCACTCCCGCGCAGCAGGAACAGATGGGCAGGACGCGTGCCGTCAAGCCAGCCGCATACGATGCCTATATTCAGGGAGAACTTTACTTCACGACCGAATACACCAAACCTGCATCGCTCAGGAAGGCTCAGCATCTTTTCGAAGATGCGATTCGGGTGGATCCAGGCTTTGCGCCTGCTTATGCCGGCCTGGCACATACGTACATCTTTCTTGCGTTTGACGGAGCTATGCCCAAGGAGCAGGCATACGAGGCGGCGACCAAGCTTGTGGACAGGGCGATGGAGCTGGATGACAGCGTTGGCGAAACCTGGGACGCCCTGGGCGAGCTGAAGTGGAATTTTGATTGGGATTGGGATGCCGCCGACCGCGCGTTCAGCCGGGCCATCTCCCTGGCTCCGAGTTACAGCTGCCCGCATGAAGATCGCGCCATACTTCTTGCTTCTCTTGGCCGGCGGAGCGAAGCCCTCGCCGAGATCGCAAGGATCGACCAGTTGGACACCAGTTTGAGTTCGGCGCAATCCGAATCCGATGCGTATTTCGAACTGCGCGATTACGGCGAACTGATTGAAGCCGGCAAGCGGGGCCTGATTCTGGACGCAAAGGATTCGTCTCAACACTACTATCTCGGCGCGGGCTACGAGGGCACTGGCAGGCTTCAGGAAGCGATCGCCGAATATCAGAAGGCCATGGAGACATCGGACGATCCCAGGCTTGCCGTAGCGCTGGCGCACGCCTGGGCCGCGGCGGGCGAGAAGAGCAAAGCGGTGAAGATGCTTCGTGGCCTGGAGCACAGCGCGGCGGCGGTGGCTTCCCCGTACACCATGGCTGCGATTTACGCGGGGCTCGGCGAGAATGACCGGGCGCTGGAGTCGCTTAAGAAGGTCTGCCTGGAGAAGTCGCTCGGCGCCGGCTGGATCAGGTCTGACCCGCTGCTCGATAGCCTGCGTTCCGATCCCCGGTTTCAGGACCTTCTTCGCCGCGTAGGTTTGACCTAGAACCGTCACGAGAGGAGCGGCCAAAGTGACCTGCTGGCCGCGCGTTTCGTCCTGGTCAGCCTTGGAGATTTTTTCCCGGCGCGTCGATGGTCCCGCCGTGCCCAAAATATCGAAGCAACGCCGATTGCACGGGCGATCCCATCGCGCAACGGGCTTCGGTCCAGAAATCGATCCCAAATTCGCGGTCGTTGTCGGTGAGCGCATCATCGCCAGTGCGCTCAGAGAACATCCATCGGAGTTCGATTCTGAGGCCTTCAAGCGAATGACTGGCCGGTTGATTCAACTCGTGGAACTGAGATGGTGATGCACCGATCAGAGGAGGTAAGGCACCAGGGCTGCGGTCTGGTGAGCATAGTCGGCATACGCCTCGCCGAACTGAGAGCGCATCCACTGCTCCTCCATGCGGAGCTTCATCCAGAATATGAAAAAGATGAGAACGAAGGCGATGAACCCGCGCACCTGGGAGATGGCAACGGCCGTGCCAAGGAAGCCGGCCAGAATGCCGGTGTAGATGGGGTGACGGACCGCGGCATAGGGACCGACGGTGATCAGCTCGTGGTCCTGCTTAATGGTGACGGAGCGGCTCCAGTTTCTGCCCAGCTGCACGCGCGCCCACACGGCGAACAGAAGGCCGGCAACGGTGACCGCAGCTCCCAGCCAGAAGGGCCAAAGGCCAGTGCGCCAGAGCGGGAAATAAAGCCATCGCAGCGGGATGCGCGTGGTCGAAAGGATGATAATCACGACCAGGAAGACGAAGACGCGCAGGATGCGCGAGGCAGCCGGCTCGAGGCGCTGGGTGGTTTTGGTATTGATGGCTTTGATCTGCCAGTAGATAAGAAAAATAATCCAGACCACGGGAAAGAAAGATTCGTAGAACCAGAGCATTCAGGACCTCAACGCGTTGCAGGTGTCTACGCAGGGGAGCGAGGAGAAGTTCCAAGGCAACCGTGCTTGCAAGGCCCCAATCAGCAGGGATGCCTCACCCGGCCCGGGTCACTGAACCATGGACGGCCCCAGGGTTCCATCGGACCAGCGTGCCACCATCAACATGAAAATGGTGACTCGCTCCTCGGGATCATTCGCGGCGATCAACGGCGAGTCGTCCACATCGGCTCCCCAGCTTTTCGCCGCGTCCCCCGCAACATAAAACATCACGTGCGGATGCCAGCTCTTGTCGTGGTCGCTCAAATACTGTTGTTTCGACATCATGTAGCACATGGCTCCAGGTTCGAGCGCAGGCAGTTCATTCTTATCCAGCGCCGAAGCGGTCGCCGCGACGATCTCTGTTTCTGATTTTCCTGCTAGCACCATTTTGGTTTTCATGAGAAAGATCTGCAGAAAAGTTCTCGCGGCGGCTTGATTAAAGCAAATGGGGGCGCGAATCTTCGGATTCCACAAGTCAGAATCATCGCTCGGCTTCGACCAGGACCGCTCGACAATGCAGACAAATCCATTTGAGCCCTTCACGGCCGTCGCATAGCCATCCCGCTCAAGCACCATCACTTCAGCTTGATCTGAAATCGACGCTGGAGCAGCGCTGCGGGCCAGCGCGATTTCAGCGTTCACGTCCGGAATCAAATACTGATCGAGAGGAGCCATGTTCGCATAGGGAGCATTTTCAACCTGTGCTCGAGGACAGATTGGGCAAGATAAAGCGACCAGGCCGCCGAATACAATCGCCGTGATCCGGATAAGGTTTCTTGGCATCTGATTCTCCGTCAAAAGCAATTTACCACTTCTGAAGCCGATGCGCCTCAGGACGCGGTTCCAGCACATCGTTTAAATCGATGGTACCCGATTCGTTCCGCAAGCCACGCCTCGGAGGGAGTTCTCCCTTCTCTGGGATCATCACACGGCAAGCTCGGGCAAGAATGCAGGCTGAGCTCTAGAACTCAAGCTTCAGAGCAAACTGCCCGAACCGCCGCTCGTCGTGGTTGCCGCCGGTAGCCAAGGTACCAAGTCCACCTTTCAACTCCTGAACATAGAGCGGTGTTGTTGTCACGCCGTCGTAATCCAGGGTGGAGGTGTTCGCGTAGTAATTGTGGTGATTCAAGGTGTCGATGCCGTCGGCGGAGAACTCCATGCCCACACGCTCGGTGATGGGGAAGGTCTTGTGCAGCGATGCGTCCACATTCCATGCGCCGGGACCGCGGAGCGAGTTGCGGTGCATCATGTCGCTGGGGAATGGCCCGAAGTCGGAGATACCCAGAGTGCTGTTGAGGGGGACAAAGTCCTTGGGAAGCGGAATGTTCAAGCCATCGAAGTTATTGGGGCCCAGTGCCTTTGGATTCTTGCTGACTGCCTCGGAATAGAAGGGCGTCGCCGGTTCCAGCCGGGGCACCGTGTAGAAGGTTTCGTCCTCGGTGTAGTCGAAGACGGAGAACGGGACTCCGCCGCGCGCGGTGTAAATGCCGGAAAGCGCCCAGCCGCCCAGTGCCTGGCGCTCAAGCCCGTTTCCCTGCTTGAACCAGGGCGTCTGCCAGATGGGGGCTACGGTCAGGCGCTGGCGAATGTCGTAATCGGCGCTGCCCCAATCGAGATGCGGATCGGCCAGAGAGGTATAACCGAGCGAACCGATAACACCGGAACCGCCCTGCAGGCTGTCGCCGAAGGTGGAGCTCAGCTCGTCGAGAGCGTGCGACCAGGTGTAATTGCCACTCAAACTCAGACCGGTGCGATGAAGGTTCTCCATCTGCACCCTGAGGTTCAGGCCGCTGTAGAAGCTGCCCGCCGCGCTGCCGCGCATGTTGACGTTTGTGTATTGCGCATTGGGGCGGGTAAGGCACTCCGAAGCGTTCAAATTGGCTTCGCCGGCAGATTCCCCTCCGGCCACGAGCGAATTATAGGTATTGATGTTGTAGAGTCCCGAGCCGGCGCAAGCTGGCCCGATGGCGTTGGGATCGCCGAGATAGACCTGACCGGCGCCCTGCTCGTTCACGTTCGCAAGATCGTAAAGATGGTCTCCCTTTGCGCCCACGTAAGCTAGCTCCACCAATGCGCCGGGGGCGAGTTGGTGCTCAATGGAGAGGCTCCAGAACTGGGTTTGCGCCACTTCGATGTTCTGATCGAGGTGGCGAAGTTCCACCGGAGGCAGGTACTGCGGCCCGATGGATTCGCCCAGAGGGCCGAGATCGTCATTGGTGACCGTAGCGATGCAGGTTGAACTTTCCGCCGCACAGGCAACGCTGGGCACAGCGCTGTTGGGAGGATTAAAGCTCGCGTTGTAAGTCACGTTGCCGAAGTTGCGCTCGTAGCTGATGCCGTAGCCGCCGCGGAAACTGTCGCTGCCATTACCGAATACGTCATAGGCAAAGCCGACGCGCGGTGCAAAGGTTCCCCAGCGGGACTTCCAGAAGCCGCCTGCTGCGCTCTGGTCGGCGATCTCCACTTGTCCGCTTCGGACCTGCGCTTCGAGGCCGCTGCCCGAGCCGAAGTAGAAGTTCGAGTCCAGACCTGGGTGGTTGTTGTGCTGCACGCCGTAGTGTTCGTAGCGCAGACCCGCATTGATGGCCAAACGCGGCGTCAACCTGTAGCTGTCTTCTGCATACCCGGCCCAATCCTTGTAGCGGTAGCTGCGCGCATCGGCGGCGGGGCTGAGAGGCGTCTGAACTTCGCACGAGGAACTCTCCTGGGCAGGAGTGAGGGTGTCAAAGTTGCCGTCGGTGTACGACTGATCGAATGCACACGGAAGCTTGCCCTGGGGGTCGACCCGCGTCTCGAACTGGACGAGCGATGCGCCGTTGGGATTCCCCGCCGTGTTCATCATGTCGTTCAGGCTGGCCTGGAAGGCGCCGCCGAGTTCCTCGACGGCCTGAAGATAGGCGCCGTATGCGTAATTCAACTGGATGTATGTCTCCAGGAATCCGAAGTGCATGGAGTGTTTGCCTTTGGTCCAGGAGAGATCGGGCTCGAGCTGAATGGTGTTCTGCGGACCGCCGGCCGGCAGACCGCCTTCGCCCACCTCGCTGTAATTTTCCAATCCCGGCATTTGAATCAGCGCTCCGGTATACGGGTCAGTGGGCGAGATAAACATCAGGTTGGGAGTTTCCAGCAGCGACTGATCGTAGGAGTAGTTTTGGTTAAAACGCGTGAAGCTCGCCTTGCCTGAAAGGAATAGGCTGGGCGTGAAGGTGTGGGAGATACTGTAAAGATAGCTTTGGTTCAGGTAAGTGGTGCCGGTGTCGTATTGGGGGTAGGCGCTGTAGCTGTTCGACCCGAGGAGCTGAATGGAAGCTTCACGGCCTCCGCGAAAGAACATCTGCGTTTTGTCTGTGGGGTTATAGTCCACGCGGCCGACCAGATCGTAGGTATTTTGGGGAATGCCGCCGCCGGCGTCGAACGGCGCGCTGAAGTTCATCACGTCGAACATCGGCGTCGACGCGGGAACCGGCGTGGTGCCGTTTACCAGGCCGAAGCTTGCGCCCGCGGCCGCAACCTGGCCGACAGTGGAGGCTACTCCCGAGGACTTGAGTGTGGTCTGGCCGTAGGATTTGTAATAGGCCTGAATGTTCGACGGCATGAGCGCGATGAACGCGGGATCGAAGATTTCCTCGCTTTCCGTAGCTGCGCTGCGCACGCGGATCCATTCCGTACTCTCAAAGATAAAGATCTTGTTCTTCTTGATGGGCCCGCCGGCCGAGTACCCGAATTGATTGCGAGTGTAGACGCCTTTCGGGTCGGGCAGAGACCCAGTCTGCCCGCTCGCGAGAAACGCCGCATTGGCCGCGTCGTTGCCGTAGGTATTTGCCGTGTAAGCGGAGAGGCGGTTGAACTCCCAGGCCGATCCGTGGAAGCTGTTGGTGCCGGCCTTGGTCGTCACGTTGATCACGCCGCCCGAGGCGCGGCCATACTCTGCCGAATAGTTACTGGTGATGACGCTATATTCCTGAGTGGCGTCCATGGGAACGTCTTCGCCGATGGCCTGGCTGTATATGGACACGTTCTCCACTCCGTCGAGGAGAATTTCGGTGCCGGATTCGCGCTGGCCGTTGATGGAATAGCCCACGCCGCGATTTTCCTGGTTCTGGCCGCTGCCCAATTGCTCCACCGCGGTGGTGCCGCTGTTCGTGCTGTTGTCACCCCCGGAGACGTTTCCGGCCAGGGTTATGAAATCGTAGGGATTGCGGGTGAGACTGGGAAGCTCGGCAAGCTGCTGGTTGTCGACGACCTGAGACATCTCCTGGGTCTGGGTGTTGATCTGCGCGCCGCCCTCGCCCATCACTTGCACTTCAGTGGTGGTGGCGTTGACAGAAAGCTTGGCGTCGAGGGTCACATGGCCGCCAACGGTTACTTCGACCTTGCCGACAAAGGATTTGAAGCCATAGGAGCTCACAGTTACCTGATAAATATCCGGCTCAAGGCCGAGTACCAGGTACGCACCGGACGACGAAGTGACCGTGTTGCGCACGGTGTTGGTACTCAGATTCTTTGCGGCAACGGCTGCGTCCGGCACCACCGCGCCGGTTTGATCCGTCACCGTGCCGGCGATCTGTCCGGTTTCAAGCTGGGCGTGCAGCGACGATGCCACGAACGTCATTGCCAGCATGACGCATAGGGACACAAAACTGGAAATGATTTTGTGAATTCTCATCGATGCCTCCGAAGATCTCAATCCGTGGCGCAGCGAAACGAGCAGCGCCACACGCAAGTGTTGGCCCGGAGCGCGATGGGCGACTGCATCTGGGGTGCTTTCTTGAAATACCGCTGCTCGAGTCAAAGCTCATTCTTCGCGCGATGAGAGCTTAGCCCAGCGAGATTGATAAGCCGGACGGAATCTGCCAGCAGATGGAGACAATCGATGAGCCGAAGGTTGGGCGCGCCAGACCGTGGAATCCCGATTAATCATTTGGGCTAAAATGCTATTCATGAATCGACAGAATGTTCTGAATTTACGGTCATTCTGGCAAATCCAGATCATCGGATGGTGTTGCTTTTATCTTTTCAACCTATTGGAATCCATTCATAGTTTCTTGACTAAACGTGAGTCTATCGATGTAGAGACGGTGCCGATCGTCCTCATGTTTCTGGGAAGTTTTCCCCTTCGCCCTGTTTGCCGTTGGCTGCTGCGGCAATCGCGGTCCTGGATCGATTTTGAATTGAAAGCCGCCGCCGCGGCCATGCTCACATCCATTCCCGCAGGCTGCGCGGCCTGCTTGATCTTGCGGTTTTCCCATCCTGTTCCCTGGCACGCAGTGGTTGCAACGGTGATGTGGTCTTTTTTCATTCTCTTCATGTGGTGCAGTTTGTATTTCAGCATCAAGCAATGGCAGCAATCGAGCGAGGAGAAGGAGCGGCTGCTTCGCGCCGAATCTGAAGTCAGAGAAGCGCGCCTGCTTGCACTTCGCTATCAGTTGAATCCCCATTTCCTGTTCAATTCACTCAACGCTGTTTCCACTCTCGTTCTGGATGGAAACGCGCCGGCGGCCACGCGCATGCTGGCGCAGATCGGAGACCTTCTGCGCACAAGCCTGGATTCCGAAGTCACAGCGGAAGTGACGCTTTCTCAGGAACTGGCCTTCACCGAGGGGTACCTGGCGATCGAGCAAACAAGGCTGGGGGAGCGGCTAAGAATCGATATGGCTGTTCCCTTGGAAACGCGCGATGCCCTGGTGCCGAGCATGTTGCTGCAGCCGCTGGTTGAGAACGCAGTGCGCTATGGGGTGGCGCCGCTGGTCGAGGGTGGTCGGATTGGTATCAAGAGCGCACTGCATGCCGACAGGTTGCGAATTGTCATCGGAAACTCCGGGCGTCGCGGTGAGGGCGAGCAAAGGAAGAATGGAATCGGTCTGGGAAACACAGCGGAGCGCCTGAAAACACTGTATGGGACGGATTTCGAATTTTCTCTGGGTTGGCCTGAAACGGGCGGTTGCGAGGTGGTGCTGGAATTGCCATTACGATGGGCTCGGAGCCTGCAGGAGGCTTCACCGTGCGCGCTTTGATCGTCGACGACGAGCCCCTGGCGCGCCGTGGCGTGGTTCTCAGGCTGCGTAAATTCAAGGATGTGGAGATCGTTGGCGAATGCGGTGATGGACAATCTGCGGTGCAGAGAATTCTGGAACGATCTCCCGATGTTGTGTTTCTTGATATCCAGATGCCGGGTATGGACGGGTTCGAGGTCCTGCGCGCCTTGCCGAGAGAACGCCTGCCTGCCGTGATTTTTTTGACAGCGTATGAGCAGCATGTTTTGCGGGCATTCGATGTTCATGCGCTGCATTACCTGTTGAAGCCGGTGGACGACACGCGCTTCGCGGCAGCCGTCAGTCGAGCACGTGATCTGGTCGATTCCACAGTGAAGAGCGAAATGGCACAGCGGGTTATGAAGATGCTGGACCGCGCACCCGATCGATACGCATCCCGGTTTACCGTGCAAACTGGATCCCGCATTCAAATCGTCATCGCGGAGGATGTTGAGTGGATTGGGGCTGCTGGCGACTATGTTGAACTGCACGTCAACGGCCGTTCTTTCCTTATACGCGAAACCATGGCTTCTCTCGAACAAAGGCTCGACCCGGCGAAGTTTCTTCGCATACACCGCTCGCGAATCGTGCAGTCAAAAGGCATACTTGAACTGCGGTCCATCGAAAACCGCGAGTTTATGGTTAAGCTCTCAGACGGCTCGGAGCATCGCTCCAGCCGCACCTACGCCGATCGGCTCGAGCGCTGGTTGTCGTCTGGCCGAAGTTGACAATGTCCTCTTTAGAGAGCTGCAAACGGTTTGTCGCCGATCCGTCAGGAAAGGAAGACTGACGTCAGGGCAGGCGCGTCAGGGTAGGCGGTCGATCGTCCGGAGCCGGTCAGTGAGTGAGTTGGCGGCGATCATGCGCTCAGCGAAATCCGCCACAAGCCCCGGAGCAGTTGCCGGACCGAGAGGCGTCTCAAGTAAGGAACTCAGCCAGAAGCATGGCTCGCCGGCGCCGCCGTTACATCTTACTCAAGCCCGCACTCCAACGCTCGCGGGGAGCGTTGGAGGCGGGATGAGCGAATGAACTTCGTTTGCGTGGAACGCGGCCGGTCTTAGAACCACATGTTCGGCCGCTGCATCACCGACTGCGCGACGATGTTTGGCGCTCCACCGCTCGATGTGGGCGGGAAGAGCCAACCATCCACCGACACAAAATCGTTGGTTGCGAGCCCGCTGAAGCTGTCGGTGCTGAAACCGGTGTAGGTGGTCCCGGTCGCTGTGACCACATTAAAGGAGACGGCATTCGGGCTGGCCATGGGCCACGGAGCGAAGAGCGGACCCAGACCCACGCCAAGGGTAAAGCTGGTTGTGCTGGAATCCACACCGGTAATCCATCCCGTGACCTGGCTCGGCTCCAGCTCGATATTGGAAGCCGTAAAGGAGATCGAGCGCGGCGGTCCCCATCCGTTGTTGCCTGGCCCGCCGCCGTTGTTGCTCAGCGTGCCGGGCTCGACTGTTACCGTCACATTCTGTCCGACGGCGAGATTCGATGCCCCGCTAAATGTATAAGCGGTGGGCAGAGTGAAGCCGTTCGAATCGATAGCAAAGGTGGCGCTGCTGCCAAGAGTGACGGATGCCTTGCCGCCCCACGGGAAGCCGGAGTTGTTGCCCCAGCTCCAGTGCAGGATCATATCGAACCCAACGGGAGGAGCGCCCGAGGTCGTTGACGGGGTCAGGCCGATGATGATCCCTTGCGCGGTTTCAGCCGTAGCCTCCTGCAGGTAACTAACCGAGCCGGCCGTCAGCACCCCGCCGCTGGCTACGCTGGAAACCTGAACCTGCACCACCTGTCCCTGTGCCACACAGCTGAACCCGGCTGAGGAGCAAGCACTCGTGGGGAATCCGCTAAACGTGGTGCTGCTGGTGGTGTCGACAGTAAAGATCCTGCCCCATGCCGTCTGCAACGTGAACGAGCTATTGCTCGTGTCTACCGTTCCCACCGTCCCGGTAACGTAACCCTGCTGGTGCGAGGGCGGGAGCGACGCGATCGTTACGCCATTGGTGGCGGCAAGATTTACCGAGAGATCGGACTGAATGACCGTGTCCAGGTGGAAGTCCACCAGGAATCCCAGCGGAGAGCTGGCGCTGACCGTCACCGGAAACGGCGCCGTGGTAAACGACAGCGAGTCCGTGCTGTTGTCGAATGTCGGCGTCAGTTCGCAGACACTGCCCACCGCGCAGGAACTGGCGATTGACGAGTCGGATTGGTTGTAGATGACCAGCTGCGGGCTGGCAAAGGTCAGGTTGAGAGCCGTGTATGTCCCGGGAGTGACATCGGCCGTGCTCAGAAACGCTGAGAGCGCCTGAAGCTGGGTGACGTCTATCTGAATGGGAGTGGTGCCGCTCAGGAGCGATACCGGCGAGCTCGAGCTGGCCTGGGGCGTGAGCGTGGCAGCCGTCAGGCTGACCTGGAAGAACAGGACCTGAACCCCGGCCGGCGGATCGTCGGTCATGGAGATGGAAACGGGAACCGTCCCCGCTGCGGCGGTGCCCGTGGGGGTAGTGGTGAGGTTGGAGCTGCATCCCGCCAGAAGAACGCTTACAAGGGCCGGGACAAAAAGAAAAAGCAAGGTCCTACGCATCATGATTACCTCCTCAGATTGCGAGAGACCTTGGCACTCTGC
>JASHOQ010000113.1 GCA_030041045.1 Acidobacteriaceae bacterium
ACCGGGGTCCCCAATGCACGCCTTTGTGCATTGGGGTGGAACAAAGTATGGCCCGATTTTCCCCGCAGCCCGAAGGGACGGGGCGGATTTTCCCGATTGTCCGCCGCGGCGGATCGCTCGTCGCTAAAATGTTTCAACATTTGCCACTCCTCGCTTCGCGCACTCAGAAAAACCCGCTCCCGTCGCTGCCGTCCTAATAGCGTTAACAGACCCTAGGGCGCCCGCGAATTCCTCCATTAGCGCCTTCGCCCGGCGGGTGCGCGCCGGCTACCGTTTGGCCGGCGATGGCGCGGCGGGCGCGGCTCTGCGCGGGATTCTTGCCACGCCGGCAAGAGCAGGACTGAGGTCGAGGTCTGCGGCGGGGAAGCCGGCGGTGAGGAGATTGGTCACTTCAGCCTGCGCGTCTCTCCAGTCGCCCACCTCGATGTATGCCTGGGCCGCGTTGAACTCGACGCGCGTGTCTGCCGGCTCCAGCGCCAGCGCGCGGCCAAGCAGCTTGAGAGACTCCTGTCGGCCGTCGGGCTGCGTGGCAAGAATAGCGGCCAGGTCCGAGAGCACGACGGGATCGTTGGGCTCGTTCTTCAGCGCTTCGCGGCACATGCGCGCGGCCTGGGCGAAGGTGCGCCGGGCTTTTTCCTGCTGGCCCGGCGTGCGCGAATAGGCGACCGCCATCGACCACCACGCGTGGTAATCGGTATTGCTGAAATCGAGCGCCTTTTCGTAATCCGCCGCCGCATCGGCGAAGCGCTTCTGCCGGAGATCGAGATCGCCCAAGCTGTCCCAGGCGGAGTACGACGGCGCCAGGCCAAGCGATTGTTCGAGGGCATTGCGGCTCTCGTCATAAAAGCCGGCATGGGCAAGCGAGGCGCCCAGGCCGCTGAGGAGCGCGGGATTGGCGGGCGCGAGGCTGAGCGCGCGGCGAAAGTCGCCGGCGGCCGCGTAGTAATCTCCCCGATTGAAATCGAACTTGGCCAGTTGCGAGTATGCGTCGACGGAATCGGGATGGAGAGCAATGTCGTGCTGCCACGATTCGACGGCCTTGTCCGGCAATCCCATGGCCTCGTAGGCCTGGGCCAGGCCGCGGTAGGCGCCGTCATTTTGCGGATCGACGCTCAAGACCTTTTCGAACTCGGTTACCGCCTCGGGATAGCGCTCCTGAACCAGCCGGACGCGGCCGAGGGCCAGGGCTACCTGCGGCAGCGCGGAATTGCGTCGCAGATGAATCCAGACGGAGACGGCGCAGGCTCCGAGCGCGACTGCGGCCACGCCAGTGAGCACCCAGCGCATGTGCAGATCGCTCTTCACCCCAGCCGCGTAGCCTGCAGTTTCCTCTTTGGCCATCAGGGAGGCCGCGGCCTTCTCCAGTGCCGCACGCTGCCGGATGCGCTCCTCGGCCTCGAGGTCAAGAATCATTTCAGTGGCTGTTTGATAGCGGCGTGCCAGGTCCTTATCGAGAGCCCTTTCCATGATCGTGTCCAGGCCTTCCGGAATGGCGTCCAGCGGAATGGGCTCGTCGGAGAGAATATCGTCGAGGATCGTCTGAGGATCGGGTCCGCGAAAGAGGCGGGTGCGGGTGAGCATCTCATAGAGCACCACGCTGGCGGACCATAGATCGGAGCGGGGATCGGCGGGCGCACCGGACGCGCCCTCGGGCGAAATATAGGCGAGCGTGCCCGGCACCGGACTGGGGGGCTCGGCGCCGGGATGGGCATGCAGCCTGGCCAGACCGAAGTCGAGAATCTTGAGCACGCCCAGGGCGTTGAAGATCAGATTGCGCGGCTTGATGTCGCCATGCACGATGCCGCGCACATGCGCCTCCTCAAGCCCGCGCAGGATCTGGAGGGCAATGGCGACGGCCTCGTCAGGCGAAATGGGGTCCTGATCCATGCGCTGCGCCAGCGAAAGGCCCTCGTAGTAAGACATGACCAGGAGAAATCGTCCGTCGTCGGTCTGCTCCAGCGAATGAACGACGCCGATGTTGGGATGTTCGAGGGCGCGCCACGCTTTGGCTTCGCGGAAGAAGCGCCGTTTTTCGTCGGTGCTGGGAGTGAGCTCCGCGGGCAGCAGCTTGAGCGCAACCGTGCGCTTGAGCTTGAGATCGATGGCGCGGTAAACCACGCCCAGGCCGCCCATTCCAATGCGTTCCGCCACCTGGTATTGCAGCAGCCTTTGTCCGGCTAAGTCTTTTTTTCTGGAGGCGTCCAAATTGCTTGCCAACCTTCGGGGAAAATCGGGACTGCGACAGCCGCACTCCGCTGAGTGGAACCGCGCCCAGTTTATCGCAGGCTGCGCGCAATGGGCGCGGATTTCGCCCTTTTTGCGCATGCGGCGCATGCAACGGGTCAATAGTCGGGAGCAGGAGCCGGCAGCCGAAGTCAGGAGCAGCGAGCTCTCGCGGTGCGGGCGCAAACGAGCGCGGGAAGTGCATGGTGAGTCAACGCTTGCGCAGGCGAAGAGATTCCCAGCTTCCATCGGAAGCCCAGCCGCCATCAACTGAGAGCGCGTGGCCGTTGACGAAGCCGCTCTCGGCGTCGTCGGCCAGGAAAGCGATGGCGCGCGCCACGTCATCGGGTGTGGCGAATCGCGCCATGGGCACGCGGCCCACGATGTCGGCGTCGTTGTAACTGCCGCCGGCCTGATCGCTTGCGTCCATCTCCGTCTTCACCCAGCCGGGGCAGACGGCGTTCACGCGGACGCCCCGGCCGCCCCACTCGGCGGCGAGCGTGCGCGTGAGCCCGATGAGGCCATGCTTCGAGGCGTTGTAGGCGGCGCGATCGGCGACGGCCAGAAGACCGGCCACCGAGGCGACATTGACGATGGAACCTTTGCCGACGGCAAGCATGCCTTTTCCGCACGCCTTCGCCAAAAGAAACGGCGCGACCAGATTCACTTCAAGCACCTTGCGGAACTCCGCGGCGCCGGTGTCTTCAGCCGGAGAAATAAGGCTGATTCCGGCGTTGTTCACCAGCACATCGATGCGCTCGAAACGATCGTTGACCTGGCGCACAAAATCTTCGACCGCCTCTTCTCTGGACACGTCGCCGGTAACGCGCAGGACTGCGGCGCCCCTGGCTTCGATGGTCGCGATGGTTTCAGCCGGATCGCGCAGGTCGATGAGGGCGAGCGCGTATCCGCGATCGGCGAGCAGTTCCGCGGTGCGGCGGCCGATGCCCTGGGCCGCGCCGGTGACGATGGCGACAGGTGCAGATGCATGCATGGGGTTGACTCCCGTGACCTATGTTCGCAGAAGGAGGGCGGCGCGGCAGAGAAACCGTGTACGGAAGAGATTTTGCAATGGATATGGATGGCCCATTTACCCCGCCGATTCATTTTGCGCGGGCTACGGGAACCGCTTTCACCTTCTGCGGAATGACCCTGATCTCGAACAGCTCCGGCCACAGCTTGCCGGTGACGAAGAGCCGGTCGTGCGCCGGGTCGTAGGCGATGCCGTTGAGCACGGCCTCGGGATCGGTGCGCTCGTCTTTGGGCAAAAGGCCGGTGAGGTCGATCCAGCCGAGCACCTTCCCGGTTTGCGGCGAGATGCGGGCGATGCGGTCCGAGTGCCAGACGTTCGCGTAAATCTGGCCGCGCACATACTCGAGCTCGTTTAATTGCGTAACCGGGGCGCCCTGATCGGTGACCTGAATCTCGCGGACGACGTGCAGCGTGGCCGGGTCAAGGAACTTGAGCGTCGCCGACCCATCGCTCAGGATCAGATGCCGGCCGTCCTCAGTCAGCCCCCAGCCCTCGCCGTCGAATTGCAGGGTGTGCAGAAGGCGGAAGCTGAAGCGGTCATAGACAAAGGCGACGTGCGCTTGCCAGGTGAGCTGGACGAGCGTGCTGCCCCACGCGGCGAGCCCTTCGGCAAAGTACTGGCTGGGCACGGCGACCGATTGCAGCACACGGCCGGTTTCGAGATCGACCATGCGCAGCGAGGAGCGGCCGAAGAGGCCGGTGCTCTC
>JASHOQ010000007.1 GCA_030041045.1 Acidobacteriaceae bacterium
GACCGGAATCTCCACCACCGCTGGCGGCAATGCCTGCTCGGGCAACACGGTCAACTGCGCGGTCGTCAACCTCGGCGTCGTAACGCCCACCTCCAGCGGTGCTGATACTCTCAATTTCAACGGCGCTTCTTGGCAATATCAACTAGGAAACACTGTGACGACGAACACGATCACCAACCAAGCCGGTACGGTTGATACGACCTGGGGTCGTATCTTGCTTACGACTTCCCCCGGCAACACTCCTGTTCCCGTTATCTACCTAGCGAGTCCCGTAGCGGGCGCCGATGCCACCGAGCCGTATGTCGGCTTTTTGATTGGCTCGGGCGCTTGCAATGGCGGCACGCCGCCATGCACCTCCTCCTTGCTCGATCCCACCGCGCCTCTCGGGTTCCTCGAAACCGGCGCCAGCGCCAATCTCGCCACCGCTTCGGTAGCAGGCGACTACTTCATCGGGGGCGAAGATCCTGGCGATGTCGCCGAGGGTTCGGAGGTCGGAGTTGTAGGCACTGTTACCTCGGGCGCCATTACGGGCACCTCCTATACGAGCAACAGCAGCGGCCTCCAAGAGAATCCCATCAGTGGCATCCTGACCATCGACAACGCCGACCCGAACGCCACCAATTTCACATTTCCCGGTCTGGGGAATATCGGTGCGGGCAGTTTCGGCGTCAGCAACGGAACGCGGTTCATCTTCTTCACGACCGGTTCCCCTTATGGCTCTGACGGGGTCAACAGTGCTGAAATCATGGTGGCGGATCAGCGGCTGTAGCGCTTCAAATCTGCGCGCCCCCCTGACATCCCTTCTTTTCGGAGGACACTCGGCAAATCGCTGTCAGAGAATGGCTCTGTTCTGGGCCAGGTTTCAAAACGCGGAAAATCCTCTCCTGTGTCCTTCATGATCGAAAGGTGCCAATGATGCGGGAAAATTTGGGGATTGTTTGTTTTAAATTTAAGATATTAAGATGCTTAAGACTCAGTGGTGGTGGATGGAGTCCGCAGCGAACCAGTCTCCGTCCAAATTCCCGTTAACAGGGAAAAATACAGGGAAAAAGCGAGATTTATGGGCGATTCGGTGCCCTAAGACACTCACAAATCAGGGCCTGGTGCCATTTCTCGCCAGGAGATCGACGCTCTCGTGGCGTCTGCTCCCACAATGCTTCCTAAACATCCACCGCTTTTTGCCCTCCGTATCTTGTGCACCCGGCTCAGGATCTTTTGGAAGACGAAATGTTGGGCAGCCGATCTCGTCCAAGCGGCGACATCGAATCATGAACTTCAAAAGATTTACTTGCAACTGCTTGGTGCTGTCCGCCGACTCATGGATGCCTGTGAGAGCTCAGGTGATATCTATCCCGGAACGGACCCCGAGGATATTTTGATACTTATGGGTCTTTTGTGCAGAATCCCGCCAAACGAAGCCAGAGATAGGCGTTTGGGGACACTCTTGAAAGTCGTTTTTCGCGGCTTGGGCGCCAAAGATGTTCTCCCACATTGACTGGCCCCCGATAGAATACTGGCAATTAAGTCGGCATTCGAGCGTGAATGGTTGAGTGGATGAGCAACCCACAAGAGGTTGCGAGGCGCGATCCAAGAGCATGCGACCACTCTAGCACTAAGGCAAAGGTCATTATGGTGAGACCGGGAGATGGCATAGGAAATAACTACCATCGAAGCTTTCGAGGGAGGACAATGACCAAAGAGTTCCGAAAGAGACAGTTGCAGTTCAACCCCCTCTCTGGAGAGCTGACCGAATCTGCGCTACCATCAAGTGCCGCTATAGACGACGCACGAGAGACTCCGCATACGCCGATGACCCAGAGTTCCATTTCCTTCGAAGGGCCGACACCTAAACTCGCCGGCCCGACTCCGCAGACGGTCGACCCCGGGTTTATGCGCTTTCGTGTTGCGGTGTCTGCCATCAGTGATGTTGGCTGCGTTCGCACCAACAACGAAGACTCCTTTGGTTACGACGAATCTCTCGGCATCTACATTGTGTGCGACGGCATGGGAGGAATGAGTAGTGGCGAAGTTGCCAGTTCCTGTGCGGTCACGGCGATAATGAGCAGTTTTGCAGATTCTGCTTCTTCGAATATCTCCGTCAGCACCCGGCTAAAGCACGCTATCAGCGCCGCCAATATGGATGTTTGGGAGAACGGACAGGTTCCGGGAAATAAAGGAATGGGAACTACTGCCGTCATTGCCGCAATCGACGGCGACAAGCTTATCGTCGGCAACGTCGGGGACAGTCGGGCATACTGCGTTCAGGGCAATAAGTGTAGACAGCTCACATTCGACCACTCCCTGATCAACGAGCTCATCCGCAATGGGACACTGACCCTCGACAGCGCACAAAAAGCAGATCTCCCGGGCATGCGATCTGTGGTTACCCGAGCAGTCGGTATTGCGCCTGAGGTTCAGCCCGATTTTTTCTCGGTCGATCTCGGACCCGGCACCGCCATTCTGCTGGCTACAGACGGCCTCACACGTTACCTGCCCGATGGCGAGATAGGCATCATTATCGCCTCCTCACCCTTTGAATCTGCGTGTGCCGACCTGGTCACTCTTGCGAAACAGCGCGGAGGTTCGGACAACATCACCTGTATTTTGCTGCGCGCAATACCGGCATGACTTTTTCATCTCTTTGGATGAGATTATAAACAACATTAGAAGGCTTACTCAAGTCACTGAACTGCGTCCCAGGAGTATAGCCAAGGGGACGGATGTTCGTTGGTCTCGGTGAAGATTCTACATGGCGAGAATGTATCTTCAGATACCCTTCAATAGCATTGATTTTCTCGGCATTATGCTGGCGAAATTCTTCTTCGTTTCAGGCCCCTCCTCGCAGCGGCAGCAGGGAATCGATTCTTGCGATCCCTATTGCAAACTTCAAGCGATTCGAACGCGGATCGACATGGTTTCTGCTGAAATTGTTCATCTGTGGCTCGCCAATACCCATTTCGAACCGACTTCTGATGGTTCAAACGACGGTGTGTTTTCGGTAGGGCCGCGTGACACGGGTTAGGTTGCATTGTTACGTTCAGTTATCCCGCTGAGGTCGGGTGAGATTGAACGACAAAAGCAGCGCACCCATCCCAGAGCCCGTTGTGCAGCTACAGCGGCAGTTGGAGCAGTTTCGCAGTTCGCATGCGCATCGAGCCAAGATTCCGGAGGCGCTGTGGCGTGCGGCGGTGGTACTGGCGCGGCAGCATGGTCTGAATGCGGTGGCTCATCCGTTGCGCCTGGACTATATGGGCCTGAAGCGCCGCCTTGTCGGTGTTACAGAGACCGCAGAAAAGAAGCAGTCGCGATCGCCGGGATTCGTGGAATGGATTGCGCCTCAAGTGGTGGCCGGAGCGGAGTGCGTGATCGAGTTCGAGTCCCAGTGTGGCGGCAAGATGCGCATTCAGTGGAAGGGTTCCGGAGCACCCGATTGGGGAAGCCTGCTTCGCGCCTGGCGGGAAGCGGAGAGATGATTCATATCACGGCGCAGATGCGCGTGCTGGTGGCGATCGAGGCCGTTGACGGACGCAAGGGCATAGACTCTCTGGTTCGCGTCTGCCAGGAGAAGCTTTCTGAGGATCCGATCGGCGGCTGTGTTTTCATTTTCAGAAGTCGCAGAGGAACGTCGATACGCGTACTTGCGTATGACGGGCAAGGATATTGGCTGGCGCAAAAGCGTCTTTCCCACGGAAAGTTTCGATGGTGGCCGGAATCGAGTTCCCCGGCCAAGGCGCTGGAGGCTTATGAGGCGCAGTTGCTGATGGCCGCCGGCGATGTCTCGCGTGTGCGCGCCGCGCCGATTTGGCGGCGGGTGAACGCCGTCGCGTAGAGCAGCATTTTTCCCTTGCGTTCCAAGGCAGACTTGTTCATACTGTTGGCCAATGAGCGAGTTTCGCTATCGCAGGCGGAAGATCAGCGCGGAAGACATCCTATATATACGAGCGTTGATCGAGAGTTATCCCGGGGAGAGCCGGCGAAGGTTATCGGTTCGTCTGTGTGAAGCCTGGCAGTGGCGGCAGGCCAATGGGGCGTTGCGCGATATGGTGTGCCGGGGCCTGCTCGTGATGCTGGAGCGTGCCGGCGAGATCACGCTGCCGCCGGTCAGTTATGTGCGCCATAATCCGCTCATCCAGCGCGCCCGTCCGGAAGCGGTGCTGATCGACACCACACCCATCGAAGGTCCGCTATGTAAGCTGCAGCCGCTGGAGTTGGAGCAGGTGCGGCGCACCGCCGAGGAGCCGCTGTTCAACAGCCTGATGGAGCAGCATCATTATCTTGGCTATGAACAGCCTGTCGGAGAGCATCTCAAATACGCGGTGTGGGCACAAGGTCGTCCCGTAGCGTGCCTGGCCTGGTCCTCAGCGCCGCGTCATCTGGCCAGCCGGGATCACTACATCGGGTGGGATGCCGCGGCGCGGCGCAGCCGCATCCGCTTCATCGCCTACAACACGCGCTTCCTGATCCTGCCGTGGGTGCGTGTGGAGCACCTGGCATCGCACATCCTGGGGCGCATGGCGGCGCGAATCTCCGACGACTGGCAGAGACTGTACGGGCATCCGATTTACTTCCTGGAAACGTTCGTGGATCCGGAGCGTTTTCGCGGGACCTGTTATCGGGCGGCCAACTGGGTGTTGCTGGGACGGACGACGGGGCGGGGCAAGCAATCCAACAGCTATGTACCGAACCGATCGATCAAGGAAGTTCTCGCGTTACCCCTGACCAGGCGATTCCGCGAACTGCTGGGAGGCGCCGTGTGAAGCAGCCCAGGCGCCGCATCGAGGTGAACCTGGAGGAGCTGGACCGGGTACTGGATGGAGCGCGTCAGGCGCCGCTGAGCGAAGCAGATCATCACAAGCTGCGGGAGGCGCTGCATGCCCTGGCGGCGATGCTGGTGCGCTCGCGCAACACGGAAAAAACCAGCGCCGTTGTCGAGAAGCCCGAAGGTGCAGAAAGCGACAACGGAAAGCAGGTGGATGACAACGCGGTTCGTGCGGCCGGGCACGGCCGCAACGGCGCCTGCTCATTTAGCGGCGCTGCACGAGTTGAGATCGAACACGCGACCTTGGCCCATGGAGATCGCTGTCCGGAATGCGGCCAAGGCAACGTGTATGCGCAGAAGGAACCCAAGGTGCTGGTGCGCGTCACCGGCCAGGCGCCGCTTGCAGCCACCCTTTATTCGCTGGAGCGGTTACGCTGCGGCGCCTGCGGGCAGGTGTTCACGGCAGAGCCGCCAGAAGGCGCGGGCGAGGATAAGTACGATGAATCCGCGGCGGCCATGATCGCCCAGCTCAAATACGGGAGCGGCACGCCGTTTCACCGCCTGGAGCAACTGGAAAGGCAGACGGTATTCCGCTGCCTGCGGCCACGCAGTGGGAGATCGTCGCGCGCGCCGCGCATCCGATCAAGCCGGCGCGTGACGAGCTGATCCGGCAGGCGGCGCAAGGCGAGGTGGTGCACAACGACGACACCGGCATGCGCGTGCTGCGCCTCGAGCGCGATGCCCAGGACGAGCGCACGGGTGTGTTTACCAGCGGCATCGTGTCGACCCGCGAAGGACGGAAGATCGCGCTGTACTTCACCGGATCGCAGCACGCCGGTGAGAACCTCGCCGATGTGTTGAAACAGCGCAGCCGCGAACTGCCGGCGCCGATTCAGATGTGCGATGCACTGTCGAGCAACGTTCCGCGGCTCGCCGCCGGGACCGATATCCTTCTCGCCAACTGCCTCGCTCATGGCCGGAGGCAGTTCGTGGATGTGGCGGAAAACTTCCCCGGCGAATGCCGCTACGTGCTGGAGATGCTCGGCCAGGTATACGGCCACGATGCCCAAGCGCGGGAACTGGGAATGACGCCGGACGAGCGGCTGCGGCTTCACCAGGAACGCAGCGAGCCGGTGATGGACAAGCTGCACTCCTGGCTGGAAGCGCAACTGGCGGAGCGAAGGACCGAGCCCAACTCCGGGCTCGGTCAGGCGATCAGCTATCTGCTGCGGCACTGGCAGCCTCTGACGCTGTTCCTCCGCCAGGCTGGAGCTCCGCTGGACAACAACATCGTAGAAAGGGCCCTGAAACGCGCCGTTTTGCATCGCAAGAACGCCTTGTTTTATCGCACCCTCAACGGTGCCGAGGTCGGCGATCTGTTCATGAGCCTGATCCACACCTGCCAGTTATGCGGCGCCAACTCCTTCGACTATCTGATCCAGCTTCAGCGCCACGCTCGTGAACTGGCCGCCTGCCCCGCGGCCTGGATGCCGTGGAACTATCGCGACACCCTGACGCGAGCGGCCGAGTTATGATGGCTTCTACCTGGCCGAAAAGGATGCTCTGGGGCCGGCCTCGCGGAGCCGCGGAACATGCCCATAAAACGGAAAGGTGAACGGGGCTGATCGCGAGACGTTTTTGGCCACCCCGCCCAACTCCACACGTGATCCTTTTTCGACCAATGGCTCTATCGGAGCCTATCTATGTTTCGGGCCTGGGTGAGCCGCGAAGGCGCTAGCGATAGGAGCCGAATCAGCTCGCTCTGGCGATTCGTACTGGTCTTCGCGAAGATGCTCTTCAGTTGCGAGCGCACAGTGCTTTCGGCGACGCACAACTGATCAGCAGCGTCTTTCAGAGTACTTCCGGCTGCGAGGAGCTCGGCGAGTCGCGCTTCGGCGCGAGTGAGCCCGAAGAGTTGGGCGAGAACAGCGGAATTA
>JASHOQ010000114.1 GCA_030041045.1 Acidobacteriaceae bacterium
TAAACCCGCGCGGGATCGCACTTGGAGAAGCCGGCGTTGCGGTCGGAGGTCCATTGCATGGGCGTGCGCACGCCGTTGCGGTCGCCCAGATAAATGTTGTCGCCCATGCCGATTTCATCGCCGTAATAGAGGATGGGCGTTCCGGGAAAGCTGAGCAGCAGCGAATTGAGCAGCTCGATGCGGCGCCGGTTGTTGTCGACCAGCGGCGCGAGCCTTCGCCGTATGCCCACGTTGATGCGCATGCGCGGGTCAGCGGAATAGGCAAAGTACATGAAATCGCGCTCGTCGTCGGTGACCATTTCCAGGGTGAGCTCGTCGTGATTGCGCAGAAACAGGGCCCACTGGCAGTTGTCCGGAATGGGCGGCGTCTGCGCCAGGATGTCGGTGATGGGCAGCCGGTCTTCCTGGCGCAGCGCCATGTAGATGCGCGGCATCAGCGGAAAATGAAAGGCCATGTGGCACTCGTCGCCGTCGCCAAAGTACGGGCGGACGTCGGCGGGCCACTGGTTGGCCTCCGCCAGAATCAGCCGGTTGGCATAGCCGGCGTCGATGGCGGCGCGCAGCACCTTCACCACCGCGTGCGTCTCCGGCAGATTCTCACAGGAAGTGCCATCGCGCTCGCAAAGGTAGGGAATCGCGTCCATGCGCAGCGCGTCCACGCCCATGTCCAGCCAGAAGCGCATGGCCTTGAGCACCTCTTCGATCACCAGGTGGTTGTCGAAATTCAAATCGGGCTGGTGCGAGAAAAAGCGGTGCCAGTAGTAAGCCCTTGCGGTCTCGTCCCACGTCCAGTTGGATTTTTCGGTATCGGTGAAGATGATGCGCGCGTCCTTGTAGCGCTTGTCGCTGTCGGACCACACGTACATTTCGCGCTCGGGCGCGCCCGGAGCGGCCAGCCGCGCGGCCTTGAACCACGGATGCTGGTCGCTGGTGTGATTGATCACCAGCTCGATCATCACCTGCATGCCGCGCTGATGCGCAGCCTCGAGCACCGCTTTGAAATCGTCCAGAGTCCCGTAGGAGGGATTCACGTCCGTGTAGTTCGAAATGTCGTAACCGTCATCGCGCAGGGGCGAAGGGAAAAAAGGGAGGAGCCAGATGCAGGTGATGCCGAGGTCCTGGAGATAGTCGAGCCGCGAGAGAAGGCCGGGAAAATCGCCGATGCCGTCGCCGTTCGAGTCAGCAAAGGCGCGCACGTGCAGCTCATAGATGATCGCGTCCTTATACCAGTACGGGTCGGTCGCGCTCGCCAGTTTCTTCACAATTCCCTTTTCTCCGGGTGGTCTGTGCGCCCCCGGCGGGCGCGCGGCGCAGACCGGGCTTAAGACTCAGCGTGTCACGCGAAAGATGTGCGCCGGCTGAATGCCCGGCCGCAGCGACACGAAATTGCGGCGATCGCTCCAGTTGTAACGCGCACCGGTAAGCAGGTCTTCCAGAAGAAAGCTCTCCGAGGGGGAAATGCCGAGCTCCTCGAGATCAAGATTAGTCCAGCCGGCCTGTTCGTTGACGGCATCCAGGTTGATGGCGATCAGGATGGTGTTTTCATGCCTTGCCGTCGATTTCGAGTAGCAAAGAAGATTGGGGTTCTCGATCTCGTGAAAGCGCAGCGAGCGGTTGTCCTGCAGCGCCGGGTTGGCGCGCCTGATGCAATTGAGCGCGGTGATGAGAGAAACCAGCGAGCCGGGCATATTGCGGTTCCGTTGCCGGATTTCGTACTTTTCGCTGTCGCGATATTCTTCCGATTCTGTCTTGCCGGGCGCGGGCCGCGCGGGTGCGCTTTCCGCCAGTTCGTAAGCCGGCCCATAGATTCCGTAATTGGACGAGAGCGTGCCGGCGAGGATGAGGCGGACCATAAATGCAGGACGGCCGCCCTCCTGCAGCGTCTTGTGCAGAATATCCGGCGTATTGGGCCAGAAGTTCGGCCGGAAATAATCGCTGATGGGCGGGCGCGTGATCTCTTGGAGATAGCTCTCCAGCTCGGCCTTGGTGTTGCGCCAGGTGAAATAGGTATAAGACTGGGTAAAGCCTCTCTTGGCGAGGGCATACATGACGTGCGGCCGGGTAAACGCCTCGGCGAGAAAAATCACATCGGGATAGCGGCTGTTGAGCTTGCCCAGGCACCACTCCCAGAACGGCAGCGCCTTGGTGTGCGGATTGTCGACCCGGAAGGCGCGCACGCCGTGACCGATCCAGAACTCGAACACGGAGTAGAGTTCGGCCCAAAGGCTCCGCCAGTCCGGCGACTCGAAGTTGAGGGGATAGATGTCCTGGTATTTCTTGGGCGGGTTCTCGGCATATTGGATGGAGCCGTCCGGCCGGATGACGAACCAGCTCGGATGCTCGTTCACCCAGGGATGGTCGGGAGAGCACTGAAAGGCTATGTCGAGCGCGATCTCGACTCCGTGCGATTGGGCAGAGGCGACCAGCCGGTCGAAATCGGCAAAGGTGCCCAGGGCAGGATGGATCGACTTGTGCCCGCCGCAGTCGCCGCTGCGGCTTGCGCCCACTGACGCGCACGGAACCGCCTCCCTGTCGCCGATGGCCCACGGACTGCCCGGCGCGTCCGAGCCGGCGTCTTCCGTGTTGTTCGGACCCTTGCGGAAGTTCCGGCCGATGGGATGGATGGGAGGCAGATAAAGAATGTCGAAGCCCATGCCGGCGATTTCAGGCAGTTGCTGCTCCACGTCGGCAAAGGTTCCGTGCCGGCCGGGAACCGGCGACGCGGAGCGGGGAAAAAGCTCGTACCAGGACGAGAAGCAGGCGCGCTCGCGATCAACCCGGACCGGCAGCTCGCGATCGAATTGGGTTGCGTGGCGCAGGTCGGGATAACGGGCCATCAGCCGGTGCGCTTCCTGATCCAAGGGATACTCGTACGCAGTTTTGTCCTCGCCGGCCAGGCGGTCGAGCCCTCGCGCAATTTCAGCCAGCTTTCTTGCGTCGGCGCCGCGCGCCCGCGCCGCGGCTTGATGAACAAGAATGGCGCCGGTGCGCAAGGCCAGGGCAAGATCGTACGCGTCGGCTGATGCGTCTTCGTTGCCGGAGCCGGTTTGCGCAGCCCGCGCGCCAAGCCGTTTTTTCAGGTCGCTCGCCCAGGTTTCGAAGCGGTCGATCCATCCCTGGATGGTGAAGACCCAGGCGCCGAGTTTGTCGGGCGCAAACGACCCGCTCCACAGATCGTTTTCGCCCGCAAGCATGGGCGCAAAACGCCAGCGTTTTTCGCTTTTGGGGCGATAAAGAAGACGCGCCGCGAGCTGCTCGTGTCCATCGGCAAAAATCGCTGCCGTGACGGAGATTTCCCGGCCCACGACGCGGCGGACAGCGTGGCGTCCGCCATCGAGCTGAGGAGAGACATCTTCAATGACAACGCGTTTCCGCCCATCGGTCGGATTCATTGCCCTCATCCTTCACAACGGTTTCCGGGTGAACGGAACCAGCGCCGGTGAAAACATTGAAAACACGCATAGCTCAGCGAGTGCAGGGCAAATGCCACGCGATAGAGAAGATGCACGGTTGCCGCGGTGGGTTACTTCACAGCAAGGAAGCGGAAAACCCAAAGGATTGCGCGCGGCGGCGCCAGAACGCTACGTCATTTTCTGAGTTACTGTGTCCTCTTCGTTCCTTCGCAAGGTCGCCGCTCCCTGTTGGTCCCACCCCAGCAAGCGAGGAGCGCTTGCCGGGGCCCCGGGTTGGTCGCGTCGGCTTTGTTTTCCGTCTTTGGGATATAGCTACTCAGAAAATGATTTAGCGCTTCTTTGCCGGCTTTTTGGGGGCCGCTTTCGCCGGCTTGGAGGTTTTGCCCGCTTTTGCGGGCGACGGGCGCGCCGGCTTAGCCTTTTTGGCCGCGGGCTTCGCCGGCTTTTTCGCTGCCTTTGCCGGCGGCTTGGCCATCGGCTTGCCGTGCGGCTTGGGTGCAGGCTTTTGCGGCTTTGCCGCCTTTTTTGCAGTTTTGGCGGGAGGAGGAGCCGCTTGCTTCTTCGCCGGAGCGGCAGGCTTCGCCGGTGCAGGCTTGTCTTTGACCGGCGGAGCGGGAGGTTTGGCCACGGCGGCGGCGGGCTTGCCTTTTGGCCCGGGCGCGGGCACCACCGCCGGCACAGGCTTCTTTCCTTGCGCCGGCTTTGCGGCAGCGGGCGCAGCCGGCGGTTTTTGAGCCGGGGCCGGACCGGCCTTCTGCACCTTCGCTTGAGCCCCGGACCCAGCCTTGGTCTCAGCCTTGGCAGCGGACTTTTTCCCCGCCGCCGCGGGCACAGTCTCGGCTTCTTCCTCTTCTTCTTCCTCGTCGTCCCCCTCAGGCCCGACCTCGCCCTTGGGCATGACCAACTCCAGCTCGTCCTCATCGCCGCCGACTTCGTCCAGGTCGTCCCCGGCAGGGATGGCCTCTTCAGACTCCTCGTCTTCGTCGAGATCCTTGATCTTGGCTTCGGCGCTGCGCCGGCGCGTCTTCTTGATGCTCACCTGAGGCGGCGGAGCCGGCGGAGAATAGGGCTCGAGAAACGCGCGCATCTCTTCCGGCGTGGTAAGCCGACCATCGATCAACTGAAGAAAAATGGCATGGAGAAGCTCGTTATAGCGCGGCAATTCCGGGGTGATGCGCAGTTCCAGCATGAGGAGGTACGGCATCCGCTGCCTGGCTTCAGGCCAGACCTTCAGGAACTGGTGATAACGCTCGACGACGGCCGCATTTTTCGATGTAAATCCCAGCCAGAGAACGGCCTCCGGATCATAGCTCGTGAACTGCTTGAAGCTTGCCGAAGGAACCGCATTCTTCTTGTCCAGAAGCACCTTGGCAAACCCGCCGGCGAGCGAATCCAGGCTGTTCCACTCCTCCACAAATCCCGGCCGAAGCATGAGCTTCTTGAGCGCGGTCAACTCTCTCCCGGTCATTCCCGCGGTCAGCAACTGCATCTGCGCGGCGGAGGTGTCGGCGTGAACTCCCTGCATTAACAATTCCACGGCAAGCTCGTGCAGGGCTTTCAGTTTCGCCTCGTCGGCTTTGGCTGCGGTCCAGGCAGGATAGAGCGCGGCCATCCACCCTTCCTCTTCGAGGGCGCGCAGCACTTTCAATCCCTCCTCCTCATGACCGATCTGCTCCAGTTCCTGGCTGCGCGCGTGCGCTGACAGAGCCTCAATCACCTTCTCGGCTTTGGCATTTTCGTAACGCGAGAGGGTCCGCGGATCCATCTCCCATCCCAGGCGGGCGCGGTAACGGATGGCCCGGATCAGGAGGGCAGGCTCCTCAAGGAAGCCATAATTCGAAACCAGCCGCAGCGTACGGGACTCAATATCGGCGGCGCCGTTGAGGGGGTCCATGAGCAAGCCGTACGAGCCTTCGTTCAGCGAGATGGCCATGGAATTGGCGGTGAAATCCCGCCGCCGAATATCTTCCTGGATGGAGGCCGGGTGAAAAACCGGCCGTCCCGGCTTGGGATATTCAACCCGGTGCGTGCTGATCAGGTCCACGCGCACAGTTCCCGGAAAACACAGGTAGAGGCTGCGCGATTCCTCGTCTTCACCCCACACCTTGCCGCCTAATTTCTCGATTGGTTTCTTGAATTTGAGCGCGTTTCCATGAATGGCCACTTCAAGTTCGCGAACGGCGTGGCCGCTGGTCAGGTCGCGAACCGCATCTCCGGTGAGAAACAGGATGGTTGCGGCGTTGCGAGCGGCCTCACGCAGCTGGTGCAGCGCGTGCCGCTGGTCTGCGGAAAGCCGGTTCTCAAGCAGGTAGATGTAATCGGGCATTCTGGTTTTGTTTCCGCCGCCTGGGGGCCCCGCCAAGTTCCTGATGTTGCTGCCTTTAGACCCTGTTTTCCGACAGGGCCGGCAAAGCAGTACATTAACACAACCCGGCGCCGAAGGCCAGAGCTAACACGAAGGAATTGCGGCTCTTGCGCTCACTCAGTCAACATTGGGCAGGGGTCTGGTCAAGCCGTCTCCGCCGCCTGCATTCAGGCCAACGCACTCGAACCCGCTCCCTACGATGATTTTCTTGAGAGGCAACAAATGCGGATGCGGTTTCCCCGAGCCCGTGCCCGACGCGCTCCATGCGACAATCCAATGCGATGGCCTCCTCGCGCAAGCCGGTGATCGTGCGCAAGTTCTCCCGGGACTGGTGCGCCGGCTATGCAGTTCCGGGCTTTGGCCGGGACTCGGCGGAGCTCGAGATCCTCGACCTCAACGGGAAGGTATTGCGCATGGCCTGGGAGCAGGTGAAGTGGATTTGCTACGTGCGCGAACTCCCTTCCGCGAGCGGCGACCTGGTCAACCCGGAACGGCTCCTGCGCAAGCGCTTTTCCATCCGCCCCAGGACGGCCGGACTTTGGCTCCGGTTGAAACTGGCGGACGGCGACGAACTGGAAGGCCTGGCGGCGAACGATCTGACCCTGGTGGAAGGCCCCGGCCTGCTGCTCGTGCCCCCGGACACGCGGTCGAACACACAGCGGATTTACGTGCCGCGCCAGGCAATCCAGACCCTGGAGGTGCTCAGCCTGATTGGCGCATCCGGCCGCAAGCGTATCCCCGAAGTGACGGTCGAGGCGGGCCAGACGGAGCTCTTTCCGGGCGATTCAGGTCCTTCCCAAGACCAGCAGGCCTGATTGGACGCAGCATCCCTGTGTAAAAGGCTGCGTGAAGATCAAGCACCCGGTCGCTCCTGAAGTGCTCGCAGGCCCAGGCGCGCGCGGCTTGTCCCATTTGGCGGCGCAGCGGATCCCGGAGCAGCCTGAGCACTGATACAGCGATTGCTTCCGGACTGCCGGGCGGAATCAGCATTCCAGTCACGTTGTGCACCACCGAGTCGCACGCGCCCGTGGCCTGCGTGGTGATCACTGGAATTCCGCTCGCGGCGGCCTCGAGTATGGCATTGGGAAATCCTTCCCGTCTCGTGGGCAGAACGAGGATCTCCATGGCGCGGTAGTAGGGCGCGGTTTCGTTCACGAATCCGGTGCAGCAGATTCCGCGGTGCGCGGCAATGCGCGCCCTTAGCGCCGGATCGAGTGCATCCTCGGCTTCATCGAACCAGCCCACAAGAAGCAGGCGCGCCTGAGGCTCGGCGGCGCGGATCGCCTCGAAGGCCTCCACCAGTTCAGGCACTCCCTTGTCGCCGGTGAATCGTCCCACGAAGCCAATCACAGGCGCGTTTCTCGGAATGCCCAGCCGGGCGCGCACGTCCGTGGGCCCGGGAGAAAACTGGAGCGTATCCACGCCGTGGCTGCTGCCCTCGCCGAGCAAGACCAGCTTTCGTTCCGGCGCAATGCCCAGCGCAAGCGCGCGGGCGCGAAGACTCGCGCTGTTGCACAAGACCACGTGGGCGCAAGCGGCGGCCAGCTTTTCGCCGGCCAGCAGAATGCCCCGCTTGATGCCTTGCGCCGTCTCCAGCTTGAGCCCGCGCAGCAGGTAAACCCGATGCGGCACCCTGCGCAGCCAGGCGGCCAGCGAACCCAGCAACCCGGCTTTCGGCGTGCTGAACTCAACCACGTCCGGCGAGTACTTTCCCAGCATGCGCCAAAGGCGGACGAACGAAACCGCATCGGCAAGCGGGGCAATGGTGCGGCGCATAGGAAGCGGGAATGCCTCGATTCCCTCCTCCGCTGCGGTTCGGTCCAGAAGAACGCCGGGACTTGAAACCAGCGTGATGTGAAAACCCGCTTCGCGCAGGGCGCGCAGCCGATCTCGCAGCACCAGGCAGGTTTGCGGATGGGTGATGCCCATCAGGATTGAAGGCGCACCCGGCACTCGGACGAGCGGTGGCGCTGCCAGTTGGCATGCCGCGGAAGTCGCCATAAGCGAGCCTGCGATTCCGGGGGAAATTTCCTGGTTTGGGAGTAATTAAGGGAACTTTAGCACTTCTCAATAAAATATGTGTGATTTTTTATCGAAATTCGACTATATTCACTTTCCAACGATCCATTCACGATTGGAAAGTCATGGGCCAGAGTTTGCGGGTCCTGATACTGGTCCCCCATCTGGGCGGAGGCGGCGCTGAAAGAGTCGCCACTCTGGTAGCCGAAGGACTGTCCAAAGAGAAGTACGAGGTTCACCTGGGCCTGGTCACAGAGGGGAATCGGAAGCTCGAAATCCTGCCGCCGCCGGTCACCATTCACAGGCTGGGCGCACGAAGAGTTCGTTCCGGGGCAATTCCGTTGGTCCGTCTTGTGCGCCGCATCCGGCCTGACGTCGTCCTTTCCGGCGCGGCACATCTCAATTTTCTGGTGCTTCTGCTTCGTCCCATGTTCCCGAAGAAGACGCGCATCCTTATCCGGCAGGATGCAACGGTTTCCTCGGTACTGGCCTTCGGCAACGTCCCCTGGTATACGTCCCTGCTCTATCGGTCTCTTTATCGCCGCGCCGACCACATTATCTGCCAATCGCGCGCCATGGCCGACGATCTGGCCCGGGAGCTGCGGCTGGGAAAAGAACGCATTGCTGTGCTGCCTAATCCAGTAGACCTCGAGGCCATCCGCGCTGCCGCCGCCGCGCCCGGCCAGGCGCCGGCCTGCTGGCTCGGTCCGGGACCTCATCTGCTTGCCGTGGGAAGACTTGCGCGAGAAAAAGGATTCGACCTTCTTCTTGAGGCGCTGGTCACGGTGCGCGAGCGCTTTCCCCGCACCGAGATGATTATCGCCGGCGCCGGGCCGGAGGAAGCCGCACTGAAGGCGCAATGCCGCTCGCTTGGCCTGGAAGAGGCGGTCCGGCTTCCCGGCTATGTGCAGCGGCCTTACATCTTTTATGCCGGGGCTTCCCTGTTTGTTCTTTCTTCCCGCTACGAGGGCTTGCCCAATGCGCTTCTTGAGGCTGCCGCGGGCGGGCTGCCGATCGTGGCCACGCCGGCATCGGGAGGCATTGTGGAGTTGCTGCGCAACCGGAAAAAATCCTGGCTTACACCTGAGGTTTCGGCAGCCTCTCTTGCCTCCACGCTGCTCAAGGCGCTCGACGATTTGAGCACAAGCCAGCGCAACCGGCGCTCCTTCTCTCCGGCGAAAGTTCCTGAAGCCTGAATAATTCCTAAATGGCCGGACCTTCAGGCATTTGCCCTCTTGACATTCCTGTTTCAAAGATGTTTCCTTGACCTACTTCTCCCACTAGCCTTGAGCGACGTACCCGCATGTGGGCGGGTTCGCCCTGTCGAAAACGCAACTCAGGAGGAAGATCCATCCGCCTGAGCTGCCACTTATTTATCGCTGCACGGGCCATCGAGTAATTCGCTCATTGAGCATGTTCCCTCCATGCGGTTGCGATGCCTGATCCGGTTCGGAAGCGATTGCATTCGTCGGAGGTTATGTGTTCAACCGCTGCTTTGGCATCGCGCTCGCGGCATTGTTTCTCACCTTCTCCTTCCCTCGTCATTCATGGGGCCGGCTGCGCTTTCGGTGGAAGCGAGACGCCCTGGGCCGCAAGTCCGGATCGGCAGCATCCGCGCGCGAGCAAGCGCGAAATGAGCGTGCGGCGCTGAAGTTGGCGCCGGCCGGAAATGGGCTCACGCTCGAGCCGGCCATTGCCGCCTACGCCGAGCTGATTGACTCCACCTGCGCCGAGATCAACACCGTCCACCTGGCCATGGTCATTCCCACGCTCGATCGCATCGGCGGGGCGGAACGGCAGGTGCTGCTTCTGGCCGTCGGGTTGCGGCGGCGCGGATGGCGTGTGACCACGGTGGCCCTGGCGGGCACGGGCGGCGCGGCGGCCGCTCAGCTCAAGGCTGCGGGAGTTGAATTCCTCAGCCTGGGCATGCGCAAAGGGCTGGCCGATCCGCGGGGATGGGCGCGTTTCATTCAATGGCTGCGGCGCAACAAGCCGGACGTTGTGCACGCCCACCTGCCTCATGCGGCCTGGCTGGCCCGGTGGTCGCGTCTCCTGGCGCCGGTGCCGGTCGTCATCGACACTCTGCACAGCGCGTCGACCGGCGGACCTTGCCGGCGCCTGGTCTACCGCATAGGCCGCTCTCTGCCTGACCAGGTGACCGCGGTAAGCCAATCGGTTGCGGACGTCCATATCTCCGCCCGCATGGTGCCCCATGCCGGTTTGACCCTCCTGCCCAACGGTGTGTGCGCGGAGGACTGGCGCCCTGACGCAAAGGTGCGCGCGGAGATGCGCAGGGAAATGGGCCTCAAGGATGAGTTCCTATGGCTGGCAGTCGGACGGCTGGAGATGGTGAAGGATTTCCCGACACTGCTCAAGGCGATGGTTGCCGTACCTCCACAGGCCCGCCTGGTGATTGCCGGCGGCGGCCCGCTTTTGCGTAACCTGGCCCGTCTGGCTACCCATCTTGGCCTTAATGAACGCGTGAAATTCCTCGGCTTTGACCCCAATGTCAAGCGCTGGTATCAGGCTGCGGATGGATTCGTGCTTACTTCGCGCTGGGAGGGGCTGCCCATGGCGCTGCTCGAAGCCGCGGCTTGTGCGCTGCCCGCGGTTGCCACCGACGTTCCCGGAAGCGCCGAGGTGATTCTCGACGGCGAGACGGGCACGCTGGTACCGCCCGCCGATGCCTCGGCGCTTGCCTGGGCCATGACCGCCATGATGCGCAAATCGCCCGTAGAACGGCGCCGGATGGGAACAGCGGCGCGGCAGCGGGTGCTCAAAAAGTTCAGTCTCGAATCCTGCTTCGACCGCTGGGAGGAGCTCTACGGTACGCTCTTGAACCGGAACTCGCGCGCGGCCGCGGTGGAGCGCGCCACTTTGCCCGGCCCGGTCAGAACTTCGGCCGGGGCCTCGGTCGGAACCACTGTCGGGACCTCGGTCAGTAGCCCACGAAGCGTTTTTTGATTCGCGCCATCAGGACGCGCCGCACCGCCATGTGCGCATGGAACTGCTCCGCCAGCGTGAGCGCGCCCAGGGGAAATTCGGCCATCACGGAATCGACAGACGTGAACTGGTGCGCGTGACCGCAGAGAAAAACCCGCAGCGCGTCCATCTGCGCCGCACTGGCGGTGTTGGGATGAATGCAGATGGTCCACAGGCCCTCCGATTTCTCCAGCGGGGCCCAGAGCTGCTGCGGAATCCAGGTCAACCCTCCGCGCACGAAGGGGACGCGCGCGAAGCCGTCAGACAGGAGATGAATGCTTTCGGCTTTGAGAGCGCGCAGGGTATTCCAGTCGAACCCGTGTTGCGGCGCAACCCATATCCTTGGGTTGAGTCCGTGATGGCGCAGAATGTCCAGGCCTTCCGAAATCCATGTGCGCTGCCAATGGCTGGGGACACCGGCGAACTCCGATGAGCGCTGCAGCGGCACGAAGCTGCGCCCGCGGCTTTGGCGCAGATGGTGATAGCCATGCAAGCCGATGGTGGCGCCGGCCTGCTCCAGGCTGCAGAGCTCGCGCCAGAACCGCGCATCGGCAGGCGAGACCCTTAAGTCCCGGTCAAGATTGTTGGGAACCACGGCCAGAATCGGCCGGATGTGAAATTCGTCGGCGAGGGCCCGGCACTGTTGCCAGCGCTCGTGGGAGACCGTGGGACAGAGATCGTCGAAGCGAAGCAAATACCTCGCCGGCCGGGGAATCGGTGCGGCCATGGCCATCATGCAGGATCCTCCGAAGGTGTGGGCCGAGCAGCCAGCCCGGGCACCGGCCGAGGCGCAGGGGGTGCGTCGAAGGAGGGAAAGACTTGATCGAGTTCGCGGGGATTTTCGGCCTTGAGCCGGCCGGCGAGCGCGATGAGGGCCATCAACAGCCAGGTGGTGCGGCTTTCCTCCACCGTTGCCACCATCGCGGTGACCATCCACACCAGCAGCGCTGCGGCTAAAGCAACGCGCAACGGGCCGCTCGTTGCCAGCACGGAACACACGGCCAGGGTGACAATGCCGGCGGCAAGGCACAGGGCGCAAAGGCCTCCGCTCACAAGGATGGAGAGGGCCGTGTTGTGCGCCGTGTCAATGGGCGCCAGGCCCGCGGCGCTGACAAATGTGCCTGCGCCCGTGCCCGCGAGCGGCGCCTGGCGGAAGGCGTGCCATCCGGCGGACCAGATGTTGAGCCGCTGGTTCAGGTCGCCGCCGGCAAGCTGAGCCGGGATGGTGGCGAGACGATCGAAGACGGCGCCGGGAACCAGCAGCCAGGCGGCCACGGCGACGGCGGGCAAACCGAAGACTGCGGCCAGCACGGCACGGCCGTGACCGCGTGCGAGAAGGGGAATGCATCCGGCGAGCGCCACCACCGCGGCCAGAAAGCCTCCGCGCGAAGCGGTGAGCAGAACCGCCAGAAAGCCCAGCGGCAAGTAGCCCGCGGCCAGCAGGCGCCAGGGCCGGCGTGCTTCACTGCGGAGGAGCAGGCAGGCGAGCGGAAACCCGAGGTCGAGAAAGCGGGCGACGTCGTTGGGGTCCTGCCCGTAAGCGGCAAATCGGATCTGTCCGGCGGCAATCGCTTCGGGTGAGACGGCCGAGACAGCATTGACCAGCGTGAGCGCGGCCAGTACCCAGGAGCCGGCCACAAAGGCGCGCAGCAAAGTGCGCAAATCGGCGGGCGTTTCCGCGAACTCCCATACCAGCCAGACGATCATCATCTCCTGAAAGAAGGCGCGCATCTTCTCGAGCGTGGCCGCGGCATCGATAGTCCAGAACAAGGTGAGGCAAAGCCAGAGATAGAGGGCGAGAACCATCCATTGCATCGGCGCCCAGGTGCGCACACGCCCGCCCTGCAACACGGCGGGAACGGCGGCGAGAAGCAGCAGGATCCCCAGGATGCGCGCCACGTTCCCGAGCGGCTCGCCCAGGTCGAGCGAGTACTCCCACGGAACGGCGAAAACGAACAGCAGCAGGAGAACCCAGGCGATCTTTCTCATGGCTTAATACCGTTGCGAATACACCAGCGCCGAGTAAATGGTGACGCCGATGGTCGATTGCACCGCCGACTCGAGCGTGCGGTTCATCAGGTTTTTTGCGAAAGAATCGGGCACAAAGATGATGTCGCCGTCGCGAATCGGCTGATCGGGGTCCTGCCCGCGCAGAAGGCGCTTGAGGTTGAGCGCGGTCAGCGTGCGGCCGTCGTTCTGCTCGCGCACCAGCACGGCCTTGCCCAGCGCGGCGTTCTGCGTAGGCCCCCACGCCAGCGCGACCGCCTGCACCACCGTCAGTTTCTGCGCGGGATCGACGGGAAAACCCCCAGGCCGGATCACATCGCCCACAACGTAAACCAGGCCGGCGCGGCTCACCCGCACCGTGTCTCCCGCGCTCAGCTCCGGGTTGCCGTCGGAAGCGCCCTCATCTCCGCCGGGCGTGAGGAGCACGGAATGCGGCGACTGCGGATCGTCGCGATGCACCACGATCACCAGGCGGCCGGCATCGGGCGCAAGGCCTGACGCCTCGGCGATGAGATCGAGCAGACAGTGGTGCACGCCCAGGGGATAAATCCCGGGGCGCGTCACCTCGCCGAGCACGCTTACATCCTCGCCCGCGTAGTAGGTCACCACCACCGAAACCAGCGGGTGAAGCAGCATGCCTTTCGACATCAGGACCGATTCGATGGCGCGCGCCGCCGTCTGCTCGTCCATTCCATTGATCGTTACGTCGCCCACCAGGGGCAGCGTGACCACGCCCGCGGCGGAGACGCGCACCGCGGAATGAAACCCCGGGGTGTGATATTCGCTGATGTCGAGCCAGTCGCCCGGACCAATGGGCGCGGGCATGGGCGGCTGGCCGGAGGCAAGCGGCTGAGTGGACGCCGGCGCCAGCCCCGGCTGATTCCACACCGGCGGCGCTTCCTGCGCGTTGGGCTGGCTGCGCGTTTCCCCGGTCTGCGGAATGCGGACCACACCCGTCGGCAATCCTGAGGTGTTGGGCGTGGGCGGCTGCGCGTTCATGCGCGCCCCCGCAAGGCACAACGCGCACAGCGCAACCGCCGTGCGCAACTGGGATGGATGAAGGGTCTCGAGCATCAGCGCGCCTCCCACTGCGATCCAGATTCCCGCGAAAAATGTAATGGCGAGGTAAAGCGGCAGATCGGGGGCAACGGGCTTCGCGGGCTGGCGGGCGTAATCGATGACTTCGAGATTCGACGTGTGCACGCCGGCTGCCAGTCCCGCCTCTTCCGCTTTTTCTTCAAGCCGCACGTACAGTTCGTGGCTTGCATTGGCCTCCTGGCGCATGGCCGCAAATTCGGTTTCCGCCTGCTCCTGCTGCAGGCTCTCGCCGGTGATCTCCTCAAGGCTCTTGCGAATCATCTGTTCCCGGTCGAGCGCGGTCTGCCAGTTGCTGCGGAACCGCTCCAACAGCCGCGCGTCTTCTCCCTTTTTCTGGTGGTCGAGATCGTCGAGCTGGCGCCCGATCTCGACCACGCGGGGATAACTCGGGCCGAACTCGGAGGTGAGCTGCGCTTTTTCCTGCTCGAGATCGCTTTCGCGTGCGCGAATCTGCGCGAGCAGCGCGGTCGAAAAGCTGCCGCCGGACGACTCGAGATGCGGGTCGGCGGCGATCACCAGCTCGGGGTCGCCCTGCGCCGCGGCGCGATACTCCGACTCGCTCACGATGCGATCGGCAGTAGCCGCAACCAGCTGCCGTCCGAGTTCGTCCATCTCCAGCAAATCGGGGTTGTGGCCGGCCGCGCCGGTCTCGCCCGCGGCCAGCGCCTCCGGGTCGCTCACGATGCCGTGGCTGCGCTCGAAGTCCGCCAGGCGCAGGTCGTCCTGGTCCACGCGCGCTTTCAGCTCCTTCAACTGTCCGTCAAGCCAGGCGGAAGCCTGCTCCGTGGCCTGGATCTGCGCTTCGCTGGCCTGCTGGTCGTAAACACGGATGAGCATATTGACCACCGCGGCCGACAACGCCGCGTCGCGCGAGCGAAAGCGGATCTCCACCAGCAGTGTCCGAGGAATGGTCTGGACGTCGAGCCTGCGCGCGAAGCGTTCCAGCAGCCAGGCCTGCGCGCCGGCGTTAGGAGCGCCCTGATCCGGGGCATCGGCGCGGAAGCCCGGCTGCTCGTAGAGCCTGAGCGCCAGGATGGTTCTCCAGGCCAGTTCGTCGCTGCGCAGCTCGCCGGCCAGGGTCTCCACGGCGACGGGCGCGCCCAGGATCGAGGCGGGCGTCTGCGCGTCCGCAGCGTCGAGGCTGAGGGACGAGGCCGGCGCAACGCGCAATGCGACCCGGGCTCTGGCCTCGTATTCCTTGGGTGCGATCAGGCAGTAAAGCAGGCAGGCAAGCAGCAATCCGCCCTCCGTGCCCAGCACCGCGCGGCGGCGGCGCACCACCACATCCCACAGAGCCCGCAGAGAAGTGCTGGCCCCATGGTGGCTGACCTCGTGACGGATGGCCGCGGACTCAGGAGGGATGCTGGGTTCGTAGGGCAAGTCCTGCCGATTTTTGGGATCGTCAGGCAAAGCCGGGTACCTCGGTCCCCAATCCTCTCGCAGCCTGTCCCATGCGACAAGCCGGCGCAACCATGCAAGAGGGGGATTCCCGACTGGTTTATTTATGCGAGGGGGTTTCCAGAGTTATACACCAGAACCGGGAAAATTGGCCTAGGAAAAATGACCGATCTCGGCTATTTCTTAGGGTGGGGCGATCCGCCCGGCAGTTGAGCGGACCGTCGCCGGCCGACGGCCGCAGGGCCTGAGTGACGGCCCGAGCGAGGTTTACAAGGCTCTCGCCAGCCTTCGGGCCTTCGTGGTATTCGTGTCTCATCTTTCTCATTATGCTCCCTCGGCAGCCTTAAGAACGGTGTCCAAATGGGCCAGCGGCGCAGAAAACGAAATAAGGTCAAAACAACGAACGCCTCAAAGCAAAACGCTGCCAAACGCCAGGAGAAATCCGCCAATCAAGGCGATAGCAGACTAAAAGGAGAACCTGTTGCTCTTTTGCCGATTGTTGAGACCATTGTTCGAGTTCCCCCATGCGAAAAGGCGAACACAGCAAAGGAAGGCGATAAGATGCCATGGTGGAAAGACAGGCAGTTTGTTCTGCAGCTCTTGATCTTCGTGACTGGCGTTATCGTGGCCGTCATCTACGAGTGTCAACTTAGAGAGATGGCCGAATCGAACAAGATTAATCGGGAGGCAATGGAATCTGTTCAGCGGGCATTCGTGGATTTCATCGGTTGGGATACAACACAGGAAGCTGCACCCGATGGGCACTATTTCACTGTCTTTTACCCAAAATGGGAGAATGCTGGGAACACTTCGGCAATGCATTTGGTTTCCTACTTTGAGGCTGATACGGTCAAGACCGACTCGATAGACGGATTCCCTTTTAAGGAGCATTTCGACGAGATTGAATACGGATACCTTGGCCCGCATTCTCCTCCAGTAAGAGCCGGGGCTCAGACTTTGAGGGACACCGATATTTTTGATCTTCCTGTCGGGGAAACCGCCATCCTCTGGGGGTGGAAAGCATACGCGGATGTTTTCCATAACGCCCACGTTACCGAGTTTTGCGATCGGGTCGCCTTCGCTAACCCCGTTCCAACTCCGGACAATCCCAAAGCTGACTTCAGAAAGAGAACCGAATATATGGTGACAACCATTAGCTGCCAAGTACACAACTGCGCTGACAACGACTGTCCAGATCACCAAAGAATTGAAGAATATGTGACTGCAAAGCCGTAATTCTGATCTTTCCTTCTCCACCCTTCGCCGTTGAATTCCTTCGACGCACATTTGGCTAATATTGACTTACGCGACGGCGACGGCGAATTTGCGCGTCAACCGTTTTATTGCCGAATATTTTCCTGGCAAGGCACGGAACCGGCTATGCCGGGTTGCCCTTCCGGTACCACTCCACCGTCCGCCGCAGCCCTTCGCGGAAATCCACCTGCGGCCGGTAGCCCAGGAGCTGTTCGGCGCGGCCAATGTCGGCCAGCGAGTCGCGGATATCGCCGCGGCGCGGCGGGGCGTAAGCCGGCTCACCCTTGAATCCGGTCAGGTCGCGGAGAATGGCGAAGGTTTCGTTCAGGGTAAAGCGCCTGCCCGTGGCCAGGTTCATCATCTGCCCGCTGACCTTTTCGGCGGGCGCCGCGGCCGCCAGCAGGTTGCCGTGGACCACGTTCTCAATAAAGGTAAAGTCCCGGCTCTGCCCGCCGTCACCGTAGATGGTGGGTTGTTCTCCGGCGAGCATGCGCCGGCAAAAGATGGCCAGGACCCCGGAGTATTGCGAAGCCGGATCCTGGTATGGCCCGAAGACGTTGAAGTAGCGCAGAACCACGGTTTCCAGGCCGTAGACGCGAGTAAAGGCGCGCATGTAATGCTCGCCGGCGAGCTTGGCCACGGCGTAAGGACTAATGGGATTGGGCGCCATCTCCTCGTGCTTGGGCAAGGTGGGCGTGTCGCCATAAGCCGAGGACGAGCCGGCGTAGACGACGCGGCGCACGCCTGCCGCGCGCGCGGCAATGAGCAGGTTCAGGGTCGCGTTGACGCAGTTGTCATTGGTTTCAGCCGGAGCGGCCACGGAGCGCGGAACCGAGGCCAGGGCGGCTTCGTGAAAGACGACTTCGACACCGGCACAGGCACGTGCACAGTCCGCCGGGTTGCGCAGATCGCCTTCCAAAAACTCCATTGCCTCAAGACCAGAAAGATTCGACCGCTTGCCCGAGATAAAGCTGTCAATGCCGCGAACGGAATCGCCGCGCCCGACGAGCGCAGCAGCAAGGGAGCGGCCGATGAAACCGGCGGCTCCGGTGACCAGGTATTGAGGCAAGACCGCACTCCCGCGCGCAAGGTTGAGGCAATTCAAATTGGATTGCGCACGGCTAGAATACTATTGCGATCCCTCGAACCATGGCGTGCACCTTCGAATTGTCTTTGCGTTCTGCCCGAATCCCTGCGGGCCCGCGTCTCTTGCGGGCGCGGCGCGTGGAGCGCCGGAGCCGGGGCCGTTCCTTCGCAGCCCTGCAAGGGGCAGCCGGAAGAATTCTGTCTGCGGCGACCATTGCAGCCGGTTTGGCGATCGCCTCCGCGCCGGTCTTCGCGCAGAGCGGCCCGCTCGCGCAGCAGATCGACGACCATGAGCAAAAGCTTGCGTCTGCGCGCGCAGCGCAGGACACGCACGCCGAGGCCGTCGAGCTCAACACTTTGGCCAACCTCTACCGGCAGATCGGCAAGCCGCAAAAGGCCCTCGACGACTGCAACCAGGCGCTCCAGATCGAGCAGGCGGGGGGCAGCCAGGCGGGCGTAGCGCTCACCGAGAACCTGATGGGCCGCATTTACACGGATCTCGGCGACGAGCAGAAGGCGCTGGACCTGTTCAACCAGGCCCTCCCCGTCTGGCGCACTCTCAACAACCGGCTGGGCGAGGCCACCACGCTGAACCTGATGGGCCGCGCCTACAACAACCTGGGCCAGCGGGAAAAGGCCCTCGATCTTTTGAATCAGGCGCTGCCCATCTGGCGCGAAGTGAGCAACCGCGCGGGCGAGGCCAGCACCCTCGACAATCTGGGCAAGACCTATGCCGACATGGGTCGTGGCGAAGACGCGCTCCCTTACTTCAACCAGGCGCTGCCTCTCTGGCGCGCCGTGGGCGAACAGGGAGGCGAGGCGCTCTCACTCAACAATATGGGCCGCGCGTACGAAGACCTGGGCCGCAAAGAAGAGGCTCTTGACTCCTTCAACCAGGCGCTCGCCCTCTGGCGCGCCATCGGCAATCGCCAGGGCGAAGGGCTCACGCTGAACAACATCGGCCGGCTCTACCGCGACCTGGGCCAGCAGCCCACGGCGCTCGACTATTACAACCAGGCGCTGCCCATCTGGCGCGAAGTGGGTAACCGCAACGGCGAAGCGCTGGCTCTGAACGACATCGGCACCGCCTACGCCACCATGGGGCAGACGCAGAAGGCGCTCGAATTCTTCGCGCAGGCACTCGTCATCTGGCGCCAGACCGGAAACCCCCGCGGCGAAGCCATGACGCTGAGCAACATCGGCTGGAACGAGTCGGAGCTGGGCGACGCGCAGAAGGCCATGGACGCCGACAGCGCAGCGCTGCCGCTCTGGCGCCAAGTGGAAGACCGGCGCGGCCAGGCGCTGGCGCTGATGATGATCGGGCGGGCGTGGTTCCAGATGGGGCAATCCGATAAAGCGCTGGTGAGCGACCTTGCGGCTTTGTCTCTGGCCAAGGCCGCCGGCGATCCGGAGATGGAAGGCAACATTGAAGCGGCGCTGATGTACGGCTTCCGCAGCAACCACCTTCCGCAGCAGGCCATTCTCTTCGGCCTGGAGGCGGTGAACGCATACCAGCAGATTCGCCGCAACATCGGCGGCCTCGACAAAGAGCTGCAGACCGGCTTTGTGCAGTCGAAATCGTCTGCGTACCGCATGCTGGCCGAGCTTCTGGTGGAGCAGGACCGGCTGGGCGAGGCCGAACAGGTTCTCGATCTGCTCAAGGAGCAGGAGCTCAAGGAAGTGGTGCGCGGCGCAGGCGACAATGCCGCCGCAGCCGCGCAGCCCTTGAAGCTTGCCGAAAATCAGCAGAAGGCCGAGAGCCAGCTTGCTTCGGAAGAAAACGCGGCGGCCACGCTGGCCGACATGAGCGTGGAATACGCCACGCTCGAGGCCAAGAGCGGCCGCACCGCGGACGAGGACGCGCGCCTGAAGACGCTTGAGGCGGACATCGAGACCGAGAACAGCGAGGTGGCCGACTTCTTCCGCAAGACGATTTACCCCGAGCTGGCGCAGACGGCGGGAACCGAGAACGCCAACCGACTGCTGAGCCAGGAAAAGTCGGACGTGAGTCAATTGCAGAACACGCTTGCCGCACTGGGTCCGCGCGCGCTGGGGATCCGGCTGCTGCTTGGCCAGGATCAGGCCTACGCCATCGTGGTGACAGCGCAGGCGCGCAAAAGCTTCGCGCTGCACGCCACGCCGGCCCAGTTGCGCGACAAAGCGCTGGAGGTGCGCAACGACCTGCGCTCGCCGGACTCCGATCCCAAACCGCACCTGGCTGAGTTGTACGCCATGGTCATTGCTCCATTCGACGCGGAATTGGCTGCGCTCGAACGCGTGCCCGGCGAAAGCGGCCGCGTGCCCACGCTCCTTTGGTCGCTCGACGGCGTCCTGCGCTACGTGCCCATGGCCGCGCTCTACGACGGCCATCACTACATGGTGGAGCGGTTCAATAATGTCTTGTTTACGCCCGAAAGCTACGGGCACATGACCAATTCCGGCGCTGACAAGCCCGATCTGCGCGTGCTGGCCATGGGGTTGTCGAAGAGTTACGGAGGATTGCCGGCCCTGCCCGGCGTGCTGCCCGAACTGGAAGCGGTTGCGCACGACCCCGCCTTCCCTGCCTCGCATGGTCCGCTCGACGGATTGCTCCTTCCCGACGACCGCTTCACTTATTCGGCGCTCAAGAGCGCGCTCGGCGCCGGCGCCGGCTTTCCCGTTGTGCACATCGCCAGCCATTTCGTTCTGGAGACCGGCGGCGATGCGGAACCTTACCTCATGCTTGCCGGCGAAGAGTCGAGCGCCCCGCAGGGATTTGAACTGACGCTCTCCAAGCTCGAGGACTCAACCATCACTTTTCATGGCACGCGCCTGCTAACGCTTTCCGCGTGCAGCACGGCCAAGGGCGATGTGGCCGGCGACGGCCTGGAGATGGACAGCCTGGGCATGATCGCGCAGCAGAAAGATGCCGAAGCCGTGCTGGCTACGCTTTGGGACGTGAACGACCTGAGCACCAGCCGCATCATGAGCGACTTTTACGCGGGCTGGGTCAGGAATCCGGACGCGGGAAAAGCCGAGGCCCTGCGCCAGGCGCAGCTCGCCTTTCTGCGCGGAAACGGCGGGACTGAGCCGGCCGCGCAATCGGGCGCAGCGGGTCGCGGCCTCGAGGCGGAGGGAAATTCCCGCCCTGCGCCGCACGCCCATGATTTTTCGCATCCGTTCTATTGGGCGCCCTTTGTGCTCATCGGCAATTACCGGTGAGAGCCTGCGGCTGTTCCTCTCAACCATTGCATCCCCCGGTTTGTGCTAAGGTTCAAGCGTGCCCCACGGGAATGACGTCCACAAGCGATCGTCCGCCGTCGCGAAAGAAACCGAACGCCGTTCCTTGAAGGGACTCACGCCCAGGGACGGCCTGGTGTGCCATCCCTTCGATCTCGAGTTCGGCGTACGCACCAGCGGCCTGGTTGCGGGCCGGAACCTCACCAGCGGGCAACGCAACGACCGCCACGCGACGGCCTACTACGCAGTTGCGCCCTCGGTTTTTCGCGGGATGATTGTCCGCTGGCGCCGATGCCGGCCGCTCGCCGCCATCGATGAGTTTACGTTCATCGATCTGGGCGCGGGCATGGGACGCGCCATGCTGCTGGCCGCGGAGTTTCCCTTTCGCGCCGTGCTGGGCGTAGAGCTCAACCCCACGCTGGCGCGGATCGGCCGCCGCAATTTGGCATTGTGGCGTGCCGCGGGCCGCGCACGCGCGCCTCTGCGCATGTTCTGCCGCGATGCTGCGGAGTTCGATCTGCCGCCCGGCCCTTGCGTGGCCTTCCTCTTCAACCCCTTCGCGGGTCCGGTTCTGCGCCGCGTTCTGCGCAACTGGACGGGCAAACTTGGCCTTCGTTCCGGCAAACTCGACATCCTGTACGTGAACAACGTGCAGGAAAGCGTGCTCCGGCAGCAGGCCGGCTTCGCGCGGCTATTTCACGGAGAGATCCGGCGCTCGCAACCTGACACGGTGGCGGAGCGCAGGATTCTCGCCCGGCAGCCCGGCGCCGGTTACGCTGCAATGGCCTGGGAAAATTGCTCCATCTATCGCTGGATGGGGACGAACCAGGACCCGCGTGCAGAGAATCGCGAGCGCCTTCCGGCGACCGGCGGAGAACGCGCTTGAAGAATCGGTATCTGGTCCTCGGCATCGGCGAACTCCTATGGGATTTTCTCCCCGGAGGCGCGCGTCTCGGCGGCGCACCGGCCAATTTTGCGGTCATGGCCGGCCGGTTGCGCGATCATGCCGCCATCCTCAGCCGCATCGGCAACGACGAGCTTGGCCGCAGGGCCGTGGAGCAATTGAACGCAACCCCTGTGGACTCCGTCTTTCTTGAAGTCGATCCCGCGCACCCCACCGGCCGCGTCACCGTGGATTTTTCTCGAGGTGAGCCGCAGTACACCATTGAGGAACCGGCCGCGTGGGATTCTCTGGCGGTTTCAGACGATTGGATTCGCCTTGCCGGCCGGGCTGACGCCCTTTGCTTCGGCACCCTGGCGCAGAGAAATGCGGAGTCGCGCCACACCATTCAGACCCTCGCGGCCACAACCTCTCCTGCGTGCGTGCGCGTGCTCGATGTCAATCTGCGCGCGCCCTTTTATTCCCCTGACGTGCTGCAGGAATCGCTCGAGCTGGCAACCGTCGTCAAGATGAATGAGGACGAGACCCCCCATGTGCTGGAGTTGCTGGAACTGGGGGCGGGGGCGAAAAAGCGCTCGGCCTTGCGGACGCGCAGCCAGCTCTTGCGCGCGGCCGCACACACGCTGCTCGAAGAATTCCCCGCTCTTCGCCTGGCCGTCATTACCCGCGGCAGCCACGGCAGCCTGCTGGTGGCGCGTGAGCAGTGGCACGAGCATCCGGGATATCGCGGGCCGGTGGCCGACACGGTGGGAGCCGGCGACGCGTTTACCGCGGCCCTGGTTCACTACCTGCTGCGCGGAGCCGATCTGGCCACGCTGAACGAGGCCGGCAATCGCTGGGGCGCGTGGATGGCTTCGCAATCGGGCGCCATGCCGGAGCTCCCCTCAGCCGTGCTCGAGGCAACCGCCGCCCAAATCGAGCGGAAGAGGGAGTGAAGCTCGAGCGAGCTGCGAGGCGCGCGGATACAGACTGGGTGTCCCGACGAAAGCGTTTCTTCGATTGTCTCCCCCGCCGGGAACCGGATAGTATGGCGGGTGATGAAAACGCGACCGCTCGCAGCCGGCCTTTCCATCGTTCTCGCTTTTGCGCTCCATCTCCATGCGCAATCGCCTTCGCTCACCCCTTCTCTCAACATCGATGTCAGCCATCCCACGGCCAGGGTGAGTCCCACGCTCTATGGACTGATGACCGAAGAGATCAATCACTCCTACGACGGCGGGCTGTATGCCGAGCTGGTTATCGACCGCGCTATCGGGCATGGGTTTGGAGCGCTGGTTCACTGGCCGATGGTGGCGCGCGGCAACGCCGCCGTGGAGGTTTCCGAAGACGATACCACCGGCCCCAGCGCCGCTTTGCCGCGCAGCCTGAAAGTTAGCGTGACTGCGGCTACGGATGCGGCGCCGGCTGGCGTGGAGAACGACGGCTACTGGGGCATTGCCGTGCGGCCGCACACCACCTACAGCGGATCATTCTGGGCCAAGAGCGATTCCGGCGATGTGCCCGTGACCGTCAGCCTCGAGAACGACTCGACCGGGTTCGTCGCCGCCAAGACCACGGTCACCGGTCTTTCCGGCGAGTGGCATGAATTCGCCTACACGCTCAAAACCGGCGACGTTGCGGTCTCCGCGAATAATCACCTGATCCTGACCATTTCCCGCCCCGCGACGGTGTGGTTCGATCTTGTCTCACTCTTTCCGCCCGCCTATCGCGGCCGCGTGCACGGCAACCGCGTCGACATCATGGAGCTGCTCGCCGCCATGCACCCCAGGTTCCTGCGCCTGCCGGGCGGCAATTATCTCGAAGGCGACCACATCGCCACGCGCTTCGACTGGAAGAAGACCATCGGCCCGTGGGTCGACCGCCCCACGCACCAGAGCCCCTGGGAATATCGTTCGTCTGACGGCATGGGACTGCTCGAATACCTGGAGTGGTGCGAAGACCTGAAAATCGAGCCGGTGCTCGCGGTGTACGCAGGCTACTCGCTCGCCGGGGAGCACGTGGATCCCGGCCCGGCGCTCGATCCCTACGTGCAGGATGCGCTCGACGAAATTGAGTATGTGGCCGGCAGCGCAGAAACCAGGTGGGGCGCCGAGCGCGCGAAGGATGGCCACGCCGATCCGTTCCCCCTCCATTATGTTGAGATCGGCAACGAAGACTGGTTCGACCGTTCGGGCTCCTACGACGGCCGGTTCGCCCAGTTCTATCACGCCATCAAGGACCGCTTTCCTAATTTGCAGCTGATTGCCACTGCGCCCGTGAACAGCGTCGCGCCGGATGTGCTCGACGAGCACTTTTACATGCCGGCCGAGGAGTCGTTCGCGCAAAGCGGCCATTATGACAATCACCCGCGCACGGGGCCGAAGATCTTCGTGGGCGAGTGGGCCACGCGCGAGGGCGATCCCACGCCCAACCTCGAAGCGGCCCTGGCCGACGCCGCGTGGATGACCGGGCTCGAGCGCAACAGCGATCTCATCGTCATGTCCAGCTATGCGCCCCTGTTCACCAACGTGAATCCCGGCGCCATGCAGTGGGCGCCTGACCTGATCGGCTACGACGCGCTCTCAAGCTACGGCTCGCCCAGCTACTGGGCCCAGGCGATGTTCGCCTCGAATCTGGGCACGGAAATCGTCCCCGCAAAACTCGCCGGCACGGCAACGCGCATCTATACTTCCGTGACGCGCGACGAGACGCAGCACAAGCTTTACATCAAGCTGGTGAATGCAACCTCCGATCCACAGCCGCTTGCCATCGCTCTTGAGGGTGCGGGCAAGGTTGCGCCGCAGGCGGAACTCATCACCCTGAGCGGCAAGACGCCCAATGCGACCAACAGCATCGCGAATCCACGCTCCGTCATCCCGGTGAAGCATGCCATCGCAGTTGCCGGGCCGCGATTCACTGAGACCTTTGCGCCGTATTCGGTGAATGTGCTCGAGCTGAGCTACCAATAGGAGCAGTTTTTTTCGCGGCTCGGCAGATGAATTGGCTCTGGCGCATTCGCGTGCGCAGTTCTTCGGTCCCGTTTCCACTCCGGTGATCCTCCAGCTTAGATACAATCCGGCCTTCCCCAGGAGCTTCTTCATGTTCCTTCCCCGCCGCTCTCCTTCCCCTTCGCATCTTGGCCGCGCGCTTGTGTTCTTCGTCTTGTCTGCGCAACTGCTGGCCGCACAAAATCCGGTCGAAGCGCTGCGCCGGGGATTTCTTGAACCCCCAGACAATGCCAGGCCGATGATGCGCTGGTGGTGGTTTGGTCCGGCTGTGGTCAAGCCGGAGCTCGGGCGGGAACTTGAGACCATGCGCGACGCCGGCATGGGCGGCGTGGAAATTCAGCCTGTTTATCCGCTCATGCTCGACGATCCGTCAAAAGGCGTCGTCAATCTGCGCTACCTGTCGCCGGAGTTTCTCGACGATGTGAGCTTTGTCAACGACAAGGCGCACCAGTTGGGCCTGCGCGTAAGCATGACCCTGGGCAGCGGATGGCCTTATGGAGGTCCCACAACCGCGCTCGCGCTGGCGGCAGGCCGGCTGAAGGTGATCGCGGAGCCGGTTCACAACGGAACTGCAAGCCCGCCCCAGTTGGCTGAAGGCGACAGCATGATTGCCGCGTTCCTGGTTGCGGGAACGGAAAAATCCTTCGACCCGGCCGCGGCGAAGCAATTCGATCCTGCCGAACCTCCTCCCAGCGCAACCGCGAATTCGACTGCCCTCTACTTTGTCTCAAGCCATACGCGCCAGATGGTCAAGCGCGCGGCCTTCGGCGCCGAGGGCTACGTGCTCGATCACTTCTCGCGCGCTGCGATCGACGAACACTTGAAGGATGTGGCCACGCCGCTCGTCCATGCGTTCGGCGACCAACCGCCCTTTTCCGTCTTCTCCGATTCGCTGGAAGTGTACGGCTCCGACTGGACTTGGAATCTGCCCGCGGAGTTCAAGAAGCGGCGCGGCTACGATCTCCTTCCGCATCTTCCCGAATTGCTCGCCGGCGGAACGCCGGAAGCGGAGGCCGTGCGTCACGACTGGGGCGAAACCCTCTCTGACCTGATTCGCGATAACTACCTCGCACCGCTCACGCACTTTGCTGAGGCGCACGGGACGCTGTTCCGCTCGCAAACCTACGGCGACCCGGCGGTGACGCTGGCCGACGAAGCCGTCCCCAATCTGCCTGAAGGCGAACAACCGGAATGGCGCGCGTTCTCTTTCGCGCGCTGGGCCAGCTCCGCCGGCCATCTCTACGACCGGAACGTCACGTCGGCGGAGACATGGACCTGGCTCCATTCACCGGCCTTCCGCGCCACGCCGCTGGACATGAAGGCTGAAGCCGACCGCATGTTTTTGATCGGCATCAACCAGTTCGTCGGCCACGGGTTCCCGTATTCTCCTCCAGCGGCGGGAGAGCCCGGCTGGGCGTTCTACGCCGCCGCGGTGTTCAACGCGCACAATCCCTGGTTCCCGGTAATGCCCGACGTCATGCGTTATCTGCAACGGGTAAGCTGGCTGCTGCGCCAGGGCCAGCCCGCCAACGACGTCGCCATTCTTCTTCCTGAAGACGATGCGCAGGCTGCTTTCTCGCCGGGCCAAGTTTCGGTGACCGATGAAATGCCGAAGCACATCACCCCGGAGCTGATGGGAACCATCCTCGACGCGGGCTACAACGTGGACTATATCGACGCCGCCGCGATCAACGAATTGGGCTTCATCCCATATCCGATTTTGCTTCTTCCGCCCACAGACCGTATTCCGCTCTCGACCTACAGGAAGATCGCCGCCTATGCGGCCAAGGGGCATGTGATCGTCATCGGCAAGCTGCCCTCGCTGGCGCCAGGATGGCTCGAGCAGAACGAGTCTCCGCAGATTGCCGCGCTCTCAAAGCAGATTTTTGCGGACGAGGGACATCGAGGAGCGTTCATCGGCTCGGTCAGCGAGCTTGCCGACGCGCTCCATCGCGCCCTGCCTCCCGACGTCGATATGTCGGGCACGACCGAAGGGCTCGGCTTCGTCCATCGCAAGCTCAAAGATGCCGACATTTATTTTCTGGCCAACACAGGGAACAAGCCCATCGACGGCGCGGTCGTCTTCCGCTCGGCTCATTCTGCGGTAGAAGCCTGGGACCCCGACTCGACCCGCGTGTTGTTTTCCGCAGAAAATGCGCGCGGAACAAGAATCCCTCTCGCGCTCGCACCCTATGAATCGCGCGTGTTTGTTCTTGCCGATCGCTCTGAACCTGCGGCTCCGGTTGGGCAACGGCCCGAGCAGGAAGAGTCGATCGCCGACCTCAGCACCGGCTGGTCGATTCAATTCTCCGGTGCGCCCGAGCCTCAGCAGCTTGCCGGCCTGCTCTCATGGACAGATATGCCGGGCAAGCTGAATTTTTCCGGCGAGGCGGACTACACGCGGGACTTCTCCCTGCCCCAGTCGCTCCCAAAAGGCACGCGCATTTTTCTTGACTTCGGCCAGGGTACGCCGATTGCCGACAATCGGCCGCCGGGCTCGAGCGGCATGCACGCACTGCTCGATCCGCCCATTCGCGAAGCGGCGATTGTGTACGTGAACGGCCGCCGCGTGGGCTCGCTCTGGCACCCGCCTTATCGCATTGAGATCACACCGTTCCTTCTCGGCAAAGACAATCGCGTTGAGGTGCAGGTATACAACACCGCCATCAATGAGCTGGCCGGTCAACCGCCGCACGACTACAGCGCGCTCTGGGCCAGGTACGGCAAGCGGTTCGAACCGCAGGACATGGAGAATCTTCATCCCATCCCTTCCGGCCTTTTCGGCCCCATTCGCCTGCTGGAGGAAACGCCCAATTGAGCGGTTCTTGCGTTGGTTTCGCGCTCCGGCTCGAGGCGCTTCCGCACCGGACGGGCCTTCAAGTAGAGTGATGACATCGTGATCATCGACCTGGCCAGGCGCGCGCACGACCACAACTGGGAGCTCGATCCCATCACGCGCTCCCTGCTCGATACTGATTTCTACAAGCTGCTGATGCTGCAGTTCATCTGGAAGAACTTTCCCCAGACCCACGCAACCTTCAAGCTGATCAATCGCACCTCCGGAGCGCGCCTGGGCGAAGTGGTAGACATCGAGCAGCTGCGCGAGCAGCTGGAGCATGCGAGAAAATTGCGCTTTCGCAAGTCGGAGCTGATCTGGCTCGCGGGCAACACCTTTTACGGCCGCCGCGGCATCTTCGAGCCGGCATTCCTAGAATGGCTGGAGAGCGATTTCCGGCTCTCCGATTACGAGCTCTCCGTCAAGGACGGCCAACTGAACCTCGAGTTTCGCGGCCTCTGGTCGGCCACCTCGATGTGGGAGATCTTTGCGCTTTCTCAGATCGGCGAGCTGAAGACGCGCGCCAGTCTCAAGCAGCTGGGAGAACTTGAGCTCGATATTCTCTACGCGCGCGCCAAGGCCCGGCTCTGGGAAAAGATGGAGCGCCTGCGCGGAGTTCCGGATTTGAATGTGACCGATTTCGGAACGCGCAGGAGGCACAGCTTTCTGTGGCACGAATACGTAGTGAACGCCATGCGCGACACGCTGGGCGAGAGCTTTGCCGGAACCTCGAACGCGTACCTTGCCTACAAGCACGATCTTGAGGCCATCGGCACCAATGGCCACGAGCTGCCCATGGCCATGGCCGCGCTGGCGCGCGATGACGAGGAGCTGCGCACGGCGCAATATCGGCTGCTCGAGCTGTGGCAGCAGAGTTATCAGGGCGAGCTGCTGATCCTGCTTCCCGATACTTTTGGCACCACGCAATTTCTCCGCGATGCTCCCTCCTGGGTGGCGAATTGGACCGGCCAGCGGATTGACAGCAAGGACGCGTACGTGGCGGGAGACGAATACATCGCCTGGCTCGAGCGGCGCGGCCGCGACCCGCGCCAGAAGCGGCTCATCGCCTCTGACGCGCTGGATGTGGAGCAGATTCTGGGATTGCATGCGTATTTTGCCGGCACGCTGCGCAATGGCGCATCGCCTGACGATTTCCGCGCGGCCGGCGATTTTCTCGATTCCAGGCGCTGGATTCCTTCGCGCCGCATTCGCTTCACCAGCGGCTGGGGCACGCTGCTGACCAACGATTTTCGCAATTGCAATCCGCAGGGCGGCGACAGCTTCAATCCCGTGAGCCTGGTTTGCAAATTGAGTGAAGTGGAAGGCCGGCCCGCCGTCAAGCTGTCAGACAATTACGCCAAGGCGCTGGGCGCGCCCCGGGAAACCGAGCGCTACCGGCGCGTTTTCGGCGTAGCCGGATTGGCCGACGTGCCCGTTCTCACCTGAGCGAGTCTGCTGTCGCGCCCGCGCCGAGGCGCCGCCGCTGTTCTCGCTCCAGATGCGCGGTGTAGGCTTCGGGTATGGCGGCTGAATCGGCGTGGTACGCGAGCCAGCTTCGCGCCGAGCTGCTGGTGCGCGCCCGGCGCCACGCGCGCGGCAAGTCGCATGTAGAAAGCTACGGCAGCCCGCCTGTGGTTGTGTTTGCGCCGCAGCGTGGACGCCACGGAAACTTCTTTGACGCCGCGTTTGCCGCGATTGCGCAGAATCCCGCCTGGATGCGGCGTTTCAATAAAGTGCATGCGCAGGCTGCGCGCTGCCTGCCCAAAGCCGAGCGGCGTTGGCGCGAGCTCGATTCCTCCATGAGCTCCGACGCTCTCCTGATGAATGTGTTCTGCACGCCGGGCGTAGCGGAAACGGCCGCGGTGCGCCATGTGCTCGGCGTCGAAGCGGGAGCGGCGCCGGAGTTCGGATGGAAGGCGCGCGTGCCGCTCAAGAACGGGCGGCTCGATCGCACCGAAGTCGATATGCGCTTCGGCTCCCTTCTCGTTGAAGCCAAGCTGACCGAGAGCGACTTTCAAACCTGCGCGGTGTCCGTGGCCGAAGCATACCGTGACTTCGATTCCGTGTTCGATCGCGATCTGCTGCCGAAGGTCGAATTGCCCGTTGCACGGCCGCGCCGGTTGAGCGAATTCCCTGAGGACTACTCTCAGGAATTCGAGAGCGAAATCGGCGATCGGGAATCGAGCGCGGTGATCGACGAGTTGGTCCCCGCGCCCACCGCTCCCGGCTATGCGAGCTATCAACTCATTCGCAACGTGCTGGCTGCCTGCGCAGCCGAGACGAGCTTTTGCGCGCTGCATGACGCGCGCCGTCCCGACCTGCGCGAAGATTGGTTTCGCGTGATGGCCGCGGTCCGGCACGCGGAGATCCGCGTCCGGCTCAAAGTGCTCACCTGGCAGGAACTCGCTGCGCACCTGCCGGAAGAACTGCAGACGTTCCTCGATCGCAAGTACGGAATCGTCGCCCCCGGCAACCATCCCTCGCCAATCGAATGGTCGTCCTGAGCCACCGGAATGCGCGCAGGCGTGGATCGAGGCTTTCGCGCCGGATCAGAGCCCCAGAATCTTTCGATTCCGCTTCGCATCCGCCGCGCCGCCGGCAAAGTCGTCAAAGGCGCGATCCGTCACGCGAATCATGTGGCTGCGCACAAAGTCCGCGCCCTCGGCGGCGCCGTCTTCCGGATGCTTGATGCAACACTCCCACTCCACCACGGCCCAGCCGGGATAATCGTACTGCGCCAATTTGCTGAAAATCTGCTGGAAATCGATCTGGCCGTCGCCGAGCGAGCGGAAGCGGCCCGGCCGATCGATCCATTCCTGATAACCGCCGTAGACGCCGGCACGGCCGCTGGGATGGAACTCGGCGTCCTTCACGTGGAACGCGCGAATGCGCTCGTGGTAAAGATCGAGGAACTCGAGATAGTTCAGCTGTTGCAGAACCATATGGCTGGGATCGTAAAGAATGCAGGCGCGCGGATGGTTGCCGGCTGCAGAAAGAAACCGCTCGAAGGTCGCACCGTCGTGCAGGTCTTCGCCGGGATGCAGCTCGAAGCAGAGATCCACGCCGCCCGCGTCGAAGGCGTCGAGAATGGGCGTCCACAGCCGGGCCAGCTCCGCAAACGCCTCGTCGATGAGCCCCGCGGGCCGCTGCGGCCAGGGATAGAAGAAAGGCCACGCCAGCGCGCCGGAGAAGGTGGCATGCGCGCTCACGCCCAGGTTACGGCTGGCCTTCGCCGCCCAATGCAGTTGCTCCATCGCCCATGCCTGCTTGGCCTTCGCATCGCCCGCGAGTTCGCGGGGTGCAAAGGCATCGAGCAGCGTGTCGAAGGCAGGATGGCTCGCGACCAGTTGCCCCTGAAGATGGGTCGAGAGCTCGGTGACGGCGAGCCCGGCCTGCGCAACCAGCCCAAGAATCTCGTCGCAATAGGTCTTGCTTTCTGCGGCGCGCTTGAGATCGAAGAGTCGCCGGTCCCAGCTGGGAATCTGGATGCCCGTGTATCCCAGCTCTGCAGCCCATTTGGCCATGCCTTCAAGCGAGTTGAAGGGCGCCGCGTCCGAGGCGAACTGCGCCAGAAAAATCCCCGGACCCTTGATGGTCTTCATGATGCAAATCCCCCATCCTCTTCCATTTCGAACTCAACCCCAGAGCGGAGACCATCCGCATCGCGGCACGATTCCTTACCCGGCTAGGACCAGCTGAACGCTGACAGCTGAAAGCTGAAAGCTGTCTTCAGAACTCCACCCACCCCGCGATGCGATTGCTCTCAATCACCCGCTCAATGAAGCGCATGCCGCGCACGCCGGCTTCGATGCCGGGCAAAGTGGCCGGCAACGGCTGCGGGTTTCCCTTCTTCCATTCGAGCAGCGCATCCGCAAACTCGCGATAAAGGACCGCGAAGGCTTCGAGATAGCCTTCCGGATGGCCTGCGGGCACCCGCGCCACGGCCAGCGCATCGCGGCCCAGGTAGCCTGCTGCCGCGTGATGAATTTCTTCAGGACCGTCAAGCCATTTGACGATCAGCCGATTGGGATCCTGCTGGCGCCATTCAATCGAGCCGGTCTCGCCATAAATGCGCACGCGCATCTCGTTCAGTTCGCCTGCGGCGACCTGCGAGCAGGCCAGCGTGCCGGCAGCGCCGTTGTTCATGCGCACAAACGCATTGCAATCGTCGTCGAGCTTGCGCCACGGCACCACCGTGCGCAGTGTCGCGTTGATTGCCGTCACCTTGAGGCCGCTGATGTACTCAAGCAGATGAAAGGCGTGCGTGCCGATGTCGCCGATGGCCCCGCCGGGCCCGTTGCGCGCAGGGTCGGAGCGCCACTCGGCCTGCTTGTGCCCCGCAGTTTCGAGCGGCCGGCTCAGCCATCCCTGCAGATACTCGACAGCAACTTTGCGAAGGGCGCCGAGTTTTCCGGCAGCGCACATAGCGCGCGCCTCGCGCACCATGGCATAGCCGGCGTAAGTATGCGTCAGTCCATACGGAAGACCGGAACCCCGCACTGCTTTTTCGAGCTCCAGCGCCTCCGTGTACGTTGCCGTCGCCGGCTTGTCGCTCATCACCGGAATGCCGGCCTTCATGGCCGCGAGCGCGATGGGCAGGTGAAGATGATTGGGCGTGGTGATGACAACAAAGTCGATCCCATCATTCCGCTTGCGCTCCGCTTCGATCATCTCGCCGTAGCTCGCGTAAGCGCGCGCCGGGTCGATGCCGAAGGCCGCGCCGGCCGCGCGCGAGCGCTCCGCCGATTGCGAGAATGCCCCGGCAACCAGCTCGCAACGGCCGTCCAGCTCCGCGGCGATGCGATGCACCGGGCCGATGAATGCGCCCGGCCCTCCGCCCACCAATCCCATGCGCAACTTGCGCCGTTCCGCCAAGTCCTGCCTCGCCAATCGTCCCTCGCCGTGCAGCCATCTCGTTGGGGTTCGCGAGCGCCCCATGCAGTTTACGCCGCTGTACCGGCACGAAGGAAAAAATCGCTTCTCACGCGCTCTGCGCCCACGCAGACCAACGGCAGCGCCATGCGATAAATTATTGGGTGACCATGCATGCGATTTCCATTCCTCACACGGCGCGCCGCTGGGATTGCCTGAGCCTGGGCGAGGTGATGCTCCGCTTCGATCCCGGCGAAGGCCGCATTCACACCGCGCGCCAGTTCCAGGTGTGGGAAGGCGGGGGCGAATACAACGTAGCGCGCGGGCTGCGCCGCTGCTTTGGTTTGCGCACCGCCATCGCCACGGCTCTCGCCGACAATCCCATCGGCCGCCTGGTGGAGGATTGCATCCTGCAGGGCGGCGTGGATACGGCGCTGGTCAAGTGGGTGTCCTACGACGGCGTGGGCCGCGCCGTGCGCAACGGCCTGAACTTTACCGAGCGCGGATTCGGCGTGCGCGCCGCGGCCGGCTGCTCCGATCGCGGCCACACCGCGATCAGCCAGGTGAAGCGCGGCGACTTTGATTGGGCTTCGATTTTCGGAAACGCGAACGGCACCAAGTGGTTCCATACCGGCGGCATTTTTGCGGCGCTCTCACCCTCCACGGCTGAAGTGGCCGTGGAAGCCATGGACCTGGCGCGCGCACACGGCACGCCGGTTTCCTACGACCTGAATTTTCGCGAATCGCTTTGGAAATCCATCGGCGGAAAGGCAAAGGCGCAGGAAGTGAATCGCGAGCTTGTGCGCAAGGTCGATTTGCTGCTGGGCAACGAGGAAGATTTTTCCGCGATGCTGGGGGTCCAGGTCAAAGGCGTGAGCGAAGATTTCGCCGAATTGCCCATCTCCGCCTACGCAGAGATGCTGCGCGAAGTGGCGATGGCATATCCCAATCTGAAGCTCATCGCCGGCACGCTGCGCACCGCGCAAACGGCCAGCCGCAACGCCTGGGGCGCGATCGCGCTTTACGAAGACCAAATTGTGCACGTGCCGCAGCGCGAGATCGATATTCTCGACCGCGTGGGCGGCGGCGACAGTTTTGCCTCCGGACTGATTTACGGGCTGCTCGCCGGCAGAGGAATCGAGTGGGCTGTGCGCTGCGGCGTGGCTCACGGCGCGCTGGCCATGACCACGCCCGGCGACACCAGCATGGCTACACTGGCAGAAGTGGAGCGCCTGATTCAAGGAGGATCCGCGCGCATTGCGCGCTGACTCGCTGACTCGCTGGCTTGCTTTCTTTGAAACTCCGCTAGCGCCGCTAACCCCGCTAGCTCCGCTTTCGAGGTGTTCATCATGGCCGAAACTACCTGGGAGACCATCGAACGCGTCGGCCTGATCCCCGTGCTGCGCGCCAAAAGTGTTGCTCAGGGGCGCGCCGTGGTTGACGCCATGGTTGCCGGCGGCGTGGCCATCGTCGAAGTCACCATGACCGTGCCCGGCGCCATCGATCTGCTCAAGGAACTCCGAAACCAGTACAGCGCGAAGGACCTCCTGCTCGGCTCGGGAACGGTGACCACGGCGGATCAGGCAAAGGCCACCATCGATGCCGGCGCCGAATTTGTCGTCAGCCCCAGCCTGCATCCCGAAGTGATCCGCGTAACCAAGGCCAACAACAAAGTTGCCTGCCCCGGCGCGCTCACGCCCACCGAGGCCATTACCGCGTGGAATGCGGGCGCAGATTACGTGAAGATTTTTCCCTGCTCCGCAGTGGGCGGCGCAGATTATCTGAAGGCGCTGCTGGCTCCCTTTCCGCATCTCAAGCTGATTCCCACCGGCGGCGTCACGCTCGAAACCGCGGAGAGCTTCATCCGCGCCGGCGCACGAGCGCTCGGTGTGGGCAGCGATCTGGTGAATCTCGCCGCAATCGACGCCGGCAAACCCGAGACCATAACCGAGACAGCGCGCGCGTACTTGAAGGTGCTGGCGGATGCGCGGAAGTAAACGAGCTGGCCCGGAGCGCAACCCTTGAACATGCCCGGAACGCGAGAGTTATCGAGTTCGGGGAGGGTCATTGCGGTTATCTGCTGAAAACGGATTCCTGACGCCTCGATGGCGCAGAACGCTTGACAATCCCTTCTGATACATAGCATGATATGTATCAGCTCTGGAGATGCTCTCATGTCCGAAATCGTCAAGACCCGAGTCTTCATGACCGGCCGCAGCCAGGCGGTTCGCATTCCGGCAGAATTTCGCTTCAAGACCGATGAGGTTTACGTCCGCCACGACCCCCAGACCGGCGACCTGATTCTCTCGCAATCTCCCGAAACCTGGGCCGAGATCTTTGCCGCTCTTGACCGGGCGCAGTTCCCGCCTGAATTCCTCGCAGATCGTCAACAAGGGACGGCCGAGAAACGCGAGCCGTTATGACTCGCCTGTACATGCTCGACACCAACACCGTCAGCTATGTCCTCAAAGGCATCTCCGCAGCGGGCCGCAAGCGAATTTCCGCTCTTCGCCGGAATGAAGTCGTTTCCGTCTCCGCCATCACCGCAGGAGAGCTTTGGTACGGCCTCGAACGCATCGGCAGCGGCGATCTGCGCCGCAATGCCCTCCGCTCTTTCCTTGGCCGCATCCAGGTGTTGCCGTGGGGCAGCGATGTGGCCGATGCCTACGGCACTTTTCGTGCTCATCAGGAAGCAATCGGCCGCCCACTCGGGCCTCTCGACACACTGATCGCCGCACATGCCATTGCCGCAGGCGCAATTCTCGTCAGCAACGACACCACCTTCCGGCACGCCGTCGGTTTGCCCGGCCTCGAACGGTGGGCAACCGACGTCTGAAATCCTGTCTGTGACCACCGACCCATTCCGTCTCGATGTCCGCATTGGCCTCAGCCCTACCATTGATTGAGGAGCCTATCGATGAAGATCGTTTCGTTTTCAATTGAAGGCGGCGCGCCTCAACCCGGCGCTTTGTTCGAGGAAATGAACCTGGTCATGGATCTTTCGCCAACACCTTATGCCGACACGCTGGCCATGATCAAAGCCGGCCTTACGGCGATTGATCCGCCCGGGACCTACGTCGCCTACAACCTCAGCGACGTCCGCCTGCACGCGCCCCTCGTGAATCCGCCGCGCATCTTTGCCATCGGATTGAATTACCGTGAGCACGCCATCGAGTCCAAGCTGCCGTTCCCTGACTTTCCCGTCGTCTTCTTCAAGCTGCAAACGGCCGTCATCGGTCCCGGCGAGGCCATCGTGCTGCCGAAAAACTCCAGCGAGCCGGATTACGAAGTGGAGCTCGCCTTCGTGATCGGCAAGGGCGGCTTTCGCATTCCGGCTTCGGCGTGGCGCGAGCACGTCTACGGCTATACCATCATCAACGATGTGAGCGCGCGCGACATCCAGCGCTCCACTTCGCAGTGGTCCATGGCCAAGAGCTTTCCCACTTTTTGCCCCATGGGCCCGTCGATTGTCACTGCCGACGAGATTGCCGACCCGCACGCGCTGAAGATCAGCCTGAGCATCGATGGCGTGGCGCTGCAGAACTCCACGACAAGCGAGTTGATCTTCAAGATCCCCGACCTTATCGAGTATCTCTCGTCCATCACGCCGCTGCTTCCCGGCGACATCGTCTCCACGGGCACGCCGTCCGGTGTGGGCATGGGCCGCACCCCGAAGCGCTGGCTCAAACCGGGCGACACGGTAACGGCAACCGTTGAGGGACTGGGATCGCTCACCAATCCGGTTGTGGCCGAGTAGACCGTTCGACCACGAAATCTGCGCGCGTCACACGGCTTCGGCCAGTTCTTCCGGTTCCGGCTTCGACAGGAACCACGCGTAGAGCGCCACACCCACAAAGCAGACGGCCGGCACCAGGTAGCTTTGCGCCACGCCCGGAACCAGACCCATGACCAGCGGAATCGCGGCGCCGCCGGCGATGGACATGACAATCAATGCCGATCCGCTCTTGGTGCGCTGCCCCAGCCCTTTCACGCCCAGGGCAAAGATCGTCGGATACATGATGGACATGAAAAAGCTGACGGCCAGCAGGCATGCCACGCCCAACCAGCCCGGCCAAAGCACGGCCACACTGCAGATGATGCTGTTCAGGATGGCATAAACGCCGAGCAGCGTGGCGCCGGACACGTAGCGCAGGAGCCACGTGGAAAGAAAGCGCCCGGCGGTGAACGCCACCAGCACCGCAGTGAGCCAATATCCGGCCGCGCGCTGCGTGAGTGCCGTATAGCGCATGGCATAGGCGATAAAGAAGCTCCACGTGCCCACCTGCGCGCCCACGTAAAGAAACTGCGCGGCGACGGAAAAGACAAAATGCTTCCGCTTCCAGAGCGGTTTTGAAGTGTCGTGGGTCCGGCTTTCTTTGGAGAAGTCCAGACCCGCGTGGGGAAACGGCGTGAACGCAATCAGGACGGCCCAGAACAGCACCACCGCGCCAAGAATCAGGTAGGGATTGACCACGCGCAGAGTCTCTGAGCGGAGATAGGCGTGATAAATATGCCGCGCCTGCAGGTCGGCGACCTGCGCCGGCTTCAGCTCAATGCCGGAAAAGATGAAGCGGCTGCCGAGCAGCACCGCAGCGATGCTTCCCAGCGGATTGAAAGCCTGCGAGAAATTGATGCGCTGCTCCGCCGTCGCCGCATCGCCCACCTGGATGATGAACGGGCTCGCCGCCGTCTCAAGAAACGAAAGGCCGCTGGCGATCACAAACAGAGCCATCAGAAAAAACCAGTACTGCGTGATCATGGCGGCCGGCCAGAAAAGAACGCACCCCGAGCCGTAGAGGATCAAGCCGGCCAGGATCCCGGCCTTATAGCCGGCACGGCGCATGAGCTGCGCCGCGGGCATGGCCAGGAAGAAGTACCCCAGGTAAAACGCGAATTGCACCAGCCCCGCCTGCAGGCGGTTGATCTCGAACGATTTCATGAACTGGCTGATGAGAATGTCGTTGAGATTGTTGGGCACGCCCCACAGAAAGAACAGCGCCGTCACCAGGACGAACGGCAGCATGCGGCCCCGCGGAATCAATCCGCCTTTGGATCGCGCATCGCCTGAAGAAGTAAGACTCGTTTTCCCGGCGGGTCCGGCGGTGAGGGTCAACGGGATTCTCTCCTCAGGCAGCGCGTGAAGGCGCGGATGGCACAAAGGCTTCCGGAAGCGTTTTCGAAAACCTTTGCGGGCAACACCTTTTTATCCAATCAGCGGCGCAGATGGCAAATTGCCCCTGTGGCATGGCAGGGGCGATGCGCCAAGAATGCGCGTCACAGCACGCGGGCCAGCCACTTGCCCGTGTGCGAGTGAAGATTGGAGGCGATCGCCTCCGGCGGGCCTTCGGCCACGATGCGTCCGCCCGCGTCGCCGCCCTCGGGGCCGAGATCGATTACCCAGTCGGCGCTCTTGATCACGTCGAGATTGTGCTCGATGACGATGAGCGAGCCCCCGCCGTCGATGAGCTTGCGAAACGCCGTGAGCAGCTTGGAAACATCGTCGAAGTGCAGCCCCGTGGTCGGCTCGTCCAGGATGTAGAGAACGCGGCTTGCCTGCGAGGGCCTGGCCGTCGCGTTGGCCGCGCGCACCGCGGCCAGGTGCGCAGCCAGCTTCACGCGCTGCGCCTCGCCGCCGGAGAGCGTGGTGGCCGACTGCCCCAGGCGCAGGTAGCCCAGGCCGATCTCGTCCAGCACCGCCAGCTTTTCCAGCAGTTTGGTCTGGCCGGCGAAAAAGCGCAGCGCTTCCTTCACCGTCATCTGCAGCACTTCGTGAATATTTTTTCCTTTGTATTGCACCTCGAGAATCTTCGCCTGGTAGCGCGTGCCGTTGCAGTCCTCGCAGGGCAGCTCCACGTCGGCCAGGAACTGCATCTCCACGGTGACCGTGCCGTCGCCCTCGCAGGTGTTGCAGCGGCCGCCGGGCACATTGAAGGAAAAATGCCCGGGCGTAAGCGAGCGCCGCTTGGCCTCAGGCTGCGCCGCAAACAGCTCGCGGATGAGATCGAATCCCTTGATATAGGTGATGGGGTTCGAACGCGGCGTGCGCCCGATGGGCGTCTGGTCGACGAGCACTACGTCGTTCAGCCGTTCCACGCCGGTCAGGGAGGTAAACGACCCCGCCGCGTCGCCGCCATCTGCCTGCCCCAGCGCGCGGGCAACGCCGCGATAGAGCACCTGGTGCACCAGCGTGGATTTGCCCGATCCGGAGACGCCGGTAATGGCCACCAGCAGTCCGAGCGGAATCTCCACGTCAAGCCCGCGCAGGTTGTTGGCGCGTGCTCCGCGCAGCACCAGCTTCTCACGGCCAGGCGCGCGGCGGCGCGTGGGCACGGGTATGGAAATCTTGCCGGAAAGATAGCGGCCGGTGAGCGAACCGGGATCGGCTTCAATCTCGGCCAAAACTCCCGAGGCGAGCAGCCTGCCGCCGAACTCGCCCGCTCCGGGCCCCAGGTCGAGCAGATGATCGGCCGCGCGCAGCATGTCGGCGTCGTGCTCCACCACCAGGATGGTGTTGCCCAGGTCGCGCAGTTCGCTGAGGATGCGGATCAGGCGCGAAGTGTCTCGTGTGTGCAGGCCGATCGAGGGCTCGTCGAGAACATAGAGCGCGCCCACCAGCCGCGAGCCGAGCGACGTGGCCAGTTGAATGCGCTGCGCCTCGCCTCCGGAGAGCGTGGAGGCCAGCCGGTCGAGGGTGAGATATTCGAGGCCCACCGCATCGAGAAAGCTCAGCCGCTGCCGGACTTCTTCGAGAATCGGCCCGGCGATCTCCTCCTGCATGGGCGTCAGCTCCAGCGCATCGAAGAATTCCTTGGCTTGCGCAATGGTCAGCGCCGTCGCCTGGCAGATGTTTTTCCCGGGCGAATTTCCATTCTCGAGGCGCACCGCGCGCGCTTCGGCGCGCAGGCGCTCTCCCCGGCACTCGGGGCACTCCGTGTAGCCGCGATACTTGCTCAGCATCACGCGTACATGGAGCTTGTATTTCTTGCGCTCCATCTGGGCAAAGAATCCGCGCACGCCCTCAAAGCCGTCTCTTCCGCGCAGCACCATCTCCTGCGCTTGTTCGGGCAGCTCGCGCCATGGCCGGTCGAGTGGAATGCCCAGCTCCGGCGCGCGCTTGCGCAGTTCGTTCAACCACCCGCGATATTTGGGACGGTTCCAGGGATCGATCGCGCCATCATTCAGGCTGAGCGCCTGGTCGGGAATCACGAGATTCAGATCGTAATCCACGGTGTTGCCAAAGCCCTGGCAGCACGGGCAGGCGCCAAAGGGATTGTTGAAGCTGAACAGGCGCGGTTCCGGCTCGCGTCCGGGCCGGTGGCAATTCGTGCACTCGTACGCGCCGGAGAATCGGAACCGCCTGCGCTCGGCATCCTCTTCCCGGGGTTTCGGGGTCCCCACGGACAGGTCTCCGTCCGTGGGGTGACGGGGCGCCTCTTCAAAGAGGACCTCGCCGCCTTCGCGATACGCGGTTTCAATCGCGTCCACAATGCGGGGACGATTTTCGGCGCTCACCACAATCCGGTCCAAAAGTACAAAGAGCGGAGCTCCGAAATCGAGGTCGATCAGCGATTCCGGCGTGGAGAACGCGAAGATTTTCCCCTGCTGCCACAGGCGGTTGAATCCGCCCGCGCGCAGCTCGGCCAGCCGCGCCTTGAGCGCTTCGCTATGCGCAGAATCGCCCGCCGCCGCGGACCTTGCCTTTGCGCCGCGGCTGGATTTTCTCTTGGGCTTCGCCGCGCTCTTGGGGTCGGCTTCGGGAGCGGCACTGGCCGTCACCACGGGAAACAGCACATTAAGCCGCGTCCCCTCGCCCAGCGCCAGAATCACTTGGGCGGTTTCATCCACGGAATCGCGCTTGACCAGACCGCCGCAATAAACGCAGTGCACGGTGCCGCAGCGCGCGTAGAGCAAACGCAGATAATCGTAGATCTCCGTCGCCGTGGCCACGGTCGAACGCGGATTGCGCGTGGAGTTTTTCTGCTTGATGGCGATGGCCGGCGCGAGGCCGTCGATCTCATCCACGTCCGGTTTCTCGATCCGTTCCAGAAACTGCCGCGCGTAGGCCGAGAGCGACTCCACGTAGCGCCGCTGCCCTTCGGCATAAATGGTGTCGAACGCAAGCGAGCTCTTGCCCGAACCCGACACGCCACTGATCACCGTCAGCTTGCCGTGGGGAATTTCGCAGGAGATGTTCTTCAGGTTATGTGTCCGCGCGCCGCGGATGGTAATGGCGTCGTTCAATGCAGGGGCACCGCGCAAAAAGTTCCGGGAGCATCCCTGCGCGCTCAGTGAGGCTCAGGGCGCAACCCGCCATTCTTCATTATAAGGCGCGGCGGTCGAGCGCGCGTGAGCGGGCGGCGGTGCGGAAAAAACACGCGCGCGCCCCGCGCAAACGCCGGGAGAGAAGCGGCGTCCGCATGGGGCGCGGAAGAACGGCTCGCGCCGGCGAACACGGCCCGAGCGAGACAACCATCTGAGGAAAGCAGGAGCACACCCGCACGCATGCAGGTGAAGAATTCGTGAGGCGATTTTTTTTCGAATCTTAAGCGGCGAGCGCGGTCCGGCGCACGTAGCTTATTTGCGCGGCAGCATCTTCGGTCTTACGGTTCAGTACACCGGCCAGCCCCATCAGCGCTTCAGAGGCACACGCCGGACAATGTTGCGCGCAGTTCCCTATCGAATTGCAATCCTGGCAAAGATAAGCATGGGTCAAAGGTATGTGCTGCATGGAAACGACTGTCATTGATTCACCCCGATAACCCCACCGGTCACTCAGAACGCGTTTTGCCTCAGTCCGCTCCATCATGTGGGTCCCCCAAATCGAGACGTACACACTTGGAGGGATGCGGCAGGACAGGTCGAAGTTGTCTTTTTTAGGTTCATGGGCCGTCCTGTTCGTAACCCCCAATTGCCCATCAACAATTCCTTCATATCATCCGGAGAATGGTGTTGGCAGGAGCATCAGCGTTTCATATGACTCCCCAGTAACTCGATTAACGTCCCACCCATCCGCGTAAACTGGTTACTGAGGATTTTGTGTCGCGCGCGCCATTTCTCGTACTCCTTTTGGCTCTGCAATTTGGGCCTGGATTAAGCTTTGCTCAGGATTCTTCTTCGGCTGCGGCCGTGGCACAAAGCGGTACGCCGGAAGAAGGCAGCGCGCACAATCCACCCGAGCCGGTGGCCGCCGCGGAGGCCGCGATCGCGCAATCGGACTGGAAGACGGCACAGGCCAAACTGGATGCGTGGCTTGCGGCCAATCCAGCGGATGCACGAGCGTTGTTCGATGCCGGCTATGTGGCCGACGCAGAAAACCGCCCCGATGATGCGGAGCAGCTTTATCGCCGCGCGATCGCGGCCGATCCCAATTCCTTTGAGGCACATCTCTCTCTGGGTCTGCTGCTCGCCCGTGAAGGCAAGCCCGACCAGGCGCGCCCCGAGTTGCAAGCGGCCACGACGCTCGACCCCGGCGAAGGCGGACCGGCGCTGAAGGCGCGCGCGTGGCGGGCGCTCGCCGCAATCGACCGGCCGAAGCCCGGCGGCGACAATGACCCCACGGCCGCCTCCAACGATCTGATTGAGGCGCTCAAGATTTCGCCGGAGACGGAGGACGACACGCTGCTGGCCGCAAATCTGGCCGAAGATGCGGGCCAGTATGACGCAGCCGAAGATGCCTATCGCCGGGTGTTGGCCAAGGATCCCAAATCAGAACCGGCAAACACCGGCCTGGCGCATTTGCTGATTGCGCGCCGGAAATATCCTGAAGCCGAAACCATGCTGCGCGCCGCGCTCGACGCATTCCCCGGCGATCCCACGCTCACCGCGCAACTGGCAACCGTGCTCGCGGCGGAGAACAAGGCGGAAGCATTGCCGCTTCTCGAAAAGCTGCACGACGCTCATCCCGACGATCTGGCCATCGCGCGCATGCTTGCGGAGGTCAGGGCCGATGCCGGCGACTACGCCGGCTCTGACCAGCTCTACGCTCCTCTGCTCACGGCGCATCCTGACGATCCTCAGCTTCTTGTGGCGCACGGGCAGAACCTTGTGCACCAGCAGCGCTACGCTGAGGCTTACAGTGCTTTCGACCGGGCCACGCAGATCGACCCCGCGAGCGCCGACGGCTGGAGCGGGCTGGCCTTCGCCGCCGAGCGCACAGGCCGGCCCGAGGTGACTCTGCACGCGCTCACCATGCGCTCGGAGCTGGTGCCTGAAAGCGCGTCCACTTATTGGCTCTGGGCCATTTCTTACGACAAGCTGCGGCAAAACAAACAAGCCATTGCGTATTACAAGCGCTTCCTTGACGCCGCGCAGGGCAAGTTTCCCAACGAGGAATGGCAGGCGCACCAGCGTCTCGAGCTGCTTTCCAAATAACCCGCAGGCCGGAAGGGTCCAGACGCGATTTCCCATTTCTCGTAACCCCGGTAACCACCTCTTCCAAAAGTTGCATCTTATCCCTTGCAGTTTGCCGCAAGATGGGCCTACTATTAGTCACGCTTGAGGTTGAACCGCCTCGGAGGTCCCGTATGAGGACTGCTTTTCTGATGGCCGCGTTCTTTGCATTAGGTTCCTGTTTGCAACCTCTGCGCGCCTCGTCCCCCGACGACAAATCTCCCGATCAGCAGGCGATTGACGATCTGGAAGCTCGCGCCAGCCAGGCGCAGCCGCGCGATCAATGCTTCTTGTACGCCCAGCTCGTGCACCAGATGACGGAGTTGAGCGTCAAGCAGTATGCCGCCGGCAACGTGGAAGCCGCCAACAGCCTGCTCAGAAAGATTCAGACCTTTGCCCAGAAAATCCATCTCTCGCTGGCGAACAACGACAAGCGGCTGAAGAACGCCGAGATTCTCCTCAACCACACTGCCTTCCGGCTGAACGAGATGCTGCACGCCACTGACTTTCAGGATCGCCCGCTGGTGCAGCAGACCCTGGCGCAGGTGAATCAGGCGCAAAGCGAAGCCATGATGGACGTATTCAAGAAGTAGGCCTGCCTCGTCCGGTCATGCGCCCTCAAGCGATGCCCATATCCCATTGCAAGCGTCGAATGAATGCCATGCGCATTCTGGCTGCCACGCTCCTGTGTTTTCTGGTTGCTGCGCCTCTGCGCGCGCAGAAGGAGAAGCGCGAACCGCTGACCGAGACGCAGCAGGATCAGATCGCCGAGGCCGGCATCGATCCGGCCGCGCGCGTCAGTCTTTACGTCAAGTTCCTGAATGAGCGCGCCGATACCATCCACGGCCTCATCCCGCGCGTGCATTCGAGCGCCCGCAGTTCCCGCCTCGACGGCGAGCTTCAGGATTTCGCCGCCCTGATGGACGAACTGGGCGACAATCTCGATATGTACGCCGACCGCAAAGCCGATATCCGCAAAAGCCTGAAAGGCCTGAATGAAGGCGTCCAGCACTGGCAGGCAATCCTGAACAGCCTGCCCACTGAGCCCGGCTTCGAGCTCTCGCGCCGGGACGCGATCGAAAGCAGCAACGACCTCTCCGCGCAGGCCAAGCAGATTACCGCCGACCAGACGGAGTACTTCAAGGATCACAAGGACCAGAAGGGCCAGGACCGCGCCGAGCCTAATTGAAAAAACAGGGAGCAGGAAACAGGGAACAGGGATCAGGGATCAGGGGTCATGAAACAGGAAGAGGGAAATGGAATAGTACCTTCGGAGCGGATGGTGCCGCTTGCGCACTGCCCACGCCGCGCAACAAAGAGCAAACGCTTCACCTTTTCCCTCACCCCGCTGATCGCTGAACTCTGATCCCTGACCCCTGATCCCTGACCCCTGATCCCTGACCCCTCTTCCCTGTTATGCTCTCCACTTGGTGACCCCAGAGATCGTCCCCATTTTTCAGCAGGAGTACCGGGCGCTCCGGCCGCGCGCGCCCATGCCTCCCATGCAGGTCCGCTTCCGCCGCTTCACCTCTCTGAATACCACCATCCGCCTGCGGGAAGGCCGCATCCTCGTCCATCTCTCCGATCTGCTTGAAGGCGCGCCCGAGTCGGTTCTCCACGCTATCGCCCACATTCTGCTGGCCAAGCTCTACAAAAAGCCGATTGAAGCCGCGCACAACCTGCGCTTCAAACGTTTTGCTTCGAGCGCCGCGGTGACCCGGCAGACGGAACTGATTCGCACCGCCCGCGGCAGCAAGCGTTACCTGGGACCGGAGGGCCGGTACTTTCACCTCGAAGAGGTCTTTGACGCGCTCAACTTCCGCTTCTTCGGCGGGCTGCTGGGACGGCCCGAGCTTACCTGGAGCGAGCACACGGCCAAGCGCTCGCTCGGCCACTACGATGCCGCGCACAACACCATCGTGGTGAGCCGCGTCTTCGACCGGCCGTCGAGCCCGCGCTATGCCATCGAATATCTGCTCTTTCACGAGATGCTGCACCTCAAGCACCCGGTGCGCATGCGCGGCCTGCGCCGCTGCGTGCACTCGCGCGAGTTCAAGGCCGAGGAGGCGCGCTTCCCCCAATTGGCTGAGGCCCTGGCCTTTCTCAAGCGCCTTTGAGCGGCCCTCTATCCCGCCTCGCGCGAAAAATTGCTTTGCATCTCCCCGTCGACGTGAGAAACTTCTAACCGAAGTTGCCAATCACCTCTGCGCCTTGAGTTCCGGACGGACATTTGCTCCGTCCGAGCGCTCGATTTCTCAAGGCGATTTCCCGATCTGCGTTTTCTGGCGAAGCAAGGGCTCGATCTGTCGCCATCTACTCGGGCGACAGGGATGAAACGATTTCGCTTCTCAGCCGGTTGCAAGCTGCCGACGCAAACAGGGGAATATGACGTTCAAGCTGCGACTGCTGGGCTCCCTTGTGCTGGCCCTGTTCCTGTTGTTGCCCGCACAAAGAGCCGTAAGCCAGACCGGGGAACTCCGCGGCATCGTTTTCGACCCCAGCGGAGCCGCCATCCTCGGAGCCCAGGTCACGCTCGCCGGGGCCGGCGTCGCCTTGAGGGGAGAATCCAGCGCCGACGGACTCTTTGACTTTCACGGGCTTGCGCCCGGCGTGTACCTGGTTTCAGTTGCGGCCAAAGGCTTCCTACCTCAAATCGTCTCCAGTATTGTGGTGACGGCGGGCCGCGTAAGAGAAGTCAAAGTTTCGCTCAAGATCGCCGTCGAGCCTGAAGACGTGACCATCTCCGGCCAGGTGCGCGGCCTCGCTCTCAATCCCGACCAGAATGCGAGCGCCATGGTCCTAAGCGGAAGCGCCCTCAATGCTCTGTCCGACGATCCCGACGAGCTGCGCAACGAGTTGCAGGCCTTGGCCGGCCCGGTGGCAGGTCCGAGCGGCGGCCAGATCTATATCAACGGCTTTTCCGGAGGCCAGCTCCCGCCCAAGTCCTCGATTCTGGAGGTGCGCGTCAACCAGAATCCCTTCTCTGCGGAGTTCGACCGCCTCGGTTACGGCCGCGTGGAGATCATCACCAAGCCGGGCACGCAAAAGCTCCAGGGCAGCCTTGCGGCCGGCGGCAACGATTCCGTCCTGAATACCGCGGTGCCGCTGGTAACCGTGCAGCCCAGCTACTACCAGTACGCCCTCGTCGGCAACCTCAGCGGACCGCTCTCCAAACGCGCATCGGGATTCTTCAGCGGCTATTATGTCTCCCGGCAGAATCAGGCCATCGTCGACGCGCTCAATCCGCAAAACACCAGCGCTTCCATCCAGGAGGCCGTTCCCCAGCCCATCGACTATCTCCTGCTGAACCCGCGCATCGATTTTCAATTGGGCCGCAACACCTTCTCCATTCACGATCTTTTCTACCGCACCCGGGAGTCGGGAAACGGCGTGGGCGCGCTCAGTCTCGCCTCTCAGTCGAACAACGTGATCAGCGAAGAAAACGCGCTCCAGCTCAGCGACGAGGTGCTGGTGAGTCCGCAGTTCGTGAATGAAACCCATTTTCAATGGAGCCGCATTTACAACGACCAGGTGCCTGCGAACCCTGCGCCCACTGTCATTGTGGAGGGCGCGTTTTCCGGCGGCGGCAGCTCCGCGGGCATTTTGCGGGATGCCCAGAACAACTTCGATATTCAGAACGACTCCACCGCCATCGCGGGCGCGCATACGCTTCGCTTCGGCACGCGCCTGCGCCTTTACGACGACTCGAGCTACGCAACCACCGGTGCCAACGGTACCTATACCTTCAACTCGATCGCCAGCTACAACGCGGCCACTCCCGCTCCGGAGCTGTACACCGTTACCCAGGTCAATCATCCCCTGGCCAGCGTTCTTCTTTTCGATGGGGCATTCTTCTTTCAGGACGACTGGCACTGGAAGCCGAATTTCATGGTGGCCGCCGGCCTTCGCCTGGAGGGCCAGAACCGGATTCACGATCGCGCGGACTGGGCGCCGCGGCTCGCCGTTGCGTGGAGTCCCGCTCGCGGCTCGGGAGCGGCCCAGCCCAGAACCGTCATCCGCGCCGGCTCGGGATGGTTTTATAACCGCTTCACCGTGCCCAGCTTTTTCAATTCGAACTCCGGCACGCCCTACGTTCTCAGCACCATTCACTTCAACGGCGCGAACGAATTGGCTTACGTGATCGAGAATCCGGATCTATACAATCCCTCCGCCACCGAACCGCCCTCCGCGTTCGGGTCCGCCAGCTCTTCGATTCCCACCCACCTGTCCCTGGACCCGTATTTCCGCACCGCGCTCGACATGCAGACCGGGGCCGGAATCGACCGGCAGATTACGCGTACGATCATGGCCAACGTCACCTATCTCTACACGCGGGGGATTCACCAGTACCTTTCCAACAACGTAACCGCACCGCCCTTTGATGTGGCCACATATACCGTCACCGGCCCCTTGCCCGGCAGCGAGAATTATCAATTCCAGTCCGGCGGCGTTTACCGGCAGAACCAGGTCATCTTTACCGTAAACACGCAGCTCAAGCGCCTGATCGTCAACGCCAATTACATGCTCAATGAGGCCAAGAGCGACACTCAGGGCGTATTCTATTTCCCTTCCGTGCCCCAGGATCCGGGAATCGATTACGGCCGCGCGACCTTCGGCAACCGGCAGCGGCTCACCTTCATCGGCTCCTGGAGCGCCCCCTTCGGCGTGAGCGTCAGTTCCCTGCTGGTCGCGCAATCGGGCACGCCCTACGACCTGACCATCGGCGACGATGCCACGGAGAACAATCAGTTCAACGCGCGGCCCACTTACGGCACCTGCGGCGCCGCGGGCGTTATTCCAACCCGCTACGGTTGCCTGGATACAGACCCGGAGGGCAAAAGCGAGCGGATGGTTCCGTTTGGCGCGGGAATCGGGCCGCCGAATGCCGTGGTTCATATCCGCCTGAGCAAAGTAATTGGCGTGGGACCGCGCGTGGGAACGGCGCAGCAGGGAACCAGCTACCAGGCGGGAAGCAGCGTGAGCGGGCGCGGATTGAGCGGCGGCAGCGGATCGGTGCGCCTCGACGAATCCGCACCCAGGCGCTATAACCTCACCTTCGTGGTGCGCGCGGCCAATCTCTTCAACATGGTCAACATGAGCCCGCCGAACGGAGTCTTGCTGTCGCCGCTCTTCAACCAGTCGCAGTCCATTGCGCCGCCGCCGTTTCAAAGCGCCACGCCCGGCAGCCGCTCCTTCAGCTTTCAGACATTTTTCTCGTTCTGATCGGACTCGGGACCCGAGGAGAATCGTAGCCGGTTCCGCGGGAGCGGGTCCCCTACGCCGGCTTCTCCATCACCGCGGAAACACGCTCGGCTCTTCCCGCCTGCCGCGATGCCGTCCAGACAAGAATGCCGATGCCGGCAAGCGCCGCGCCGGCGCTGGCCAGCTGCGCGTTCGAAAGACCCCACAGCACCCTGGGGTTGCGGCGGATGAATTCAACCAGGAAGCGTGCGATGCCGGTGAGCAGCAGATATTGGCCGAGGATCACCCCATGGGCATGCGGCTTGCCGGCTCTGCGCCACAACCACCAGCCGATGAGAAGCGCGGCGGCCATCTCGTAGAGCGGCGTGGGATGGACGCGCACGGTCGTGGGATCGATGCCATGGGGAAAGCTCATGCCCCAGGGCAGCTTGGTGGGAATCCCATAACAGCCGTCGCCCGACAGAAAGCAGCCGATGCGCCCCAAACCGTACCCGATGGCCGCGGCCGGCGCAGCCAGGTCAAGCGTGCGCAGGGCGCCGATCTTGGCCCGCCAGCCCTGGTACACCAGCGCGGCGATGCCGAACGTCAAACCCCCGTACCAGGCAAAGCCGGCCGGATCGTAAAGCACGCGCCAGCCCAGCTCGCGAAAATCGGCGGGCGTATCGAACACGTGCCAGATTTTGGCGCCCACAATGCCGGCCACCACGGTAATGGCCACGATTCCCACCGCATCGGCGTCGATGCGCGCGCGCCGGAAGCCGCGCTCGACCACGATCGCGGCGGCCACGGCAGCCAGCCAGAGCATGAGGCCGAAGGTAGGAAGGTTGAAGTGCCCGATATGAATATACGGATACATCTCCCCTCCAGTATAGACGCGGCCCCGCTCCTGCAGGCTCGAGCCGGAAATGGCACCAATTCAAAGCTCGATTTGCACAGGCTCGCGCCGGGATAATTGGCGTGATACTGGGGCATGGCTACCATGACCTACCAGGGACTCGAAGTTCTTTATTCCCGGCAGCAAATTGCCGAGCGCGTTGCCGAGATGGGCGCCCAGATTACCCGCGACCTGAACGGCGAGCGGCTGGTGATGATCGGCGTGCTCAAGGGCGCTGCGCCCTTTCTCGCCGATCTGGCGCGCGCCATCCAGGCTGACGCCACCTTCGACTTCGTCGCCGTCTCCAGTTACGGCAGCGGGCAGCGCTCCTCCGGCGCGGTCAAGCTCATCAAGGACCTGGACCAGCCCATCGAAGGCAAAAATGTTCTGGTGGTCGAAGACATTCTCGACACCGGCCTCACGCTTGCCTACCTGCGCAAGCTCTTCCTCCAGCAGCATCCCAGGACGCTGCGCATTGCCGCGCTGCTCGACAAGCCCTCCCGCCGCATCGAGAACATCAATGCCGATTACGTGGGCTTTTCCATCCCCAATCTCTTTGTGATCGGCTACGGCATGGACTACGCCGAGCGCTACCGGAATCTGCCCGATATCTGTTTGATGCCGCCCTCCCCAGGCGAGTAGCGAGTCACACTTCCGTACCCTGCGCCTGGTCCCTCGCCGTACCTCGCGCGCCTGCGTCTAGTCAGTTGGCGCGGACAGCGAGCTGATCTATACTCGTTCTCCGGAGATTGCTCAGCGGCCGGCTCGAGAGCCGGGTTTGAACGGCAAGGAGCTTATTTTGATGAAAGTCTTTACCCCGATCCAGGAATCCGACCTTGAGTTTGACTACGGTACCTTTGACGCACCTGCATTTGCCGCCCAGACCCTCGCCAACTGGCAATCCCTGGCTTCCATCATCGACCACACTCTGCTCCATCCCGAGGCCACGCGCGCGCAAGTCGAGCGCCTCTGCGAGGAAGCCGAACGCTACCGCTTTGCCTGCGCCATGGTGAACCCGGTCTGGGCCTCGACCGCCGTCAATGCGCTCTCCGGGAGCGGCGTCCAGGTGGGCGCGGTTCTCGGTTTTCCTTTCGGCGCTTCCCTGGTTTCCACGCTCCGCCATGAAGCTGCCGCGCTTGCCCGGCTGGGCGTGCGCGAGCTGGATATGGCCATTCCCATCGGCCTGCTCAAGAGCGGCAATCACCACGCCGTTCAGCACACCATCCATGCCGTCGCCGGCGTGGCGCACCATCACGGCACGCTGCTCAAAGTTATCCTCGAAACTTCCCTGCTCAGCATGGAAGAGAAGCTGCGCGCCGCGGAAATCGCCATCCAGGCCGGCGCGGACTTCATCCGCACCTCGACCGGTTTTTCCTCCGGCGGCGCCAACGCGGCCGATGTGGCCCTGATGCGCGGCGTGGCCGGCGCGCGCTGCGGCGTGAAGGCCGCGGGCGGCATTCGCACGCTGGACGATGTGCGCGCCCTGCTCGACTCCGGCGCCAACCGCGTCGGCACGTCGGCGTCGGTCGCCATCCTGCGCGAACTCGGCGCCGAGTGAGAAGAGCAGGGAGCAGGGAGCAGAAGACGCGAGTCATTCGCGAAACATCGAACAACATCCCGCCCGTTCCTCGATCCCTGAACCCTGACACCTGATCCCTGACCCTTGATCCCTGTTCCCTACTCCCTACTCCCTACTCCCTACTCCCTGTTCCCTCGTTCCCTCGTCCCCTTGCTATCATTCCCTTCAACGCCGATGCCCGATCCCCCTCCATCCACGCCCGCGCCGCAGGAGCTCGAAGGCGACTATCGCCCCGCAGAAGGGTCGGCCTTCGATCCCGCGAACCCGCGCATCGAGCCGGCGGACGCAGCGTTTCTGATGAAGTTAAATGACACCCTCAACACCACGCTCGATCTGCAGACGCTGCTCAACCGCACCTCCGAGCTGGTGCGCGCGGTCATCAACTATCGCATCTTCGCCATCTTTCTGCTCAACGAGCGCACCCGCGAGCTGCGTATGCGCTTCCAGATCGGCCACACGCCCCAGGTGGAGCGTACGCGCGTGCCCCTCGGCAAAGGCATCGTGGGCCAGGTCGCGCTCACGCGCCAGCCCGCGCTGCTCAATGACGTTTCTGCGTCGGAGCATTACATCCCGGCCAATCCCGACGTGCGTTCGGAACTCGCCGTGCCCCTGATCGCCAAGAACCACCTCATTGGCGTGATGGATCTCGAGAGCGAGGAGGCGGGCTACTTTCGGCCCCAGCACCTGCATGTGCTCACCGTCACCGCCTCGCGCATCGCGCAGGCCATTGAGAACGCGCGCCTCTATGCGCGCGTTTCGCGCCAGGCGCAGACGCTCGAAGTGCTCAACGAAATCGCCGTCGAGCTGGCCTCCATCCTCGAGCTCAACCCCCTCTTCGAGCGCGTCGGCCAGCTTCTGCGCCGGCTCATCGATTACCAGATGTTCACCATCATGCTGCTCGACGAAAAAGGCGAGGTGCTCATCACACGCTACGCCTGGCGCTTCGGCTACGCCCACGCGCCCATGCGGCGCATCCCGGTAACCAGCGGCCTGGTGGGCGCGGCCGTGCGCGAGTGGCGCCCCATCAACGTACCCGACGTGCACAAAGATCCGCGCTATCTGGAAATGAATTCGGAAACGCGCTCGGAACTGATCGTGCCTTTGTTCTACAAAGGCCGCGTCATCGGCGTGCTCGATCTCGAGCACACGCGCACCGGCTTCTTCAATGAAGAACATGAGCGCATGCTCACCACGCTGGCCTCGCAGATCGCCATCGCCATTGAAAATGCGCGCCTCTACCAGGCCGTGCGCCGCCAGGAGCGGCAGCTCGAGCGCGATCTGGCCATGGCCCGCGAAGTGCAGCTGCGGCTGCTGCCGCAGGCGCCGCCCGTCCATACCAATGCCGATCTGGCGGTGCGTTTTCTTCCCGCGCGCACCATCGGCGGCGATCTTTACGACTTCATCGAGTATGGACCCGACCGCACCGCCATCGTTCTCGGCGACGTCAGCGGCAAGGCGGCGCCGGCGGCGCTCTTCGCCGCGCTCGTCAGCGGCATCATGCGCTCCGCCGCGCAGCAGCCCGGGGCCCCCACGGACGAATCCACATCTGTGGGGTGGAAGCAGCTCGGTCCTGCGCAGATGCTCGCGCATCTCAACGACGCGCTCCAGGAGCGGAAACTCGAATCGCAGTACGTCACCCTGCTCTTTGCGCTCTGGAACGATGAGAACCGCACCCTCCAGGTGGCCAACTCGGGCGCCATTCAGCCGTTGTTTTGCCGCGCCGGACAATCGATCACGGTGCAGGCGGAAGGGTTTCCGCTGGGCATGTTTCCCGATGTGACCTACGAGGAATTCAACCTGGCCACGCAGCCCGGCGACGCCATCGTCTTCGTCTCCGACGGCATTCTCGACGCCGAAAACGAGAAAGACGAGATGTACGGCCAGGAGCGGCTTGCCCAATTGCTCTGCGCCAACCGCGATCTGCCCGCACAAGCCATCGCCGACGAAATCCTCGCCGACGTCACCCGCTTTCAAGGCACCCACGACCGCTTCGACGACGAGACCATCATCGTGCTGCGCGTGCGGTAAATGCAGGGAACAGGGAACAGGGATCAGGGATCAGAGAAGAAACGATCCCTGCCCCATCCTGACCGCGCTTTCTGCGGTTTGGGTGGGAAAACACGTACCCGACCCGCTGGACCCCGCGACGGCGCGCGTCAGCGGGCCAAAGAAGGTAGCCCCAGGCGCAAGCCTGGGGATCGAAAGCCACTGCAGCCCAAGCCCCTGTAAGGGGCGAAAGAGCATCGACGGCTTGCCCTGGCCGCCGGCGCCGGGCGATAACGCGAACCTCTGGCGTGCCTCCGCCCAAGCATCACTGCAAGCCCGCTGGCCCAGTCCGATAAACTCGAACCAGCACATCGCACGAACAAGCTAAAAGCTAGGAGCTAGAAGCTAAGAGCTGTATGTCCGACCGCCTCATCCGCCCCGCGCGCAACCTCTACGGCAGCCTGCGTCTGCCCGGCGACAAATCCATCAGCCATCGCTACGCCATGCTCGGCACCTTCGCCGAAGGCACTTCGCGCTTCACCAACTTCTCCACCGGCGCCGACTGCGCCTCCACTCTCGCGTGCATGCAGGCCCTCGGCGCAAAGGTGAATCGCCTCGACGATCATTCCGTCGCAATCGCCGGCGTGGCCGGCCGCGTCACTCCGGCAAACCATCCTCTCGATTGCGGCAACTCCGGCTCCACCATGCGCATGATTGCCGGCCTCCTCGCACCGCAAGAGGGCCGCTTCACGCTCACCGGGGACGCATCGCTCTCGCGCCGCCCCATGGAGCGCATCCGCAAACCGCTTGAAGCCATGGGCGCACGGATCACCCTCACTGACGGCCACGCGCCCCTCACCATTGAAGGCGCGCCGCTGCGCGCCATCGACTTCACCACGCCCACCCCCAGCGCGCAGGTCAAGACCTGCATCCTGCTTGCCGGATTGCAAACCGCGGGCACCACCACCGTGCGCGAAGCCGTGCGCACCCGCGATCACAGCGAACTGGCCCTTCGCGCTTTCGGCGCCAAATTAACGCGCACCGCGAACTCGGTCTCCATTGCCGGCCCGCAACCGCTCCACGCCATCGACGCCGCCGTCCCCGGCGACATTTCTTCCGCTGCATTTTTCATGTGTGCAGCCGCGCTCTTTCCCGGCTCCGGCCTGGTCATCGATGCGCTCGGCCTCAATCCCACGCGCGCGTCCCTGCTTGATGTGCTCACCGCGCTGGGCGCGCACATCAGCGTGCTCAATCTCGAAGAAAAAAACTCCGAGCTGGTGGGAACGGTGCAGATTGCCGGGCCGGCAGAGGGACTCGGATCGACGGAAATCAGCGGTTCACTCGCCGCGGCGCTCATCGACGAATTGCCGGTGCTCGCGGCCATTGCGCCGGCAACAAGCGGCGGCATCCGCATCCGCGACGCGAAGGAGCTGCGCGTGAAAGAGTCCGACCGCATCGCGCTCGTCGCCGGAAATCTGCGCGCCATGGGCGCCGAGGTGATCGAGTTTGAAGACGGGCTCGATGTGCCCGGGGGCCAGCCGCTCCACGGCGCAACTATCGATGCGGGCGGCGATCATCGCATCGCCATGGCCTTCAGCGTGGCCGCGCTCAAGGCCGAGGGCGAAACCCTGATTCAGGGCGCCGAATCGGCAGCCATCAGCTTCCCTGAATTCTTCGATCTCCTCGATCTCGTCGCCGAGCGATAAATCCCCACCGCAATGCAGCGCATTGGGCGCCCCATCTGGGGGCCCTCTGGGCACGACGCATCTGTTTTTGCCGCAACGGTGTGAAATCGAATCCCTCAGCCCAACACATCGGCTGCGCAGTTATTGTCCCGTTCCCGGCGCCGAGGGCGCTCCGGAGGGCTGCTCCCCCTGAGGCGTTGTCGACGGCTCCTCTTCCGGCGGCGCGGCGTGCACGCCCGGCACCACCGGCGCAGTTCCCACGGTTCCCTGCGCTGCATCGCCCAAGTTGATTCCATAATGCTCGAGCGTGGAAGCCAGAGTCTGGTACAGGCCGGCACGGTCCTTGGCATAAGCCGCGTTGGCCGCAATCAGGTTATCTTCCGCCGTGGCCAGGTTGCGCTCCTGCTGCAATACGTTCGCCGTGGTCGATGCGCCCAGGTGCAGCTTCTTTTCCTCCGCATCCAGGCTTTGCTGGTTGTAGTCGCGCGCGGCCTGGGCCGCTTCCACCGCGGCGCGGTCGTTGGTGAGCGCGTACATTGCGTTCACCACCTGCATGCGGATCTGCGTGTGCAGCTGTTCCAGGCGCAGCTCCGCCTGCCGGTACTCCATCAGCGAGCGCTCCTGCACCGATTGCGCCTCGCGGTTGCGGAGGTTGACGGTCAAATTGAAGCCCGCACCCTTGTTGGGAGCGCTGCTGTTCACCAGGTTGCTCAGCGTGCTTTCGTAGCCCACGGTGGGGACCGTATTGGGCGCGCACGGTCCCGCGGGGCTGCTGAAAAAGTTAAAGCAGCTCGGACTCTGCGCGCCGCCTGAGGCGCTGGCGCCGTAAAACCCGAAGACGTTCAGCGTGGGCAGCAGCGCATTGCGCGCGCCCTTGAGCGTGATTTCGTCGTTGCGCAACGTGAGCACGGCCTGCTCCAGCTCCGGCCGCTGCTTGAACGCGTCCTGCACCAATTGCTCCACCGGCTCGCTCTCTTCGGGAATCGGCTCCAGGCTCACGCGGTCGGTGGGAATCACGGGCGCGGCCGAAAGCACGGGATCGTTCAGGTTGCGGGCAATGGCCTGCTTGATGATCTGCTGCTGGTAATTCAGCGCGTTTTGCGCGCTGATCAGCGCCTGCTTGTCCGTGGCCACATTGGACTCGGCGTTGACTACGTCGAGCGGCGCCATGGTGCCGATCTCCAGCTGCTTGCGGTTGTCCTCGAGCAGCCGCGAGCTCTGGTCCAGCGCGCGTTGCTTGGCCTGCACGTCCTCGTAAGCCTGCACCAGTCCCCAGTAAATCGTCTCCACCTGGTTCACGGTGTAAAGAATCTGCTGCCGGAAGGACGAGTCCGTGATGCGGCGGTCGTTCGCGGCCTGGTACATGAAGCGTTTGTTCACCCAGATGCCGGCGCCCTGCAAAAGCTGTTGCGTAACCGTGGCCTGGAAACTGGAGCTCAGGAGCGGGCTGTATTCGTAGAGCTCGCTGTTGGTCGTCAGCCGCTGATTGTCGAACGTGAGGGCGAGCGAAGTGCCGGTGATGAATCCCTGGTTGTAGGTAAAGTTGTATTGGTCGGTGTTGGTTGAAGCGCGCGGCTGAAAGATGCTTACCGCCGGCGACTCCTGCCGTTGCAATTCGATTGCGCCCGTGAGCGTGGGATCGAGCACTTCGGGGTTGGGGCCCGCGCCCGCGGTGGTCAACGTGAGTCCGGAGACGCCCGAACCGGCGCCGCCCGAGCCCACCGTTGTTCCGCCCGGTCCGCCGCCGGTCGTCAGCGTGGACGCCGAGCCGCCCAGCGTGCCCGTCACCAGGCCTGAAGGCGCGCCCAGCAGTGCGGCGCCGGTCTTGGCGCGCAGGATGTCGGTATCGGCAATGTCCAGGTCGTAGCGGGCGATGGCGATGTCGTAGTTATTCTCGATGGCCAGCGCCAGCGCGTCCGAGAGGCTGAGATAAATCTTGCCGTCTTTCACCAGGTCGCCCAGGCGCACCGAGTTCGCAAAGCTCGCCTTGCCGATCGTCGTGGGCCGGAAGATATTGATGGGGTCGCCCAGCCAGCCGGCGAAGGGCTTGGAATAGTCGCGCTGCGAAGCCCGCAGGGGATAAGGCGACGTAGCAATCGGCGCGGGCGCCGGGGGCAGGTTGGAAGCGGCCTTGTCCGGCCCCTTCGCGCCTGCGGCCGGCATCTGGGAAAATCCCGGCGGCATTCCGGAAAATGCCGTAAGCACGATCATGGCCCCGGCGCGCCAACCGCTTATCCTTTTCCCATTTCGCGAATTTCCGCGGGATGGGTTCGCCTTGCGCCCCGGTTCCCGCTTTCCGGCAAACACACGAGTCCTCTCAAAATGCATAAATTTCTCCATGATTTGGCTGCGTCACTTGGAATGCCAACTCTCAAGACGGGCCGCAGAGCCTTCCGGATGCAAATTTTCCCATCCCTTAGACGATTATCGCCTTCACGCCAAACTGCGAGAACCTGCCTGGAATTACGAATTCGATACCCTCGTTGTTCCCGCCCCCGCCTTTCTCCGCTGCACTCGACGGTCGCCCGAACCGCTCCGAAATCAGTTCCGCGGTGACGACCGTTTTAACTAACTGGTTAGTAAAATACGGCATCGCCCGCCCGGAGTGCAAGCGGGCCGGAGATCCGGCCCTCCCTTCTCGGTTCTGGATCGGGCATCCTGTAGGCTGTAGGCGGCGGCCACGGTGAGCACACCCCCTCAAAGCGACGGGCACCCGCAGACCTGGAAACTCACGCTGGCCTATGACGGCACGGATTTCCACGGCTGGCAGATTCAGCCAGACCGGCCCACCATCCAGGGCGAGCTGCAGTCGGCTCTCGAGCGCGTCACCGGCGAGAGCCCATTGCCCCAGGGATCGGGCAGGACCGACGCCGGCGTGCACGCCCTGGCGCAGGTGGCCAGCTTTGCTCTGTCTGCGCCCATCCCGCCAGAAAACCTGCGCCGCGCGCTCAACCGCACCTTGCCCCTGGCAATTCGTGTCTCCGAAGCCAAGACGGTGCCAAGCACTACCTTTCACGCCCGTCATTCCGCTCTGGCCAAGACCTATGAGTACCGGATTTTTTTGGGAGAGACTTGTTCCCCTTTTCACGCCCGCTATGTACTTCCGTGCCTGTGGAAAATTGATCCAGTTCTGCTTCAGGAATCGGCTCGCATCTTTCTGGGAGAACATGACTTTTTGAGCTTCGCCGCCACTGACCCGGAACGCTCCGCGCGCGGCGCCCCGGCAATCCTGGACGAGGACGGCGACGAGCAGGGCTCCGGACCTGGGAGTACCCTCCGGACCATCTTTTCCTCAGCCTGGCAAGAGCGCGGCAGCGAAGCCGGCGCGCTGCTGGTCTATCGCGTCCGCGGCAACGGATTCCTGCATCACATGGTCCGCAACCTGGTGGGGACCATGCTCGAAATCGGCCGCGGGCAATTGGCCTTGGACGAGCTCGTGAAAATCCTGGCCGCGCGTTCCCGCTCCGCTGCCGGACCCACGGCGCCCGCATGCGGGCTTTTTCTGCACTCGGTTGAATATCCGCAGGAATGATTCTCCCCCGCGACTATTGCGTTTTCGGAAATGGTGTAGACCGAAGCTGGGACCGAGAAGTCAACGCGACCAACAGGGAGCGGCGACCTGGCACGATGCAAAAAGACCACAGTATTTCTGAAAACGCCGTAAACGCGCAACCGCCGCGCATTCCCGCCACTCTCTTCGCGCCGCTCGCCGCACTGCGGAAACCCGCGCTTCCGCGCGCCTGCTAACCTGAAGGCAATGGCCATGGCGCTGGTCTCGCACAACTCCGCCTTTTCCCGGGTTACGGCGCTGGCCGCGCTCAGGCCCGTCCACGGAGCTTTCGCGTGGCTGCACGGCAACCCGCAGAAAATCATGGACTGGCAATGCGAGCTGGTTTCCATTCCCGCTCCTCTGAACGGCGAGCAGGCGCGCGCGGAGTGGCTCAGCCGGCATTTCACTCAAGCCGGATTGAGCGGCGTGGAGATGGACACGGTTCACAATGTCTACGGTGTCCTGCCCGCGCGCCATCTCCCCCCGGAAAGCACCGGGCCCGCGGTCGTGCTCTCGGCGCACCTCGACACGGTGTTTCCCCGCGAGACTCCTCTGAAGCCCGTGCTCGAGGGCGACCGCCTCCGCGCTCCGGGCGCCTGCGACAATGGCGCCGGCGTGGCCGGCCTTCTGGCCATCGCGCACGCCCTGGTTCAGGCGCAGGTGGAACTGCCGGTTCCCCTGGTTTTCCTCGGCAACGTAGGCGAAGAGGGCGAAGGCGACCTGCGCGGCATGCGCCACCTCTACACGCAAACCGCACTGGGCGGGCGCGTGGCCGCGCACATCGTTCTCGATGGCGCCGGAGCCGATGGCGCCGTAACCCAGGGAGTGGGCAGCCGGCGATTTCAGGTCTCCATCACCGGTCCCGGCGGCCACAGTTTCACCGATGCGGGCACTCCCAATCCCATCGCCGCCATGGCCTCGGCCCTTGCTGCGCTCGCGGAAATTCCCTTGCCCGATGAGCCCCGCACCACCATGAACCTGGGAACCATCCGCGGCGGAACCAGCGTGAACTCCATCCCCGAATGCGCGCACGCCACCGTCGATTTCCGCTCCACCAGCGCCGAGCAGTTGCTTCGCCTCGAGAGCGCCCTCGAGCGCGCGGCGGAAGACGCGGTGGAGAAATGCAATGCGCAGGCGCGGGACGCGGGCAGCGCCAGCAAGGGTCCGCTCATTTTTTCCATCACCAGAATCGGTGACCGTCCCGCGGCAGGTCTTGCCGGCGATTCTCCGCTGCTGGAAGCGCTGCGCGCCGTTGACCGTCATCTGGGCCTGCGCACCGATCTTCGTCTGGGGTCCACGGACGCCAATCTGCCGCTCTCGCTCGGCGTACCCGCGTTGTCCATCGGCGCGGGCGGGGAGGGTGGCGGGGCGCACACTCTGGCCGAGTGGTACTCGGCAAAAGACCGGGAGCTCGGCCTGCGCCGAGCGCTCTTGCTCACCCTGGCCATGGTGGAGTGGGCAGGCGAGCAATAGTTCCCGTCGTTTTTCTCCCATCTCTCTCGATTCAGTGAACTTCTCGCCTCCGCCGCGGCCCCCCGCGCTCGGCCGCTACTCTTTGCCGCCGGCCGCGTCTATACACAGGACCGGACACAGGACCGGCCGTTCCTCCGCCGGCGATGAAGGTCGGGAGCGGCGGGTCTCGAGAAAAAACGCGGTCATCGATTCCGGGCGCGGCGTGTGCAACTGGCTATACTGTGAGTTGGTGCATCAAACTTGAGAATTGGTGTATCCAGGCGTGCCGGCCCAGGGCCGGCCTTTTGAGGTCGCGTTTTTGAGGTCCCATTTTCGAGGTTCCCCTTTTCGAGGTTCCCATTTTCGAGGTTATTGAACGGTATGAAATCGCTCTTTGAACGCCTGCGTTCCCGCCGTCTCGCTTCGGCTTTCCTGGTGCTCGCCGCGCTCACGGCAGCCATCCTGACGGGTTCGTTCGCGGCGCATGGCGTGCGCGGCCAGGAGCAGCAGCAGCAGAACTCGAGCACCGATGCCGCTCCGCTCAAGATCGTCAACTCCGCCATTGCTCCCAATGAGTTTGTGAAGATTGCCCACGAAGTGGCGCCGGCGGTGGTCAACATCAACACCCAGACGCTTCCCAAGCAGTCGGATAATCACGGGCGCCGGAACTTCCATTTTCGCAACCAGCCTGACCAGCAGAATCCGGGAGACGACGGCGACGACGACGATCAGGGCCAGGGCGAGGACAACTTCCAGGACTTCTTCAACCGCTTTTTCGGCGGGCAGGTTCCCGGCCAGCCTGACCAGGGCGACAACGGCGGGCAGGTGCAGGAGTCGCTGGGATCCGGATTCATCGTCGACTCCAAGGGCTACATCATCACCAACGAGCACGTGATCGAAAAAGCCGACAGGATTTACGTCAAGCTTTCCACCGATCCCGACACCCAGGATCTGGGACGGCCGGCACGCGTCATCGGCGTGGATAAGGCTACCGACCTTGCCGTCATCAAGATCGATGCCAACACGCCCTTGCCGATCGTGAAGATGGGCAACTCCGACGAGTCTCAGGTGGGCGACTGGGTTGAGGCCATCGGCAGTCCCTTCGCTCTGGCGCAGACCGTCACCGCGGGCATCATCTCCGCCAAGAACCGCACCATCGACCAGGGCGCTCCGGGCCAGTTCCAGCACTTCATCCAGACGGATGCGGCCATCAATCCTGGCAATTCCGGCGGTCCGCTCCTCGACATGAACGGGAATGTGATCGGCGTCAATACGGCCATTTACACGCAGTCGGCGGGCTATGAAGGCATCGGCTTTGCCATGCCCTCGAATACCGTGGTCTCCGTGTACAACGACCTCATCGGCCCCGGCCACAAGGTGGTGCGCGGCTCCATCGGCATCCAGTTCCGCGAGGGGCTTTCGAGCGCGGTGAATCGCGTCTACGGTTTCAAGAACGGCGTCCTGGTGCAGGAAGTGCAGCCCGGTGGTCCGGCGGATAAGGCCGGCATGAAACCGGGCGACATTATTGTCACCATCGACGGCCGCCCGGTGAAGGACGGCGACGATCTGGTGAACGAGATCGCCAGCCGCAAGCCTGGCTCGACCATCAACCTGGGCTTCCTGCGCGACGGCAAACAACAGGACACGACCATTACCATCGGCGACCGCGACAAGGTGTTTGCGGAGCTGGCCGGAAATCAGCCGCAGGCCAACCCGGAGACTTCAGGCGATCCCAGTGAAACCAAGCTGGGCCTGGTGGTGCGCGATCTTTCGCAGACAGTGGTTGGCAGGATTCACACCTCCGGCGTGGAAATCGAATCGGTGCGCACGGGCTCGTTCGCTGACCTGCAGGGCCTCGAACCCGGTCTGGTTATCACCCACGTCAACCGGCAGCCCACGGCCACCAAGGACCAGTTCGAAGCCGAGGTGAGCAAGCTCAAGACCGGCGACGACGTAGTCTTCGAGGTGGTGGACCCGCATCATCCTGAAGAAGGCATCAACTACATTGGAGGTACGCTGTAAACGGATGCGGACTGCGCCTGGAAGGGAAAGCCATTACCACTGCCGTTACCTCGGTGTAGCCCACCCCCCTATCGAAGGGTATTCTCATTGCCGAAATTTGGTTTATTCCGATAGACTCGAGGGATTACCCCGGTTATCGAGTATCTATTTGAGGTGATTTTGCTCGTGTCTTCTCTTCGAGCAGCATTGGCAATTCTGGTTACCGCGGGGCTGATGGCGTCGCCTGTGCTGGCGTCCACGGCACATACGTCTACCACTGCGCACCATGCGCACCGGCTCGCGGCCCATCGCCGGTCGCACCACACCGTGCGCGGACAGCAGTCCATCGACTCCGGGCGCGCTACCGAGATTCAGCAGGCGCTCATCCGCGAGCACTACCTCAACGGCGATCCCAGCGGCAAGTGGGACCCGGCGACCATTGCGGCCATGCAGAAATACCAGGCCGACCAGGGCTGGCAAACCAAGCTGATGCCCGATTCGCGCGCCCTCAAGAAGCTCGGCCTCGGACCCGATTATTCCAACGCGCTCAATGCCAAGAACGCGAACTTCTCCAGCGCGCCTCCCGCTGCCGCAGCGCCTGCGGCACAGAACGCCGGCTTCGCCGCGGCCTCCGGCGTGAACCAATAACCGATCCAAAATCAGGTACAGGAAGCGCGACCCGGAAGGAGCAGTTGCCTTCAGGCCACTGAATCCGCGCCTCGCCTCGACCGGCCTTCAAGTCCGGCAACACTGAAGCGTGCGCCCTCAATCCCTCCTCGGCATCCACTGCTCGAGGAATTCATACCGCGCCCGCGTCGTATCCGGCGCGGCCGTGATCTCATTGTCGAGATGGAGAACATTGCCGCCCTGGTCGAAACGCGGCCACGCGGGCAGCCCTGCCCCATTCGGGTCGCCCGTCCTGGCGAAGTTGGTCCAGTAATCCATCATTTCGTTGCTCAGCTTGCGGTCCTCGGGCAGCCACTCGGCGCCGGGGCGCGTATCCAGAGTGCCGAAGACATACTCGATGTCGTCGGAATGATACGCGAACCAGCCGGGATGAAATTTGCTCGGCGGCGCCGGCTGCTCGAAGTGATAGCGGTACACCGGCGCACTGCCCGTCTTCACCTGCGCCTCGATCCACTGCCAGGTGCCGTAGGCGATGAACGTATCGCCGTTGTAATCGATGGCCGAGCGCACCGCCTGCTCATCGCTGTCGCCGGGAAAGACCGACAGGAATTCGTCGGCATGCGCGCCGAAGGTCTCCGCGGCAAAATCTTTCCACTGCGCCGCCGTCATTTCTTGCCGCAGCGGCGCACCCTCGTCGCGATTCCATCCCGCGAGCAGCGGCACATGCGCCTGCTTTCCCTCGGCATAGGTCTGCGCAACCGGCTCGGTAAGAAACTTGCCGTCGACCACGGGCGAAAACCGCGGGCTTCCTTTTTGCATCGCCGCGTCGAGTACTTTCGCCGCCGGCAGCAAACGCATCCCGACAAGCGAGCTTGCGCCCAGCGCAGCGGCCGCCCAGGCATCACTTTGCTGCTCGCGCGTCGCCAGCGTGGAGCTCGACTGCGCGCCAAGGCTCAGGGCCCCGCCGCTTTCGCCGATGGCTTTCGCAAACAGCCCTTGGGCCGATGCCGCGGCCATCAGCGTGCTCACTGCGAACGATCCCGCGCTCTCGCCGAAGATGGTCACGTTCGCCGGATCGCCGCCGAAGCGGGCGATATTCGCGTGCACCCACTGGAGCGCAGCCACCATGTCCATCAGTCCGTAGTTTCCCGCCGACCCTCCCGCTTCCTGCGCCAGCTCGCTTGTGACCAGAAATCCGAAGACGCCCAGCCGGTAATTGATGGTGACCAGCACCACGCCTTTGAGCGGCAGAAAATCGCCGTCGTGGCGCGGCTCCGAGGCCGATCCTGACGTGTAGCCGCCGCCATGAATCCAGAACATCACCGGCAGCTTGCTCTTCGCTTTGGCATTGGCCGGCGTAAAGACGTTCAGGTAAAGGCAATCCTCGCTTGGGCCGTTATCCTGGAACGCCATGTCGGGGTAAATATCCGCCTGCATGCAGCGCGCGCCGTAGCTGGTGGCTTCGCGTTTGCCCTTCCACCTCGCCGGTGGCTCCGGGGCTTTCCAGCGCAGATAGCCCAACGGCGGCGTAGCATAGGGCAGCCCCAGAAACGCTCGCACTTTGCCCTCATTGATGGTCTTGCCATGCACTTTGCCCTGCTCGGTCTTCACGGTCAGCGAATCGGCGTGCGCGCGGGCTGACGAGCCCAAAGAAGAAAGAACGATCGCAAGAGCAAGCGCGCAAAAAAGCCGCGAGGGCATGATGGAAATTCCTCCACCGAGAACTATACGCGTGCAGGTGCGGGTTCGAATGCGGGTTTCGCTTTCTCAGTTCAGGCTGTCCGATGGCAATACAAACGCCAGTTGAGCGCAGCCGCAATGAGCAGGCTCGCAACCGCCAGAATGTCGGCAACGCGATCGACCAGAACCGCGGTGAAGACAATCATGGTGAAGAACAGTCCCCACTTTGCCGCCTCAGGACGCATGGCAGAAGCCCAGGAACCGGCCGCTTCAGAAGACCAGGGCCCTACGTCCGGCGCAGACTCACGCTGAAAGAGCCGCAGCGCCAGTGCGGCCTCGCCAGCCACAAGGATCAGGAATCCCCACAGCGGCGCGAGAGCGCCGATTCCCACGGCATAAAACACCGAACCAAGATGCCGCTCCACGCGCGCACTCAAAGATGACATTTGGGCCCGGTTGGCCGCGGTGCGCATGGCCGCGCCGCAACCCGTCAATCCGGTCGCGACGGCGAAGAGCATCCGCTCCAGCGTCCGCGCATCGGGCTTGTGCCGTACCAGCGCCCAGACCACGTCGACGGGATCGAAGAAATACATGCAAAACGCCACGCCCACCAGCGCCAGATGAATCCATCGCTGGTGAGCGCACTCAAAGCCGGCTGCCTTCATAGTCGCCTCGCTCGGAAACATCTGACCGTTGCCCCGGTTTACGAGGCTCGCGCCATTGCGGAAAACGCAAGTCTCCTCGAGCTACGGGATCTCTGCGGCCAGCAAATCCTCCATGGTCTCGCGGCGGCGAATGAGCCGCGCCCTGCCGCCTTCCACCAGCACTTCGGCCGCGCGCGCTCGCGTGTTGTAATTGGAGCTCTGCGCCATGCCGTAAGCGCCGGCGTCGAGCAGCGCCACCAGGTCTCCTGCCTCCACCGGGCGCAGCTTGCGGTCGCGCGCGAAAAAGTCTCCGGTTTCGCACACGGGACCGACCACGTCGACCACGCGCGGCCGCCCGGCGCGCGGACGCACCGGCAAAATCTCGTGGTGCGCCTGGTAGAGCGCGGGCCGAATGAGATCGTTCATGGCCGCATCGGTCACCACAAACGTCTTTTTGCCATTTTTCTTTTGGAAGAGCACGCGCGCCACCAGCGCGCCCGCCTGCGCCACCAGAAACCGCCCCGGCTCAATCAGCAACCGGCCGTCAAAATCGCCCAGCGCTGCATCGAGCGCCTGCGCGTACTCGCGCACCTTGGCCGCGGCATCGAAGGAATCGCCGTGATAGTCGATGCCCAGTCCGCCGCCGGCGTCAATTGCGCGGAGCGCGATTCCCTCCCGCCGGAGCTGGCCCACCAGCTTGCTCACGCGCTGGAGAGCCGCGCCGAAAGGCTCGGCTGAGCGAATCTGCGAGCCGATGTGCACGCTCACCCCGTGCGCCTCAAGCCAGCGATTCTTTGCTGCGCGCCTGTAAATCTCCGCCGCCAGCCGGATATCGATGCCGAATTTGTGCTCGCGCAGGCCGGTCGAGATGTATGGGTGCGTCTCCGCAAAGACGTCGGGATTCACGCGCAGCGAGAAGCGCGCCCGCTTGCCCGCCTTGCGCGCCCGCGCCGCGAGCAGCTCGAGCTCCGCTTCGCTCTCCACGTTGAATTCGAAAATCCCTGTCGCGAGCGCGAGATCGATCTCCACGGATGTTTTGCCCACGCCGGAAAAGACCACTTGGGCCCTTGCCTCCGGCGCGGCCCGGATCACCCGCTCCAGCTCGCCTCCGGAAACAATGTCAAAACCCGCGCCCAGCCCGGCCAGCAGCTTCAGAATCGCCAGCGCGGAGTTGGCCTTCACCGCGTAGCAGATCAGGTGATCGCGGCCGGCCAGCGCGGCGTCGAACAGCGCGAACCGCTCCGCAATCTGGTCGGCGGAATACACGTAAAGCGGGGTCCCATACTCCCGCGCCAGCCGCTCCAGCGAGACTTTGCCGCAAGAGAGCGCGCTCTTCGGGTCAGGATAGTGAAATGGGCGCGAAGATGTTTGTTCTGGCACGGATGGGGTCACGAACCGAGTCCGGAGCGAGAGAATACTTTAAGCGTACCGTATCGGCCTGATTGGACCCAGAACTGGTTGCATAAATAGTTTTGTAAAAGGGCACGGCTTTAGCCGGGCCGAAAAAGCCGCATAATAACGGGGCTTTACGGCATTTTCTGAGTTACTGTGTCCTCTTCGTTCCTTCGCAAGGTCGCCGCTCCCTGTTGGTCGCGTCGACTCTGCTTTCCGTCTTCGGGATATAGCTACTCAGAAAATGCTTTAGCCCCCGGAAAACGCCCTTCCTCAAACTGACGCGCCGCAAGCACGGCTCGCGCGGACCATTACAATACCCTCATGACGGTTGCGGCGCAGGTTGACGTGGTGGGCGTGGGTCTCAATGCTACGGACACGGTGATCCCGGTCGAGCAGTTTCCCGAGCCCGGCTCAAAAGTTGAATACAGCAACCGCTCCGTGTTGCCCGGCGGCCAGGTGGCCACCACCGTCGTCGCCTGCCAGACGTGGGGACTGCGCACGCGCTACGTGGGCAAGCTTGGCGATGACGACGCCGCCCGCCTGCACCGGGAAGCCTTCCGCCGCGTGGGCGCCGAGGCGCAGATCGTCACCGTGGCCGGCGCCGCCAGCCTGCAGAACGTCATCCTCATCGACGCGCGCGGCGAGCGCACCGTCATCTGCCAGCGCAATCGGCAGATGGTCCTCGAACCCGGGGAACTGCGCCGCGAGTGGGTCACAAGGGCGCGCGTTCTGCACGTCGACGGCCACGATACGGCTGCGGCCACGCAGGCAGCCGTCTGGGCCCGCGAAGCCGGAATTCCCGTGGTCGCCGATCTCGATGACACCTATCCCGGCATCGAGGAACTGGTCGCCAACATCGACTACCTCATCGTCAACAACGATTTCTCCCGCCGCCTTATGGACGACACCAACCTCGAGCGCGCACTGCGCCGCATGCAGACGCGCTACGGATGCCGCCTGAGCGCCGCCACGCTGGGCGAGGACGGCGTGCTCGCCTGGGACGGCAATGACTTTCTGCACAGCGCAGCCTACCGCGTGCCGGTGGTCGACACCACCGGCGCAGGCGACATCTTTCGCGCCGGTTTTATTTACGGATTGCTGCATGAGTGGCCGCTCGAGCGGCAACTCGATTTTTCCTGCGCCGCTGCGGCCATGAACTGCATGGCTGCGGGCGCGCGCGGCGGCATCCGGCCCCTGCGCGCCATTGAGGACCTGATGGCCACCTGCTCCCGCTATCAGACGGACAACCGCATCCGCCTTGCGAAAGGCTAAGCACACACGCGGATCCACTCTTTCGCTGAGCGGTCATCGCGCGCCCGGCGCCGGTCCGGCGCACCCAAACGCTCCGCTGAATCCCTAAACCAGAATGTCGATCCGCGCCGTTAAGTTGTTCTCTGCCGAGGTGATACTGTTGCCCGTGGCCACCGCGCCTGAGAGATTGGCGTCCTCGGCAACATACTCGCCATTCGAATAGGTCACGTCCGCCACGTACGTCTTGCCGGCCACCGTCGTGGAGAATCCGACGTCGACAGTCAGTTCGTTCACTTCCTGCGCCGTCAAGGTTGCTGCAGCGAGAACTGAGGCGATGCTTCCCATAGGACCTCCCCCAGGGTTAAATCGAGTGTCGCTGAAACAGGTGTCGCTGATTCGGGTACGAAGCTTGCCCGGCGTACCTATCGGCAGACGCGCAAAAAACTTGAGGCTCGGCGCAAATTTTTTTTCTCCGCTCAGGGTACGCCGGTGATGAGACGCGGCCGGGCGCACTCCCGCGTTCGACGCCGGCCGTACGCCCGCACGGCCAGCAAATTTTCCCCGCAGGGATTAAAATTGACTTAGCGGCCCAGTTTCCCCATTTCCCTTACCGGAAAACCGCTCCGGCCGCGCGTATCACGGAGCCCGCAATACGGAGATTGCACCTTATGCCCTTGATCAAGACCTCGAATCCCGCTCTTGGCCAGAACACGTTCCAGAACCTGCAGTATGGAGGCGCCATCGATGCCTCCGCGCGCATGACCCTGAACGGCACCGTCAACAAGACCGGCATCCTGCTGCTGTGCGCCTTGGCCACCGCTTACTGGACGTGGAGTTCCTTCCTGGCCACGCAGAACCCCGCAGACATTGCCGGCCGGCTCATGATCGGCGCCTTCGGCGGATTAATCTTCGCCTTCGTCACCGCCTTTAAGAAAGAATGGGCCCCGGTGACCGCGCCCATCTACGCGGCTCTCGAGGGCCTGGTGCTCGGCGGCATCTCGGCCTTCCTCAATCTCCGCTATCCCGGCATCGCCATCCAAGCCGTGAGCCTCACCTTCGGCACCCTCTTCGTGATGCTGTTTCTCTATCGCACCGGCGTCATCAAAGTGACGCGCAAGTTCATGATCGGCGTGGTCGCGGCCACGGGCGGCATCATGCTCTTTTATTTCGCCGAGATGCTGCTCAGCTTCTTCGGCATCCAGTTTGTCTCCATCAACAGCGGCAGCCCCATCGGCATTCTCTTCAGCCTGATCATCGTGGGCATTGCGGCGCTGAACCTCGTGCTCGACTTTAACTTTATCGAGCAGGGCGTTGCCTACGGTGCGCCCAAGTACATGGAGTGGTACGGCGCTTTCGGCATCATGGTCACGCTGGTGTGGCTCTACCTGGAAATTCTGCGCCTGCTGGCCAAGATGAACTCCCGCCGCTAAAACGCAGCCCGAAAAACCGGCCTGAGCCGTTTTGCATAAATGCCGGGTGCCCCCGGTCCTTCGCATTTGGGGACCGGGGAAAGCACAAATCCCTTTTCCAACGCCCTACCCACCCACCGTCCCTTGCGGCGAAATCAGCATCAGCGTTACGCTCTCCGCCGTCTTTCTGCGGTGCGGCATCCCCCGGCGAATCACCAGCAGATCGCCCTCGTGAAGCGTCACCGTCGCCGCGCCGTCCGACTCAGGCGCGAGCCACTCGCCCGGTCCTTTGCTGTGCGCGTTCTTCGGCGTCCCGCCCAGTTCGTAGACCGTCGAGCCCGCAAGAATCTGGAAAATGTGGTCGCGGCCCTCGTGCCACTCGAACTCCGCCGCGCTCTTGGCCTTCTCCGTGGTCAGCACCACGGTGAAAGTCCTGTCATCCACCAGGTTGTTGTTGCCGGGAGCGGCATTGAGGGCCTTGGCGTCGCGCGCGAGAGTCTCCGCGGTAAACAACTGGAATGCGCCTCCGCCTTCGGCCGCACCGTCTTGCGCGCCGGCGCGCGCAAAAGGCGCAAAGCTATCGGCGAGCGCCAAACCGGCCACCGCCGCACCGCTGAGCCCGTGCAGAAAACTGCGCCGTCCGCACTTCTGAACTCGAAAACTGTCCATCCCGATTCCTCCCGTCACGGCGGTTGATCAAAGGAAGCGCACGCGCTGCATCGCGCCCGCGGTCACGCGCGTTCGAACGTCCGCAGCCACGCCGAAATCAACGCCGCCACCTCGTCCGGCTGCTCGTACGCCGCAAAGTGTCCTGCCTCCGGCAGCAGATGAAACGCGCAGCCTCCGGGCGCAGCCTCGAATGCCTTCATCTCCTCGGGCGCAACCGAGGGGTCCGCGCCGCCGGCAATGGCCAGCACCGGCACGCTAATCGTGGCCACGGTGGGCAGTGAATCCGGGCGCACCGCCAGCCCGGCCTGCACGGCCACCAGCGCTTCCACGCTGAGCGTCATGCGCGCCCGCACCTCGGCCACCATGGCGGGATTGCGCGCGCGTGCAGCCGCGCCGACAAGACTCTGCGCCATCCCGTCAAAGAGTCCGGCCACGCCGCCGCTCCGCGCCTGCGCAATCGTGGCCGCGCGCTTGGCCAGATTGGCTTCGGCATCCGGCTGCGGCTTGGAGCAGACAAAGGCCAGCCCGCGCATGCGCTCGGGCGCGCGCCGCCAGAGCTCGAGCAGCACGTAGCCGCCGATCGAGCAGCCGGCAAAAACCGCGCCGGCGAGTTCAAGATGATCGAGAAGCGCAAGAACATCCTGCGCCAGTTGCGCGATGGTCAGCACCGGCGCATCGGGCACACGCGCAAAATCGCCTGCGGGCAGCCCGTCGCCCAGCTCCGAGACTCCATGGCCGCGCAGGTCGGGCACAAGCGCGCGCACGCCTTCCGGCTGCGCGGACAAAATCCGTTTGCACAAGGGGCGCCAATAATCGCGATCGAGAGGAGTGGGGTGAAGAAAGACGACCGGCAATCCCGAGCCCGAGTCGCCGAATCCCAATCGAGCTCCGCCTGCAGAGTAGGTCCCGCTCATAGTCCAGGAGGATACGCTCCCGGCAGATTCACGGTCTCATCGGGAATGCCGATCCAGGCCGCGACATAGGCCACGCCTACCAGGCCGCTCGAGACCAGGAAAGCGACAACGGTAAGAATGCGGACGGCGGAGACGTCCCAGCCGTTCGATTGCGCCAGCGCCAAGCACACGCCGGCAATTTGCCGGCCCACGCGCGGCCGGACCAGGGGCCGGGTCTGTACCGGTTGCTGCGGGGGAACCTGCGCGCCGCAGCTCGAGCAGAAGCGCGCGCTCGGGGGCAATCCGGTCCCGCATTTTTGACAGAAAACCGCCATCCTGCTTCCCTCCTCAAATCCAGCCGGACGCACTACGAGGGACGAAATACGCCGCGCTCAAACCAGATACGCCGGATCCATGGCGCCGGTTCCGCCTGCGGCGTCCAGGGGAAAGTCCGGGCCCCGGCTCAGGCTCCCCCGGGCTCACGTTCCCTTATAGGGGCTGCGCAGGCACCTCCGCGCAGTTTCCGCGCGCGTGGTATTCGGGCCGGCTTCTATGGCCGCCTGGTAATCCTTCACCGCCTGCAGGCGATCGCCGACCAGGTCAAGGCACTCGCCCGCATCCACGAGCGATCGAATTTTAAGCTCGGTTCCCACGCTCGTTATCCACGCCGCCTTTTCATACGCCTGCGCGGCTTCGGCATAGTGGCGCTGCCCGCGCAGCGCATCGCCCAGGCCAAAGTAGGCCAGCTCCGGCTTGGCTGAGGCAAAATAGCCGGGATCGGAGTTGGCGGTGATCAGTTGCCGGTAAGCCTCCACCGCGGCCATTCCTTCACCCGCATCCTTGCGCAGATTGGCCTCTTCCAGGCAGAAGAGAAAATCCCTGGGGTACTGGTTCTTGAGGATCAGCACCACCTGGATCGCCTCCTGATACTTGGCCTCGCGGCGCAGGAACAGAGCAATCACCGTGCGCGCCTCCACGCGGGTGATGACGCCGCGATTGGCCGCATCGTCGAGCAATGCCATCCCTTGAGACTTGGACCCGGTGATGCCGGCAATGCCGATCATCAGCTTGAACGGCCACGGCAGCGAACCCACAACGTAGTCGTACACGCCCACGACCAGCTTCGCGTCCACGTAGTTGGGGTCGAGACTGAGCGCGTGCTGCGCGTCGTCGCGGGCCCTGGTGGCCAGGCGAAAGCCCGCGCCGAATCCCCGCTCCACCATGGCCACATAGGTGCAGCGCAGGCTGCGCGCCCAGGCGCGGGCAAAATAGGCGTCCACGTCGTTGGGGTTCTTGGCCGTGCGCCAGTCGGCCTCTTTCACGGCTTCGTCGGCGAGCGAGAAGATGCGGTCCCGCGCCTTGAGATCTTCATCCGTAGCGTGACGGCCGGTAAGAAAACCGTCGTTGGCATAGAAGGTCGTATCCAGCAGATCCTGCCGGTACAGTTCCTGAAAGACAACGGCATTGAGCAGATAATCCGTGGCCTGCGGGTCGCCTGGATGTGCCTGGTGAATGTGCTCGAATTCGGCCACGGCGCCCGGATAGTCGAGATCGTAAAAATGCTGGTAAGCCTCGCGCACCTGCGGGTCGAAGTTCATGGGATTGGTGTTGACGTCTGCGCCCCGCGCGCTCCCGGCCAAAGCAAGCCAGGCCGCCAGCATCGCCGCCCCCGTCGCAAGTCTTGTTCGCCGCGCTGTCTTGCTGTTCAAAACCGCAAACTCCTGCTTTGGGCATGCGAGCCCTTGCTCGCGCACCGCACCAATGGACGTGCGGCGCCCGGATTCCGTTTACTTCCATCCCTGGCTGAACTAGTTGTAGGCTTTTATTTTGAATACCTTATGACAAAACCCGAATGCACTTCATTCATCCGCATCTTCCAGCTTAACGGATTTCCCCCGGACCGCAAGAAGACCGCGCCTTGGCCACTCCTTAAATCACCGCCCAATCGTTGTGCGCTCAGGAAATTTACGGCAAGTCGACCGCCTCCGGCATCCACAGAAGAATACGGTACGATCCAGATATGCCCGTCCGCGAACGCATGAAGCCCAGCCTCGGCGCGGTGCGCGTCCTCGAGCCCGACCCGATTCTCGATCCGATTGCGGAGGCGCGCAAGCGGCTGATCGTCGCGCTCGATGTGCCGGACCTCGCCGCTGCAATCGAACTGGTGAATCGCCTGCAGCAGGTCTGTTCGTGGTTCAAAGTGGGGATGGAGCTTTTCACCGCCGCCGGACCCAGGGTAATCGAGCTTCTCGCCGCGCGCGGCCACTCCGTCTTCCTCGATTTGAAATTCTGTGACATTCCCAACACCGTGGCCGGCGCCGTGCGCTCCGCGTCCGCGCTGGGCGTGCGCATGTTGACCGTGCACACGCTCGGCGGACCGGCCATGCTCGAAGCCGCGCAGGGCGCGTTGAGCGGCGTCCCCCATCCTCCGCAATTGCTCGCCGTTACCTTGCTCACCAGTATGGATCAGGCGCAATGCCGCGCGGTTGGTTTGCTGCGGGCGCCCGGCGCGCAGGTTGAATTGCTGGCGCGCCTCGGCCTCGCCGCCGGTATCCGCGGATTTGTCTGCTCCGCGCTGGAGGTTGCCGCGCTCCGCGCGCTCACCGGGTCTGCCGGCGTGCTGGTGGTTCCCGGCATTCGCCCCGCCGGCGCCCATGCGGGCGACCAGAAGCGCGTGGCCGCGCCCGCAGACGCCTTGCGCAACGGAGCCAGTTACCTCGTCGTAGGCAGGCCCATCACCCAGGCCCCTGACCCGGCAGAAACCGCCGTAACCATCCTTGCCGCCATGGCTGCGGGGCTTTGAGCCCAGACCGGGCTATCATAAAACCCAAACCCCGATTTCCAAGGAAACTCCATGAAGGAAAGCCGCAGCCTTCAGGCTGAGAATAGCCTCCGTGCCGGCGAGCAGCCGGAAGAATTGTCCCCGCTCCAGAAGTCCTGGTGGCGGGCCCGGCTCGTAACCATGACCATCTTGCCCCTGATCATGGCCCTGGCCCTGCCTTTACTGATCGCGGTCAGATTCCCGCCGCATAATCCCCTGTGGAGCCAGCCGAACGGCCGGGTCATTCTTCTGATCCTTTTATTGAACGGCGCCGTCTTTTTCACCATTCCGGCCATAGCACTTTTCCGGCTTCTCCGCCGCAAACGGAGGACGGGCAGCTACTATCCCACGCTTGAGGACCTCGAGAAGCATCGCGCGCGCCAGCGCAAACCCAAGCCGCTTTGGCAGCGAACTCTCTCCGCAGTCTTCGAACTGGCCGCTGCAATCACGTTCACTATCGACGCGATGCATAGAACGCACCGGGGCGCCTGGGAGCAGGTCCTTGCGTCCATCTTCTGGCTGTCTGCGGCGATGAGCATCTGGGGGTTGATCGGCTCGCAATCCGGCCTTGCAAAGCTCAGGCAGCGGGAGGGCTTTGCGTGCCCGGAATGCGGTGCGGCCCCTCCCATTGGAGATAAGTGGAAGTGCAAACAGTGTGGTAAAGGCTTCGATACTTTCCTGGCGCGCGCCGTTTGCCCCCAGTGCGGAACCCAGCACCCGGCAACCATGTGCGCCGCATGCGAGAAGATGCACCCCATGAACGATTGGATCTACGCCTATACGGCGAGGAATTGCGGTCCCACCACCGGATGAGCAACCGGCCGGGGCGCGGAGTCTGGATCCAGGGGATTGGAGCTGCCGGAACCGGCGGTTTCTTCTCTTACGGCATTTTCTGAGTTACTGTGTCCTCTTCGTCCCTTCGCAAGGTCGCCGCTCCCTGTTGGTCGCGTCGACTCTGCTTTCCGTCTTCGGGATATAGCTACTCAGAAAATGCTTTAGAACCAACTTAAAGCTTCTCGTAGAAATCGCACGCAGAGCAGGAGATATACACGCCTCCCGGAACTCCGCGCTCGCGATCCTTCACCCGCTTCACAATCCGCGTCGGCTTGTTGCACTTGGGGCAGTCGGTCGACTTGGTCGTGTCCATCACCTTCTTGCGGTCACCTGTCTTGGCAATCTTCGCCATGGTTCGTGTAGTTCTCCTTCACCAGAATGTCTCTGCGCACACCCGCCGCGGCGGACGGCTTCAACAGACGCGGTCGATCGCTTGCTTCGGAATCGCTCAGGAGTTGCCGAGGGGATTACACGGAGAAAGCGAGACTCGCTCAACTCAGTTTACAGGAAACGGGGCTGTTCGCGGGCGTCTAGCTCGCTCCCGCCGTCCGTACAAACTGGTCCGGATTCGCCCCCGGCTGATTGGTTCCCGGACTCTGCTGGCCGCTCTGCGCCGGCTGGCTGCCGTTCGAAGCCGGAGCCGCTTGGCCGGATGTCGATTGCCCATTCCCCGCCGGCTTGGCCGTCCCGGAAGAACTCGCTGAAGAGGACGAACTGCCCGATTGCGCCGTCGTCGCCGGCTGCTGATCGTCGGGATTTTGACCGGGCTGCTGGCCGTTGGGATTCTGGTCGGGCTGCTGGGTGGGGAAACGGACCGGCTTCATCGCTCCCACTCCGGCGTCGTGGCTCTGATCCTGCGGCAGCGTCTCGCCCGGATTGCGAAGGCTGGGCGGCGCGTCCGGCGCTTCCTTGTTCGGGTCCTTGTCCACGTCCCCTTCTTCCACCTTGCGCGTATTCGCCGCCAGCACCGGCGTTCCATCCGTGCGCATCAGGCCCGAGACCCGGTCCTGGGTAAACACCTCCAAGGGCTGGCCCATCTTGGCAATCTCCACGCGGATCACGCGGTTGCCGTTGATGCGGACAAAGTCCACATCCTCGGGGGGCTTCCCGTAGATCCACTCCTCGAACGGCATCTGCCCTTCCATCTCGCGAGTCTTCGATTGCGGCTGTCCCTTGGCGAAGAGCACCATGTCCGTGCTCATGCCCACCCACACCTGGTGGTTGAGGATGGCATCCCGCAGCTCCACCGGCAGCGTATCCGTGAATGCCTGGATGGGCGTCTTCACGTCGAACGAGATCATGGGCGCGAGCAATGCCTTGACTTGCTTGCCTGTCAATTCCGGAACGAATCCTTTGAACGCCAGCGTGAGCCGTGCACCCGTCGGATCGCCCTCGTCCGCCACCACCGGGTTGCTGTAATTGGGATCGCCGGCGCCAATTTCCACATGGCGCAGGAAACGGTGCTTGAAATCGGGCCCGCCGTTGAAGTCGAAAACAATCCTCGATTTTTCGATCTTGATATCGGTCACCACCACGCGGTCGCCGGGCTTGGCGCACATCCCTTCGCTCACCACCATGTTCAGGTACGCTTCTCCGGAGGGATCGAGATTGCCGTTGGCCTCGAGGATCAATCCCTTGTGCCCCTTCGGCAGCGGGCGCATGGCAAATCCCTGCTCCGACTCCATCGTGCGGATCAGGTCAAGGCGCGAGCGCGCGTCGAGCTGCTGCTTCGGCAGATCGATGCGGGTAGGCTCAATCTGGGCGTAGCGCCGGTCCACCGGAGCCGTGGCCGCAACCGGCCCTTTGCCGCTGGTGTCCACCGTGATGACCTGGGCTGGAAGGACGCGCGGGCCCAGCAGCACTGCGGCCAGAAACAGCGCCGTCCAAACGGCGGCAAACACGCAGCCGAGCTGGGGCGAATGCTCATCCATACATGGATTTGGGCATGGATTTGGGCATGGATTTGAGCAAGGAATTGCAGCCTCTTGCCGCAGAACGATCTCGGAACCGAACCGGGAATCCACCGGGCGAATCATGGGAACCTCCCATGTGCATTCAAGCATTGCGCAAAAACCACGCCTAAGCAAGCGAAATGGCAAGCGGCTTCCGGAATCGCTGGTTCCGCAAGTCTACATCGCGAGAGATGCGCACACGGGCCGCGGCGTATACCCGGTGCGTGCACCGCCGAACCTGCCGGACCGTGGACTCCGCCTCGTCCGCGATCGTTTTCGTCGCCTTGTCCGCGTTGGCGGTCTTCGCCCTGTCCGCGTTCGCGGTTTTCGCCATGTCTGGGATCGCGGTCCTCGCCTTGTCCCGCGCCCGCTTCAGCCTGCGATAGAAGGTAGACCCAGGCGCAAGCCCGGGGAATGCGGATCGCCTCATGATTCCAAGCCCCCGTTTCGGGGACGAAAGAACGATCTCGAATCTTACTGCCGGCGCCTCAGGCCCCTCGCCAACTAACCCCGCCGACCCGTCAGGGCAGCCGAACCCGCCGGTCTTGCGTAAAATTTCCACCGCCCATGGCACAATCCAGACAGGACACCTCAACCGTCAACCCTGTCCCCGGTCCGTTTCAGGGGGACCCCCCTACCCCCCGCAGGGTGCACTGCTACCAGTGCACGGAACCGCGCAAGTTACACGAAAAGAGGCGATTAGATGGATGAGTGCCGAACGCTTCGGCCGGCAAAACCCGTCAATTCCTGTAGAAAACCTGCAAAACCCGAAATCCCTGACCCCAGTCCCCTGTTCACTGTCCACTGTTCACTGTTCACTGTTCACTGTCCCCTGTTCCCTGACCCCTGACCCCTGACCCCTCCTTCTCCGCCGGCGCCGACGCGGCTGCGATCTGCACTAGCGCGGAGTTTGCCGGCTCGGATGCGCCCATCGCCGCCTCGTGCTGTGCGCGCGCCGCCGCGTCCAGATCGACTGGGATTCCGCCGGGCGTGAGAACCGGCGCGTTGTAGCGGAAGTCGAGTTCGCGGGTAATGCGGTTGAGGAACGGCAGCGCGGCCAGCAGGACAAAAAAGGCAAACCAGGCGGCGTCCAGACCGAAACCTCCGCCCGTGAGCCAGAGCGGACCCATCGGATATCCCTGCACCACCGGCGAGTGACTGCTGTCGCCGTTCACAGCCAGCCCGAACAACAGAGCCTGGCTGGCCTTCCATCCGAAATTGAGTCCCCAGCTCAGCCAAAGCGCGCGGGTGCGCAGATACGCCACCGAAAGCAGCAATCCCAGCGCCAGCGATACCACGAAGCTGGTGCGGTTCGACCCCGGAATCATGATCTGCACCAGAGCGTAGTAAAGAGCAAAGACCATGGTCGCCGCCACCGGCCCCAGGGCGCGGGCGAAGCGCTGAAACCCGTAGCCGCGGAAGGCGATTTCCTCGCCCAGCGCCAGCAGCGCGAAAAACCCCGCATCGGCCGCGAGCCAGCCCCAGGATCCCGCCTGGACGGAGAAGGAGATGACGATGCCGCCGGCGGCCAGCATGGGCAGAACGCAGACTAAAGTCAGGGCCCAACCCGTGGCCACGCCCATGCCGGCTTCGCGCGCGAATCCGGCGCGCCGCGGAAGGCCCTGATCGCTGACCGGATCAGCCTCGCGATCCAGCCAGAAGCCCATAGCCGCATAGCCCACCAGCAGGAGAAACGCCAGCATGGCCTGCTCCGTCAACGGGGACCAATCCTCGGAGACCAGACTTTGCGCACCCAGGTGCGCGAGCACTCGAGCGAGGAAAAAATAGAGGACGGCGGCGAGAAACTCCAGGTACGCGCGCACCCGGCTCATGCTCGCACCCGATGCGTTCCCCGATGCGCTCCCCGATGCGCTCATGGACGCCTCGCGGCGCAGGCTTTGCGGGTCGAATTCCATTTGGGCGAATGCATGTTTCCCTGCTCGGTCAGACGCTTTCCCGGCGGAATTAGAGCGGCTCCAGGATAAATTCAACCTTTATAAGTCCTGTGTTTGGTCGCCCCTCCCTGGGGTCGGGTCGACGTGGTGTTGGTGCCTGCTGAGTACGGCAATCCTGGAACCGCTGTGGCCGCGCTCAGTTTTCCGTGTAAAACTGCGCCATGTTACGGAACTTGCGTTGGCGCTCGGCCAGAAGCTCATCGATGGACAGCGCCTTCAAGGCATCGAGGTGCTTCCTCAGGGCCTGGGCCAGCGAGGCTGTGCCCGTATCGTGATCGGCTTGAATTCCCTCCGGCGGTTCGGCGACGATTTCATCCACGCAGCCGAGCTTGGCCACATCCTGCGCGGTGACGCGCAGGGCCGCCGCAGCGCGATCCTTGTGCGCAATGTCGCGCCACATGATGGCCGCGGCGCCTTCTGGAGGAATCACCGAGTAGACCGCGTTTTCGAGAATCAGCACGCGATCGCTCACCGCCAGGGCCAGCGCGCCTCCCGACCCGCCCTCGCCCGTGATCACGGCAATGGTGGGCACGCGCAGCCGCGACATTTCGCGGATGTTGTGCGCAATGGCCTCGGCCTGCCCGCGCTCTTCGGCGCCCAGGCCGGGATACGCAGCCGTCACATCGATGAGTGCAATCACCGGCCGCGAAAACTTTTCTGCAATCTTCATGGCGCGCAGCGCCTTGCGGTAACCCTCCGGGCTGGGCATGCCGAAGTTGCGCTTGATGCGCTCTTTCGTGGTGCCGCCTTTGCGAATGCCGATGACCAGCACTTCTTCGCCGTCCAGCCGCGCCATGCCGCAAATGACGGCTTCGTCGTCGCCGAAGGCGCGATCCCCGTGAATCTCGCTGAAATCCGTGAAGATTCGCTCGATCAAGTCCATGGGGTAAGGGCGCTGCGGATGACGCGCCTGTTCCACTCGGCTCCACGCCGACGCTGCCGCCTGCGCTTCAGGGGTGTTCCCTGCCTCTTGTTCGCTCATTTGTACCTGCGGTCAAGCGGCTCGTGCCGCCGGTCCTCGAGTCAGTCCTTTGACTGATTTTACGGGGCCGGGCTGGCGGCGACAAATGCAAACGCGTGCCGCGCATTCTTCCCCAACGGGAAAGGCCTGCGCACAAGCGGCCGCATCCGGCTCACTCCTGCTTCGGTGTGCTGGCGGCGCGCGCGGAATCGCCGGCATCGGATGCGTGGCCGTCACCGTCCATCGCTCGTTCTTCGTTCCGGTCTGCGAATGCGCTTTGACCCGAGAGCACATCTACGCGGTAGCCCGCGGCCTCTGCTTCCTTGAGGGCTGCATCGACTTCCCGGTTGATCTCCTGAGCGGCTGTGCGGCTGGGTGTAGGGCTTTCCGCTATGCGCAGCAATGAAGGCATCTGCATCCACCAGAGAAGTTCCTCATATTTTTCCCGAATCAGGTACTCATGACCTTCTGACTCGTGAATGCCCGTAAGCCAGCGCACATCGGGATCGAGCCATAGATCCGGCGCGAGACCTGCGCCGGCCGCCTGAACCGAAGCCGGTCGCACCAAAGGAGGTGTTGGCAAACGCGATTCATTACGCAGCGGCGCCGCAACCGGCTTCTCGCTCTGCGGCCCCGCAAATTCCTCTGCAACGCTTGCGGAACGCCCCACGCCGGCGCTGGAAAGAAGCACAACCTTGATGCGGGCCGCGGCGCGCCAACCCTCCTCGCCGTCAAATCCCAGCGCGGTAAAGGCCTGGGCAAACGGCGCGCGCAGGCGCAGCCGGTCAAACAGGTCGAGCGCTGCGCGCTGGGGCAAGTCGAGCGCGGCGCGTTCCGGCGATTCGCCATCGATGGCTTCGCCTGCAAGCTCCAGCGCGCACCAGGCAAGAATCGGGCCCCACATCGCGGTGGCCGTGAACTGCGGGCTGGCGCTGGGAAGCACGCGCCGCGCCGCAGCCGTCCACGGCGCGGGAAAGAGCGTCTCCACCAGCGGAATGCGCGTGGCCGCGCGCAGGAGCAGGCGATAGGTGAACGCCAGCGGCTGCGCTTGCGCCGTCTCTTCTGCCGGCAGCTCTCGCCCCTCACGCCCCAGCCGCGCGGCATAAGCCGGCCTGGCTTCACGCAGGAAGGATTCGGCGTTTTCCCATGCGCGGTCGAAGAGGGCGCTGCGTTCGCGCTCGGTCACGCGATCGCCGGGCGCGGCGGCAAGCGTACGCGGCTGTTCCGCAGCATCGGCGAACTGGCGCACCATCGCGGGTTCGAGGAGAGTGCGCAAGGCATCGTGCACGGGTTTGAGTTCGAGATCGACCAGCGCGTCGCGCAGATTGGGAACGCCGCGGCCGTTCAGGTGATCGGCAAGCCGGTCCCATGGTTCCTCGGCAGTGGGCCGCAGTTCGCGCCATTCGAGGAAAACATGCGCCTGATAGGCGTGCAGATCAAGCCGCAGTCCGCGATCCATCACGTCGCTTGCGCGCCGCAGGTATTCGAGCGTGGTAAGCGAGTCGCGCCATGCGAGTACGGCGCTGCGGTCGCCGCTGAAGCCCAGCCCTTCGCCCAGGGGGCGCTGCCGCAATTGGCCCGAACCCTTGTCCGCGTAGGCCGCGGAAGAATGAACGGTGCCGTGCGTCTCGCCATAGCGGTTGTTGTAGACCACCAGCGCGCGCTCGCCGCCGCTGCGGTTGGAGTAAGCAAAGACGTTCTCATCCACCGAGCCGTTGTCGGTGAAAAAGTCGTAGAGCAAAAAGTTGGTGCTCTCGGCAAACAGCCAGCGGCGCTTGAGCAGCGGCGCAATCTCGCGCTCGTGCCGCGCTACCATCCAGGGATCGGGATTCTCCTGGTAGCGCGGCCAGCGATATTCCATGCCGTACTTCTCCGTGAACCCCTCGATCTGCCCATGGCCGAACATGGGCAGCCCGGGCAGCGTGGACATCATCACCGCGACCCCGAAGTTCTTGTCGCCTTTGCCGAACTGGTCGATGGCCGTGCGCTCGTCGGGATTCGACATGAAGTTTACATAGCGCTTCATGATGTCGGGATCGAATTCGAGCGTGTTCTTGATCACCGAGCGGTACTTGGCGTTGTCTTCGTCGCGCAGCATGACCATGAAGGCCGAGTTGTACACGCGGTGCATGCCCAGCGTGCGCACAAAGTAGCCCTCCATGAGCCAGAAGGCCTCAGCGAGCAGCAGCGTTCCCGGTACTTCGGCAGCCACGCGGTCGACGACTTCGCGCCAGAACTCGTGCGGCATGTGCTTGTCGAACTCGGCCTGGCTCATACCGTACTCGGCGCGCGAGGGAATGGCGCCGCTTGCGCCCGGGCCGGGAAACCAGAGGCGATGAAAGTGGCGCTTGGCCAGCGTCATGGCCGCGTCGAAGCGAATCACGGGAAAGAGCCGGGCCACGTGCAGAATGGTCTGAATCACCTGCTCGCGCACGGCCGGGTTCAGGTAATCGAGCTGCGCGGTGTCGTTCCAGGGAAAACTGGTGCCGTCATTGCCGTGGTAGATGTAGCGCGTCTCGCCGCTCGACTTGTCGCGGCGCTTGAAGACCACGGCGGCGTCGGATTGCTCGTAGTAGTGGTCTTCGATCTTGATCTCCACGCGGCCGTCGCTCGAAAGATCGGGCCCGTTGAAGGAGTATGCTGGGTAGGGCGGATCCCAGCGCGAAATGAACCACTCCGGGTGCTCGACCACCCACGGCGAATCGATGCCCATGTGGTTGGGCACCATGTCGCTGGCGAGGCGCAGGCCGTGATGGTAAGCGCGGTCGCGCAGATGGATGTAGGCCGGCTCGCCGCCGAGATCGTCGGCGATGCGATAGTCGAAGAGCGAGTACGCCGAGGCTACGGCATCGCGATTGCCGGTAAGCTGCTTGATGGTCTTCGAGGCGCGGCTGCGCTCCCAGATGCCGATGAGCCACAACGAATTGATGCCGCGGTGCGCGAGCTCGGCGAGATCGGCGTCGGGAATCTCGTCCAGACGGCCGATGTGGCGGCTGTATTTGCGGCTCAATTGCGCCAGCCAGACATAGGTGCTCTTGGCCATCAGCACGGCTTCGGGCATCCACGCGGTGTCGGCTGAAAATCGCTCGTATTCGTGCAAGGGATCGCCGAAGACGGGCACGTCGGCGTGGCTCATGTCTCCAGGCCATTGCTGGGGCCCGAGGCGCGTTCCCGGCGGATTGAACTGCGCCCAGAGGGCCAGCTCTTCTTCGCGCAGAATTTCACCGGCTAGGAGCAGGAAACGGTCCATGGTGTCGCCGAGCAGAGGCCTCCACATATTGCGGACGATCTCCAGCTGATCGCTCAGCGATCGGGGCGAGCGCAGAGCCGGCGCGCGCAACAGATCGAGCAGGCTGATGGGTTTGCCTCCCGCCATGGGAATCAGCGGCCGGGCGGCAAAGTACGCAGGCAATTGCGCCGTTACCTGGGCGTAGACGGTCTTCTCCGCGAGGGGCTTGTCGTTGAACAACTCCTCGAAAGGCCGGAACGCTTCATTGCGATTGGCGCTCCAGAGCAGCATCAATTCTTCGAGAGTGGCGGCCTTGTGCGGCATGCCGCCGGTCGAGCCTGCCAGCCACTGTTGCGGCGTCTCCCGGCCGCGCATCACGCTCTGGCCGGGGAATTGCTCGACGAAGGTGAGCAGCATGCGATCCAGCGCCTCCGCGCCCACCTGCGCCGCAAACCAGTCGAGCGCCGCGGTCATCACCTGCGGATCGAATTGCTGGCGGTAGCGCGCCATCAGCACATGGCTGGCCTCGTCGATGAGGCCCATGGCAAAAAGCTGGCCCGCGTGAATCGTGCGCTCAGGGTATTTCCCCGCCTCGCGCACCTGGTTCATGCGATGCGCAAAGGCGCGGCACGCCGCCATATTGGCGAAGACCACGTTCCCCGCGTAGGAGAAAAGCGAATCCGCAAACTGATAGCGTTCGCGTGTCTTGCGCGAGATGTGGAATTCCATCATCGGACTCAGAACTCTCCGCTTGTGTCTCGCCGCCTTGCCGTACCGTTCATGAGCAGCCTGGGGCTTGAACCCGCCGAGCCGGCTTTCCGCGCCGGCTGGGCTCAAGCCCTCCTGTTGAAGCATAAAGGAAGCGCGCGCACCTGCGTCTTACTGAGGAAACCCCAATCCGGTGCAACGCGGTTCCGGCATGTCCGCGGCCCCTTGAATGCGAAGGCCGCGAAGAGTGCGCGTGCAGCCCACAGCTCATCCCCTGTGAGATGGGATTGCCGTCGAGAGGGATGGTTTCGTTTCTTGGCAGGCCAAAATCGTTGCGGGATGATGATTGCAAGCCGTCTGCATTTGCCGGTAAACTTGGGATAACCCGCGGAGAGGTGGCAGAGCCCGGTTGAATGCACCTGACTCGAAATCAGACATAGTCGCAAGGCTATCGGGGGTTCAAATCCCTCCCTCTCCGCCAGATTCCATCGCAGACCCTCCCCTTTTTCGCACATCCGGATTCTCCTTGCGATAGGACCAAGCCGCGGCACCGGAAGCACTCGTCCACAGGCTAAAAGCGCCCGCGGCCTTCGCAGTTTTTCCTTGACTCCCGTCGGAGCCGGGGACATGGTTAGGGTTATGCCGCGAGATTCTCTGTATATCCTCTGCCTCTCTCTTCTGTCCGCAATCGCCTTGGCGCAAACTCCACCTTCCAACCCGCTCGCTCCCTATATCTCCGTCTCTGAACCGGTGATTGCACTCACGCACGTGGAAATCATTGACGGAACCGGCGTCGCGCCCGTGGCGGACCAGACGCTCATCATCGACCACGGCAAGATCGCCTCCATGGGCCCGAGCGCGAGCGCAGCGATTCCTGCCGGCGCCAGGGTTCTCGATCTTCGCGGGCATGCTGTCTATCCCGGCCTGGTTGGGATGCACGAACACCTGTTCTATTCGGAGCCCAGAACCCACGCTCTGAACAGCCTGATTGTCAGCGACTCCGCTGACACCGCGCCGCGCCTTTACCTCGCCGCCGGGGTCACCACGGCGCGCACCACCGGCAGCGTGGAGCCGTACACCGATCTCGAAATGAAGAAGGAAATTGATGCGGGCGAGATGCCGGGACCGGATCTGGACGTTACCGGTCCGTATCTGCAGGGCGATCCGCCGCTGATTCCGCAAATGCACGCGCTTGCCGGGCCGGAGGACGCACGCCGGACCATTGACTACTGGGTGAGCGAGGGCGTCACCTCGTGGAAAGCGTACATGACCATCACGCCGGACGAGCTGAAGGCCGCGATCGAAGCCGTGCACGCGCATGGCGAGAAGATCACCGGCCACCTTTGCTCGATCGGATTCACTGAGGCCGCTCGGATGGGAATCGACGATCTGGAGCATGGCATCGCCGTGGATACGGAATTCTTCCCCGGCAAAGAAGAGGGGAAATGCCCCGAAGGCGCGGCCAAGCAGATGGCCGGCTCGCTCGATGTGAGCAGCGCGGCGGTGATGGCGATGGTTCATGAGCTGGTGAGCCGGCACACTGCCGTTACCTCCACGTTGGCCGTGTTTGAGAGCTTCGTGCCTGGAGGCCCGCCCATGGATCTTCTTCTGCGCGAGCAGAATTCCATGGTTCCCGCAGCGTGGACCAGCGTGCTGACCACGCGGGCGGAGATTGAAGACAATGCGGCCAGGTCTTACGAAGCGACGCTTCTCAAAAAGGAGATGCAGTTCGAGCGGGAGTTCGCCGCGGCCGGTGGGCTGCTGCTGGCTGGCTGCGATCCCACGGGCTACGGCGCGGTTCTTCCCGGTTTCGGCGATGAGCGCAACCTGGAGCTGCTGGTTCAGGCCGGCTTTACTCCCGAGCAGGCCATCCAAATCTACACCCGAAACGGCGCCGAATTCCTGGGCCGCGAAGATCGCATCGGCACCATTGCCGCGGGCAAACAGGCAGACCTGGTGGTGGTTTCAGGCGACCCGGCAGAGGACATCAAAGCCGTGGAGCACGTGGAAATTGTCTTCAAGGACGGGGTCGGATTCGATTCCGCAAAGCTCATCGACTCCGTTCAGGGGATGGTCGGACTGCGCTAAATGGCCGCGGAAAGATCGAGCGGCTCCGCGGTCTCACAACCGCGGGCCGGGCAGAGATTTTGCGTACACCAGCGCCGCGCGACCGCGCGGATAATAGTTGGCTTCCCTTCCCTCCCGGCGGTAGCCGTGCGCTTCATAAAGCCGGATGGCGCCGGCATTCTCCGCGTCCACGTGAAGCCAGATCAACGTGGCTCCGGCCGCGCGCGCAGACTGCTCGGCGCGCTGCATCAGCTCGCTGCCAATCCTGAGGCGACGTTTTTCCGGCGCCACTTCAATGGTCTGAATGTAGGCGCTGATCGCATCCGCTTCGCCGGTCCAATCAAGAATGGCGAAACCTGCCATCTGTCCGCCGTCTTCGGCAACCCAGGTTGCGGCGCTCGAGCTACGCACCAGCCGCTGCATGTACGCGCGGCTGAAGCGCAGGGGCGGTTGAAAGCAGGCCTCTTCGATGGCGTAGAGTGCGGCGAAGTCTTCCGGCCTGTACGGGCGGTAGAGCATAAGGGCAGGGACCGAGGGAACGAGGGAACGAGGGAACGAAACAGCAAGGGAACAAGGGAACGAGGGTCACGGAAAAACAACCGCAGATCCTTCACTCCCCGCGTCCGGCGCACCGGACTCCGGTCGCTCAGGATGACACAGTATTGGGTGTCGGCTCCGGTACGATTGCCGCTTCGGTGACTTAGACCTTGGCTTCGAGATCGGCAATCACATTGAAGAAGCGCTGATCGAGCTTGCGGTTGGCGGCGATGGCTTCCTTGATTGGAATGTCGGCGATGTCGATGCCGCGCAGCACGGCAATGCGGCCCCATTTCTTCTGGTGCACCATGTCGATGGCGTGCAGGCCGTAGCGCTGGCCGAGCAGCCGGTCGTAGGCCGTGGGCACGCCGCCGCGCTGCGTGTGCCCCAGATTCACCGACCGCGTTTCGTAACCCGTCTTCTTTTCGATCAACTCGGCCAGCGCCTCGGCGATGCCCGAAAGCCGTGCATGACCGAAAGAATCCACCTGCGCGGAGCCGGTCACCTGGCCCACTTCGGGCAGATGGCAGCCCTCGGCCACCACCACCACGCCGTAGTGCTTGCCGTGGTCGTAGTTGTATTTGAGCAGGGCGCAGACGTGGTCGATATCGATGGGCTTTTCCGGCACAAGGATGACATGCGCGCCGCCGGCAATTCCGGCAGCGTAGGCGATCCAGCCGGCATCGCGGCCCATCACTTCAATCACGATGACGCGGTTATGCGAGTCGGCGGTGGTGTGGATGCGATCCACGGCCTCGGTGGCGATGGAGACCGCCGTGTCGTAACCGAAAGTGGCGTCAGTGCCGTTGATGTCGTTGTCGATGGTCTTGGGCACGCCCACGCCGTGGACGCCGTTTTCGCAGAGGTACTGCGTGACCGATTGCGTATCGTCCCCGCCCAGCGCGATGAGCGCGTCGATCTTGTTCTGCTTGAGGACTTCCTGAACTTTTTCAATGCCGCCGGGAATCTTCTTCACGTTGGTGCGCGAGGAGTGCAGAATGGTGCCACCCCTGAGCTGAATGCCGTCGGTGTTTGCAAGCGTGAGGGGAAGGAAGTTGTTGTCGAGCACGCCGCGCCAGCCGTTCAGAAAGCCGATGAACTCGTCCCCGTAATGGTTGATGCCTTTTTTAACGGCCGCATAGATTACGGCGTTCAAGCCGGGGCAATCGCCGCCTCCGGTCAACAAAGCAACGCGCATCGAAAGTTCTCCTCGAAGATTCTAACCGGCTCCCCGCAACGCGGCGTGCGTTTCGGCAAGGAAGGCCGGATGCAGGTTACCACTCCCGGATACGACGCCGTATCCAGTGTACCCCGGCGCTGGCAAGGGAAATCCCCGCTCCGGCGCCGCGGCGGCCGATGGCATTCCCGAATCGGCTGCGCGCGCAGCGCCCAGGTGATTCAATAGAGCTATGCCCGGAAGTGGAGCGCTCCTGCTGCTGGCCTTTGTCAGCCTGGTTGTGATTGTCCTGCTGGTGTTGCTGCAGTTGACGCGGCTGGGGTTCCTGATTCGCACCACCATCCCCGACCGCCCGCGCCGGCGCATGTTCATTGCCTCCGTTTCTTTCCTCATCACTTTCGCCGGGGTTCGCATCCTGGTGCACCGCATTGTGAACCACGAAGGCCATTTCCAGTGGGTGATGGTGCGCGGCCTGCACATTCACCATCTGGTCTGGGGCATTCTCATCTTACTTTTCGTCGGATATGGGTGGCTGTTGGACCTTGGCCGCTCGCACTCGCCCATGTCGATCTTCATGAGCCGGCTAATGGCCGTGAGCTACGGCGTGGGCGCCGCGCTCACGCTCGACGAATTCTCCCTGTGGCTCAACCTGGAACCGGACGCATACTGGTCCAGCTCCGGCCGGGTCAGCCTTGACGCGGTGGTGGTCTTTGGCGCCGTCCTCGCCGTTGGCGCGTGGGGCGCGCCCTTCTTTCGCGCCCTCAACCAGCTCTGGACCAGAGGCATTCTCTTTCGCAAGGAATGGTGGAGGCTCAGTTCTCCGATTCGCCGCGTGCGCTTGCTTCGTCGGCATAGAGTTCGCCGATCACGGACGCGTATCGCTCCGTAATCACGCGGCGCTTGAGCTTCATGGAAGGCGTCAGCTCGCCGGACTCCTGCGTCCACTCCTCGGCAACGATTTTGAATCGCTTGAGCGACTCAAAGCTCGCCAGGCCGGCGTTCACTTCGCTCAAAAGCGCGGCAAAGAGCCCAACCACGCGGCTGTCCGTGACCAGCTCGGCGCGGGACTCGGCTTCGATGCCCTCCCGCCGCGCCCATGCTTCGAGCGCAGGGAAATTGGGCGAAATCAGCACCGAGATAAATTTGTGCTTGTCGCCCACCAGCGCTGCCTGAGCCACGTATACCGAATTCTTGAGCTTGTTTTCAATCGGCTGCGGCGCCACCAGCTTGCCACCCGAGGTCTTCAGCAGCTCCTTCTTGCGGTCGGTGATAAAGAGAAAACCATCTTGGTCAATGCGGGCAATGTCGCCGGTGCGGAACCATCCCTCGGCGTCAAAGCACTCGGCTGTCGCTGCGGGTTTTTGCCAGTAACCGGAAAAAACCGAGGGACCGCGGACCAGCAGCTCGCCATCACCGGCCAGTTTGAGTTCGATATTCGGCATGGGCATGCCCACCGAGCTCATGCGTTGCTTGCGCGGTGAATTGAGCGCGATCACGGGCGAAGTCTCGGTGAGTCCGTAACCCTCCCACAGCGCGATGCCCATGGCGGCGAACCACCGCGCGGTATCCAGCCCCAGCGGTGCGCCGCCGGAGATGAAGTTCTTCACCCGCCCGCCGAAGGCTTCGCGCACCTTGACGTAGACCAGTTTTTGCGCCAGTTTCCAGGCCAGCGAGCCCGGCTGCCGCCCGCCGTAGACGGCATCCGTGTGCTGCGAGCCCACGCCCAGCGCCCAGGCGAGAATGCGCTTCTTTACCGCGGAAGCGGAGGACTTCTGCTCCACAGCCTGGCGAATTTTCTCGTAGACGCGCGGAACGCCCACGATGACGGTGGGACGAACTTCCTTCATTGCCTGGGGCAGTTTGTCGAACTGCGAGCAGTAGGCGATCTGCGCACCGCAGTTGTACATCACGTAATCGAGGGCGCGCGCGGTGATGTGCGAAAGCGGGAGAAACGAGATGCACCCGTCCGTGGAATTGAAGGAGTAATCGGCGGCGGCGAAATTCTGGTTGGAAGCGATATTGCCGTGCGTGAGCGCGACGCCCTTGGGTTCGCCGGTGGTGCCCGAGGTATAAATCAACGTGGCCAGGTCTTCGGGTTTCGCCGCGGCGGTGAGGGCATCGAAGGCGGGGTCGCGCTCGCTCCCACGGGCGTCAGTCCGGGCAAGCAATTCGCTCATGGCGATCGCGCCATCGGCTGCCGGGGCATCCATCATCACCACGCGCTCAAGGCCGGTTTGCGCGCGCACTGAGTTGAGCTTGTCGAACTGCTGCCGCGTGGAAACCACCGCGATGCGGCATCCCGCATCGCGGATCAGTACGGCCATCTGCTCGCCGGTGAGGGTGGGATAAATGGGCACGTCCGCGGCGCCGATGGCGAGCGCGGCAAAGTCGGTCACCGCCCACTCCCAGCGATTTTCGCCGATCAGGGCGATGCGGTCGCCCTTTTTTGCTCCCCAGGAAAGAAACGCGCGGGCGAGCGCCCTTACGCGCTGATATATCTGATCGGACGAAATCGGCTGCCACGCGCCGAACTCGTCCTGCCACAGCACGGCGCGCGGCTGGCCGGCCGCGGCCACGCGGAGAAACAGGTGGTTGACCGTGGCAATGGGAGGGGTGGTCATCGGCTTGAGATAGAGCGGTGCGGCGCGCGCAGCGAATCGCAGCCATTCGGCAGTGTACCAGCGCAAACCGGGCGCCGTTCGGGCCGGATGAAGAGCGCCGGACTTCGATGAGAGGGAAATGGCTTCTCCTCGATGGGGAAGCCGATGAGGAAATCGTGGGCGAATTGCCGCTTTAGACACACGCGGAGGTACCCAAATTCGCAAGCACGCCACAATTTCCTTCTCCCCACAACGGAAACCGGGGTTACACTGATCGAACAAAAGAAAACCAAAACCAGAAACACCGGTAACTGTTTGTCTTTCCATGCCTGATTTCACCCCGGTTTTGCAGCCAACTGAACCTGACGAGTCGCTGCTCGACAGGCTGGCGTTCATCGAGCGCATCACGCTGGTCGCGGCGGTCGTGTACTTTGCCCTGAATCTGGCCGGACGATTGTTCGTTCTGCTGGGTTTCGAGTTCCCCGCCGACCGCCATCTGATGATCGCCGGAGCAGCGATGGCAGCGCTCGCCAGCGCGCTCAGCCTGCAATTATCCGGACCGCGATTTTCGAGGCGCGCTCATCGGCTGGCGGTGCTGCTTGCCGCCGCGGTCACGTTGGTATGCGCCGTTATCACCTGCGAATATGCCTTCCATCTTTTGCCGGGACGCCTGGGGTCCGGCGCGGCCGCGTCGATGCACTTCGGGGCCGCGGCTGCCTTCGCCCTCCTGGGAGCGGCCTTGGTGCTGATTCGCGCGGAGAAGCGCGTGGCCGTCATCGCCGCCGACAGCCTCACCTTTCTTCTGGTCCTGCTCGTCCTCGTCCTGGTCTCAGGGCGTGTGATTGCAGCTCTCGGCATCTTTGGTCCAACCACGGCTCCTTCCGCGCCCTGCGCCACGCTGCTTGGACTTGTGATCCTCACCGCGGTGGCCTTCCTGCGCCGGGCTGAGAACGGCGTTTACTCCATCCTTCTGGGGCGCGGTATCGGCAGCAACATCGCGCGCGGGCTTAGCCCGGTGCTGTTCTTGCTGCCTTATGTGCGCGAGTTCATGCGAGCGCGCTTTTTCAGCATCCACAGAATGCCGCCGCATTACACCACGGCGATTCTTGCCTCCATCGCCGTCATGCTTTCCTTTGCGCTGCTCCTGTTCCTGGCCTGGCGCATCAACCACATGGAGGTCGAGATCCACGAGCTCTCGTTGCGGGACGCGCTTACCGATCTCTACAACATCCGCGGCTTTCAGCTTCTGGCCGAGCAGGCGTTGCGCATGGCGCGCCGCGCCCACCTTCCCTTCTCCGTGCTCTACATCGATCTGGACGACCTGAAGCGAGTGAACGACACTTACGGTCACCAGGCCGGCTCCGCCCTGCTGGTGGAAACGGGCAAGATCCTCAAAGCATCGTTCCGCGAGACTGACGTGGTGGGGCGCATCGGCGGCGACGAATTCGTGGTCGCCGGCCAGTTCAGCGAGTCCGGACTCTCCCTGGCCACGCAGCGCATCGACGAGGGCATGGCCCGCCACAACGCGGAGGCGAACTCGCCCTACAAGCTGAGCCTCAGCATCGGCAGCGTGTCCACGGATCCAAGCGCGCAGCAGAATCTCGACGAGCTGCTGGGCATCGCCGACCACGCCATGTACGAGGAAAAGCGGCGCAAGAAGCTTCCTGTGGACAGATAGGCGCGGCGGCAAGCCACTGGATCCCGATGCCGCCCCCGGCGTGCCGCATGGCGATCCCCGCGTCCCGGCGCAAATTCTTCTTGCATAGTTATGCAACCCCGTTGTATATTTATTCAAGGCGGCTTCTGCTTCGCGGACCGCCTTTTTGCTTTGCCCGAAAACCGAGGATCAGTGGTGAAAGACCAGCGCCTTAATGCCATCCGCGATCTGCTCGCGAGCTCGCTCGTCGCCAGCCAGGACGAGCTCAGGCGCAAGCTGCGCCGCCGCGGCATTCGCGTGACCCAGGCGACGCTTTCCCGCGACATCCACGAGTTGCGGCTTTCGAAGGGTCCCGGAGGCTATTCGCTGCCCATGGGTCCGCACGGCCACAACGGCGATCGAACTGCTGTCCCGGCCGACGAAGAACCCGACGCCCCGCCGTCGCTCGACGAGATGCTGAGCAGCCTGGGCCTGCGCGTGCGCCAGGCGTTGAACCAGGTGGTGGTGAATACCGTGCTCGGCGGCGCGCAGCCGGTAGCCGCGGCTCTGGATCGCGCAGAGTGGCCCGAGGTGCTGGGCACCATCGCCGGCGACGACACGGTGCTGGTGATTTGTCCTGACGCGCGGCGCGCCGGAGAAGTGGAAGGCAAGATAAGGACGCGGCTGGAATCATGACGGAAGGCATACAAACCGCGGTCGTAGGCGTGAGCGGCTACGCCGGTGCAGAGCTGGCGCGGCTGCTGCTCAGGCACCCGCAGCTGCGCGGCCGGCCGCCGGTGTTCGCCGGGCGCCCCCACGAGAAACTCGACGGCAAAGAGTCCGCGCACCGCGGCGTACCGCTGGTCGAGATTCATCCGCAATTGGCCGATAACAACGGCGCGGGTGATCTGCGTTTGGAGCCGTTCTCCTGGGAGCTGCTCGCCGCGCGCGGCGTTGAAGTTCTCTTTCTGGCCACGCCGCATGAGCAGTCGCGTGAGTGGGCGCCGGAAGCGCTCCAGCGTGGCTTGCGCGTGATCGATTTGAGCGGCGCGTGGCGCCTGCATGAGCAGTCGAATCGCGCCGTCTACGCATTCCCGGACGAGGGCTCGCAACAGGCCCTGGCCACGCAGGCCCAGGCGGTCTACGGCATGCCGGAGCTGCACCGCAGCCGGATCGCGGGCGCGCGCCTGGTGGCCAATCCCGGCTGCTTCTCCACTTCCGTCATTCTGGCGCTGAAGCCGCTCGCGGCCGCCGGATTGCTCGACCTGCATCACGGCATCGTGGCCGACGCAAAGAGCGGCGTAAGCGGCGCGGGCAAAGCGCCCACGCCGAGAACCCACTTCATGTATGCCGCGGACAATCTCTCGGCCTATGGCGTCTTCAGCCATCGCCACACGGGCGAATTGCTGGAGCAGATCGGCCTGGGCGCGGGCGAGATCGTCTTCACGCCGCATCTGCTGCCCATTCCGCGCGGCATCCTCTCCACGATTTATGTGCGCTTCAAGCAGGCGCAGACGCGTGCCGCCGTCGCCCAGGTGTACCGGGATTTCTATGCGTCGTGCCCCATGGTGCGTTTTCACGAGAGAACGCTGCCGCAAATTCAACATGTGCTCCACACCAACTACGCCGACATCGGATTCGAACTCGACGCAGGCGGAATGCGCGCGGTGATCGTCAGTTGCCTTGACAATCTGCTGAAGGGCGCAGCCGGCCAGGCGGTGCAGAACCTGAACGTCGCGCTCGGGTGGCCTGAATCGGAGGGTCTGGCATGAATCTCGCAGCGGAGGGTCTCGCGTGAAGTTTGTCGTCAAACTCGGCGGGGCCGGGTTGGAATCTCCGGCGCTTCTCGATGGATGCGTTCGCGCCATCTCCGAACTGGTGCGCGACGGCAACCAGGTGGTCGTGGTGCACGGAGGCGGTGCGCAGTTGACGCGTACGCTGAAAGAAATGGGCAAGCCGAGTAACTTTGTCGACGGCCTGCGCATTACCGACGCCGAGACGCGCGACGTGGCCCTGATGGTGCTGGCCGGGCGCGTAAACAAGAGCCTGGTGGCTGCGCTCGGCGCCCTGGGTCAACCCGCCGTGGGACTCTCCGGCGGCGATGGACTGCTTTTCCGCGCGCGCAAGAAACGCACCGTGCCCGATCTCGGATACGTGGGCGAAATCGCGGCCAGCGATCCGCGCTGGATTGAGGCCGTGTGGCAGTTGAATGGCGTGCCGGTGCTGTCTTCCATGGCGCTCGGGTTTGACGGCGAGTATTACAACATCAACGCCGATGAGATGGCCGCCGCCTGCTCCATTGCCTGCCACGCCGATGCCCTCGTCTTTCTTACCGACGTGCCCGGCGTCAAAGATGCGAACGGCGAGGTGCTGCGCTGGCTCTCGATCGACCAGATCGCGGAGATGGCTAAGAGCGCGGTGATCTCCGGCGGCATGTTGCCCAAGCTCGGCGCCTGCCGGGAGGCGCTGCTGAACGGCGTGAAGCGCGTACGCATTCTTCCCGCCGAGGCCGCGGGCTCATTGCCCGATCTTTGCCGCTCGCGCGTGGCGCACGGCACGGAAGTCATGGTTGCGTGACGTGGGTTTTGTAACAAGGGCACGGCTTTAGCCGGGCCAAACTGGGGTCGGGAAGAATTCCCGGGCTTTAGCCCGAGCTAAATCCGTCCACCGAGGTAGATGCAAACGATGGCAAAACTCGATCAGATTCGCGCCGCGGAATCGCGGCTGCTGCTTTCCACTTACGAAAGGAGCCCCATTCTGTTCGTAAGCGGCGAGGGCGTGCACATCATCGACGAAAACGGTGCGAATTACCTCGATCTGCTGAGCGGCATCGGCGTCAACGCGCTCGGTTACGGCCATCCGGTCATCGAGGAAGCCATCGCGCGGCAGAGCCGGCTCCTCATCCATACCTCAAACCTCTTCTATCACCAAGGCCAGGCGGAACTCGCCGTTCGGCTCACGGAGCGCACCGGCCTCGATCGCGCGTTCTTCGCGAACACCGGCACGGAGGCGTGGGAGGGCGCGCTCAAGCTGGCGCGCGCCTACGCGGGCTTGCGGCGCAGCGAGGGCGCGCAAATCGGCACCAAATTTCTCGCCCTCGAGCAGAGCTTTCACGGACGCACCTACGGCTCCATGTCCACCACGCACAAGGCCAAGTACCGCGAGCCTTTTGCGCCAGTAGTGCCGGGCGTGGAGTTTGTACGCTTCAACGACGTGGACGATCTGCGGCAAAGATTCTCAAGCGAAGTCTGCGCCATTCTTGTCGAAGCCATCCAGGGTGAGGGCGGCATTCGCCCGCTCACGCAGAAGTTTTTCGAGGAGGCGCGGAAACTCACCGCTTCCACCGGCGCGCTGCTCATCGCCGATGAGATTCAGGCCGGGATGGGCCGCACCGGGAAGTGGTGCGCGTATCAGCACTACGGAATTCAACCCGATATTGTCACTTTGGCCAAGCCGCTGGCCGGCGGACTTCCGCTCGGAGCCGTTCTCTGCACGGAGGAAGTAGCCCGCGCCATCCACGCCGGCATGCATGGCACCACATTCGGCGGAGGTCCGCTGGCGTGCGCGGTGGCCATCGCTGTGATCGACTTCATGGAAAAGGAAAAACTGCTGGCGCACGCGGCCGAGGTGGGCGGCTACTTCCTTGAGCAGTTGCGCTCGCTCGCGCGGCGCCATGAAGCCATTGTCGACGTGCGCGGCAGGGGCCTCATGCTCGCGGCCGAGGTCGATTCCGCCGAATTGGCCAAGCTCACCGTGGCGGAGATGCTCAAACGCCGCATCGTGATCAACTGCACCAGCGACACGGTGCTGCGCTTCCTTCCGCCGTACATCCTCGAACGCGAGCACGCGGATACGGCCATCGCCGCGCTCGACGAAATCTTTACCGAACACGCAGCTCATCCGGCAACTCCCATCGCAGGAGGTCATCAACTTGGCTAGCAGAGCAACCATCGAACGCGGAACCGGTTCGGTTCCGGTGCAGAAAGACCCCGATATTCTGGCCGCCGCCGCGCGCCTGGCCGGCGAGGATCTGTGCTCCATTGCCGATCTTTTGAGCGGTGAAGTGCGCGCCATTGTCAAGCTCGGGCACGAGATCAAGCGCAATCCCGGCGAGTATCGCCACGCTCTCGATGCCAGACAGATGGTGTTGATGTTTGAGAAGGCCAGCCTGCGTACGCGTCTGAGCTTCGAAACCGGCATCAACACCATGGGCGGCAACGCCATTTTTGTTGACCACACCAACTCCCCTCTCGGCGAGCGCGAGGCCATTGCCGACGTGGCGCGCAACGTGGAACGCTGGGTAGACATCATCGTGCTGCGCACCTACGCCCACGACACCATTACCGAGATGGCCGCCAACTCGCGCGTGCCCGTGGTCAACGCGCTGTCGGACTTCGAGCATCCGTGCCAGGCGCTGGCCGATTTCATGACCCTTGAAGAGCACTTCGGCACCGTGGCCGGCCTGAACTTTACTTACGTGGGCGACGGCAACAACGTGTGCCACTCGCTCATGCTCACCGGCGCGCAACTGGGCGCCAACGTGACCGTGGCCACGCCGCGCGGCTACTCACCGGATATTGAAATCGTGACCAAGGCGCGGGAAATTGCTCAGGCCAACGGCTGCGAGGTAAACCTCACGCAGGATCCGCAGATGGCGGCTACCGGCGCGGACGCGGTTTACACCGACGTCTGCGTGAGCATGGGCTTCGAGCACGAGTCCACAAAGCGGGCTCCCATTTTTCGGCCGTTTCAAGTCAATGAGGCGCTCATGTCGAAGGCCGCGGGCAATGCGGTCTTCATGCACTGCCTGCCCGCGCGGCGCAACGCGGAGGTTACGGACGCTGTCCTCGACGGCCCGCAGTCCATCGTCTTCGACCAGGCCGAAAACCGCATGCACGCGCAAAAGGCGCTGCTGTTGCTGTTGCTGGGCGGCCTGGCGAATGTACCGGCGTTCAGTGAACAGTGAACAGTGGTCAGTGGTCAGTGGTCAGTGGTCAGTGAATGCTAAGGCGATTTTGATTGATCGAGTCAACCCTTAAATGTGGCAGAGAAAAACTGATCACTGACCACTGTTCACTGTTCACTGTTTTTGAGGTTTTTGAAGATGTCCGTCATTCTCGAATCGTTGCCCGTCGGCCACAAGGTCGGCATCGCCTTCTCCGGCGGGCTTGACACCTCCGCCGCTCTGCACTGGATGCGGCAGAAGGGCGCCATCCCGTACGCCTACACGGCCAACCTCGGCCAGCCCGACGAGACCGATTACGACGCCATTCCGCGCGCGGCCCTCGAGTACGGCGCCGAAAAAGCTCGCCTCATCGACTGCCGCGGCCCGCTGGTGCGCGAAGGCATCGCTGCGCTGCAGGCCGGCGCTTTTCACATCACTACGGCCGGCGTGGCCTACTTCAACACCACGCCCATCGGGCGCGCCGTGACGGGCACCATGCTCGTCGCAGCAATGAAGGAAGACGACGTAAACATCTGGGGCGACGGATCGACGTTCAAAGGCAACGACATTGAGCGCTTTTATCGCTACGGCCTGCTGGTCAATCCCCATCTCCAGGTTTACAAGCCCTGGCTCGACGCCGCGTTCATCGACGAGCTCGGCGGCCGCGCGGAGATGTCGGCATACATGCAGCGCTCCGGCTTCGCCTACAAAATGAGCGCCGAGAAAGCCTACTCCACTGACTCGAACATCCTGGGCGCAACGCATGAGGCGAAGGATCTCGAGCACCTCAGCTCCAGCGTCCGCATCGTCGAGCCCATCATGGGCGTCGCGTCATGGCGCGAAGACGTGCCCGTCAAAGCCGAGGAAGTCACGGTCCGCTTCTACGAGGGCCTTCCCGTGGCGTTGAACAGCGTCGAGTATCCCGATCCCGTCGAGTTCCTGCTTGAAGCCAACCGCATCGGCGGCCGTCACGGGCTGGGCATGAGCGACCAGATTGAAAACCGCATCATCGAAGCGAAATCGCGCGGCATCTACGAAGCGCCCGGCCTCGCGCTGCTTTACATCGCCTACGAGCGCCTCATCACCGGCATTCATAATGAGGACACGATCGAGCAATACCGCGAGAACGGCCGCAAGCTGGGCCGTTTGCTTTACCAGGGCCGCTGGTTCGACTCGCAGGCCATCATGCTGCGTGAGAGCGCGCAGCGCTGGGTTGCCAAGCCCGTCACCGGCGAAGTCACGCTGGAGCTGCGCCGCGGCAACGACTATTCGATCCTCAACACCGAGTCGCCCAACCTTACGTTTCATCCCGAGCGCCTGAGCATGGAGAAGACCGAGTCGACTTTTTCGCCGCGCGACCGCATCGGCCAGCTCACCATGCGCAACCTCGACATCACCGACACGCGCGAGAAGCTCCTGACCTACGCGGCAAGCGGACTGCTCACCCTGAACAAGGGCAGCGAATTGCCACAGCTGAACAGCTCCGGGGAGAGCAATGGCGCGAGGCGCGGCTGATTCGATGGCAAACAAACACCCATCCATGAAGATGTGGTCGGGCCGCTTTCGTGAGCCGCCCGACGCCGAATTCGAGCAGTGGCAGCGGTCGATCGTTTTCGACTGGCAGCTTCTCGACGAGGAGATTGCCGCCAGCAAAGCGCATGCGTCCGCTCTGCTCGCTGCGGGTGTGCTTACGCAGTCTGAGTGCGCGGAGTTGCGCGGAGCATTGGACTCAATTGCTGTTGAATTCGGTTCCGAGGCAGGCAGGGCGCTGGTGCGCGATCATCCGTCCGCAGAAGACATCCATCATTTCGTCGAAATCAAGCTCGTCGAGCGCATCGGCGCCCTCGGCCGCAAGCTGCACACGGCGCGCAGCCGCAACGAACAGATTGCAACGGATCTGCGCCTCTACCTGCGCAAGCAAGCCGGCCTTTGTATCGAGGGTCTCGCCGCGTGGGCCGGCGCGCTTATCGCCGTGGCGCGCGCCGCGGGCGACGCCGTGATGCCGAGCTACACGCATTTACAGCGCGCCGAGCCGGTGCTGGTGGCGCATTGGCTTCTGGCTTATGTGGAGATGGCGTTGCGCGACGCCGATCGCCTGAAGGATTGCGTGGCACGATTCAATCTTTGCCCGCTCGGCTCGGGCGCCGTGGCCGGCGCTACGCTGGCTCTCGATCGCTCCATTGCTGCGCGCGAGCTTGGCTTTAGCGCACCCACGGCCAACTCGATGGATGCGACCAGCGATCGCGACTTCGTTCTTGAGTATCTGCAGGCGCTCGGCTTCATCGGCCTGCACTTGAGCCGTTTTGCCGAGGAGATCGCGCTCTTCTCCACCGCGGAGTTTGGTTTCATCACGCTGCCCGAGGCATTTTCCACCGGCTCGAGCGCCATGCCGCAAAAGAAAAATCCGGATTTTGCCGAGTTGATCCGCGCCAAAGTGGGCCGCATTCATGGAGCGGCAGAAGCGGTGATGCTCCAGTTGAAGGGATTGCCGCTGGCCTACAATAAAGACATGCAGGAGACGCAGGAGCCGGCATTTGACGTGGGCTTCGTCCCTCAGATGCTGGCGCTCGTGGCCCGCTTCGCGCGGGCGCTTCAGTTCAACCGCCAACGCATGCAGGAGGCCGCGGAAGCGGGCTATCTCAACGCCATGGCTGCGGCCACTTACCTGGTGCACAAGGGCGTCCCTTTCCGTACCGCGCACGAGAAAATCGGCAATGCCGTGCGCTATGCGCTCGAGAAAGGCGTGGAGCTTCAGCGACTGACGCTGGACGAGCTGCACCAGTTCGGCGCGGAGTTCGGCCCGGATTTCTTCGCTGCCATCACTCTGCATGCCACGCTCGATTGCCACGATGTGGCCGGCGGAACAGCGCGGGGACGCGTGCACCAGGCACTCGCGGAGACGTCGCAGCGCGTGGCCGCGCTCGCTGCGCGAGGGGAGGCTGTCCATGCTGGTGCGTAAGGCTCTGCTGCACGACGCCTCCAACATTTACGACCTGGTGAACTCGCTCTCCTCCGACGGTACGCTGCTCAAGCGCGCTTTTGCGGAGATCTGCGAAAACATCCGCGATTTCACCGCGGCCGAGTCTGACGCGGGCGTGTTTCTCGGCTGCGGGGCGCTGCATCTCTACGGGCCGCATCTGTGCGAGGTCCGCTCCATCGTGGTCAAGCCCGAGGCCAAGGGTCAGGGCGCAGGCGGGCGCATTGTGAGCGCACTCATTGAAGAAGCGGAAACGCACGGCATCCAGTCCGTCTGCCTGTTTACACGCATTCCGGATTTCTTCTTCAAATACGGATTCCGCATTGTCGAAGACAAGTCGGAGCTGCCGGACAAGGTCTTCAAGGACTGCCAGAACTGCCCGCGGCTGCACCGCTGCGATGAAGTGGCCATGGTGCGCGGCCGCATTCCGCGCATCTCCATCCTCGGCCCGCGCCACGAGGCGCAGGAGCTGGTGCGGCTCTCGGGCTAAAGAGGCTTCTGGCCGGCAATTTGCAGCTCCTTGCATTTGAGTTAGCCTGAGGTCGCCCTATTCTGATCCAGGCCTTGTAACAAGGGCACGACTTGAGTCGGGCCGCAGATGCGCCACTTTGAAATCCGGGCTTCAGCCCCTGCCAGTATTTACCATCCCTGGAATCGCCCCGGGGGCCCGTAATGGAGGGAGCATCTTAACCTCCCGGCCAGGATTAGGTGAGTTATGGCTTTGAACGACCAATTCCGCAAGCCCAGCGGCTGGATGGGACGGTGGCTGCTGCGCAACATGAACAAGCGCCATTCGGGCGTGACCGACTGGGGACTTTCGCACATCACCATTCCGCGCGACGGCGCCATCCTCGACGTGGGCTGCGGCGGAGGAAGAACCATCGCCAAGCTCGTCAGCGCGTCGGGATCAGGGCAGGTGTTCGGCCTCGACCATTCAGCAGACAGCGTGCGCCTGGCGGCGAAGACAAACGCCGCGACAATTCGCACCGGCCGTGTCGAAATCATCCAGGGCTCGGTGTCGCAGCTTCCCTACGCGAGCGACATATTCGACTTGGTTGCGGCAGTGGAGACGATCTATTTCTGGCCGGATCTGCCTGCCGACGTTCGCGAAATCTGGCGCGTGGTCAAGCCGGGCGGTTCATTGGCGGTGATTTGCGAAGTGTACAAGGGTGCACCGGCCGCGATGTCGAAGATGGTCGAAAAGCACGCATCGAAGACAGGAATGCGCGTGCTGGCGCCCGAGGAGCTTCGTACGCTTCTTCAAGATGCGGGATTCGTCGAGGTTGAGGTGTTCACGGACGCGCCCAAGGGCTGGGTTTGCGCAACGGGGCTCAAGCCTTTGCGCGCCGCCTGAGCAAGGCTGCTGCTACAACCGCCTGGCCGTAACTCAGCCCGCCATCGCCGGGACTCACCTGCGCATGCTCGAAGAGCGTGAAGCCCGCGTGCTCCAGTCCCGCGCGCAGCAGCCGCGCCAGGCGCCGGTTGTGCATGCAGCCGCCGGAGAGAACCACCTCTTGAATCCCCGTTGCCTGCCTCGCCTGTTGCGCGGCCTCGACAAACGACCCAGCGACGCCCGCATGAAACCGCGCCGAAATCTCCGCGGGTCTTCGACCTGCTTTCAAATCCAGCAGCAATTCCTGCCACATCGGAGCCGCTGAGATTTGTGCTGGCAGTCTCGCCCTCCAGTTGCCTTCGATCGATGCAAATGAATATCCGGACCCGGGTTCATCCGGCTCGTCAAGGGCCGCTCCTTCCAGCTCCATCGCGGCCTGTGCCTCATAATCCACCGCGCGGCGCCCCAGCACCACTGCGGCGACGGCATCAAAGAGTCGTCCCAGGCTCGACGTTAGCGGCGAATTCACGCCGCGCGCGATCATGCGGCGCAACACGGAGGCCTCCTCCCGCGTCGCGCCGAAAAGATCCGTCAGCCGCGGCGACTCCACGTCGAGTCCCGCCGCATGCAATGCCCCAACCGCCATGCGCCACGGCTCGCGAATCGCTTTTTCTCCCCCAGGCATCGGTAGGCACTCGAGATGCGCAAACCGCTCGAAACTGTCAAGCCGCAAGATCAGCACTTCTCCGCCCCAGATTCTGCCATCGGTGCCGTACCCGGTTCCGTCCAGGCTCAGGCCGATTACCGGACCCGCGAGCTCATGCTCGGCCATGCAGCCGGCTACGTGCGCGTGGTGGTGCTGTACGGCAACGAGCGGAATGCGGCGCTCGCCCGCCCACTGCTTTGCAAATCTTGTTGAAAGGTACTCGGGGTGCAGATCGTGTGCGATCGCTTCCGGTTCGATTTCAAACGTGCGCATCAAGTGCGCGAGCGACTCACGGAAGAAATCGAGCGCGGCCGCGTTCTCGAGATCGCCAATGTGCTGGCTTTGATACGCAAATCGTCCGCGCGCAAGGGTGAAGACGCTTTTCAAGTGTCCGCCCACGGCGAGCAGCGAGGGCGCGTCTAAATCGAGGGGCAAGCGCACGCCGAGGGGCACAAATCCGCGCGCGCGGCGAACGAGCTGCGGCGCGCCATCGACGACCGCTGTCACCGAATCATCGCAGCGCTGAAGGATTTCCCGGTCGTGCATGAGGAATGCATCGGCAATGCCTCCGAGGCGCTCGAGCGCCTCATGGTTGTCGATGGCGATGGGCTCTTCGCTCAGGTTGGCTGAGGTCATCACCAGCACGCGCACTCGCGCATCGGCAAAGAGCAGATGCTGCAAAGGCGAGTAAGGCAGAAACACGCCCAGCCAGGGAACTCCAGGCGCGACTTGCGGCGCAATTCCGGATTCGGCGCGCGCCCGCGCGAGAACGATGGACCGGGCCGCAGTGACGAGCAGATCCTCTTCTTCGGCCGTCAAGACGCAGATGGAACGCGCGGCATCCAGATCCCGCACCATGACTGCCAACGGTTTCCCATAACGATGCTTGCGCTGCCGCAGGCGCAGGACCGCCTCCTCGTTTTGAGCATCGACGCAAAGATGAAATCCGCCAATGCCCTTGATGGCCAAGATCTCGCCGTCCATCAAGCGATCGATGCAAGCCGCAACCGGATCGCTCGCAGTGATGGTTTCTCCCGTGGAATCCGTCAGCCAAACCCTCGGCCCGCACTGCGCACAGGCATTGGGCTGCGCGTGGAACCGCCGGTTTTGGGGATCGTCGTATTCCGCCTGGCAGGCAGAGCACATTTTGAAATTCGCCATTGATGTCTGCGGGCGGTCGTAGGGGACGCGGCGCGTGATGGTGAAGCGCGGCCCGCAATTGGTGCAATTCAGGAAAGGGTACCGGTAGCGGCGGTCTGAGGGGTCGAAGAGTTCCCGCAGGCAATCCGCGCACGTGGCCGCGTCGGCCGGAATGCCGGTGGCCACGTGACCGCGGATGGCGCTGGCAACGATCGAGAACTCGCGCTCATCCTTGGGCGCGAGATCGCTTACCAGGAGCGCGTCGATGCGCGCCAGGGCCGGCGCTTCCGCCGGCAATCGACGGAGAAATAAGTCCACGTGATGCGGAGCACCTTCGATCTCAATGGTCACGCCATCGGTGTCGTTGCCGATGAAGCCGGCGAGCCCTTCTTCCCGCGCGAGCCGGTACACGAAGGGCCGAAATCCAACGCCCTGCACCACGCCGCGCACGCGAATCTGCCGCCGCTCGGGCCTCGCTTCCATCGGTTCTTTGGCCGGCCGGGCCTCGTCGAGCAAGGTTTCGCCTCACACACCGAAGTTCAGCATAGCGCACAAATTCCAGCATCCATTGCGGTTTCCTCGCTGCGGGCAACCAAAGCTTTCAGCCGCGATTCATACGGGAAGCGGCCGAATGGGCTTGAATCGCGGCCCCTGCATGCGGCCGGAAGCGGCGGGATTCGCGCAACAGATTGAATTCCGGCGGCGCTTCGAGGGGCAATTACAACCTAGTAAAGATTTCGTCGGGAAAGGTGGCTCTATGAAGAAAATGATGTTTCTGATCGCGATGGCAGGTCTGGCCTCAATGTGCTGGGCAGATCAATCGAAGGACCAGGTCGACGACCGCATGACCCAGGCGGGAGACGTGCTGCGCCAGATTATGGCCACGCCGGACAAGGGCATTCCTCAGGAAGTGCTGGATCACGCCAAGTGCATTGCGGTTGTGCCGCATCTGGTCAAGGGCGGATTCGTCTTCGGCGCCGAGGGCGGCAGAGGCGTGGCCACATGCCGCACCGATCACGGATGGAGCGCGCCGGCCTTCTTTGACGTGGAAGGCGGGAGCTGGGGACTGCAGATCGGCGTGGAAGGCATCGATCTGGTCATGATCATCCAGAATGACAAAGGCATGCAGGATCTTCTGCACAGCAAGTTCCAGATCGGCGGTGACGCCTCGGCTGCAGCCGGCCCGGTGGGACGGCATGCTTCCGCCGACACGGACTGGAAGATGAACGCCGAGATCCTGACGTATTCGCGGGCAAAAGGAATCTTTGCCGGACTCACCCTGAATGGCGCCGCGGTTCACCGCGATGACGACGCCATGCGGGCGGTTTATGGTCCCGGCGTGGGAACCAACGCCGTTTTGTCCGGCCAGGTTCCGCCTACGCCGGGCGCGGATGCGTTTCTGAGTGCGGTGCACAGCGCGCGCGAACAGGCTCGGGCCGCGCAGGATTGATTCACCGCGCGTTCAACTGCCGGGAGGAGGAAAGTCCCTGCCGATCGGACACGGGGATTGTCTCCTCATAATGCAAGTGGAAAAGCGCAGGCCAGTTTCCTTCGTGAGAGAATTTGCTGCATGGCGCCTCGCACGCAACGGAGACTGGCCTGTGCTGCATGGGGCGCTCTGCTGTGGGGCGCTGCAGCCGCCAACCCCGCGCCGCAACCGGACGAAGCTTCCATCATCCGCATGATCGACGCTGAGGTGCAGCACCGCGTTCAAAGCGTGCAGGGTTTCACGGACATCGAGCATTACAGAGTGTTCCGCGGCGGCGACCAGACGCACCCCGTGGCGGAGATGACGGCGAAGGATACATACCGCAAGGGCGCCGGCAAGACCTACACCGTGCTCTCACAGAGCGGTTCGGATATCGTGCAGAAGTTTGGACTCAAGCCTCTGATCGAAAACGAGGAGCGCATCAACCATCCCGCCACGGTGGCGCAATCCTGGTTCAATTCGGCCAATTACACCATGACGCTGAAGCCGGGCGGCATGCAGAAACTGAATGGGCGCGACTGCTACGCGCTCTCCATCGCTCCCAGGCAGAAGGCTCCTCAAATGATCGACGGAACCCTATGGGTCGATGCGCACGATGGCTCCATTGCGCAGGTTGAGGGAGTCGCGTCCAAAAGCCCGTCTCCGTTCGCGGGAACCACCCACATGATGCGCCAATACGCGCAGATCGAAGGGTTCCCCATGGCGACGCACGCGCGGGCTGAATCGAGCAGCGTGCTTTTCGGACACACCGTCGTTCTCATCGATTATTCCGACTATCATCTTCAGGTCGCCCCACACCCGTAATTCCCCACAGCGTGGAATGCGTGCTTTTCTTTGCCTGCCGTAGAGCGGTGCTTGCCGCGCCGGTTTGCCGGCCCATTTGAGGGTTCGCAGCTCCGATTTGGGTCTTCCGGTTTCCTGGAGCTGCGCATCGTAAATTGGCTTGGCCAGGCGCGTGCTGTATCATCGGCTCAACCTCAATCTGCAAATTTGCCGCCGGTGACCCGCATCACCGATCAGACTGACGCGCGGGGAGTAAAAAAAGAGCAGCCGCAGGTCCGCGCCGAATGATGGCTCGCGCCGGCGGTCGCGAACTGGGAGGGAAACGTGCCCGCTATCACACCTCCGCCGCTGCCCAGCGACGATAAACGCTGGAAGATCGTGAACGGCACCATGCGCAAGAACGGGTTTGCGCGCCACGCGCTTATTGAGACCCTGCATACCGTACAGTCGTCTTTCGGTTATCTCGATGACGACGCTATCCGGTTTGTGGCCCGCTCCTTGCGCGTGCCCCTGAGCCAGGCCTATGGCGTGGCCACGTTTTATCACTACTTCAGCCTCAAGCCGCCGGGCAAGCACACCATGACCATCTGCACCGGCACGGCGTGCTACATCAAGGGCAACGACAAGCTGGTGGCGCTGGCGGAAAAATGCCTGGGCATTGCACAGGGTCAGACCACCAAGGACGGGCTGATCAGCCTGACGACGGCGCGCTGCGTGGGCGCGTGCGGTCGCGCACCGGTGGTGCTCTGTGACGGCGAGCTGAGCGGCCAGATGAGCGGCGAAGAGATGGTGAGCCAGCTGGAAGGATGGGCCAGGGGATGAACAGTGAAGAGCTTGAGCAGATCGCCGAAACAGTTCGCCTGGAGAACGCGAAGTTCGATCACCAGATCAACGTGTGCATGGGCACCGGGTGCCTGAGCCAGCACTCTGACAAGCTGAAGGATGCCCTGTCGCACGCGGTCGCCGGCCAGGGAAAGAAGTGTCTTGTACGCCGCACCGGCTGCATGGGGCTTTGCGCCGCGGGGCCGCTGGTGCTCGTGGATCCCGAAGAGACTCTTTACCAGCACGTGAAGGCAGAAAACGCCGAAGCCATCGCACAGAGCCTCGGCGGCGAACCGGTCGAAGCGCTCCAGTGCAGTTTGCGCGAGCACTTCGATCAGCAGGTGCATATCGTGCTCGAAAACTCCGGGCACATCGATCCCGAAAGAATCGACGACTACATTGCGCGCGACGGCTACAAGGCGCTGGTGAAAGCGCTCACGGAGATGACGCCCAACGAAGTGATCCAGCAGATCACGGAGAGCGGTTTGCGCGGGCGCGGCGGCGGCGGTTATCCCACGGGTTTGAAATGGAGCACCGTGGCCAAGGCCGTGGGCGACATGAAGTACGTAATCTGCAACGGCGACGAGGGCGATCCCGGCGCGTTCATGGACCGCAGCGTGCTCGAGAGCGACCCGCAGCGCGTGCTCGAGGGCATGGCCATTGCCGCTAACGCGGTGGGCGCAAGCAAGGGCTACGTCTACGTGCGCGCCGAGTATCCGCTGGCGGTGAGCCGTTTGACCCTGTGCCTGCGCGACGCGCGGCGGCGCGGCCTGCTGGGCAACGGCATCTGCGGCACGCAGTTCGACTTCGACGTGGAGATACGGCTGGGCGCGGGCGCGTTCGTGTGCGGCGAAGAGACGGCGCTGATCGCCTCCATTGAAGGCAAGCGCGGCACGCCCAAGCCGCGGCCCCCTTATCCGGCCTCGAGCGGCTTGTGGGGCCGGCCCACGCTGATCAACAACGTGGAAACCTTCGCCAACATCGCGCCCATCCTGCGCAAGGGCGGCAAGTGGTTTGCGAGCATCGGCTCGGAGCGCAGCAAGGGCACCAAGGTGTTTGCGCTCACCGGCAAGATCAAGAACACCGGGCTGGTGGAAGTGCCCATGGGCATCAAACTGCGCGAGATTATCGAGGTCATCGGCGGCGGCGTTCCCGGAGGGCACAAGTTCAAAGCGGTGCAAACCGGCGGGCCTTCGGGCGGCTGCATACCGGAGGAGCTGCTCGATATCGGCGTCAGTTACGACGCGCTGCTGAAGATCGGGTCGATCATGGGTTCGGGCGGAATGATCGTGATGGATGACACTTCGTGCATGGTCGGCGTGGCGCTCTACTTCATGGAATTCTGCATGACCGAATCGTGCGGCAAGTGCATCCCTTGCCGCGCGGGCACGGCGCAGATGTATACGCTGCTGACACGCATATCGAACGGCACGGGGACGATGGACGACCTCGAACTGCTGGAGCTGCTCTGCACGACGGTAAAGGAAGCCAGCCTTTGCGGCCTGGGACAGACGGCGCCCAATCCGGTGCTCAGCACGCTCAAGTATTTCCGCCATGAATACATGGAGCACATCGTTCACAAGCGCTGCCCCGCCGGGGCGTGCGTCATGAAAGCCGCGGAGGAGGCATTGGCATGAGCACCGACGTGGAAGTGAAAACCCTTCTCATCGACGAAAAGGAAGTGAGCGCGCGCGCGGGACAGACCATTCTTGAGGTCGCGCGGGAAAACGGCATCCGCATTCCCACCCTTTGCCATCTCGACGGCCTGAGCGACGTGGGCGCATGCCGCATGTGCCTGGTGGAGATCAAGGGAAGCCCCAAGCTGCTGCCGGCCTGCGTGGCCACGGTGCAGGAGGGCATGGAAGTGAGCACCGCGACGGAGCGGCTGCGCACGCACCGGCGCATGATTCTCGAACTGCTCTTTGCCGAGCGCAATCACATCTGCTCAGTCTGCGTGGCCAATGGCCACTGCGAGCTGCAGTCGCTGGCGCAGGAGCAGGGCGTAACGCATGTGCGGCTGCCTTACCGCAATCCCGAGCTGGGCGTCGACGCTTCCAACGAGCGCTTCACCCTCGACCACAACCGCTGCATCCTGTGCACGCGCTGCGTGCGCGTCTGCGCGGAGATCGAAGGCGCGCACGTGTGGGATGTGATGGGGCGCGGCATCAACTCCATGGTCATTAGCGATCTGCACGAGGAGTGGGGCGCCTCCAGTTGCACCCGCTGCGGCAAATGCGTGCAGGTGTGCCCCACCGGCGCGCTCTTTGACAAGACCAAAGTCGGTTCCGATCACCCCAAGTATCCCGACTTTCTCCCTTACCTGAACCTGATGCGGGAGGCGCGATGAGCAAACTGAAGCTGGCGACGGCGTGGCTCGATGGATGCTCGGGCTGCCATATGTCGTTTCTCGATATGGACGAGCGGCTGCTGGAATTGGCCGAGCTGGTCGACCTCGTCTACAGCCCCATTGTCGATGTGAAGCAGTACCCGGACGAAGTGGACATCGCGCTGGTCGAGGGCGCGGTGTCTTCGGTGGACGACGAGAAGAAGATCCGCAAAATTCGCGCGCACACGCGCACGCTGGTGGCCATGGGCGACTGCGCCGTCACCGGCAACGTGCCCTCGATGCGCAACCCCATCGGCCCGCAGGCGATTCTGGAGCGCGCTTACCTGGAAAACGTCACGGCGCAGGCGCAGATACCCTGCATGATCGTTCCCAAGCTGCTTCCCATTGTGCGGCCCATTCACGAGTTCGTGAAGGTGGATGTCTTTCTTCCCGGCTGCCCGCCCTCGGCCGACACTTTTCACGCCGCGCTGACGGCGCTGATCCAAGGCGCCCCGCTGGACATTTCCGCGCTCACGCGTTTCGGAGCCTGAGTTTTCTGGAGCCTTTCATGAGCCAGACCATCACCATCGACCCGGTAACGCGTCTCGAAGGCCACGGCAAAATCACCATCCAGCTCAACCGTGAGGGCGAAGTGGAAGACGCGCATTTCCACGTGACCCAGGTGCGCGGCTTCGAGCGCTTCTCCGAAGGCCGGCCTTTTTACGAGATGCCTTCGCTGATGGCGCGCATCTGCGGCATCTGCCCGGTTTCGCATCTCATCGCCTCGGCCAAGGCGTGCGAGGCCATCATGTCGGTGCGCATTCCGCACACGGCCGCGCAGCTCCGGCGCATGCTGAACCTGGCGCAGATGGTGCAGTCGCACGCGCTGAGCTTCTTTTATCTTTCCTCGCCCGACCTGCTGCTGGGCATGGAATCCGATCCCGCCGCGCGCAATCTCTTCGGCGTGGCCGCGGCCAAACCGGAGCTGGGCCGCGCCGGCGTGGGGCTGCGGCGCTTTGGGCAGACCATCATCGAATCGCTCGGCAGCAAGCGCATCCATCCCGGATGGGTTGTGCCCGGCGGCGTCACCGAGCCGCTTTCAGCCGAAAAACGCGATGCGATTCTCGCTCTGCTGCCCGAAGCCTACGCGAACATCAAGCTGGCGCTGGGCTGGTACAAGCAGATCGCCGAAAAATTCCGGCAGGAGATCGAAGTCTTCGCCAACTTTCCCTCGCTCTTCCTCGGACTCATCAATGAGGATGAGTCGATCGAATTCACCGACGGCGCCCTGCGGCTGATCGACGCCGAAGGAGCCATTGTCGCCGACGGCATTACCGCGAGCGAGTTCACGCAGGTGATCGGCGAAGCCGTCGAGCCCTACAGCTACACCAAGTTCGCGTACTATAAGCCGCTCGGCTATCCCCAGGGCAGCTATCGCGTGGGCCCGCTGGCGCGGCTTAATATCGCCAAGTCGATGGGCACGCCGCTGGCCGATGCGGAGCTCGCCGAATTCAAGCAGCTCGCTGCAGGACCGGTACAGAGCTCCTTTTACTTCCACCACGCGCGGCTGGTCGACATGCTTTACGGAATTGAAAAGATCGAGCAGATTCTCAGCGACCCGCTCATCCTGGACAAGCATGTGCGCGCCACGGCGGGCGTCAATCGTCCGGAGGGTGCGGGCCAGGCCGAGGCGCCGCGCGGCACGCTCATGCATCATTACAAAGTGGACGAGAACGGCAAAATCACGTGGGCCAACCTGGTGATCGCCACCGGCCAGAACAACCACGCCATGAACCAGGGCGTGCTGCAGGCGGCCAAGCACTTCGTGAAGAACGGCAAATTCACTGAAGGCATTTTGAATCGCGTCGAGGCGGTGGTGCGCACCTTTGACCCGTGCCTCAGTTGCTCCTCGCATGCGGTGGGCCAGATGCCGCTCGTCCTCTCTCTCCTCTCTGCCGACGGCAAGGTCCTGGATCGCGTGGTCCGATCCTGAGGCGGCAGGACGCGCGCCGGATGCGCTCTTTCACCCAGCGGCGCTCACGGACGGACGAGCGCACACGGAACCGGAAGGAACGGTGACCGAATGAACGTGAGCCGGATCTCCTGCCTCATTCTCGCCTGCGGCAACCCGCTGCGCGGCGACGACGGCTTAGGTCCGTGGCTTGCGGAGTGGGCAGCCGCGCGCTTTCGCGCCGATTCTCTGGTTCGCGTGCGCGCTTCGCAACAGTGGACGCCGGAGCTGGCGGAGGAGATTGCCGGCGCGGAAACCGTCATCTTCATCGACAGCTCGCTCGAAACCGCGCCCGGCGCCGTAAGGCTGTCTCCGGTCGCGCCCGCCGCCGGCGACAGCGCGCTTTCCACGCACCACCTGGGCGCGCCGGAACTGCTCGGCCTGGGGTGCGAGCTCTACGGCTACCTGCCGCGCACCGCGCTGCTGCTCACCGTCGGCATTGAGAGCGCGGAACTGCGCGAAGAATTCAGCGATGCCGTCAAGGCGGCCCTTGCGGACGCGTGCAGTTTGCTCGAGCATGCGGTCGAGCGACTGCTCACGGTCGCGGAACTCCGGGCATCCGGTCACCGCGTGTAGCGCCGGCTCCCTTCCCCCATCGAACGAAGTCCGCAAAGCTCGCCATGAAGTTGAGCGCGGCGCGCTTCCCTGCGTCGTTCAGACAGATACGGATCCCTTCCAGGTAAAGGAGTCGCGCGCATGGCGGCGAACATCGCGTTCCGGATTTGGCCGTTCCAATTCCGGATACTCGCGCTAATGGCCGTGGTTCCCTTCGTCCGCGCGCAGATGCCAGCCAACCAGAGTCCGCCCCAGCCGGCAGAGAGAGCAGGCGGGAGGACGGAATTCGAGGTTGCGACCATCAAGCCTGCCGAGCCCGGCACGCATGTGTACCCGACCGTCGGTCTCTGGTTCGACGATTCGCCAGCCCCACCCGGAGGACATTTTCTGGCGCAGGGCACGTTGCCCGACTTTATTCAATTCGCGTACAGCGTCATGGCCCCCACGCAACAGGTGAAACAGATGGCGGCGAAATCGCCCAAGTGGGTTGGTGAGCGGCAATGGGTCATCGAAGCCAAGGCGGACGGCAGTCCAACAAAGGACCAACTGCGCCTCATGTTGCGGTCCCTGCTTGAAGACCGCTTTCGATTGGCGACTCATTTTGAAGCTCGGGAGTGGCCGGTGCTGGTTCTTGTCCTGAACAAGCCCGGCATGGCTGGGCGGCGTCTTCGTCCTCACACGGAGGGCTTGGCCTGCGACGCGCCGTGGGCGGCTCCGCCCGACCGCACCGCGCCCTCTGTGCCTCCTGGCGGATTTGTGCCCACGTGTGGCAGTGCGCAAGCCATCGACGGCCCCGATCACACCGTTTTGTTCGGCGCGCGCGCCCTGACTATGACACACCTGGCGGAGGGCCTGTCCACGCTCCCCACGATCCGCGAAATGGACCGCCCCGTTGTGGACCAGACGGGTCTGACGGGAACTTTCGACTTCACGCTGCAATGGACGCTCGATTTCACCGCTCCGACGCCGTCCTCCATCAGTTCGACGGAACTGACGGGCCCGACCCTCCAAGACGCGCTCAAGGACGAGCTCGGGCTCAAGCTCAAGCCTGCAAAGGCCTCGGTCCAGGTTCTCGTTATCGAACATGTCGAGCCGCCTTCGCCCAACTAACCTGGCAGCCCCTCGACCAGCGCCTCCCACTCGGCTTCCAGCTTCGGCCGATGGAACTTGCGTCCAGCGCGGCTGTACCAGTATTCGGCGTTGGATGCAGCGCCCTCTTTGCGGTGCAGATAGGCGTGGACGGCCATACCCTCCGGCGTCTCAAGTGAATCCACGAGCTCATGGGCCTGAGCCCAATTGCCCTTCGCGTCCCACCACAAGGCAGTGAGAGTCACGGGCAGGTCGCCGGGCGGCGCCTCCAGGGAGAGCAAAGAGCGAAATTCGTCAATCCGCATGGACGCTTTGTACCACCGGCGCGCAAGGCTTGTCGTGCCGATTCTCGTGAAGCCGCGGCCGGCTGAGCTTCATGTTGGGTGATCCAAGTCACATCCGGGCGGCTTTTTCCCTGCTACAACAGAATCACCGTTTCCATCAAGCAGCATTGAAGGCCCGCCAGGGGGTTGGGGAGAGGCCGGCCTTGCCGGCAAGACCCGCGCTCCGGAGGCAAGAAGATGCCCGTCTTTCGCCCATTCCGCGCCAATTGCGATTCGGACCCAAATGGTCGTATACTTAAATCGGACCATAACGGTCGTATTTTCTTGCTGCCGCCCTTGCGGCGGCGCGCGGGAGCCAGACGCGTGAGCTTTCTGAGCGAATTGAATGTGGGCGAAACCGGGGTGGTGGTGGCCCTGGACCTGCCCGATTCGGTTCAGAACCACCTGATGCACATGGGGTTTGTCCCCGATTCCCTGGTGACTGCCCTGCGCCGCGCCCCCGCCGGCGACCCCACGGTTTACAGCGTGGACGGAATGGAGATTGCCCTGCGGCACGAGACGGCGGCGGCCATTCGCGTCCGGGCCCAGGGGAGAAGCACCGCAACCCAACCGGCTTTGACTGAATCCCCCGAACTGCTTGAGGTCGCGCGGTGAGTGAGTGTTGCGCTCCCCCGAAGTTTGAACTGCCTGCACACTCGGGAGACAAGTCGCTGCGGACGGTGGTCCTCATCGGTCCTCCCAACTCCGGCAAATCCACCTTGTTCAATCGGCTGACCGGCCTGCGGCAAAAGGTGGCCAACTACCCCGGCGTGACCGTGGAGCAGCGCATGGGCCTGATGGCCGGCGTGGGCCGCGACGACCTGACGCTGATTGACCTGCCCGGCATTTATTCGCTCACCCCCTACTCAGAGGATGCACGCGTGGCCGTGGACGTGCTGCGCGGCAAAATGCCCGGCACGCCCAAGCCGGACGCGATCCTGCTGGTTCTGGACTCTCTGCACCTCACCCGCCAGCTCATGCTGGCGGCGCCGGTGCTGGGCGTGGGGCTGCCCACCCTGGTGCTCTTGAACATGAGCGACCTGATGGAGTCCCGCGGCGGAAGGATCGATACCCTCAAGCTGGCGCGCGAGTTGAATGCTCCGGTGGCCAAGATCAGCGCCACGCAGGGTACGGGGATGCAGTCTGTGCCGCTGTTCCTGAATCAGCCCGGGAACGGCGCCATTGCGCAGCCGCTCACGCTGCCGGTGCTGGGCAATGCGGCCAGCGCCCACACCTGGGCGGCGCAGGTGAGCCGGCGCACCGGGTATCGCGCTCCGGTCTCGAAAGAGATCACGCGCCGCATCGACAACATCCTGCTGCACCGCGTGTGGGGACCGCTCTTGTTTCTGCTGGTCGTGGTGGGCGTTTTTGAAGTGGTGTTCTCCATCGGCCAGCCGCTCTCTGACGGGTTTGGCGACCTGCTTGCCCGCATGGGCAACCTGGCCCGGCCGCTGCTGCCCGTGGGCTGGCTGCAGTCGCTCCTTCTCGATGGCGTGTGGAAGGGTGTCTGCTCGGTGCTCGTCTTTTTGCCGCAGATTCTCTTGCTGTTTCTTTTTATCGGCATTCTCGAGGACTCCGGTTACCTGGCGCGCGCCGCGCTCATCGCCGACCGCGTGATGCGCTCGATCGGGCTCAACGGCAAGGCTTTCATCCCGCTGCTCTCCGCTTACGCCTGCGCGGTCCCCGCCATCATGGCCACGCGCACCATTGAAAACAAGCGCGACCGGCTGGCGACGATTCTGGTCACGCCGTTCATGACCTGCTCGGCCCGGCTGCCGGTTTACCTGCTGCTCATCGCGGCCTTCATCCCCAACATCTATTACCTGCACGGGTTTCTCGGCCTGCGCGCGCTGGTAATGCTGGGCCTCTACGCGGCCGGCTTTGTGGCCGCCTTCACCACCGCGCGGCTGCTCAAGAGCTCCATCCTCAAATCGAGCGAAACCCCGTTCATCCTGGAGCTGCCGCAGTACCGCATGCCCACGCTGCGCTCGCTTGCGCTGCGCCTGGTTGACCGCGGGCGCATCTTCATGAAGACCGCGGGCACGGTGATTGTCTCCGTGGTTCTGGCGCTATGGGTGCTCGCGCATCTGCCCGTTGCGCATTCGGCTGCGGGAACCATCACCGCGCCCGCGCTTGCCCAAAGCCTGATCGGCCGGCTCGGGCATTTCATAGAGCCGGTGATTGCGCCGCTCGGCTTCAACTGGGAGATCGGCATCGGGCTGCTTTCAAGCGTGCTCGCGCGCGAGGTGATGGTGAGCACCATGGGCACGCTGTACGGGGCCGACCCGAGCACGCAGTCGCTCAGCCTGCAAACGGCGCTACATCATGACCTGACCCTCGGCGGCGCGCTGGCGCTGATGATCTTTTTCGCCTTCGCCATGCAGTGCACCTCCACCGTGGCCGTGGTCAAGCGCGAGACCAACAGCTGGAAGTGGCCGGCCATTCAGTTCCTCTACATGCTCGCCCTCGCTTACGGCGCGGCGTTCCTCGTGAATCATCTGACCATGGCGCTGATTGGATGAATGCGGGGTTTCCGCTGGCAGTAACATTCGAAAGCGCGAGCGCACTTTGGTCTCGCGCCCTCGCTGAGCGCGAGCCACTCCGCGCCTGGCGCGCGAACGGGCCGATTGTCATTTCTTTGTTGCCGCGCCGCTGCCCCGCTCACAGAATTGAGATAATGGCCTTCAACCGGTCCGGCCGGGGGAAGAAGGAAGATCGGTACCCGGGAGGAGCGTCATGACGACCGCGTACATCAACCGGATCGCGACGGCTGTTCCGCCACACGACGTGCACGGGGCCTTCATCGATCTTGCCATGGCGTTTCTTCCCGAGGGCACAGAGCGCAGTCTTTTCCGCCGCATGGTGCGCATGTCGCAAATCGAGCACCGTTATTCTGTGCTTGAGCCCGTTGCCGGGGAAAACGGTGCGTGGAGCGATACGGAGGGCTTGTATGTGCCCGGAAATTTTCCGCCGACGACGCGCCGCATGGAGGTGTTCGAGCGGTTTGCCCCCCGGCTGGCGCGCTGCGCCCTGAATAAACTGGCCGTGAGCGAAGAGGAGCGCCGCGCCGTTACCCATGTGATCGTCACCTCCTGCACCGGTCTCTACGCGCCGGGCCTCGACTTCGACATCGTCGAGCATCTCGGCCTCAGCCGCTCCGTCGAGCGGACGATGATCGGATTCATGGGCTGTTACGCCGCCATCAATGCATTGAAGTCGGCCCATCATATCATCCGCTCGGAACCGGAATCCAGGGTTTTGATCCTCAATCTCGAGCTGTGCACGCTGCACATGCAGGAAACCCCCAATCTGGAGCAGCTGCTCTCTTTTCTGCTCTTCGCCGACGGATGCGCAGCGAGCCTGGTGAGCGCTCGGCCGCAGGGCCTGGCCATCGACAGCTTCTTTGCCCTGCAGATTCCCAAGAGCAGCGGGCTGATCACCTGGCGGATACGCGAGCTTGGCTTCGACATGCACCTTTCCGGCCAGGTTCCCGGCGAGCTGCGCCGCGCGCTGGAGGAAGTGGGAAGCGAGATCACGCGTGGAAACGATCCGGCTTCGATCGATCTTTGGGCGGTCCATCCCGGCGGCCGCACCATTCTCGACGCAGTGGAAAAAGGCCTGGAGCTGAAACCGGAAGCACTCGCCGATTCGCGCCTGATTCTTGCGCAATTCGGCAACATGTCTTCCGCCACCGTGATGTTCGTCCTGCAGCAGATGATGCGGCGCGCGCAGCCGGGTGAGCAGGGATGCGCCATGTCTTTCGGCCCGGGCGTAGCGGCAGAGACGATGCTGTTTCATGCCGCCTGAGATGACCACCCCATGGATAGATTTATGAGCTGGTCCAGCCTGCGCGGCTCGTCCGCCGTCTCCCGGCCCAACGACAAGCAAAAGATCGCGGCGCACTATGACGTCATCACTGCCTACTATCGCTCCTTCTGGGGCGAGCACCTGCATCACGGGTACTGGATCCGCGGGAACGAATCCAAAGAGGAGGCGCAGGAACAGCTTGTTGAGCATCTGGCCGGCCTGGCGAATCTGGAGGAGGGTTCGCGCGTGCTCGACATCGGTTGCGGCGTGGGCGCGAGCAGCGTTTATCTGGCGCGGAATCACCATGTCCGGCCGACCGGCATCACCATTTCTCCCGCGCAGGTAGACCTGGCGCGCAAAGCCGCCGCCGAAGCGAACGTGGACGCCGAATATCTCTTGATGGACGCCGAAGCCATGCATTTCGCGCAGCCCTTCGACGCGCTCTGGTCGATTGAATCGATCTCCCACTATTACGACCGCAAAAAGTTCTTCGCGGATGCAACGCAGTTCCTCAAGCCCGGCGGCGTGTTCGCGTTCACCGATTGGTTCAAGAGACCCGGCCTTTCCGCTGCACAAACGCGCAAACACATCGCCCCCATCGAGCGGGGCATGCTGTGCGAACTCGAAACCATGGACGAGTACGAGTCCTATCTTGCCGCGAGCGGGCTCCGCATCGAGCATCGGCGGGAATTGACGCGACAATGCGCGAAGACCTGGGACGTGGGTTTGAGCATCATCGCCGACAAGAGTCTATGGGCGCTTGCCGCAAAGCTGGGGATGGGGTTTCCGACCTATCTGAACGCGTTCCGCTTCCTGCGCGCGGGGTTTCGCTCGGGCAACTTCGTCTATGGGCTCTTCGTGGCGCGCAAGCCAATCCTTTCGGAAGCCGCGAATCGCTGAAGCCGCGGATGCGGGGCGGGAGCTTCGCCGGCGCTGTGAATCTCTCTTTCAAAGCCATGGCGCGAGCCGACACTGCGCAGGAAAAGACGAACGGCCGGAAGCGCAAGCATTCGCCGCGCCCCGCCCGTTCGAGGAGGCCACACAGGCTTTCGTTCTTTCCTTAAAACCACTCTGGCACAAAACAGCGAAATTCTACGCAAAACCCTGCTAAGAAAAATGGTGAATTCTTACCTGGCGCCTCTCGCGAAGCGAAGACAGGCCGGCTCGAGGGCAATTCTGGCCGCCTACTCACCGTCGCGCTACTCGGCAGGATCGTAGTTGAGATTCTGACCCAGCCAGCGCTCGATCTCCTCTACGCTCAATCCTTTACGCGCCGCGTAGTCGGCCACCTGGTCGCGGCCGATCCTGCCCAGAGAGAAATAGCGCGACTCCGGATGAGCAAAGTAAAGCCCGCTTACGCTCGACCCGGGCCACATGGCGTACGACTCGGTCAGCCGGATCCCGGTATTCGCTTCCACATCCAGCAGACGCCAGAGCGTGCCTTTCTCCGTGTGATCGGGGCAAGCGGGATAACCCGCGGCCGGGCGAATGCCGCGATACTTCTCATGAATGAGGTCTTCGGCGTTCAGGTTTTCACTGCGGCCGTATCCCCATTCTTCGCGCACGCGCTTGTGCAGACACTCGGCGAAGGCTTCGGCCAGCCGGTCGGCAAGGGCTTCGGCCATGATGGCGTTGTAGTCGTCGTGCCGGCTGCGGAAGTGCTCGCACAGCTCCTTAAGGCCGATGCCGCTGGTCACCGCAAACGCCCCGATGTGATCGCACAAGCCCGCTGCCGTGGGCGCAATGAAATCGGCCAGCGAGCGGCACGGTTCGCTTGCGTCTTTTTCCGCCTGCTGGCGCAGAAAGTGGAAGCGCATGAGCAGGCGATCGCGGGTCTCGTTTGCGTACAAATCGACGTCGTCCTCGGCTGCGCTCGCCGGGAAAAATCCGTACACGCCGCGCGCCGTGAGCAGGTTTTCGTCGATGATTTCGTCGAGCAGCGCGTTGGCCTCGGCCAGAAGCTGGCGCGCCTGCGCTCCCTGCTTCTCGTCGTCAAGGATGCGCGGGTAAACGCCCTTCAGCTCCCAGGTGTGAAAGAACGGCGTCCAGTCAATGAACGGGCGCAGTTCTGCCAGGGGAAAACGATCGAGCACGCGCGCGCCGGTAAACGCGGGCGTGGGAACGTCTTCCCGCCGCCACTCGATGGGCGTGCGCCGGGCGCGCGCGGCGTCAAGAGAGACGAGTTTGAACCGCGGTGCGGCGTAGCTGCGGCGCAGGGCTTCATAATCGGCGCGGTGTTGCGCCACAAAAGAAGGCCGGTTCTCCTCGCTCAGCAGGCTCGTGGTCACGGGCACGGCGCGGCTGGCGTCGAGCACGTGCACCACCGGCTCGCGGTATTGCGGGGCGATCTTCACCGCCGTGTGCGCGCGGCTGGTGGTGGCGCCGCCGATCAGCAGCGGCAGAGTGAACCCCTGGCGCTCCATCTCCCGGGCCACGTGCACCATTTCGTCGAGCGAGGGAGTGATCAGCCCGCTGAGGCCGATCAGGTCAGCGTTCTCCGCTTTGGCGCGCTCCAGGATTTTTTCCGCGGGCACCATCACGCCGAGGTCGATGACCTCGTAGTTGTTGCAGGCCAGCACCACGCCCACAATGTTCTTGCCGATGTCGTGCACGTCGCCCTTCACCGTGGCCAGAACGATTTTTCCCTGCGTTCTCACAGTCTGACCGGCCGCGGCCATCGAAGCCTTCTCCGCTTCCATGAAAGGGGTGAGATAGGCGACGGCCTTCTTCATCACGCGCGCCGATTTGACCACTTGCGGAAGAAACATTTTTCCAGCGCCGAACAGATCGCCCACCACGCCCATGCCCGCCATCAGCGGCCCCTCGATGACGGCAAGCGGGCGGCCGAGCTTCACACGCGCTTCTTCGGCGTCGGCCTCGATGTATTGATCGATTCCCTTCACCAGCGCATGGGAAAGGCGGTCTTCCACCGTGCCGCTGCGCCATTCTTCGGCCTTCTGTTCGCTCGCGGCTTCGCCGGCGCCCGCGGCCTTCAGCGCTTCGCCGAATTGGATGAGCCGCTCGGTCGCATCAGGACGGCGATTGAGCAGTACGTCTTCGACCAGCTCCTTCAGTTCCGGCTCGATCTCCTCGTACACTTCGAGCATGCCGGCATTCACAATGCCCATGTCCAGTCCCGCGCCAATGGCGTGATAGAGGAACGCCGAGTGCATGGCCTCGCGCACCTTGTTGTTGCCGCGAAAGCTGAAGGAGATGTTGGAGACGCCCCCGCTCACCTTGGCGCAGGGAAGGTTGGCTTTGATCCAGCGCGTGGCATTGATGAAGTCGACGGCGTAGTTGTTGTGCTCCTCCATGCCGTGGCCACGGTGAGAATGTTGGGGTCGAAGATGATGTCTTCCGGCTGAAAGCCGACTTCGTCGACGAGAATCCTGTACGCGCGCTCGCAGATGCGGGTTTTGTCCTCGTAGGTCGCGGCCTGGCCCTGCTCGTCGAAGGCCATGACCACGGCCGCCGCGCCGTACCTGAGCACGGTTGCGGCGTGATGGCGAAACTTGTCTTCGCCCTCCTTGAGAGAAATGGAGTTGACAATGCCTTTGCCCTGCATGCATTTGAGGCCGGCCTCGATGACTTCCCACTTGGAAGAGTCCACCATGAACGGAACTTTCGCGACTTCAGGCTCGCTGGCCAGCAAGTGCAGGTAACGCGACATGGCGGCAACGCCGTCGATCATGCCCTCGTCCATGCAGATGTCGAGCACGTTGGCGCCGTTCTCCACCTGCTGGCGGGCGATGCCGACGGCCTCTTCGAATTTCCCTTCCTTGATGAGCTTGGCGAATTTGGGTGAGCCGGCAATGTTGGTGCGCTCGCCGATCATGATGAAGACGCCGGGCTGTTGCGTGAAGGGCTGCGATCCGGAAAGGCGCAGGGGTTTGCCGCGCAGGGCTGCGGATCGGCTTACGGCAGCCGCGCTCTCGAGCGTGCTCATGCGCGGCCCCCGCCTTCCGCTGCGAAGGTTTCGTCGGCTTGTACGCAGGACGCCGCCGCGCGCCATTTGCGCGGCGGCAATCCCTCGAGCGCCTTGGCGATGGCGGCGATGTGCTCCGGCGTGTTGCCGCAGCAGCCGCCGGCGATGTTGATGAGGCCGGCGCGCGCAAACTCGCTCTGAAAGCGCGCCATGTCCTGCGGCCCAAGGTCGAATCCGGTTTCCGCGAGCGGATTGGGCAGGCCCGCATTGGGGTAGCAGGAAATGGGAACGTCGGCTTTTTCCGCCAGCTCGGCGAGAAACGGATACATGAGGTCGGGTCCGAGCGAGCAGTTGAGGCCGACAGAGAACGGTTTGACGTGCCGGACCGCGGTCCAGAACGCCTCGACGGTCTGCGCGGAGATCATGGTTTCGCCGCCGCGACCCACGGCCGCGGAGATCATGATGGGCAGCGTCGTACCTTCCTCTTCGAAGACTTCCTGGATGGCGACCAGCGCGGCCTTGGCGTTCAGCGAGTCGAAGATGGTCTCCACCAGCAGAAGGTCGACTCCGATTTTTGGGCCGCCTGTCATGAGCGCGCGCGCCTGCTGCGCGTAGGAAGCTTTCACCTGGTCGAAGGACACCACGCGGAATCCGGGATCGTCGGCGTCGGGCGAATTCGAGAGCGACACCGTCAACGGGCCGAGAGCTCCAGCGACGAACCGCGGCCGGCCGGTTTCGTTCGCAACCCGGTCAGCCCAGGCGCGGCACTGGCGCGCAGAACTCTCGTTGATCTCCGATGCAAGGCCGCTCAGAAACGGGTCGTCAATCACGGTCTGATAGAAGGCGGGGTCCTTGCGCCCGCCGTGCTCCCGCGGGTCGTCTACGAAGAATTCGCTCTGCGTGATGCTGGTGGCGCCGAAGGTGTTGGTCTCGATGATGTCCGCGCCAGCTTCGAGGAAGCGGCGATGAATGTCGCCGATCATTTCCGGCTGCGTAAGGGTGAAGAGGTCGCCGTTGTTCAGCAGGTCCTTCTTCGCATCCTTGAAGCGCTGGCCACGCATATCGGCCTCTTTCATCCCGTAGGCGCGGATGGTCGTCCCCATGGCGCCGTCGAGGATGGCGATGCGGTCTCCCAAGATCTTTTCGAGAGGATGTGTGTGCGCTTTAGTCGTCATTCTTCTCAGGTGTCCGTGCACAAGCCAACAGGGTAGTGTCCCAATTTGCTAAAAACATCCCTCGGGGGCTAAAGCCCTTTCACGCTTCGCTCGATTTGCGGCACGGCTGAAGCCGTGCCCTTTCAAAACGCCAACGAATTAGGACACTACCTGCCAACAGGACGATTGGCAACCTCATGCAGACTGCATAGATAATAAAGAGGAAACAGTCCTCCCTCCAGAATATCGAAACTCCGGCCCCGGCTCGAACCGAATCGCGGCGAATGCGCCGGGGAAGGGGCTGGAGTGTTCCCGTGGCGCAGTCAACTGTTGTGCCCGGATGTGCGCAAGCGTGGCCGCAGGTGGCTATAAACTGAAGTCTGGTGGCAGGATGATCGGTTTATTTCGAGGCAAGAAAGAAAGCGAAGCCGCGCCGGAAGCCCATGCGGCTCCGGGCGGCCCAACGGACATGAGTGCACCTCTGCCTGAAGAGCGCAAGACCGGCTTTTTTGAGCGCATGCGGCAGGCGGTTTCGCGGACGCGCGAGTCGTTTTCCGCCAGGATCGCCGACATTGCGGCGATGACGCGCATCGTGGACGAAGGCGCGCTCGAAGAACTGGAGGCGGCGCTGCTTTCGAGCGACCTGGGCGTGCCCACGACCGCGGCCGTTCTGGATGCGCTGCGCGACCGCGCACGGCATCACGCCATCGAGGACGGCGAGGAGCTGCGCGCGCTGCTCAAGGAGCAGTTGATAAAAATCCTCGAGGCCCCGCAAGGGGCGCCTGCCGCCCCGCAGGTGCCGCCGCCGAAGGTGACATTCCTGGTGGGCGTGAACGGGACGGGCAAAACCACCAGCAGCGGCAAGCTGGCGGCGTGGAGCCGCACGCAGGGGAACTCCGTGCTTTTGTGCGCTGCGGATACGTTCCGCGCCGCGGCCATCGAGCAGCTGGAGGTGTGGGCGGCGCGCTCGGGCGTGGAGATGATCAAGACGCGCCAGGGCGGCGACCCGGCCGCGGTGCTCTATGACGCCATTGCCGCGGCCAAAGCGCGCGGCATCCAGGATCTTTACGTCGATACGGCGGGACGCCTGCACACCAAATCGGGCCTCATGGACGAGCTCGACAAGATGCGGCGCACAGCGGCGCGCCTCGTGCCCGGCGCACCGCATGAAGTGTTACTGGTGATGGACGCGACCACCGGGCAGAATGGATTGCAACAGGCGCGGCTGTTCACGGAGTCGGCCGGCGTTACCGGCATCTTGCTCACGAAGCTAGACGGCACGGCCAAGGGCGGCATCGCCGTGGCCATTGCGCGCGAGCTGAATCTGCCGGTGCGCTTTGTGGGCGTGGGCGAGCAGATGGGCGACCTGCTGGAATTCTCGCCGGCGGAGTTCGTGGATTCCTTGCTGGATTGAAGCTTCCATGCCCCGCGCCGCCAAACCCAAACCAAAACTGCCGCACGCGTTTGTCGTGGAGGCGCTGGCGCCGCTGAATCCCGAGGTGCGGCGGATGTTTTCCGGTTTTAGTGTCTACTTGGGCGACCGCATCGTGTGCATGCTGCGCAACCACACCAAGTCGCCGCGAGACAACGGCGTCTGGCTGGTTCTCTCCGAGGGCGCGAACCCCGCCGACCCGAAGCTTCACCGCGAATTTCCTTCCCTGCGGCCCATCGAGCTGGTGGGCGGCAAGATCGGCCACTGGCTGCTCATCCCCAGCGACGGTCCCCGCTTTGAGCAGGAGGCGCTCCACGCCTGCGATCTGCTGCTTCGCCACGACCCGCGGCTCGGCCGTATCCCTGCATCGCGACGCTAGAGTTGGTTGCATAGATGGCGAAGGGCCGGACAGCAACGTCCCTCAGGGGCTAAGGCCCCGATGGTTAAGCGGCTTTTGCGGTTGTCAGTCAGGGCTGAAGCCCTGACCTACCAGCCCTGACCTACCACTCGTGCCCGTTCACAAAACCATGTATGCAACTGGTTCTGGAAACGGCATGGGCGCGCGCTCAGGCGGAGGCGGGCCCCCCTCCCCCCGGGACTCTGGATGCATATGCCTGATTTTGCTAGAGTTGCCGCGATGAATCGAGGCCAGATTCCTGTGCCCCAAGAATTTATCCACAGATTCCCTGGAATCAGTTACTTGCGGGCAACGACCCCGGGACGACTGACTGCGACCTTTTGCAGCTCTTTTCAGGGTAGCAAGATCGACCGGAATTTTCGGCAAAGCCGGCAGAATGAATCCATCCGGTCCAGAGCGGTTCCCTTACGGCCCTTGCGCTATGATTCCCCCGGCAGGGTGCGGAAGAATCTTCCAAGACAAGGATAGGACAAGAACCGAAGCTATGTCGGCTGCTTCACTCCATTCCGCAGATCGCGACCTCTACTGGATGCGCCGCGCGCTCGATCTGGCCACACGCGGCATCGGTCTATGCTCGCCGAATCCCGTTGTCGGCTGCGTCGTCCTGGACCGCGCGGGACAGGTGGTGGGCGAGGGATGGCACGAGTACGATCTGGTGGATCATGCCGAAGTCGTCGCCCTGGGCGAGGCGAAGCAGCATGCAGGCGAGCGCTTGCGCGGCGGCACGGCGTACGTGACGCTCGAGCCCTGCAACCACATCGGCCGCACGCCGCCGTGCACGGGCGCACTGATCGATGCCGGACTGGCGCGCGTGGTGGCGGCAACCATCGATCCCAATCCCAACGTAGCCGGACACGGAGCCGAGCGCCTGCGCGCCGCAGGCATGGAAGTCACTGTGGGAGTGTGCGAGGCTGAGGCGCGGCGGCTCAATGAGGGCTTTGCGCACTGGATCCAGCACAAGCGGCCCTTTGTGCTGATGAAGGTGGCCATGTCGCTCGACGGGCGCATCGCCCCGCCCGAAGGCATGCATGCGGCGCGCGAGCCGTACTGGATCACCAGCGAGGCCGCGCGCGCAGCGGTGCAGACCCTGCGCTGGCAGGCGGATGCGGCCATGGTGGGCGTGGACACGGTAACGGCCGACGATCCCCTGCTCACCGATCGCAGCGGCCTGCGCCGGCGCCGCCCGCTCGAGCGTATCGTGCTCGATTCCGCGTTGCGCATGCCGCTCGACTCAAAGATGGTGGCCACGGCGCAGAATGACCTTCTCATCTACACGGTCTCAAGCGACGAGGGGCGAGCCAACGAACTGCGGCGCCGCGGTGTGCGCGTGGAGGTGCTCACCGCCGATGGCGCATCCCCCGGCGAGAGGCCTTCGTCACCGGGTTCGCAAGCGGGCCGCGTGCCGCTGGGCAAAGTGCTCGACCGGCTCGGCGAAGAGGGGATTCTCACGCTGTTGACCGAATCGGGCACGCGGCTGAACACGTCGCTGCTGGCAGGAGGGCTGGTCGACCGCGTGCACCTGTTCGTTTCCCCGCAGATCATGGGCTCGGACGCCGTGCCTGCGTTTCGCGGCATGACCAGCTTTGTTCATCTGCCCCAGGTCGAGATCGAGCGCTACGGCAACGATGTGGGTTTATGCGCGCTACTCAAGGATCCGTGGCCGGAGAAACAGGGATCAGGGGTCAGGGGTCAGGGATCAGGGATCAGGGGTCAGGGATCAGACGTTGGGCAACCGAGCCTCGATGCAAAATAGATACGCTGGTGATATCGGCGATTTCGTCAAGCTTGCGTTCCTGAGGGGCGCTGGCGCGGGAACGGCCGTGTTGAGAATGCTCAAGGCAAACGCGAGAGGCGCATCGCCCATCGGCAATGCGCCCGCGGATCTAAAGCCTGGAAGCGGACAAGCGGCTTTTACCGGCCCAACTCTGCCCCGATGGCCACGGTGTTGCGCGCGGATATGGACTCTTTCGTCTTCTTGTCCAACTGGGAAGTGGTCATGGGACCGAATTGAACGGAGCGCAGCGCATACCGCGATCCCACAGCGTCGAACTTGAGGATCACGCGATTGTCGGTGGGCGCGGGGTCGCCGGGATGGATCACCCACTTGAAGCCACGCGCATTGCCCATCAGCGTCACGGAGCTGCCCAGATCGTCTGAGTGCACGGTGTATTGGCCGGCGGGACAAACCTGGTTTCCGACCGTGAAGGCAAAGGGCACGTCGAGAGTGGTCGCGTGCGCGGTGTTAGCGGTGAACGCTGTGGCCGTAAGCACGAGGAACGCCACGGCAAGAAAACGGAGCGGGGAACGAAGCGCATATTGCATTGCAGTCAACCTCCTGCCTGCAATACAAACTAGCCATCCGGGGGGAAAAAGTCGTCAAATTCCTGTCCAGAAATCGTCAAGTTTTCCAGGGCAAATTCCCTTCATGCGCGCGCGAATCCCCGCTGGCCGTGCGCTTATGCGGTACGCCTCTCCCTTGGTCCCGCATCCCCTGCAATTCATCCCTGATTCCCGCTTTACGCGCCGATTTCGCGCATTTCAATTCTCTCCGCGCGCTGGCGCAGTTCCGCGGATTCCGCATGGGCATGGCGCCGCTCGGCGTGCTGCGCGGCAAGGCGCAACGCCTCGACCGCGCGCTTCCAGCTTCCCGCGGCTTCGAAATGCATCGCCATTTCCCGCGTCACATCGGCTTCGCGTCCCTTGAACAGCTCGCCCAACCGCTCGGCAATGCGCACATGCCTCTGCGCCCGGCGCGGAGCGGCCTGACGGCGATACAACACTTCGCGATAGACCTCGTGGGCGAAGGCGTAGAACGCCGACCGCATGCCGCCGGGAAGCTCGTCTTCGCCGGCGCGCTCCACAAAGTGCAAGCGGCGCGCAAGGCCGTCGCACATCTCTTCGGATTCGGCTTCATCGCAGGCAAGCGCGGCGGCAACGGCCCAGGCGGGAAAAGCCACCGGCATCAGGCTGCCTGCTTCAAGCACGCGCTGCTGCTCAGAGCTGAGACGGTCGATTTCGAGCTCGACCATCTGCACCAGACCCTCCGGAACGCCGGCTTCCACCTGCTCGAGCCCCCGGCGCAGTTCCCAGGCCGCCGCGCCGTTTTCTCCCTTGCGCACCAGCGTCCCTTGTGCAATCAGGTGCTCCACAATGGCGATGGCAAACAGCGGATTGCCTTCCGAACGCCGATGGACAAACTCGGCCAGACCGTTGGGCAGAATCTTCTGGCTCAGCTGCTCGCTCAACAATCCGGCCATCGACAACCTGCTCAGCGGCGCGAGCACAAACTCCCCGCCGAGCTTGCGGATCAGCAGGTCATGCCGCAAGGATTTGAGCGGAGTTTCCGAGGCCTCACTGCGGGGCCGGTAGGTGGCCAGCAGCATCAGTTTTGTCCGGGCGCGCCGCCGCGCCAGAGCCGAAATCACGTCCAGCGTGGCGCCGTCTGCCCAGTGCAGGTCTTCAAGAACCAAAATGAGAGGCTGCTCCGCGGCCAGGCATTCGAGCGCTGCCGAAAGGCCGGCGATGGTTCGATCCGGCGCGGCCGCATCCGCACCCGGCGCCTGAGGAGTGTGCGCCAGCCATGCCGGCGCCATCTGTGCGAGAACCTGGCGCGCCTCTTCGCCGCCCGGCAGCGCGCACAGTTGGCTCAGCGCTTCCAGAAGCGGGTAGAAATCCTCGCGGCCACCCACCCCCGGCACACACTGGCCGCGCGCCACGGAAGCGGTCCCCGCAGTCATCGCCTGTCCGCAAAAGGCATCCACCAGCGCGGTCTTGCCGATGCCCGCTTCCCCCACCAGGAAGATCACGCGGCGCTCGCCTGCGGACACGTGCTTCAATTCGCGCTGGAGCTGAGCCAGCTCCTCGGTCCGGTTGACGAACCGCGCCGGCTCCTCCATGCTCAAAGCCGTCCCCAGCGGCGCCCTGCGCTCGGTCCCGTTCCAGTCGGTCACCGGCGCAACAAAGCAATAGCCGCGCTTGGGCAGCGTTTGAATGAAGCGCGGGTTTTCGGCGTCATCGCCCAGCGCCTTGCGCAGCTCAAGCATATACGTGCGCAGCACCTGGGGCTGAACGTAGGTTTCCGGCCAGAGCGCGTCCAGCAGCTCGTCATGGGTGATGAGACGCCCGGGATTGTCCACCAGATAGCGCAGCACGGCGAAGGGCTTGGGCGGCAGCACGATGGGTGCGTCCTGCTGCGCGTCCCGGCGCCACAGCCGGCTGTTCGCCGCATCCAGTCTGAAGGGCTCGAATTGCTTCACTCGATCCTGCCTCCCATCCTGCTTCCGGGCCCGCTTCCGGGTCCGCTTCCGGGCCTGCTTCCGGGTCCGCTTCCGGGCCTGCTTGGGGAACGACGCATCCCCCACCCGCTTGAGAGCAGTTTGCATTCCAAAACCATCCACCCCCTGCGGGAGCGCAAATGCATCGGGGTCTTTAAGATAACCAAATCGCAATGGGGAAGAGCCCGTCCGCCGCTGTCCGTTTTCGAACGCGTGCGTCCGGCGGAGAACGCCCTGCGAACGGTGCAATCGCAGCCCACGCTCTCCGGTCGTACGAAAATGGCCCCATTCCCGTTCCCGGGTTTCGATCCTGTTCACGTCCCGTTAAAATACGGCCATGTTTACCGGCATCATTGAGCAGACCGGCACGCTGGTCAGCCTGGAACCGAGAGGCGGGGTGCATCGCATCACCATTGAAGCTCCCGGCATTGCGGAGCGGCTGCGCGAGGGCGACTCGCTCGCGGTTTCGGGCGTCTGCCTGACGGCGCTCGATCCCGACCCGCGCTACTTCCACGCCGATCTGGCCAGGGAGACGCTTGAGCGCACCTCGCTGGGCGCGCTTCAACCCGGCGCGCAACTGAACCTGGAGCTGCCCACCGCGGCAGGAAGCCCGCTGGGCGGGCACGTGGTGCAGGGCCACGTGGACGGGACCGGCGTGCTGACGGCGCTCGATCCCGTGGTCCCCGAGTCGAGCTCGGACTTCGACCGGAAGACCACCGATTGGACGCTGAAGGTGCGGGTCCCGGAGAACACGCGGGGATGGATGGTTGACAAGGGTTCCGTAGCTATTGAAGGCATCAGCCTGACGATCGCCGCATTCGACGGGGAGACGATCTCGATTGCGATCCTGCCCTTGACTTACTGGCGGACCAATCTGCACACGCTGCACGCGGGCGCGCGGGTGAACATCGAGGCCGATGTGCTGGTGAAGCTGGCTCAACAGCAGATGCAGGCGCAGAGGAAATCCGGGTTTGATCTGACTGCAGCCTGGCTGGTGGCCAACGGGTATTGAAGCGTCACGGGAGATGCCCGAACCGGCGCCCGGGACGCGCGTCTATTGCCCGGGGCGAGGCGGCAGAATCTCCGGCGGCGCCACTTCGACCCAGCGCGCTTTGGCTGTCTCTGACCGGCACTCCGACCACAAAGCATAAATCTCGTTCTTGGCCGCCAGTCTTATATCCGCAAGGACTGCGCTGCCTTCTTCCGCACTCGTATAGCGCTGCCGGCACCAATGGACAAACGGCTCATACTGCCGGCCCTTGCGCATGGTGAACCAATCGATGATCTCGTAGGGCGATTCGCGGTACAGATTCTCCGGTGTCCACCAGAACCGCACTGGCCCCTTGGGCGAAAAGCGCTCTTCGATGCAGGTGCCTCCGCGCTCGCGCATGGCGCGAAAGAAGTCCTGCTGCGACATGAAACGATTCTGCTTCGAGCGCATCAGCCGCCTGAAGCTGCGCTCGCGCAGCTTGCGCGTCCATCGAAGGGCCAGGTTATATGGAATGGCAAGGCAGGCTCCGCCCAGGATCACAGGAATGAGAAGGAATTTCACCATGGCTCCGGCAGGGGAATCGCCGGGCTTCTGATCCGGCCTGATTTCGGATTCCGGCATGGGCATGATCCCTGCTTCGCGCTACGGCTGCGCCGCCAGTTTGGGAGGAGCGGTTACGTAGTCGTCGCCCACGCGCGCGAGGATTTGCTCACGCCGATCGGTAAACAACTTCAATCGCTTCGTCGCTTCCATGAATTCCTTCTTCTGTTCGTCCGGCAGGGCTGCACCCTGCTTATCCAATGCGTCCACTTTCGCCTGCAGCACGGGGATCTCCCGGTCTATCAGCACCGGCTTGATGACCGGCTTTTGCTCGCGTCCCTGAGCAAGCTGGTTGCGGTTGTTCTCTTCCCACATGGGGAGAAATCCCACGTGGCCCAGCTCCACGCGGATGCCCGCCGGTCCGTAGTCCTCGCGCACGGCAGAAAATAAGCCGATCATCTCGTCGCGCGGATCGCCTTCGGAGTCGGGATTGAGGCCGTCCACGTAGGTGCGCGACTGATTGGAGAGAAAGTTTCCCAGCGAGTAGAAGATCAAGGTGTTGCGGCCATCCTGGGTGCGGTAGGTCTCCATCGGCTGCAGCACGTGGGGATGGTGGCCGACGACCACCGAAGCGCCGGCCTCAAGCGCCTTGTGCGCGAAGTCCACGTCTTCCGGCCGCGGCGCGGGCGAGTATTCAATGCCCCAGTGGATGGAAACCACCAGCAGATCGCACTGCGCGCGCGCGGCTGTGATCGCAGCCAGCACCGCGGCTTCATCAGCTCCGGGCGCACCGCCGGACTCGCCGGGATACGGGAAAAAATTCACATGCGGCGCGTTGGGGTCGTCGGGATTGCGGTTGCCGTTGAGCCAGCGCGTCATGCCCAGCCAGCCTACCTTGATGCCGTGCGCCTCAGTAAAGACCGGCTGAAAGGCCGTGGCGGCATTATCAGAGGTGCCGGCAAAGAGCAGGCCAACGTCGCGCAGGTGCTCGCGCGTCTCCGCAAAGCCTGCCCAGCCCTGGTCCATGGCGTGGTTGTTGGCAAAGGAGACAATCTTGATGCCGCTCGCCTTGAGCGCCTGAGGCAGCGCGACGGGCGCATCGAACAGGAACGGCTTGGTGCCGTGCGAGTGCTCCGGAGCCACCGGCGTCTCCATGTTCACAAAGCCGAAATCAACGCTTTCAAAGACGTCGGCCACATCGGAAAACAGCGCCTGCCAGCCTGCCTCGCCATCGCCGGCCGCGGCGGCCGCGGCGCGCACCGCGTCGTGCGGGATCACATCGCCGGAGACGGCAAAGCTCACCTGGGCGAGCTCATGCGGGTAAGGCACCACGACGCTGGCGTTCCGCCGCACCTGCATGCCGGCCAAAAGCGCGAGCGCGGCCAGGGTTACCGCGCCGGCTGCAACCCACGCTAACAGGCGCACTTGGCCCGGAAAGCTGGCAGATCGGCGCCTTCCGGCAATCAGGCTTGCATGCTTCGAATTTGATATCGTCCAGTCCATGCCTTCGCCGCTTCCGGCCATTTGCAGTGCTCGAATCGAATCCAGTTCAGCATACCGCGCACGCCGGGTCCGGATTCGGCTCCGGAGCGGGAAACAGGCCGCGAACGTTCGTTCAAGCGCGCCCGTCTATTGATTGGAAGTTACTGATACCCTTGAAGTGGAGCGATTGCAAAAGCCTTGGGCCGCCGGTGGGCGCCGGGGCGGCAAGTTGAGGTATGGCAGAGTTCGTTATCAAGCTGGCCGATGAGCGCGGCCGGGTGCAGGAGCAGGTGCAGACGGCGTCGACCGCCGAAGAGCTGCGCCTGCGCTTTACCCACGCGGGCTACCATGTTTTTTCCGTGCGCGCGCGCGGCGGCATGGGACGCCGGCGCAAGGTGAAGCTGGAGCCGTTCCTCATCTTCAACCAGCAGTTTCTTACACTTATCCGCGCCGGACTGCCCATCCTCGGCTCCCTGCAGATGCTGGGCAAGATCCAGAAGAGCGCCCACTTTGCCGCGCAACTGGACGATGTTTGCGGCCGCGTAAAAACCGGCGAGGCGCTCTCGGCGGCCTTTGAGGCGCAGAGCGGCTTCCCGCTCATGTACACCACCACGCTGCTGGCCGGCGAACGCTCCGGCAATCTGCAGGAGGTGCTGGAGCGCTACGTCAACTTCCAGAAGGTCTCGCTCGCCTTCCGCAAGAAACTTACCACCTCGCTCATTTATCCCAGCGTGCTCGTCTGCCTGGTCTGCGGTTTGATGACGTTCATGTTTACCGTTGTGGTTCCGCAGTTCGCGCAGCTTTACGACCAGATGGGCTCCAAGCTGCCGCAAATGACGCTCGCGCTGCTGGGGTTCGGCAAATGGATGCAGCACAATATCGGCTGGCTGGCGCTGACCGCGCTCATCGTTGCCGCCTCCGCTTACCGTTTTTCCCATACCGAGCGGGGCCGGGACTTTGTGGACGCCGCGCGCATCCGCTTGCCCATCGCCGGCAAGATCTGGCTCAAGTACCAGGTGGCCTTGTTTGCGCGCACGCTGTCCACGCTGCTCACCGGCGGCTTGCCGTTGGTGCCGTCGCTCGAGACGGCGTCGCGCTCCATCTCCTCGCGCCGCGTCTCCAAGGCGGTCATGTCTTCGATCGTCACCGTGCGTGAAGGCAAGAGCCTGGCCGAGTCACTGAGCAAAACGGGAGTATTTCCCGATCTGGCCTGCGAGATGATCACCGTAGGCGAGCAAACCGGCGCGCTGCCGCAAATGCTCAACTCAGTGGCAGAATTCTTTGAGGAGGACGTGGCCACGGCGCTCACAGCCTCTCTGGCGCTCATTGAGCCCGCCATTCTCATCGTCATGGGCGTGGTAGTGGTCTTCATCCTGATATCCCTGTATCTGCCCATCTTCTCGCTGGGCCAGATCAGCGGAGGATAACTCAACATGGCCGATCCCAACGTCATTACGCTTCCGGTTCCGCTGGCCGGCGACGAGCGCGGCCACGCCGAGGCGCTTGCGCGGCGTTATCAGGCCGAGTTCGTCGATCTCAAGAACTTCAAGATCCAGCATGAGCTGCTGCGCACGGTGCCGGTGGAGCTGATGTTCCGCTATAACTTCGTCCCCATCGAGCAGCAGGCGAACGCCCTGATCATCGCCGTCAGCGATCCTTCGCGGCTGATGGTGCTGGACGAGATTGCCGGCCTGCTGGGCCAGCGCATCGTGGCGCACGTGGCCACGCTCTCGCAGATTACCGATCTGCTCAAGAAGACCGAGCAGTCGCAGCGCGTGCTCGATGAAGCCAGCGAAGGACTCACCTTCGACGTGGTCACCGGCGACGAGAACGCCGATGAGAACATCTCCATCGAGAAGCTCACCAGCGAAGAAGATATCAGCCCCATCATCCGCCTGGTGGACACCACCATTTTCACCGCGCTCGAGCGCCGCGCCTCCGACATCCACATCGAGACGCTGGACGACTCAGTGAATGTGAAGTACCGCATCGACGGCGTTCTGCAGCCCGCCATGGCGCCCATTGCGCGCGAGCACCACGGAACCATCCTGGGCCGCATCAAGATCATGAGCGAGCTCGACATCGCCGAGAAGCGCGTGCCCCAGGACGGCCGCTTCCGCGTCCGTTACAAGGGCCGGCTCATCGACTTCCGCGTCTCCATCATGCCCACGGTGCACGGCGAAAACGCCGTGCTGCGCGTGCTCGACAAGGAATCGATGAGCGAGAAGTTCCGCAACCTTACCCTCGACGTGGTGGGCTTTGCGGAAGAAGATCTGCGCCGCTTCCGCCGCTACATCCGCGAGCCCTACGGCATGGTGCTGGTCACCGGACCCACTGGTTCCGGCAAGACCACCACGCTTTACGCGGCGCTCAACGAGATCAAGAGCGACGAGGACAAGATCATCACCATCGAGGATCCGGTCGAATACCAGATTCGCGGCATCACGCAGATTCCCGTGAACGAGAAGAAAGGCCTCACCTTTGCGCGCGGCCTGCGTTCCATTCTGCGCCATGATCCGGACAAGATTCTGGTGGGCGAAATCCGCGACCAGGAGACGGCGCAGATCGCCATCAACTCTGCGCTGACCGGGCATCTTGTGTTTACCACTGTGCACGCCAACAACGTGGTCGACGTGCTGGGGCGCTTTTTGAACATGGGCGTGGAGGCGTACAACTTTGTCTCCGCGCTCAACTGCATCCTGGCGCAGCGGCTGGTGCGCACCATCTGCGACTACTGCGCGCGCACCGTGCACTATAACGAGAGCGAACTCGCGCTGAGCGGCCTCGAACCGGCCGAGTGGCGCGGCTTCGGCTTCCGCGAGGGCGCCGGCTGCATGGAGTGCGGCGGCACCGGCTACCGCGGGCGAACGGCGATCCATGAGCTGCTCGACCTCACCGACACCATCCGCGAGATCATTCTCGCCAAGAAGCCCACCTCCGAAATCCGCAAAGAAGCGCAGAAGGAAGGCATGACGTTTCTGCGCGAGTCGGCGCTCGAACGCGTACGCCGCGGGCTGACCACGCTCAAGGAGATCAACAAAGTCACGTTTATCGAAGCGTCGCGGTAGAGGCGAGGGACTAGGGACGTAGGGACTAGGGACTAGGGAATAGGGAATAGGGAATAGGGAATAGGGAATAGGGAATAGGGATTAGGGATTAGGGAATAGGGATTAGGGATTAGGGATTAGGGAACTGGGGACTAGGGCTGATTGCATAGGCGGCTCGGTAGAGGGGCACAGTTTTGGCCGTGCCGGAAGAAGCCCATAAGCGGCGGGCTTTAGCCCCTCAGGGAATTTCCTTCGCGGTCTCAATCAATTTATGCAGACGGCTTTAGGGACCGAGGGAGCAAGGGACTAGGGAAAGCAAGAACGATGAATTCAATGTTCCGGAAGATTCCGGCAGCGTCGCAGCCGGTCGGGCGTCCGTCGTCGGCGGTTGAGATCACGCCCGAAGGCGTGCTGGCCGCTGTGCGCCGCACGGGATCAGATTCGCCGGATGCGCTCGCCTATGCCTTTGCCGCCCTGCCGCCGGGAGCCGTAACGCCCGGAATCGAAGATGCGAATCTGCGCGCCCCGGAGGCGGTTGCGGACGCCATCCGCAGCGCGCTGGACGAGCTCGCCCCGCGCCATCGCGCCATGACGCTGGTCATTCCCGACGCCTCTGTGCGCGTCTTCGTGCTCGATTTCGATTCCCTTCCCGCGCGCGCCGATGAAGCCATTCCCGTCCTGCGCTTCCGCCTGCGCAAGATGGTTCCCTTCGACGTGGAGCACGGCGGCGTAAGCTACCAGATCCTCAGCCAGGACAAGGCGGAGTGCAAGGTGCTCACGGCAGTGCTGCCGGGGCCGGTGCTGGCCGAGTACGAGGCCGCGGTCCGCGCCGCGGGCTATGAGCCGGGCGCCGTTCTCCCCGGCAGCCTGGCGGCTCTCGAGTCCGCCGATCCGATGGAAGCGGTGCTGGCTGTGAACCTGAGCGGCTCGGGCATGACCACGCTCATCGCCAACGGGCAGGACCTGCTGCTCTACCGCACTCTCGATCTTCCCACCGCTCCCATGGCGCGGGTCTCCGAGATTCAGCGCGGCGTGGCCGTGGCCGCTGCCTACTTTGAGGACAAGCTGGGCGCAACGCCGCGCCGATTGTATTACGCGGGCAATCACGACATGCTCGAGTTCAGCTCCTGGATCGCCCGATCGTCGCCCGCCGGCGCGGAGATGGAAGTGGTGGAACTTGTCCCGCGTCCGGAGAGCGGCATGATGACTTCGCTGGGCCGGGAAAGCATCGCCGGTGTTGCCGGAGCTCTGGCCCTCCACGGCGGGCGGGCAGGCGCGCGATGAGAGTTACGCTCAACCTGGCCACGCGTCCGTACGCCGATCTTGGTCCGGCGATGAAGCGCCTGCGCATCGGCATGGGCGTGCTCGCCGGCGCCTCGCTGCTGCTGCTTCTGGGTTTGCACGCGCTGCACCGCAAGGCGGAAGAAGCGCGCGCACGCGAGCACTCGCTCGACGGCGCCATCACCCACATCGACAGCGAACGCCAGGGCTACCAGGCCATGATGAAAAGGCCCGATAACGCGCGCTTCCTCGACCAGGTGTCGCAGTTGAACCAGCTCTTCGGCGAAAAGGCATTCTCCTGGACGCTGGCGATGGAAAACCTGGAAACCGTTCTGCCCGGCGGCGTGCAGGTGACGGAAATCGAGCCCGCGCGCGACAAGACGGGGCAGATCACTTTGCACCTGCGCGTACTGGGGCCCCATGACCTGGGCGACGACCTGGTGCGCAACCTGGAGCACTCGCACCGGTTCATGTTGCCGCGCATCGCAGGAGAAAATGCGGAAACCAGCAATAGCGGCTTCAACCGCCAGTTGGCGCCGGTGAGTACTTCGAATCAGTTTGAGTTCGATCTGCTGGCCGATTACGTTCCGCCCACGGCGGAGGAGCGCGCGACCATCAAGAATGCGGCGGAGAGGACAGCGCCCGAAAAAGAAGAACCCGGGAACCGGCCTGCGGCCAATCGACGGGTTCCGCCAGGGACGCCCGCTTTGCCGCGGCCGCCTTACACAGGGATGAAAAACTCCGCGCCGCCGCCGCGACCCAATCCCGATCGCTATCCGGTGGGCCAGGGAACGGGTCAGGGAGCCGGGCCCGGAGCGGGGCCGGCAGCAGTACCGGGAGCGGGACAAAAACCGGGACAGGCACCGGGACAGGCACCGGGCCAGGGAGGTCCGCAATGAGCGCGGCTGCGGACAGGGAACGGCCCTCGGTCTGGCGCGAGCGTCTCACTTCGCCGCTCACCTGGCATTATGTGGGCTTCGCCGTGCTCCTTGTGGTTGCCGCCGGGCTGGCTGTGCGCCTCGGCCTGGACTGGACTGCGATCGACAGCCATGCGTCCGACGTTGTGGCCCGCAAGCAGATTCAGCTGAAGGCGCTGGAGATTCAGACCGCTCCTTTGCGCGGCCTGGACAAGCGCCTGGCCAAGTCGCGCACCGCCATGGATGCGTTTTATCTCAAGCGCATTCCGCCCACGTACTCTTCCATCTCCAGCCGCATTGACGATCTGGGCGTAGCCTCGGGCGTGCGGCTTTCGCGCACGCAGTACACGCAGGGCGCGCCCGGATCCGATCTCACCGAAATTGACATGGACACCTCCATCAGCGGCGAGTATCCGGCCATCATGCACTTCGTGAACAGCCTCGAGCGCGACCCGATTTTTTTCGTGATCAAGGCCATGAATCTCACCGGACAGCAAGGCGGTGAGGTGAGCCTGCGCATGCAGGTGGCCACGTGGTTGCGGCCCGCAGACGCCCAGGCCAGCGGGCTGCCCTCCACGCCGGACGAAAACCAGCGGAGCGCTGAGCCGGTACCGGCGAAGGAGGGCGAGTAGCCATGGCGCTGCAGATTGGAGCGGAGAACAAGAGGCAGGTGTACCTGCTGATTGGGCTCTTCGTCGTCATCCTGGGCGTGGGCGGCTACGAACTTTACAACAATTTTTCCGGACCTCCCGCAGCGGCCCCGGCGCGCCCGCAGGCTGCAGCCGCGCATGGCGCGCAAGGCCACCAGGACGCTGCGGCCGAGGAAGCGCAGAAGCTGAGCAATGACGATATCGATCCCACGCTGCACTTTGACATGCTCGCCGCCAGCGAGGACGTGGAATACGCGGGCTCCGGCCGCAACATCTTTTCCGCCAACTCCGCGCCGGCTTCCATTCCCCAGCCCGTCAAATCTGCGCGGGACAACGGCGCGCCCACCGTCACCACTCCTCCGCCTCCCGTGGTGCCCCACCCGCCGGCCATCGATCTCAAGTATTTCGGCTACAGCGAATCGCCGGACAGATTGGTGAGGGCATTTTTCGTGCACGGCGATGACATCTTCATTGCCGCGAGCGGCCAGATCGTCGATCATCGCTACAGGGTGGGCGCCATCAAGCCGGGCAGCGTTGAAGTGACGGATATGGCTTACAACAACACGCAGACATTGAATCTGTCGGCGTTCTGAACAGGCATCCCATGGGCAAACCTTCTCCAATCCGGCGCCGCATAAAGCCCTCCGAGGAGGGTTATCTCCTGCTTTCCGTCATGTTTCTCATGGCCATTCTGGCGCTCTGGCTTTCGGTGGCCGTGCCGCGCATGACCAAGTCCATCCAGAGAGACAGGGATCTCGAAACCATGGAGCGCGGCAAGCAATACATTCGCGCCATCCAGCTTTACTACCGGAAATTCGGCGCCTATCCGCCCAGCGAGGATGCGCTGGTGAAGACCAACGACATCCGCTTCCTGCGCAAGAAATATATCGATCCCACGACCGGCAAGGACGACTGGAAGTCGATCATGTTCGGGCAGAACAAGGTGCCCACGGCCATGGGGTTCTTTGGCCAGCCGCTGTCGACGGGAGGCTCGATTGCGGGAATCGGCCCCAGCGGCGGCAACGGACTGATGGGCGCCAATGGCGCCGGCGCCGGCGGCAGCCTTTTCGGCTCCAATGGCGGCAGCGGATTTGGGAACTCAAGTTTTGGAAGCTCAGGCGGGAGTTCGATGTTCGGCAGCAGCTCCGACAACAGCAGCAATCCGTCTCAGAGCTCAAGCGATAACTCAGCGAACAACTCTGCAAACGGGTCTGCAAACGGGTCTGCAAATGGGTCTGCAAATGGGTCTGCGAATGGGTCGAGCTCAACGGGCACAGGCGCAAGCGGCAGCTCGCCCACGGGCACGGGAGATAATGGCAGCTCCAGTTCCGGAATCGGCGGCACCGGCCTCACCGGGCAGACCTTCGGCGGCGCCGGCATCATCGGCTTCTCGCCGGCCAGCCCCAAGCAGTCGATTCTGGTGTATAAGACCAAGGATCATTACAACGCGTGGGAGTTCACCTACGATCCCGTCATGGACATGAGAATGATGGGCGGCGGCAATACCGGAACCATCGGCCAGCCGATCGGCAATCCGCAGGGAGGCATGGTGGGCCTGCCCGGCATCAACATGCCAGGCAGTGGGGCGACGGGCGCTTCCAGTACTGGCTCCAGTACCGGTAGCTCCAATAACAGCTCGGGCTCAAATTCAACCAACACCCAGGACAATTCGTCTCCGCAGCAGCAGCAATAGCGCCGCTCGAGCGCACTGGAAGCGCAGGAAGAATCAAAAGGCCTGCACCCCTGAGTGGGGACGCAGGCCTTTGAACTTGGAGCGGGCTTTTCGCCGCGCGGATGCCGCTTATACGTTGAATGAGGAGCCGCAGCCGCAGGTGGATTTAACCTGGGGATTTTCGAACTTGAAACCCGCCGCTTCCAGGGTTTCCACGTAGTCCACCGTGCAGCCGTTCAGGTACATCAATGAAGTGGCATCGATAAATACCTTCAAGTCGTCGAACTGGAAAACTTTGTCCATCATGCCGCTCTGGTTCTCGAAGGCCATTGAATACTGGAAACCGGAGCAGCCCCCGCCCACCACGCCGATACGCAGCCCCGCGGGCAGCGGTTCCTGCGTGGCCATGATCTCGCGCACCTTGGCAACCGCCTGAGGCGTCAACGTAAGTGGCGGCTTCTTAATAGTTTCCTGATTGGCGGTGACAGTTGCAGTGGCCATATATTCTCCTGATTGCGGAATGTGCCCGTTTCCAGAGTACCCTTCCCACAGCCGAGGACACAAGTGCCCATCCCGGCGCTTACTATTCGATGCTCCAGAAAACGGAAGGTCGCATTCCCGGCGGGGGTTACTTTGGGGGCTCAAAAGGGCGTTTATTGCCTGAAAACAGGCGCCGCAGGGTGAGATTGCGGCGGACAACCGTGGTGGATCGGAGCTATGATGTTCTGCCAAACGGCCCCTCTACCCGGAAGACCGCGTGCCGTTCACAGACCTTGCCGCGGACCGGCCACGGACACGCCGGTATCTGGGACCCTTACCCCTGCTGTCGGAGGTGGGTATGACATTCGTTCCGGTGATGTGGTTTGTCTGGTCGTTGTTCGTCGTGGTTATGGCTGCGCTTTACATCTATCGTTCGAGCCTGACGCGCGATGAAGAGGACCAGCTTTTTCTGGACGACTCATTCGAACACGAGAAGATGGCGCAGGCGGCGATCGTGGCCAAGGTGACCAAGGTCGAGCCGGCAATCCGGGTGTCGCAATGGCTGGTGATCGCCATGACGGTGTTTGTTCTGGTCTATTACGTGCGCGACATCCTCGTCCATCTGGACATCATCAGCTCCTGAGCCTCAGGCGCAAGCCGAGCGCTTGGGAACGTAGACGATGGCTTCGCGGCCCTGCCGATGGCCGCCACGCCGGTTCCGGAGCTGTGCGCGAGCGTTGCTCTGCGCGCCTGGTCGGGACTTATCGAAACCCGACGCTTATCGAAACCCGGCTTACCGGAACTGGCTGATCATGTCGTGGACGTAATAGGCCACGACGAAGAGCGAAGCCGCTCCCAGAACCCAGAGAAAGGCGCGCTGAATCGGCTCAATCCTCTGCAGCTGGGAAAGGATGGCCGCCTGCTCGTTGCGCAGATGCTCGGAAGACTCGAGCAGGATGACCTCGTCGTCTTCATCGCGGCCCAGCCGGGAAACGTAGAGTTTCAGAATCACCGACACCACCAAAAGAACAGCCCAGACCGTCCACATTGCCGGAACAAAGGTCATGGTTCACCTCGGACCGCTTACGGTTCCCGATCTTAGCGCGATGGACGGAGGATGCGAGGTGATGGCGATCACGCGAAGGCCGCGAACCACGCGGATGGGACCGCATGGCTACCTTCGTTCCCGAATCGGGCAAAACCCGCCGGACCGAGCAGCGGCATCGGGCGGCGGCCGGCTACTCCACTTCCTGCCGGGCGCGATAACCGTCGCGGGCGATGATCTCGTATTTGAGCGGTTTATGTTTCTCGTCCTGCATGCGCAGGGGCTGGCCTTCATCGTCAACCAGCTCGACACGGATCTTGCGATAAGTGCCGTCCTGCTTGGCGTTGGTGGGCTTGTACACAAGCTGATACTTGGCGCGGATGTTCTGGTTGATCGTCCTCACCATGTCGGGCAGCTCGCCGGTAAATTTGGGCTCGAACCACATGCCGCCCGTGATCTGGGCGAAGGTGCGCATTTCGTTATCGGCCTGCAGATAATCGATGTCGCGAATCGAGGCTCCCATGCCCGGACCGCCTTCGGTCATCTCCCTGAGCAGGCCTCCGGTTGAAACCGCGTAGATGGTGATGTCGCGCGATTCTTTCACCCTCTTCAGAATCTTGTCGAAGGTGAGCTTCGACATGGTGTCGATGCCGGAGGCGATGAGGATGATGTACTTCTGACCCTGGATGCGGTCAAGCCGGTCCATCGATTCGGAAAGAGCGTCGAAGACATTGGTCTCACTGAAAGCGGCAGGCATGTAGACTGACATGCCCAGTTCGTTGATGGCTTCCTGAATCTGCCGCTTGTCCTGGGTAAAGTCGACATCGATGTGCGACTTCATGTCGAAGGTCACCAGGGCGACGAAGTCCTGGGGGCGCAACTGCTGCGTGAACGCCCAGGCCGAGTTGAGCATGTCCACGCGGAAGGCAAATCCGCGGGCGGCATACTCGCACAGCAGCAGCGCGGTGATGGGCGCCTCCACGCGCTTGAAGCCGTCGATTTTCTGTTCCACGCCGTCTTCGTAAATGCGGAAGTTATCCGGCTTCAGGCCGGGCACAAACTGGCCGGTTTTCTGCAGCAGCACGCCCACGTCCACCGTCACCTCGGGCACATCGATGTGCAGCGAAACCGGAGGCATGTCAGGGGGATTGGCGACCTTGGGCTCGGGCGGGGCCACAGGCGCGGGCGGCGGCTCGTCTTCGGGAGCCTTCTTGGGAACGGCAATCACGCCGGTATCGCCGCTGGGTCCGCCCGCATCCGGCTGCGACTGATCGGGTTGCTGCTGCTGGGGATTGGCCGGCTGCGGATTCGACTGCTGCGAATCGTTTTGCGCGCTTGCCAGCGGCAGCAGCAAAAGGGCCGCAAGTGCGGCGAAAAAGAGAGCGATGCGGGAACTGCGCGAGGCGCGGCGGAATGTGCTGGAAGTGGCCATGACAACAACCTCTGTATGCACAGCATAGATGATCGAGCGGCTCGCCGCCGGTCCCGCCCAGCCACCCTGCGCCGGGGCGATTCCGATGCCGGTCCGGGCGGGCGCTTGAACGCGGGAACCGCTCTCGCTGTACTCTTATAGACGTGGAAAATCGCAGGAAGGAAACCCCATTCCGGCCCGGAATGCGGGTGTTTTGGGTCTTTGCCTTGGCGGCCCTCTGGGCGGCGCCGCTCACATGTGCGCAGGACGCGGCCGGGCCGCAAACGGCTGGGCCGCAAACGGCCGGATCGCCGGCCGCCGGTGCGCAGGCTGCCGGGCAAGCGCGCGCGACAGAAGCGTCTCCGCCGCCGAGCACAGGCGGATTTTTCCCTTTGAGCCAGGTGCGCCGCGGGATGAAAGGCTCGGCCTGGACAGTGTTTGAAGGGACCCGACCCGAGCCGATGCAGGTGGAGATTCTCGGCGTGCTGCACGGCGCGCGCGGTCCGGGGCAGGATCTGATTCTTGCCCGTCTCGAAGGCACAAAACCCGAGTACACCGGCGTGGTCGAGGGCATGAGCGGGAGCCCGGTCTACATCGGCGACAAGCTTCTTGGCTCGCTCTCGTACCGCATTGGCATATTCAGCAAGGAACCGATCGCCGGCATCACGCCCATCGAGCAGATGCTCGAGGTGCGCAACCTTCCGCTCGGCGATCTCAAAATGGCCTCCGCCTGGCCTGCGCCGCCCAATGGCACAGCAACCGATGCGCAAAGCAGCGCGGACGCAGACGGCGAGCTGGCCGCGAGCGGCGCGGGCGACGACATGAAATTCAAGGCCATGGAAACGCCGCTGGTGATGAGCGGCTTTGCGCCCGAGGCGATTCAATTCTGGCAAAAAGAGGTGCGTGGAACCGGCCTCGAATCCGTCGCCGCCGGCGGCGTTGCGGGCACGTCGGACCCTGCATCGGATTTTGCCCAGAAACCTTCCCCCGCGGCCGCGGCAACGCTCGAACCCGGATCCGCCATCAGCATGCAACTGGTGCGCGGTGATGTGGATATTTCCGCCACCTGCACCATCACCTACATCGATCCCAAACAATTGCTGGCCTGCGGCCACCCGGTGCTGCAGGCGGGAGAGATTTCGCTGCCCATGACCACGGCCGACGTGGTCACCACGCTGGCGTCGCCGCTCGAGGCTTTCAAGATCATCAACACCGGCGCCACCGTGGGCGCGTTCACTGAGGATCGCGAATCGGGCATTCGCGGCGTGATGGGCGCGAGCGCGAGCATGATTCCCATGCACATCACCATGGACGGCCCGGAGGATCACCGCAAACTGAATGTCGAAATCCTCGATCTTCCTTCGCTCACCTCGCAGGCCATGATGGTGGTGCTCTTCGACTCGCTGCTCGAGGCGAACTCGAGCACCGCCTCCACCAGCTACCACCTCACCGGCAACGTGGCTCTGCAGCAATACCCCGCGGTTCCGCTTGACTTCTGGGCCTCGCCCGGAGAAGTGCTTCCGGCGCCGCTTATGCTCGCCCTGCAGGCCGGCGAGCGCTTTGCCGCGCTCTACACCAACGGCGCGCGCCAGGGCACGGTGCGCGACATCGATCTCCATGTCGAGGAGGTCCCTCGCCGCCTGGGCGTGACGCTGGAAGGCGCGCGGCTTATTTCCAACAACATTGTGCACGCCGGCGACACCATCGAAGTGGAAGCCACGCTTCGCCCCTGGCAGCAACCGGAGCACAACGTGCGCATCGCCGTCCGGCTTCCTGACCGGCTGACCGAAGGCAACATGCGGATTCTGGTCTCCGACGCGGAAACGCTGGACCGCACGCTGAATCAGCCCCACATCCCCACCCGGCCCGCCAATCTCGAGACCGTCCTCGAGCAGGCGCGGCACCAGCATGCGGCCGACCGCATTTATGTGAGCCTGCTGGTCCCGGAGGCGCAGGCGGGTGTGAACGGCGACACGCTCTCCAGCCTGCCGCTTTCCGTGGCCAATGCGCTCGAAGCCGTGCGCTCCACCGAGGAGGTCAACCTCAACGGAGAATCGGCGGATGTGGCCGGCGACGCTGCGGCCGGCGGCGTGCTCAGCGGGTTCCAGATTCTCAATCTGCACATCGACGCGGGCGGCGGTTTAAACTGAAGCGGGGATAAAGATAGCGTCTTGCAATCATTCGGCCGGAGGCAGCGCCTTTGCGCCCGGCTGTTTCCGCACCGCAGTGAGGACTCCGGAACATGGCTCAAATTCAAGGTCTTGCAGCACATGCAGCAGGAGCAGAACTTCTCCCCTTTCATTACGACCCGGGCAAACTGGGCGCGCACGAGGTTGAGATTGCCATCACCCACTGCGGCATCTGCCACAGCGATCTTCACCTGATCGCCAACGACTGGGGCATCAGCCAGTATCCCTTCATTCCCGGTCACGAGATCATTGGCACGGTTGCGGCCCTGGGCGACGAGGTGCGCCAGCTCGCGCCGGGCGAGCGCGTGGGCCTGGGCTGGCAATCGAACTCCTGCGGCGTGTGCGAGTGGTGCACGCAGGGGATGGAAAATCTCTGCGAGCAATCGGAAGGCACGTGCGTGCATCGCAACGGAGGCTATGCCGAACGGGTTCGCGCCAACGCGCGCTTCGTGGTTGCCATCCCCGACGCGCTGAAGAGTGAACAGGCCGCGCCGCTGCTCTGCGCCGGCATCACCGTCTACAATCCGCTGCGCACGCACAGCGTCAATCCCTCTTCGCGCGTGGGGGTAATCGGCATCGGCGGGCTCGGCCACATCGCCATACAGTTCGCGCGCGCCTTTGGCGCAGAGGTCACGGCTTTTTCCTCTTCCGCGGACAAGGAAGAGGAGGCGCGCGCGCTGGGCGCGCATCGTTTTGTGAACACCCGGGAGACCAAGGCGATGAAGGAAGTGGCCGGCAGGCTGGATTTCCTCCTCACCACGGTGAATGCCGACCAGGACTGGAGCACGTATCTGCAGGCGCTGCGGCCCACGGGAAACCTGTGCTTCGTCGGCGTTCCGCCCTCGCCGGTCACGGTGCCCGCATTTCCGCTGATCTCCGGCGCGCGCTTGATCAGCGGCAGCCCCATCGGCAGCCCGCATCGCCTGCGCGAGATGCTCGACGTGGCCGCGCGCCACGGCGTCAAGGCCACCACGGAGCTCTTTCCCATGGCCAAGGCCAATGAGGCCATTGAAAAAGTGAAGAAGAGCAAAGTGCGCTACCGCGCGGTGCTGGCGAACTGAAACCGATTCCCCACGCCGCCTGCAGTCCCGGGGCCGACGAGCCGGGCAACGGAAGATCGCGCACCGCGTTCAGTTCTTTCTGAAATGTTTGGTGAGAGTCTCGAAGATCTCGGCCGCGGCCTGGGATCGCGGAAACAGATTGACGCCGAGAATGACGATGAGAGCCGGCAAGACGAGGAGGGCGGCACAAAGTTCCAGCTTGTGCGGCCGTGTCCAGGCCAGGTCCGTGCCCACGTTCCAGCCAAGAACTGCGGGAAAGAGCAGCCCTGCCAGGCCGATCAGGATATAAAGGACCGGAATCACGAAGTTGCTGGGCCGGTAGGTCTTCAAGAATAAACTGATCCGAAACAGCGATGGATAGAGGAGATACCAAAGGCTAACCGGCGCGGTGTCTCCCAGTTTGCTCAGTTCGCCATAGCGAACCAGGAGAAGCCCCTCCAGCCGCCATCGCAGGATTTCTTCGTAAATCCCGGCGAGGACCAGGCTGGAGAAAGCGCAGGTGGCAAGAAACTCGATCAGAATCGCAGCATAGCGCCGGTCGAGAGACAGCTCGAGAAAGGGCACCTTGAACTCTTCGGTGCCTGTGAAGGCCGCGTGGCCGTATGCCAGGATGGCCGCCAGGGACAGCAGAGCCAGGAAGCTGATGAAGAGCTTCTCGAACTTTTTCCCTGCGTCGTACAGCGCGTCATGGGTCTTCTCAATGGTGAAATCGAGCCACGCGTAATCGTCTTCTGAGATGTCGAGCCAGTCTGAATTCTTGAGGAAATTCGGGTCGGGCGGCATAGTTCCTCTCCTTTCTCCGCGAGAACTCCAAGATAGAGCAACTCGCGGAAAGTGCAATAGGCGACCGCTCTCCCTTTTTCCCCTCGAACACACTCCCCTCCAAACTGAGACACGAAGCGAAAAAGCACAAAGGGCGCCCGCAGTGCGAACGCCCTTTTTCAGTTCCGGGGGAGGACTCCTGGAATTCGAAATCAGTCCGCCGCAACGGCCAAGGCAGCCGGCTCGCCGCACTTCACCAGGTCGAAACGGTCGAGGTTCATCACCTTGGTCCAGGCCTTCACGAAATCCTTGACGAAGGTTTGCTGCGCATCGCTGCTGGCGTAGACCTCGGCGAGAGCGCGGAGTTGCGCGTTCGAACCAAAGACCAGATCGACCACCGTGCCCGTCCACTTGAGCTGGCCGGTCTTGCGATCGCGCCCTTCCAATACACCCTCCTGCTTCTCTTGCTTCTGCCACTTGGTGCTCATGTCGAGCAGGTTGACGAAGAAGTCGTTGGTCAGGGTCTCAGGCCGCTGGGTGAAGACGCCGTTTGGCGACCCGCCGCAGTTGGCGCCCAGCACGCGCAGGCCGCCGATCAAGACCGTCATCTCCGGCGCCGTAAGCGTGAGCAGTTGCGCCTTGTCGAGCAACAGATTCGCGGCGAGCGTTTCAAGTTCGAACAACTGCTGGCGTTCGCCGGGGCCAATGAAGACCGAATCCAAGTAATTGCGGAAGCCATCGGCCTTGGGCTCGAGCACGGCGAACGACGCCGCATCGGTCTGCTCCTGCGAGGCGTCCGTGCGTCCTGCCGCGAACGGAATCTTCACGGCGTGCCCGGCTTTCCTCGCTGCCGCTTCGATCGCCGCATCGCCCGCAAGCACGATGAGATCGGCAAGCGAGATTTTCTTGCCGCCTTTTTGCGCGGCGTTGAACTCGTACTGGATGGCTTCGAGTTTTTTGAGCACCTTGGCCAGCTCGGCCGGCTGGTTTACCTCCCAATCTTTTTGCGGAGCGAGGCGGATGCGCGCGCCGTTGGCGCCGCCGCGCTTGTCGCTGCCGCGGAAACTCGCGGCCGAGGCCCACGCCGTGCTGACGAGCTGGGAGATGGTCAGACCCGAGGCGAGAATCTTCGCCTTCAGGGCTTCAACGTCTCTCTCGTCGACCAGTGGATGATCGACGGCGGGAACCGGGTCCTGCCAGATGAGCTCTTCTTTCGGCACCAGCGGTCCCAGGTAGCGGGCGCGCGGGCCCATGTCGCGGTGCGTCAGCTTGAACCACGCGCGGGCAAAGGCATCGGCAAATTCGGCCGGGTTCTCGAGGAAGTGGCGCGAAATCTTTTCGTAGACCGGATCAAAGCGTAGAGAAAGATCGGTCGTCAGCATCGTGGGCTGGTGCTTTTTATTCGCGTCGTGCGCGTCGGGAATGGTTCCCGCGCCGACATCGCCCTTGGGCTTCCACTGGTGCGCGCCCGCCGGGCTCTTGGTCAGCTCCCACTCGTAGCCGAACAGGTTGATGAAAAAGTTGTTGCTCCACTTGGTCGGCGTCGTGGTCCAGGTCACTTCAAGACCGCTGCCGATGGCGTCTTTGCCCCAGCCCGCGCCGAAGCTGCTCTTCCAGCCCAGCCCCTGCTCTTCAATGCCGGCGGCTTCAGGCACAGCGCCCACATAACTCGCCAGGCCCGCGCCGTGGGTTTTGCCGAAGGTGTGGCCGCCGGCGATCAACGCCACGGTCTCATAGTCGTTCATGGCCATGCGGGCAAAGGTCTCGCGAATATCGCGCGCCGCGGCCACGGGATCAGGATTGCCGTTGGGGCCTTCGGGGTTCACGTAAATCAGACCCATCTGCACTGCGGCCAGAGGATTGGCCAGCTCGCGCTCGCCGCTGTAGCGCTCGTCGCCGAGCCATGTGGCTTCAGGACCCCAATCCACGTCGAGCTCCGGCTCCCAGATGTCGGCGCGTCCGCCGCCGAAGCCGAAGGTCTTGAAGCCCATGGACTCGAGGGCAACATTTCCCGTAAGAATCAGCAGGTCAGCCCAGGAAATCTTGCGGCCGTATTTCTGCTTGATGGGCCACAGCAGGCGGCGCGCCTTGTCGAGGTTCACGTTGTCTGGCCAGCTATTGAGCGGGGCGAAGCGCTGCGAACCGCGGCCCGCGCCGCCGCGTCCATCGGCAATGCGGTACGTGCCCGCCGCATGCCAGGCCATGCGGATGAACAGCGGACCGTAGTGGCCGAAGTCGGCGGGCCACCAGTCCTGCGAATCGGTCATGAGGGCGTGCAAATCCTTGATGACGGCGTCGAGGTCAAGGCTCAAGAACTCTTCGGCGTAGTTGAACTGCTCGTCCATAGGGCTCGACAAGGACGGCTGCTGGTGCAGGAGGGAAAGGTTCAGCTGGCTCGGCCACCAGTCTTTGTTGCCCCTCCCAGCCGCCGTCGTATGTTTGCTCGCGCCGTTCGAAAACGGGCACTTGGATTCGCTGGACATATTTGACTCCTCCGTCGTGTGGGAATGATGGCGATTGGGAATGGCTGACCGCGTTGACTGCGCGCGTTCATGCAGCGTTGCTTTAACGGCGCTGATTGCTCGGGGTTAATTGCCCGCGTTATTTGCCCGGCGTCGATTTGCGGCGAGACCTTACGCTTTTCTGCCGCCGAAGCAAAGCACGCGCCTGCGTGCACCTCGCAAGTTCCAGCATATGCCTCGCGGAGCAATAAGAAAAATCAATTGTTTCTACCATAACGATTGTCATAGACTATGATAAAAACGAGCCGGCTTTTCCGCCCGCACGAGCTTCGCCGTGAATCTTCAGGACCTTCGCTATTTCGTTGCCGTGGCCGAGCACCGGCACTTCGGGCGCGCAGCCGAAGCCTCCAACGTAAGCCAGCCCACGCTGAGCAGCCAGATCAGGAAGCTCGAAAGCGAGCTCGGCGTCACCTTGCTTGAGCGCACCAACAAGCGCGTGGACTTGACGCCCATCGGCAGCCAGGTCTTGAGTCACGCGCGCCGGGCGCTGGCCGAAGCGGGTCAGATGGAGACCGTGGCCCATGCGGCGCGCGATCCGCTCGTGGGCGCGCTCAAACTGGGCATCATTCCCACGCTGGCGCCGTACCTGATGCCGCTGATCCTCAAGCCGCTCAAGCAGGCGTGTCCGCAGATGCCGCTGGAGCTATGGGAAGACCAGACGCGCTCGCTCATCGACGGGCTGCGCAATCACCGCCTCGACGCCGCGCTGCTGGCCACGCCGCCCGACGCGCCCGAGATCACTGAGCTCGCACTTTTTGACGAGCCGCTGCTGGCGGCGCTGCCCCTCCATCACCGGCTCGCCGCATCGGGCAAGATCCATGAGAACTCCCTCGCCGGCGAATTGCTGGTGCTGGCCGACGGCCATTGCCTGGCCAACCAGGCGAGGGCTGCATGCGGGTCGCGCCGCGGCTCCCAGCGCGCTTCCGCGGCCGGGACAAAAACGACCGCCGTCTCCGGCTCCATGCAGGCCTCTACGCTTGAGACCCTGGTGAACCTGGTGGCCGCAGGCTACGGTTCCACTTTGTTGCCGGCTCTGGCCGCGGATTCCTTTGCGAGCCGTGAGATCGTCCTGCGGCCGCTCGCAGGCCACTCGTCGCGCACCATTCGCCTGGTAAGCCGGCCCGGGTTTCCCCGGCCGCAGGCGTTGCGGGCGCTCGAACGCGTGATTCTGAAGGCTGTGAGTTTTTTGTGGAAATCTGGTGCAAATCTCCAGAAACCCCGAAAAGTTGAGCATCAGTTCCGACAAATCCCGAAATCGTGAAATCGGGACCCCCTTATCCACATAAACACCCCTTCATGCCGTTGACCCTGTTCACGGCGCTCCGTAGAGTCTCTAATCAAAGAGAGCATCCGATCGCTGCGCGCATTTGGAGCGGAAACATGCCAGGGCGTACGCGCAGCCGCGGCAGATGGACGTAATCGGGAGTAAAGATGCTGAAATTAAAAAAGATCCACATCCTCGGCTTCAAAAGTTTCTGTGACCGCACGGAGATTTCGGTTCCGGGCACAGGGATTGCCGCCGTGGTGGGGCCGAACGGCTGCGGCAAGTCGAACATTTTGGACGCGATGAGCTGGGTGCTGGGCGAGCAGAGCGCCAAGAGCCTGCGCGGCGCGCACATGCAGGATGTGATATTCGCCGGCACGCGCGAACGCAAGCCCCTGGGCATGGCCGAAGTCACGCTCACGCTGGTCGATCCTGAAGCCTATGAAGGTCCCATCCCTGTCGAGCCGGAACTGGAGTTCGATCCCGAGGGCGCCGCGGACTGGGACGAAGAAGAGATGCGCAGGCAGAGGGCAGTTGAGGCCGAGGAGATTATCGCCGCCGAGCAGCCGCATGGCGCGGGCGAACAGGACGCCGCAGAGGAGACCGGGCCGGCCGCGCGGGAAGACAGCGCGACGGCGGAGGGTCCGCAGCCTCCAATGCAGCCGGTCGTCCTGAAGATTCGCCGGCGCAGATTCCATAGCGTCCCGAAAAAGGGCGAAATTGCCGTCACGCGGCGGCTGTTCCGCACCGGCGAAAGTGAATACCTGCTCAACGGAAAGCTCTGCCGCCTGCGCGACATTCAGGACATCTTCATGGGCACGGGACTCGGCGCCGACAGCTACGCCATCATCGGGCAGGAGCAGGTGGGCCAGTTGCTCAGCTCCAAGCCGCATGAGCGGCGCGCCATCATCGAGGAGGCCGCGGGCATCACGCGCTTCAAGACCAAGAAGCGGCTGGCCGAGCTGCGCCTGGAAAGCGCGAAACAGAATCTTGCGCGCGTAGACGACATTTTTGAAGAAGTCACGCGGCAGATGAACAGCCTCAAGCGGCAGGCGGCCAAGGCGGAGCGGTTTGTGGCCGTGCGCGACGAGCTGCGCGGGCGCATGCGCGTGGTGCTGGCCAGCCGCATGGCCACCATGGATGGCGAGCGGGCCGCACTGGAGCAGGAGATCGCCGCGCTGACCGAGCGCGTGCTTGCCTCTGCCGCGGAGATCGAAGGCCTGGAGACGAGCCAGCACGAGCACACCGAGCGCGGCTACGCGCTCGAAGGCGAGGGCCAGGCCGCGCAGGCGCGCGCCAACGACTCGGCCGTGGAGCTGGAACGCGCCGCGGCGCGGGAGCGCAGCAACACGGAGCGCATCGGCGAACTCGAAGGGCGCATCGAGGCGCTGGGCGCGGAGCTCGAGCAGACGCGCGCGCAGTTGAGCACCCTTGCCGAGGAGCGGGCGCAGCATCGGGGCTTTCTCGAGACCGCGGCGGGCGAGTCGCGCGCCTTCCGCGAAAAGGTGGAGGCGCGCCAGCAGGAGGCGCGAGCCGCGGCGGAGGATGTATTCACGGCGGAGCGCGAGCTTGAGAGCGCACGCCGCCACGCCATGCATCTGCTCACGCTGGCCGGCAATGCGCGCAACCAGGCAGCGCAGAGCGAGGAGAGCCTGGCGGCGCTGGAGCGCGAGGCCGAGCGGCTGGCCGCGGAGATGGGCCGCGCCCGCGGCGAGCGGGAACACCTGGGCGCGGAGAGCGGGCAGGCGCGGCTGAATTTCGAGTCGGCTGCCGAGGCGCTCAAGCGGATGGAAGAGGAAATGGGCGGGTTGCGCGAGACGCTGCAGGCGCGCCGAGCGGACGAAGCTGCACAGCGCGCCCGCGCCAATCAACTGCGCGGCGAGCAGGCCGCGGCTGCCGGGCGGCGCGACTCGCTGCAGGCGCTGATCCGCAACCACGGCTACTCCACCGACAGCGTGCGCAAGCTGCTCAAGCCGGGTGTGCTGGGCGCGGGGATGGCGCCCGTGGGCACGCTGGCCGACTTCCTGGAGGTACGCGGCGAGCACGAAGGCGTGGTGGACGAGTTCCTGCGCGAAGAGCTGAATTACGTGGTGGTGGAAAGCTGGGGCGCGGCCGAGGAAGGCGTGCGCGTGCTCAAAACCGGCGACGGGCGCGCCACGTTTCTGATTCACGGCGACGAACAGGGCAAGCTCTTTGATTCGGATTCCGGCGCCGTTCATGAGCACGGGCTGACGCCATTGCGCGAAGCGGTACGCGTGCTCAACGGCTTTGGGCGCTCGCTCGAGGGGATTCTGCCCAAGCTGGGCCACGGCTACATTGTTGAGGATTCGAGCCGGGCCTTGCAGCTTGCGGCTCGATATCCGCATGCGTTTTTCCTTACCCTGGAGGGCGAGTGCTTTCATAACTCGACGGTGACCGGCGGCAAGCCGGCCAGCGAGGGGCCGCTGGCGCTGAAGCGCGACCTGCGCGAAACCGAAGCGCGCCTCGCCGGCCTCGACTCCGAGCTGACGCAGGCGGAGATGGAAGCGGCCGCGCTGACACACGAGATGGAAGGACTCGCGGCGCGGGTGGAGACGCTGGGCGAAGAGCGGCGCCGGGCCGAGAGCGAAAGCGCGAACCTGGGCGCGGCCCTCAAGCAGATGGAAGCCGAGGTGCAGCGGATCGAGCGGCGCCTGGAGGACTGGACGCTGCAGGCGGCGCGCAACAAGGATGCCTGCGAGGCCAAGCGGCAAGTGATCGGCGACAAGCGCGACGAGACGGCCCGGCTCGAAGCCGAACGCGCACAGGCCGAAGCCGGACTCGAAAGCATGGCTGCGCAGCTCGATGGGTTGCGGCAGAAGCGCGAGACGCTGCAGCAGGAGGCCGCGCAGATGACCGCCGAGCTGGCCGGGCTGGAGGAGCGGCGGCGCGGGGCGGAAGCGGCCTTCCAGCGCATCGACCGTCAGCATGCGGATCTGGAAAGGCGGGTGCAGGCGGTCGAGCAGCAGAAGACCGCGGCCGCCCAGGAGCGGGAGCAGCGCGCGAGCGAAAGCGCGGCGCTTGCCGACAGGCAGAAGGAGCTGGCGGAGGCGCGCGCGGAGGCGCAGGCGCTCACGCAAGCCCTGGCCGGCGAGGCGCAGGCGCTGCGCCAGCAACTGGCCGGAATCGAAGCGCGGCTGAAGAGCGGACGCGCGGCGCTCGACCAGTTGCGCGACGACCGCGCAGCCAAATCGAGCGAGCTGGCCAAGCTGCAATCCGATCTCGAGTACCTGGAAGCAAGCTGCCTGGCGGAGGTGAACGTGGCCGCACAGGTGCTGCGCGAGGTTGCGGAGTTTGCGCGGCTGGCCGGAGACGAGCTGAGCCAAGAAGAAGAGACCTGCCGCGGCCTGCGCCAGCGCATGGAGCAGATGGGCCCGGTGAACATGATGGCGCTCGACGAGTACAAGGAGACGGCGGAGCGGCATTCTTTCCTCGAGACCCAGCGCAACGACCTGATCGAGTCAATCGAGAACACGCAGGAGACGATCAAGGAGATCGACCAGATTTCGCGCACCCGGTTCGAAGAAGCATTTGCACGCATCAACGAGAACTTCGGCCAGGTGTTTACGCAACTGTTTCATGGCGGCAATGCTTTTCTGCGCATCACGGACACGGAGAATCAGGACGAGAGCGGGCTCGACATCGTGGCTTCGCCGCCGGGCAAGAAACTGCAGAATGTCCTGCTGCTTTCGGGCGGCGAAAAGGCGCTGACGGCGCTGGCGCTGCTGGTGGGCATTTTCCAGTTCCGGCCCAGCCCCTTCTGCGTGCTCGACGAGGTGGACGCTCCCCTGGACGAAACCAACGTGGGACGCTTCGCCGAACTCATGCACACGCTCAGCCGCGAGACGCAGTTCCTGGTGGTGACGCACTCCAAGCGCATGATGCACACAGCCGACATGATCTACGGGGTGACCATGCAGGAGCCGGGCGTCTCCAAGATCGTGAGCGTGCGCCTCGGCCATCACGAGCAGCAGAGAGCGGCGAGTTAGCGAGTCCGGGCATCGCCGCACCGGAGGCGCAGCGGAAACCGGAGTCCCGTCGGGACAGCGCGCCGGAAGCCTTCGCCGATTGCAGAGAATAGTCATCTGCTCGTGCACAATGGCCTTGCGGAAGGGCCGCGCGGAGCGTGCCGGAGATGCTTCCGGATTGTTTTCGAGGAGGTCTGCCCGGTCCAGACCGCCGCCCCCCTCCCCCAACCTCCGCAAAACCCCAAATTTTCGATCTAAGCGCTTGCTCATCAACTATTTAGCAGAAATGCCACCCTGCAGACCTCGTTAAATCTCTGCACAAAGGGGGCAAAACCCGAAGATTTTCGCGCCGCGCCACGCCAACCTTCCACGCGCAGAGCCGCCGGCTATTCGGCTGCGCGCAAAAAAAAAATCGCCTCCGAAAAATGCTTCCTGCCGGAGGCATTTGCAGCAAAACGAAGGCGTTGATTTCTAGTAGGCGAACACCACGTTGATGCTGGTTTGCATCTCGATAGGCTGGTTGTCGAGCAGGTAAGGCCGATAGCGCCAGGTGCGGACAGCGTCGAGCGCGGCCTGCCGCAGCATGGGCGGTCCGCTGAGCACGCGCAGGTTGGCAACGGTTCCGGTGTTGGAGATGGTTGCCTGCAACACCACGGTTCCAGAAACGTGCGCACTTTTGGCGATGGCGGGATAAGCGGGAGGCGTGCTCCGGAGCAGCAGCCCGGCGGCCACGCCGGCGGAGACATTGACGATTTTAGGCGGCGCGGCCTGAACCCTGGGCGCGGCCTGGCCGCTGGAAACAACGCTGGGGGAAGCGGAGCCGCCGAGGCCGGATGCGTCGAGCGTAGCCGGCGGCGCCTCGTCGGCGGGCTTCGCTTTCATCTCCGCGGAGATGCGTGCGGGCGCGCTCAACTGATCGTTCATCATCTGCGAGGCGACGGGAGGCGGCGTTGCGGCTTGGGGATCGGGTGCGGGTTGCGACGCCTCCGGCTGCGCTGGATCGGCGGCGGGAGCGGGGCCGCTTGAAACCGAAGGCGAAGGCTTGAGCAGATCGGACTGCGGCTGAGCAGCGACGGGGGGCGTGGGCGGCGCCGGGAGCGTGAGGGTTGCGTGCCGGCCGTAGCGCAGCAGGGCGAAGGCGAGAAGCGCGAGCAGGAGAAGAAGAGACGCGGCGGCGAGAGCGAGGATCGGCTTTTTGCCTTTCCTTTGTGCGGCCATGAGGAAGGCGCGCGCAGCAGGTCTCTGCCCGGCGAGAACGGCCGCTCCGGGAAAGAAGGCCTGAGCCGCCGACTCCTGCGCCCATGGATCGGCTGCCTTGGCCTCGGCGCTTGCCGGTCTTTTTGGAGCGGGCTTCTCCCGCAGCTCTTCGGCGCGCGCGGGTTTGGAACGCGCCGGTGCGGGCACCACCTCATAAATGGCGCCGGCGGAGATTTGCGCCGTCGCCGCGCCGCGATCGGGTGCGCCTGGTTCGGGGCGCATGGCGATGAGCTGATCGAGGAAGGTTTTCTCGTTAAAGTGGACATTCTGCGGCGCAGCTGCGTACCGGCCGCGCCAGACCTCTGCCTGGGGCGCAGGGACTGGCCGCGCCGCGGAGGTCGATCGGATATCGGCCGCGGGCGCGCAAGGCTCGGCCGGCTCGGCCGAGACAGCGCTTTCATCCCACTCGCCAAAATCGGCGGGCAGCGTGGACGGCAGCGCCGGCGCTACTCGTGCAGGAGATGCCATTGGCAATCGTCTCCTTTCTCATAAACAGCGCCCCGGTAGATGCGCCGTTCGCGTTGGATGGGTTGGGCGGAGGCGCCGGGTTTTTGCCGCGGCGCGGAGGCTTCGCCTTCGCGGGTTGCGGCGGATGGCGGGCCGGCCGGATGCAGCGGCACGCAAGGAGTAACGATGAACAGCAAGGGCACATCTTCAAATTCGTCAGCCGGTCGCGACATCGTCCTCCTGAGCCTCCGTGCAAACGCGGCGCAGCAGCCGCTTAAAAGACTTATCGGCAGCCAAGGCTTGAAGCGCAGCAGATTTTTTCAAAGAATCGCGGGCGGAAATTGAATGTAAGTCTTGTATGGTTGCCGTTTCTGCGTCTCTTGTGGACAGTTGAAACTAAAGTTTCTCCCCCTTCGGCTCTTGCGACGTGAAGCTTACGAGCAGATGGAAAAAACGCCCCCGAAGGAACTCTTCGCCTCGGAGGCGCTTGCGTCGAAACACAAGGAAGGATTGGGGGACCAGTAGCCGGCGCTGGAGGTCGTAGCGCGCGGCTACTGGTGATCCCTGCACTAACGAAGCAGACGCGGCTTCCCCATTCCACTTCCGCTTCGTGTCTCCCGGCTCAAGGAGAACTTTCGTGCCCGTTCTCCGAACCATGTTGACATGAGAAGTTTCGCCGGAAAGGAGGCACGCGTCCGTGACGGCGGTCACAGGGGTTGGCGGGGCGGGGGTTGGAGCGCGGCGGGACTTCGCCGTATCCGCGGCGCATTGACAAAGCGCGGCTGCGCTCAAGAGAATCGGAGGTTTGAGCCGGATCCGGCGCGAGAGTTTTTGTGACCGCACTGTTGACGACGAACCTGGGTGCAACGCCTCTGCTGGGGCGGGGCAAGGTGCGCGACCTGTACGCCGTGGATGACGGGAATTTGCATGGCGCGCTGCTTCTGGTGGCGACCGACCGGATTTCGGCATTCGATCATGTGCTCGCCACCGGTATTCCCGGCAAGGGAAAGATCCTCACGCAGATTTCGCTGTTCTGGTTTGAGCTGCTCCGAGACGTTGCCCCCAATCATCTGCTCACGGCCGATGTGAGCGCGTACCCGGCTTCGCTGCGCGCCTATGCGGATCAGCTCGAGGGCCGCTCGATGCTGGTGAAGCGCGCGGAGATGTTTCCGGTGGAGTGCGTGGCGCGCGGTTATCTGGCGGGGTCGGGGTGGAAGGAGTATCGCGCGCAGGGGACGGTCTGCGGCATTCCCCTGCCGGCAGGATTGCTGGATGGATCGCGGCTGCCGCAGGCGATTTTCACGCCGGCCACCAAGAGCACGGATGGCGCACACGACGAAAACATCTCCTATGCGGAGAGCGAGGCGCGCGTGGGTGTGGAAAACGCGTCCCAATTACGGCGGCTGACGCTGGAGCTTTATCAACGGGCACAAGCACATGCTGAAGCGCGCGGCCTGATTCTGGCGGACACAAAATTTGAGTTTGGCAGAACGGCGGAAGGGATTATTCTTGCCGATGAGGTCTTGACGCCGGACTCTTCCCGCTTCTGGGAGATGGAACGGTGGAAACCCGGAGGCCCGCAGCCTTCCTTCGACAAGCAGTATGTGCGGGACTATCTGGAATCGATTCGTTGGAACAAGCAAGCGCCGGCGCCCGGCCTTCCCGATGAAGTGGTGGAGCGGACGAGGGCCAAGTACACGGAGGCCTTTCGCCGCTTGACCGGGCGCACGGTCGAGGTTTAGGAGAGAAAGGTCTGGGAGGGAATGGCCGGGTGAGAAAAAGACGGCGCGCCGCGCGGCAGGAGCCCCGGGCACGGCAACCTTCGACCCGATGCGCCACTTCTTAACTTGCTGGAGGGTGGGACGCATCATGACCTGGGTGGATTGGGCCATCGTAATCGGGGTGCTGGCGTCGGTATTGACGGGATTGTTTCAGGGCTTCTTTCGCACCGCCTGCTCGCTGGTGGGATTGTTGTTCGGGCTTTCGCTGGCGGCATGGAATTACGCAGGACTGGCCACGCTCCTGATGCCCATGGTGCGGATCGAGGCTGTCGCCGATACCATTGCCTTCTTCGTGATTGCCATTCTGATTCTGGCCTTGGCGAACCTGATCGGAAATCTTCTGGGCAAGGCGCTGGACTGGATGGGGCTGGGTTGCCTGGATATGCTGGGCGGCGCAGTGCTGGGATTTTTTCAGGGCATTTTGCTGGTGACTCTGTGTATTCTTGTGACCGTGGCTTTTTTTCCCCAGGCGCAATGGCTGACCGAATCGCGGCTGCCGCGTCAGTTTTTTGGGGCGTGCCACATCGGCACGCACATCACTCCGGGGCAAATGGCCGAGCGCGTGCGCCAGGGACTGAGAACGCTGGAGCTGGAGTCGCCGAAGTGGATGCACCCGAATAACGGCGGTTGAACTGCGGATTGGGCGAACGGACGGTTGGACGACGGACGGTAGATCGACGGAATGGATGGAGCGGCGGCAGGTAGAACGGCGGGCGGGTGCCATGGCCAGCCATCGACGGCGGGGAACGGAACGGCGAAATATCCCCTTGCCTTCGCGTCCGGACCCGGTACACTAATCGAACGATCCGAGCAAGAGGTGGATGTGAGACGCGAACTGGATAGCCTGGTGACGCAAATGCACTCCAGTGGCATCCGCTACGAGGATGCAGTGCGGGAGTTCAAGAGGCAATATTTACGCGAGGTCCTGATTGCGCACCGGGGAAACCAGTGCAAGGCCGCCGAAGAACTGGGAATGCACCGCAACACCCTGAGCCGCACCATGGCCGACCTGGGGCTGGAGCTCGCGGAAGTCCGGGCCGGGCTCAAGCGTCCGCCGCGTCCGGAACGTCCAGTATACGGAGCACTCCGGCAGGGCTATCGCTAAAGCTGCGCCCTGCGGGTGGGTGCGCCCGCGTTCATGATGCAAACCTTACCGCAGAGCACGGAACCCCGTGTGGCCATCGAGCCGGGATTCGAATGGGACGGGCAGGACGCCTATCTCTTCGATATCGACGGCACGCTTCTGCGCAGCCGCGACCGCATTCACTTCGATTCAGTGGCGGCGAGCGTGGCGCGCGTGACCGGATTCGAGATCACGCTGGCCGGCGTGCTGATCGCGGGAAACACGGATACAGCCATCCTGCGCGAGGCCTGCAGGCAGGCCGGGATTCCCGCCGAAGTGATGGAGACGCAGACGGAGGCGATTCTCGAGGCCATGCGCAACGCGGTGGCCGAGCGGCGCCACGAGCTGGACCTGGTGAGGATGCCGGGCGTGGAAGAGGTACTCGGTCACCTGGCGCGGCGCGGCGCGCTGCTGGGCGTGGCGACGGGGAATCTGGAGATGATCGGCTGGATCAAGATTGAGCAGGCGGGCCTGCGCGAGTGGTTCCGCTTTGGCGGATTCAGCGACCACTTCCCCGTACGCGCGGAGCTGGTGGCGCAGGCGGCCAAAAAGGCGCGGGAGCTGACCGGAGGAACGAAGATCTGCGTGGTGGACGACACGCCGCGCGACATCGAAGCAGCGCGCGCAAACTCGCTTGCGGTGATCGCCGTGGCCACCGGCAGCTACAGTTACGATCAACTGGCTGCGCACCAGCCCGAGGTATGCACCACTTCACTGGCCGACCTGCTGGCGCTCGCGAGGCCCGGGCCGGGACGCGGATTGTGAGCGGCGCTGTGCGGTCGAAGATCTCAAGAGCCGGCGCGGGCCGCGGCCGAACGAGCGCGCGCGGGGCTCTTCGCGGCTGGTTGCGCCAAGGGACTGCATGCGCGCTGCTGGTTGTTTTCCCGGGCGCGACGATCGCGCAAATTGGGGCGCAGACGAAGACGCAAACAGGAACGCAGGCAGCGAGCCCGCCGGCGCCGGATGCGAACGGTGAGGCCGCAGGGAACGCAGAGGCCGGACAAGCTTCCGCAGCCGCGCCCGGCGACGCCTCCGCACCGGCGCAGGCCGAAAATCCCGAGGCCAAGACGACAAGCAGCGAGAGACGCAAAGCCGCGAAGCTTTATCTCCATGCAAGCAAGATCTTCCTGAATGGGCAATTCGAGGGGGCGATGGCCGAGTACCAGCGCGCGGCGAAGCTCGATCCGGCCAACACCGACTACCGGCTTTCGATCGAGGTTGCGCGCAGCCATGCGGTCACGGCGCTGATTCAGTCCGCGGCCAAAGCGCGGCTGGTGGGCGACGAGGGCACGGCGCGCGCCGATCTGGAACACGCGCTCGCTCTCGACCCCAAGAGCATTGAAGCCACCGAGCACCTCGACGAGCTGGGCGATGAGGCGCTGCGCGCGCAGGACCAGCCTCTCTATGAGGCGAAGGGAGGCGAACTCGAGGACGTGGTGGCGCTCGAGCCCGCGGCCGGAGTGCACAGCTTTCACCTGCGCACCGACCAGCGCAACATCATCGAGCAGGTGTTCAAGGCCTACGGCATCACCACCATGCTCGACGACAGCGTGAACGACGTGCCCACGCGGCTGGACGTGGACGACGCCGGTTTCGACGACGCCATGCGCGTGCTCGGCCTGGTGACGAACTCGTTCTTCGTGCCTCTGGATGCGCACCGCGCGCTGGTGGCCAAGGACACGCACGAACTGCGGGAGCGCTTCACGCGGGAAGAGCTGGAGACCATCCATCTGGCCGGCTTGAACACCGCGGACGAAAACGCGAACGAGCTCACCGAGGTGGGCAACCTGGCCAAAAACGTCTTCGGCGTGCAGCAAGTAGCCACGGACACGGGCGAGAGCAGCCTTACGCTGCGCGCGCCGCCGACCACGCTGGCCGCCTTCAACTCCACCGTGCGCGTGCTGCTCGACGGGCGCAATCAGGTGCTGCTCGACGTGAGGATGATCCAGGTGGCGCACAACGCTACGCGCAATACCGGCGCGCAGCTGCCGCAGTCGGTGACCGCGTTCAACGTCTATGCCGAGGAGCAATCCCTGCTGAACCAGAACGCCAGCCTGGTGCAGCAGATCATTTCTTCCGGACTGGCCGCACCCGGCGATACGCTGGCCATTCTCGCCATTCTGCTGGCTTCCGGGCAGATTTCAAGTTCGCTGTTCTCGAACGGGCTGGCTCTGTTCGGCGGAGGATTGACGGCCTCCGGCGTTGAGCTGGGATCGATCACCTTCAACCTCAACCTGAACACCTCGGATTCGCGCGAACTCGACGACGTTCAACTGCGCCTGAGCGACGACGAGGCGGGAACGATCAAGGAGGGCGAGCGCTATCCTATCCAGACCTCCTCGTATTCGAGCCTGTCCCCGAACCTGCCCAACATCCCGGGATTGACGGGAGCCGGCAGCTCGAGCGGGCTCGGATCCCTGGTGGGCGCGCTGACCAGCACGGTGCCCAACATTCCCATGGTGCAGTACCAGGACCTTGGGCTGACGCTCAAAGCCACGCCCAAGGCGATGCGCAGCGATACGGTGGCGATCACGCTGGATATGAAGCTGGACTCGCTTTCCGGCTCGTCGATCAACGGCAATCCCATTCTCAACACCCAGTCGTATTCCGGTGTGGCCACGCTCAAAGAAGGCGAAGCCGCGGTGCTGGCGGCGAACCTGAGCAAGTCGCAGAGCCTGTCGATCAGCGGCACGCCGGGATTGAGCGAGATCCCGGGGCTGAACAACATCACGGACAAGAATCTGCAGTCGAACTACGCCACGCTGATTATCGTGATCACGCCGCACGTAGTGCGGGGCACGCAGGCCGCGGGGCACACGCCGATGATGCTGGTGGACAAGACGGCGCGGTGAGGGACAGGGGTAAGGGAACAGGGATCAGGGATCAGGGGTCAGTTCCCAGCCGTCAGCGCTCGGCTCCCGCTACAGAAATGCCGGTGATTTTTGGGCCCTACCCTTCGCGCGCAGAACGCGAGAAGGATGGGGCAAGCGGGCATGTCGGAGAAGCTCTATTGCCCTATGCCGTCGAGCTTGGCCTGATACTCAATGATCTTCTTGAGCGTGTCGTAGGGAGCGTTGGCGCCGACGGGGCGGCCATTGACCATGAGCGTGGGAACGGAGTTGACGCCCACGTCGCCGGCCAGCTTGATGGAGGCTTCCACCTGCTGCTTGACTTCCGGCGTGGCGGCGCAGGCGGAGATCTTGGCGGGATCGAGGCCGGCCTTGGTAACGGCGCTGTTCAGCGTCAGCGTGGCGCCGTCGGAGGTGGCCAGACCGTCCTGGCCGTCAAAGACGGCGGAAGCGTACTGAAAGAAATCGGTGCTCCCGCCCAGCTTGTTGACACAGACGCCATACTCGGCCGCGGTTTCGGCTGCAGGATGAATGGAAGCAAGGGGGTTGTTCTGGAAGACGATGCGCGCGTTGGGAAAGTCGGCCACCAGCTTATCCATGTTGGCCTGCGCCTCCTTGCAGTGCGGGCACTGAAAGTCGGCGAACTCTACCAACTCGAGGGTTTTCGAGGCGGAGCCGCGGTAGGGTCCGTCGGCGCGCTGCTCGAGCTCGGTGCGATAGTCGGCAAAGGGATGGGCGCCGAAGGGAATCACCTCATCACCGGAGATGACGTGCTTGCCGTCGGGCAGGACGAAGAACTCGACTCCCTGCGGCTTCTCCGCGCCGGTCTTGTCGCCGAAGTAGATGACGACCTTGCTCAGGCCTTCAACGGGCGTCTTGAAAATGGCCTGCACCTGCCAGACGCGATTCTGGTCATAGCCCCAGTTGGCCTGGAGGAAGGCGTTTACCTGGTCCGCGGTGGGCGATGTGGCTGTGAAGTCGGCCGGATCGGGCTTGGGAAACGCAGGCGGGCCGGCGGGAGCGGGCGCTACGGGCTCCGCTGCAGGCCCGGCCTGCGACTGCGCAGGAGCGGGCGGGACCTGGGTCTGCGAACGGGACGGAAGGGCGGGCAGGACGAGCGCAACCAGCGCGGCGAGACTGAAAAAGCGGGCGCCGAGCAGGCGTGTGAATGCGTGGATCAAGAATGATTCTCCTTCAGGGTCTTCAGGCCGCAATGGAATGCGCGAAACGCTACAAATGGCGGGAAGATTCCCAGACTCCAGCTTAAACGGTTGGGGGCGGGATTGCGTAGGCTCATTCTCCAGGTCCCAGGCTTACGTCTGGGGCCACCGTCTTACGCCCGCTGAAGCGGGCTGCTCGGTGCGACTGTGATCCAATTTCCCCAGGCTCACGCCTGGGGCTACCGTCTTACGCCCGCTGAAGCGGGCTGCCCGGTGCCATTGCTGTCGACCGAACTCAGCCACTTAAACCGTCATTTTGACGGCAATGGGAAACCGGCGGCCGGTGCCGAAGGATTTGGAAGTAACCTTGAGCACCGGCGCGGCCTGCTGGCGCTTGTACTCGGAGCGCTCAACCAGGCGCACAACCTGTTGGACGAGATCGAGGGGGATTCCGTTTGCGCAGGCGATCTGCTCCGGAGTTTCATAGCGCTCCACGTAGGCTTCGAGGATGGGGTCGAGGACTTCATAGGGCGGGAGCGAGTCAGTGTCTTTCTGGCCGGGTCGCAGCTCGGCGGAGGGGGGTTTCTCGAGGATGGCGGCCGGAATTTTTTCCTGGTTTTGGTTGAGCCATTTGCAGATGCTATAGACCCGGGTCTTCACTAGGTCGCCGATGACGGCGAGCGCGCCCACCATGTCGCCGTAGAGGGTGCAATAGCCGACGGCCATTTCCGACTTGTTGCCGGTGGTGAGCACCAAGGCGCCGGATTTGTTGGAGAGGGCCATGAGCAGGTTGCCGCGAATGCGCGACTGAATGTTTTCTTCCGTGATGTCAGGCGCGGAGCCGTTGAAGAGCGGGCGGAGCGAGCGCTGGTACTCCTCAAAGAGCGCGGTGATGGGAATGCGCTCGAAGCGGATGCCGAGGTTGGCGGCGAGGCGCTCGCTGTCGTCAATGGAGCCGACGGAGGAGTAAGGGCTGGGCATGCCGACGCCGAGTACGTTTTCCGGACCGAGGGCTTCGGCGGCGATGGCGGCAACCAGGGCCGAATCGACGCCGCCGCTCAGGCCCACGAGGGCGTTCTTGAATCCGCATTTGCGCACGTAGTCGCGCGTGCCGAGCACCAGCGCGCGGTACGCGGCTTCGGTTTCGTCGTCTTCGGGCACGGCGATGGGCTGCGCCGCAAAGGGATCCACGACGACCAGGTCCGGCTCAAAAGAGGCAGCCTGGGCGATGAGCCGGCCGCGCGCGTCGAGGGCAAAAGAAGAGCCATCGAAGATGAGGCTGTCATTGCCGCCGACCTGGTTGACCATCAGCACCGGGATGGCGTCGCGCGTGGCGATGGCGGCCAGCATTTCCCGGCGCATGGTGCGCTTGGCGTGCCAGAAGGGCGAGGAAGAGAGATTGATGTGGAGGCTGGGATGCTGGCGCATCAGCTCCTCCACGGGATCGACGGTGTAGAGGCGGCGCGGCCAAAAGTTTTTGTCGTTCCAGGCGTCCTCGCAGATGGTGACGGCGAGGCGAACGCCCGCGAGCTCGACCACCTGCTGCGCTTTGGCTGCGGCGAAGTAGCGCTGTTCGTCGAAGACGTCGTAGAAGGGCAGCAGGCGCTTGTGCTGCTCGAGCAGCAGACGGCCGCGGTCGAGGAGGACGGCGGCGTTGACCGCCGGCTTCCCGGATTCCGCGGGCGAACGCAACGCGACGCCGGCGAGGACGGCCGTGGGCAGATTGCGCGTGGCTTCGGCGAGCTCATTGACGGCGGCGTGGCAGCGCGCGAGGAAGCTGGGCTTTTCAAGGAGGTCGGCCGGAGGGTAGCCGCAGATGGCAAGCTCGGAAAAGACGGTGAGGCGCGCGCCCAACTCAACGGCCCGGCGGCTCGAGGAAACGATCTTCTCGAGATTTCCGGCAAAGTCGCCAACCGTGGGGTCAATCTGGGCGAGCGCGATCTTCACACTACCAGTTTAATTCAGTGGTCAGCGGTCAGTGTGCTCTCCCCGGTCCCCAAAAGCGAGGGACCGGGGGCACCCAATTTCGTGCTGAGCCAAGGTTGCCATCCCGCCCAAGCAGAGCTTGGACGGGGCACCCGCTGTGGTCAGGGATCAGGGGCCAGGGGTCAGGGATCAGGGGTCAGTTATGTGCCGGTGCCGGCGAAGACGACGCCGATGGTCTTGACGATGATCTTGAAATCGAGCCAGACGCTCCAGTTGTCGATATAGGTGACGTCGAGGGAGACGTAGCTGGCGAAGGATGGGTCCTGGCGCCCCTGCACTTGCCACAAGCCGGTGATGCCGGGGGTAACGTCAAGACGGCGCAGATGGCTGAGCTTGTATTCCTTCACTTCGCTGGCGATGGGAGGTCGCGGGCCGACGATGCTCATGTTGCCTTTGAGCACGTTGAAGAACTGGGGCAGCTCGTCGAGCGAGTACTTGCGCAGGAAGCGGCCGAGCTTGGTGATGCGGGGATCGTTGGAGACTTTGAAGAGCACGCCGTCGCGCTCGTTCATGTGCATGATTTCGGAGCGGCGGGTTTCCGCGTCAGACACCATGGTGCGGAACTTGGTGCAGCGGAAGACGACGCCTTTCTTGCCGATGCGTTCGGAGCGATAGAAGACGGGGCCGGGCGAGTCGAGCTTGATGGCCATGGCGATGAGGGCAAGGAGCGGCGCCATCAAAACCAGAACCAAGGTGGAGAAGACAATGTCAAACGTGCGCTTGAACAGAAGGCCGAGTTCGGGGACGTGGCCGCAATGGAGCGGGATGGTGGGAAACTGACCGATGTACTCGATGGCGCTGTTCCAGGCCAGACCGTCGTACATGTCCGGAACCACGCGCAGATCGACCCCATGCATGCGCGCCTGCTCGAGGACATTCTGGACGACATCGCGCTCGCAGGGCATGGTGAAGAAGATTTCGTCGACAAAATGCTTGCGGGCGTTCTGAAAGAGAGTGTCGAGGGTGCCGACCACGTCGGCGCTGGCTGAGGAAAAGCGCTGGGCCGATGCCGCAAGGGAGCCGGGAAGATCAATAAAGCCCTTGAAGGCGTAGCCGAGTTGGCGAATGCTCTCGATGTGGTGGCGGAGGGCATGCGCCTCAGGCCCGGTGCCGACGATGAGCACGTTGCGCGTGCCCACGCCGCGCTCGAAGCGGCGGTAGAGCATGACCCTGTAAATGAGCCGGCGCAGGCTGAGGGTGCAGGCCACAACCAGGATGGTCAACAGGACGATTTTGCGGGGAATATCGTTCAGGTGCAGCAGGTAAAGTGTGCCGGTGAGGAACAAGCCTGCGGTAAAGCACGCCTGGAAGCTCAGGCTCTGCTCGTGCAGAATGCCGGAGATGTGCGTGGGGTCGTAGAGCAGGAGACGCCGGCTGACGACAATCAAAATCAGGGCAAACCCGCAGAGGAGAGCGAGAAGAACGGCCATGGAACGGCCATGGATGAGGGTCCCGTGCCAGAAACCGCGCACGCCGGCAAGCGGTCCGGTGTGGCGCTCGTAGAGCGTGGCAAGAATGGAGGCGCCGAGAATGGTGACCGCATCGAGAACCATCCACAGGGCGACGGCTCCGCGCGAGCCACGGCCGGATTTTGCGGCCGGATTGCCCTCGCGCTCAAAAGAGGCGGCCCTGGACGCCGAAAGCTTTTCCCAAAAATCAGAACTTGCCATTTTGCGGACCTTCAGAAAAATCGAACAAAGCCCAAAGCGCGAGGCGAAAAGGGGACACTTAGAGCGGTTCCACAGTACATGTAGCCATACTTCACAGCTGCGGAAGGTGGCTTTTTCTTGGTGAAAAAGCCACTTAGCATCTGCGGCTTCGGGATACAGCAACTGTGAAACCGCTGTAGCCGCGGCAAGTTTTCAGGAAGGATCCGGCTCGGCATTTGCACAGCGCTGCCTGGGAAAAAACAACGCCGTTCCGGTCACGCAAGGCTCTTGACCCCGGCGCGCCGAACGAGCACAGCCTTCCAAAACCGTCCCGTTTTGGGAAGCTCCGAATAATCGCAAATCGTCGCCGATTAGACGGCTTTCATGAATCCCGGTTCGCTAAGTTGAAAAGTGGTTTTGATGCCTGGGGGCCCGACATTCGGCAACCACCAAAAGCCTGGTTGACAACCAGTGTTTGTATCTGTTCAACCCGTGTCGCAGCGGGAACACTCCCTGCGACTCTGCGGCTTCGAAGGCCCGCTCACAGGGGCGTGAACGGACTGATCGAAAGTGTGGGCGAACTACCGCAGCTCGGTTGCCCTACCGGTCCCGGCTAACGCTCAAAGGCCATTGGGTTTAAATCGGGGTTCCTGAGGGAGCGGATCCGGATCGCACACCATGGCTTGTCCCGGGTTCCTCTCGACGGGCTGGACGAACGCTGGGTTGAAAGTTAGCTTCTATGAGAATGGCTTTAATAAGTGCCTTTCGGCAAGGAAATTATTACTGCGGTCACATTACGAGTTAACATGCCTGTTTACGCCGAAGGTAACACATATGCGTCGAGGGTGAGGAATTGCCGGATGGTTGGGTCGCTCGACGCGACAAAATCCTCGAGCGGGCCGAAGAAGCGCGCCTTTCCCTGATCGAGAAAGAGCACGGTGTCGGCGAGCCGTTCAGCGAAGCGCATATCGTGGGTAACCACGATGCTGGTAAATCCAAGCTGATGCTTGAGGCGCTGGATAAGGTTGCCGAGACGGCGGGCGATGATGGGATCGACCATGGTGGTGGGCTCGTCGTAGAGCACAACCTCCGGCTGCGCAGCCAACGCGCGGGCAATGGCGACGGCGCGCTTGCGCCCGGTGGAGAGGCTTGCGGGAAGCGCGTCGGCTACGTCTTCGGCGCCCACAAGGGAGATGAGGCGATCGACAATCTGGCGGAACTGGTCCTCGTCGAGGCCGCCGCGCTCGCGCAAGGGAAAGAGCACATTCTCACGCACGCTGAGCGAGTCAAAGAGAGCTCCGTTCTGGAAGACCATGGTGACGCGCTTGCGGACGACCATCAATTCGGTCTCGCTGAGACCAACAATTTCCCGGCCTTCGACGCGGATGGAACCGGAATCGGGTTGAAGGAAGCCCATGAGCAGGCGCAGGGAGACGGATTTGCCGACGCCGCTGCGGCCCAGGATGCAGAGGGTCTGGCCGCGCTCGACGGAAAAGCTGACGTTCTCAAGGACCGGGCGGCCGCTAAAGGAGATGGAGACGTTTTTGAAGGAGATGATCGGCTCGGGCTGCCCGCCGGGTGCGGTCTGCAACCCAGGGTGCGGTTCTTGCGGCTCGGCCGCGGTAATCTCCGCCATGGTCTCGGCGAGTTCCGGCAGATCGGTTTCCGCCGAACCGGCCCCGATGTGCTTGGAGTCGGAGCCCGGTTTCGTATGCGAATTGAGATCGGAATCGCCCATGCGCGTAAATCCAGATTACGCGATGCGGCGGGTAAATCGCTCCGCGAAGCTCTCGGCGACGGCGAGATCGGCAGGCTTGTTGAGGTTGGAAAGCCAGCACGCAGCGGGAAGGCCGGAGGGGTGCGTGACCTGGCCGGATTGGACCAGGAACTCGACAGGGACGGCGGAGAATGGCCGATGCAGCGCGGCCGCCGCGGATTGGAAGGCGAGGAGGCAGCCGAGCCGGCGGGCGGCGAGCTCGTCTGCGAGGAACGGCAGCAGAGCGCGATCGAGGACGGCGGGGAAGGATTGCGCGGAGCCATTGATGGAGGGCACGGTGACGGCGCTTGCGGTCAGGCGGGCGTGGTGAAGCAGGCAGGTGAGGAGGGACGCGGGAACGAACGGCTGATCGATAGAGAGAAAAACGGCGTGGGGCGCAGAAGTGGAGGCAAGCGCAGCGCAGACGCCGGCGAGGGGACCGCGGCCGGCTTCGTGGTCTTCGACGACGGGCGCGAAGGAGCTCAGATCGGACCGGGAACCTGCGATCGCGGAAGGGAGGCCGGCTTCACGGAGGATCGCGAGCGCGTGGGCGATGAGCGGACGGCCGGCGAGCGGGAGCAGAGCTTTGTCGCGGCCCATGCGCGTGGATTGGCCGCCGGCGAGAAGGAAGGCGGCGACGTCATCCATTGCGATCTGGTCGGTCATCGGAGACCTCTCATTTTCCCGCACTTTCCGCACAAGACGCGGGAAGGATGGAGCAGCCATGATCTGGAGCGCCTGCAGGGCCTTCGACTCGTCACTGCGCGAGTCGCTCAGGATGACAAAGTTTGGTGAAGGCTCGTGTTTCCCCACCCATTCGTCCGCCGCGGCGGACGAATGGATGGGGCGCGGGAGCACCTATTTGACGTGTTGAGGTGAACGGCCGGCTTCTTCGAGGAAACGGATGGTGGAGACGATGCCGAGCTCGAAGTTTTTGAGGTTGAATTTCTCATTGGGCGCGTGGAGATTGTCGTCGGGAAGGCCGAAGCCCATCATGACGGTGGGAATGCCGAGATGACGGGCGAAGTCGCCGACGATGGGGATGGAGCCGCCGGAGCGGATGAAGACGGTGTCCTTGCCCCAGACCTCGCGCAGGGCGCGGGTGGCGGCGCGGATGTAGGCGTTGTCCACGGGGACAAGGCAGGGGTCGCCCTGGTGAATGAGACGCACGTCGACCTCGACACCGGAGGGCGCGATTTTTTCTACAAAGCTCTGGTAGAGCGCGAAGGATTTGGCCGGCGTCATGCCGGGAACCAGGCGCATGGAGACCTTGGCCAGGGCTCTGGCGGGGATGACGGTTTTGGCGCCGGCGCCGATAAAGCCGCCGGGCATGCCATGGACATCGAGCGTGGGACGGGCCCAGGTGCGCTCGAGGACGCTGTAGCCGGATTCGCCGACAAGCCGCCTGGAGCCCACTTCGGCAATGCGGTACTCTTCCTCGTCGAAGGGAAGGCTGCGCCAGGCGGCGAGCTCCTCGGAGCTGGGCGGAACGATGCCGTCGTAGAAGCCGGGGATGAGGATACGGCCGTTCTCGTCCTTGAGGCCGGCGATGATCTGCGCCAGGGCGACGAAGGGATTGGGCGCGGCGCCTCCGTACATGCCGGAGTGGAGATCGGATTTGGCGCCGCGAACCTCAATCTCGGTGTAGATCATGCCGCGCAGGCCGACGCAGAGCGTGGGCAGGCCGGGCGCGAAGAGCTCGGTGTCGCAGACCAGGGCGAAGTCGGACTTGAGCTCGGGCGGTTTGGAGGCGACGAAGGCGGCAATTCCCTCCCCGCCCACTTCTTCTTCGCCTTCGAAGACGACGCGCACGTTGAGCGGCAGCTTGCCGCCGTTGGCGAGCAGCGACTCAAGCGCCTTGATCTCGATCCAGAGCTGGCCCTTGTCGTCGACGGCGCCGCGCGCGTAGAGATTCCCCTGGCGCTCCGTGGGTTCGAAGGGCGGGGAGAGCCATTCATCGAGGGGGTCGGGGGGTTGGACGTCGTAGTGGGCGTACATGAGCACAGTGGGTTTGCCGGGCGCGTGCAGCCAGTCGGCGTAGACGAGGGGGTGGCCCGCGCCCGAAGGCGAAGACGCATGCGTCTCGAGGACGCGCACGTTTTCCATGCCGATGCGCTTGAGCTCGCCGGCGAGGGCTGCGGCGGCGCGGCGGCAGTCGGGCGCGTGCTCGGGCAGCGTGGAGATGGAGGGGATGCGCAGCAGGTCTTTCAGCTCAGCCAGAAAGCGCGCGTGGTTTTGGCCAGCGAATTGGACGGCGGAGGAAGACATGAGGGCGGTTCCTTGCGGCGGATTTCCGATTCAAAGGAAAAGTATAGGCCTTGGAGCCGCGATCAATGTGTGTGCGCGGGAGGTGGCGCGTTGCGCGCCGGGAATCGGGTGGTCGTGGCTGGGTTCCGTCGCCCCTACGGGGCTGAGGATTCATCTTTCGCGCTCTTCCCAGGATTTCGTTGGCCGCGGCGAACTCATCCTGGGCTATTTTCCTGCATCCCTACGGGATGCTTGTTCTACGCACTGCCGACACCAGTGCACGACGGCTTGCATTTGGTGCTCTGGAGAATCGCGCAGAGAGGATCATCTTCCGGTGAACTGAAGGGCGAGAGCGGAGAGCGCGTCCCAGTGATCGGTGCGGAAGGGCGCGGCAGGAAGGCCGGCGGCATTGTATAGATTGCAGCCGGCGGGGTAGTCGGCCCAGGCGTAGCGCACGGCAACCGGAGCGGGCACGCTGCTGCTGCTCACCAGCACGGAATCGCCCTGGATGGTGGCCTGCGCGGGGACGAATGTCTGGTCGGAACCGGCGATGGTGAAGCCGGTGAGCGGACCACCTTTGGCGACGAGGCCGCCGGCGGCGTGCGTGAAGCGGATGCGGATGGAGCGGCCTTCGAGCTTCATGGAGGCGAAGACGGGGCCGGAGGATTCGAGCTGGAAGCCGTAGGTCTGGGCGAGCGCGAGGAGCGCGAGGCGCTGGCCGACCGGCTCCTTGTTCTTGGGATGGACGTTGGCGGGATCGCCGGCGTCGATGGTAATGGCGAGGCCGGTGTTGGGCAGGGCGAGAATTTTCCCCTGCTGCTCGCGGACAACGGGGTTGTTGCTGATGTTGTCGAGCGGTGCGAGCTGGACAGCATAAAAGGGAAAATCGCCTTCACCCCAGAGGGCGCGCCAGGTGTTTAGCAGCGTTTCCATCACGTGGGGGTAGAGCGCTACGCCGGCCGCGCCGCCGACGATGGACTCGCCCTGGTACCAGATCGCTCCCCGGATGGCGTAAGGAATGACGGGATGGAGCATGCCGTTGAACATCACCGTGGGCTGGTGCTGGTCCTCAGCAGGGTCGCGCAGGAGCGTGGATGGAGGCATGGGCCGGCCGTTAAGGGGCTCGGGCGCGGAGGGCGCCTGGGCGACGCTGGAGTGCGGATGGGTTTTGTAAAAGGCCTCGAGCGCATCGAAGCCGTCGAGCATGGGCTTGAGCTGCGGGTCGCTGGCGAGGGCTTCGCGGGGCAGCCAGGATTCGGCGGTGCTCGAGCCGAAGGCCACGGTGAGGATGCCGACGGGCACGTGGAGACGTTCTTCGAGCTCGCGGGCGAAGACGTAGCCGATGGCGGAGAAGGCGCCGACAGTTTGCGGGCTCGAGACCTTCCAGGAGCCGTTGACGCTCTGCTGGGGCGTGAGGGCTTTGACCGTGGCCACCGTGAACATGCGGATGTTGGGATCGTTGGCCGCGGCAATGACTTTGTCTTCGTCGAGCATGCCGGCGAAGAACTCGGCCTTGCTGGAGACGGTGAAGGCCATGTTGGACTGGCCGGCGGCGAGCCAGACTTCGCCGACGAGGACGTCGTGGAGGACGACGGTGTTTTTGCCGGCGATCTTCATTTCGTAAGGGCCGCCGGCGGTGAGCTTGTTGAGGCGCACTGACCAATGGCCGTCGGGCGCCGCGATTGTGGATTGCGACTGGCCGTTGAAGGCGACGGTGACTTTTTCGCCGGGACTTGCCGTGCCCCAGACGGGAATGGGCATGTCGCGCTGCAGGACCATGTGATCGCTGAAGAGTGTGGCGGGTTTGACCTGGGCGGGGGCGAGCGCGGGAAGGAGATAGCAGCATGTGAGGAGGAGAACGGCAAGGCGTGTCGGCATGCGATTCAAGGCGCGGGACAGAAACGTTTCAATATCGTGCATCAATAGCGCGGAAGGGCGCGGTCCACTTCGAGGCTCCAGGCATCAATGCCGCCGCGGAGGGACTGGGCTTGCGCGAAGCCCTGCCGGCGCAGCCAGACAGCGACGTTCATGGAGCGGACGCCGTGGTGGCAGAGGACGAGAAGGCGCTCGGAGGGGTTGAGCTCGCCGGCAGCGCGGGCGGGTATCTCGTTCATCGGTATGGAGAGGCTGCCTTCGATGCGCGCCGTTTCGCGCTCCCAGGGCTCGCGGACGTCGACGAGGCGGGCGCGGTTTTCCTTGAGCAGAGAAGCGGCTTCGGCGGCGCCGATTTCGAAATCCAGCATGGGTACAGTTTACGCTCGATGGGATGGTCCAAGAGGGTAAGCTAGAGTCTGTTATTAACTTTCGCGTAGGTGGCGTTGCGAGCGAAAATTCGGCCAGACGAGGCAGAGGCCGAAGGCTTTGGTGATTCCAAGGTCGAGGCCGATAACGAAGTATGGCCGGATTTTCGCCGCAACCCTCTGGGCTGGGGTCAATCTTCCCGATTGCGTTGTCGCTCGTCGCTCGCAGATATCGAATATGCGTCGCTCCTCGCTCCTAGCACTCGAAAAAATTGGCTCCAGCGCCGCCTGCGGGAAAGTTAATAACAGACTCTAGAGAGCAGTGGAATCGATGATGGAGAACGCAGTTAAAGTGCTGATTGCCGAAGACGAACCGCATGCCCTGATGGGGCTGGCGGAGCTGATCTCCGGCTGGGGCTATACGACGGAGACGGCGCGGGACGGGCAGGAGGCGTGGGAAAAGGCGCGGGCATGGGATCCGGCGATCGTGGTGACGGATTTGAAGATGCCGCGGCTGGACGGGATCGGCCTGCTGACCAGGCTGGCCAAGGAGGATTCGGGGCTGAGCACGCGCGTGGCCGTGGTGGTGCTTACGGCCATGGGCAGCGTTCAGCAGGCCGTGGACGCGATGAAGCTGGGCGCTTACGACTTTTTGCAGAAGCCGGTGGATGCGACCCGGCTGAAGACCATCCTGGGCAACGCGACACGGCAGCGGGAGACGGCGATCGAGCTCGAAGTGGCGCGGCGGCGGCTGCGCCAGAGCGGCGTGCTGGGATCGATGGTGGGCAGCTCACAGAAGATGCGGGAGACGTTCGCGATGATCGAGCAGATTGCGCCCTCGAACGTGCCCGTGCTGATTACCGGCGAGAGCGGGACGGGCAAGGAGCTGGTGGCGCGCACCCTGCACGCGTTGAGCCCGCGCAAGGCGCGGCCGTTTGTGGCGGTGAACTGCGCGGCGATTCCGGAGACGCTGATCGAGAGCGAGATTTTCGGGCATGAAAAGGGCGCGTTTACGGGCGCGGCCGAGCGGCGCGCGGGATGTTTCGAACTGGCATCGGGGGGAACACTGCTGCTGGACGAAGTGGGCGAGATGCCGAGCGGCACGCAGGCCAAGCTGCTGCGCGTGCTGGAGGAGCGCAAGCTGCGCCGGCTGGGCGCGCGCACCGAGCAGGATGTGGATGTGCGCGTGCTGGCGGCCACCAACCGCGACCCCGGTGACGCCGTGGAGCAGGGCCACCTGCGCGCCGATCTGTTCTACCGCCTGAACGTCTTCAACATCCACATGCCGCCGCTGCGCGAGCATCTGGAGGACCTGCCGGCCATGGCCGAGGCGATGCTGAACGAGATGAACGAGAAGCACGGGCGCAAAGTGTCCGGATTGGCGCAATCGATGCTCGACCGGCTGTTGAGCTACGACTGGCCCGGCAATGCGCGCGAGCTGCGCAACACCATCGAGCGCGCGGTGATTCTGTGCCCGGACGGTGCGCCGCTCGATGCCGGGCACCTGCCGCCGGGATTCGGCAAGGCGAAGCCGGCCTCCGCGCCCGCGCCCGACGCGGGAACGATCTCAGTGCAGGTGGGCGCCACCGTGGACGAAGCGGAACGAATGCTGATCCTGAGGACGCTCGAAGCCACGGGGCAGAACAAGACGCGCGCGGCGGAGATTCTGGGCGTGAGTTTGAAGACGCTGCACAACAAGCTCAAGGAGTATAACCGCGCCGCGGAAGAGTGAGCGATGCGCCTGAAAACCAAACTCGTCCTGGCGATTACGACGCTGCTTTTCCTGGTTGCCGGGCTGGTGTCGCTGGTTTACGTAAGCCAGCTTGTGGGCGCGGCAGTGCAGCAGTCCTACGAGACAAACGTCATGGTCGCCGAGCAGGTGCGGCTGGCGCTGGACAATGCACTGGAAAACGGCCTCAAAGGCCAGGAGGTCGATCCCAACAATCCCCTGGAGCTGCGCGCGCTGGCCGCGCAGGCGGTGCGCAGCGACGCTTCGCTCAAAGCGGTCATCGACTCCGTGAACCGCTATTCGCTCACCGTGTATGACGTCTACATCGGCGACAACCTGGGCACCACGCTGCTCAGCTCCAACCCCGACAACAACGACAAGCCGCTCCCGGTGCGGCCGGGATACCAGCAGTTGCTCGATGCCGGGCCGATGCAGCTGATGGCCGAGGTGTTCGGCCCTCCCAAGGTATTCGATGTCGCGGTGCCGCTGGACCGCAACGGCGAACCGTTTCTCAGCGTGCATGTGGGCGTGCGCTCTACGCTTCTGAGCGCGTTTTACATGCCGTGGCTGAAGAAGGCGCTGTGGCTGATGGGCTTCGCCCTGGGCGCGGCGCTGGTGGTGGGGTTCCTGCTCAGCAATCTGGCGCTGCGGCCGATGGAGGAGATCAGCCAGCAACTGGATTATTGGACGGCTGCCGGCGAAGCCCAGAGCGCGAAAGTCGACGAGCCGAAGCAGGAGCTGGCGGCGCAGGTCTCCACCAAGATCGAGATGATCGGCCAGCGCATGCGCAACGTGGAGGAAGTGTTTGCGGCGCTCAAGGAAAACCTCGACCAGATTCTCGGCAATCTGCAGGACGGCATCCTGCTGTTTACCGGAGACGGGCGCGCGGTGCTGGTTTCAGAAGCGGCGCGGCGGTTCCTGCATCGCGAGCGCGACAACATTCTGGGCCTGCACGCGCGCGACATCTTCGACCGCTCCACGGTGCTGGGGCGCACGCTTTGGGAGGCGCTCGACGCCGGCGTAACCATGGTGCAGGAGGAGATCCGCACGGAAAGCGGGAAGCGGATCCAGGCCTCGGTCGACTTTATTCACGACGACGAGACCAATCAGGGGCTGGGCGCGCTGGTGACGCTGCACGACGTGGAATCGGCCGAAGAGATCGAGTCGGAACTGGAGCTTTCGCGGCGCATGGCGGCCATCGGCAGGCTCACGTCCGGCGTGGGCCACGAAGTGAAGAATCCCATCAACGCCATCGTGGTTCACCTGGAGCTGCTGAAATCCAAGCTGGGCGATGCCGATGCTCCCGCGGCCCGGCACCTGGAGGTGATCGATGCCGAGATTCATCGCCTGGACCGCGTGGTGCAGATGCTGGTGGATTTTTCAAGGCCGGTAGAACTGCAGCTGCGGGAGCAGGATTTGCGCGGGGTGATTGCCGATGTGCTGGCGCTGGCCGCCGAAGAACTTTCGACGCGCAACGTGACCCTGGTGAGCAGCATGCCCGACGAGCCGCTGATTGCGAATGTAGACGCGGACCTGCTGAAGCAGGCCGCTCTCAACGTGATCCAGAACGGCGCGCAGGCCATGCCGGAAGGCGGACGGCTGGAAGTGGTGCTGGAAGGGGACCAAAGGACGACGGGAAACGCAGACCGCTTACCGAGCGGGCGGACGGCGCCTGGCGGGGATCGGCCGGGAGCGCCGGGATGGAAGTCAGCCGTGCTGCGCATTGCCGACGAGGGTCCGGGGATTCCCGAGGAAATTCAAGAGAAAATCTTCGATCTTTATTTCACCACCAAGATCGGCGGCAGCGGCATCGGCTTGGCGATGACGTACCGGATTCTGCAGTTGCATCACGGCAGCGTGGAAGTACAATCAGTGAGAGACCGTGGCACGGAATTCCGGCTGCGAATTCCCCTCGCCGCTACGGAATGGGGTCGCCGGCATCCTCGACCGGCAGTGGTAGAAGATTAGAAGGGATTTGCGGGATGAAGTTGCCTGCGAAGATTGTCGTTTGGCTGTTACCTGTTTTCTTGAGCGCCTGCCATAAACAGCAGCAGGTACAGGTGCAGCCGCTGGCCCCTCCGGTTGAGGACAACCCGCCCGCCCCGCCGTCGACGGCGCCCGTGAATCTTCCGCCGCCGGTTGTGACCATCCCGCCCGAGCCGACGAAAAACGCGCCCACCCCTCCGACCAAGCCTCCGGCGAAACACAAGAAGCCGAAGCCGACGGACAATACGCCGGCCAACCCATCGAGCGGCACCACGGAAGTGGCGGCGAACCCCTCGCCCAATCCCGGCGTACCGGCAATCGGCCAGCTTTCCTCGGGCGACCCGGCGGATTTCAAAAAAGAAACCGAGGACATGCTCGCAGCGACGGAAAAGGGATTGGATGGCATTACGCGGACTCTGAACGATACCGAAAAGAAGACCGCCGATCAGATTCGCGAAGACCTGAAAGAAGCCAAACAGGCGCTGACTTCAGGCGATGTAGACGGCGCGCATACGCTGGCGGAAAAGGCCAAGGTGCTGCTGCAGGAGCTGACGCAGTAGAGAAATCCGAAGGCGGCCCCGCTGCGCTGCTGCACGCCGTTCCGGGCCTGAAACGACCGACGGGCTGAAGAGAGCTGGCCGATTCCGTCGCCCCTACGGGGCTCGAATTTCGTTTGTGCGCCCGCTTCCCAGGATTTCGTCCGCTGCGGCGGACTCCATCCTGGGCTATTCTCCTCGCATCCCTCCGGGATGCGTTCCCCTATCGCCGCGCGAGCGTGGCAAACTCCGCTCAGGATGACAGTGGTGCTTTTGATCCAGGTTTTTGAAGCAAGGCGCAGCCGTCGTCGCCCATCCGGGCCTGAAGGCCGGTTCGGTTCGGCAGGCAGATTCAACGGCCTGAAGGCCGCTGCTCCCTCCAGACGCCTCAGAGCTCGCCCCAGCTCAATTTGCTGCGCAAGGCCTCAAAGAATCCGCTCTCGCTGAGGCGGACGAGTTTGACGGTGTGCGTGGAGCGATGGCAGCGCACCTCGTCGCCTTTGAGCAGCGGGACGGCCTGCTGTCCGTCGACGGTGAGCAGAGCCAGCTCCGGCACGCCTTCAATGCGGATGGTCAGATGGGCGTCGCCGCGCACCACGATAGGCCGCAGCGTGAGCAGGTGCGGGCAGATGGGCGTAACCACCAGCGCATCGACATCCGGAGTGAGAATGGGGCCGTTGGCGGCGAGCGTATAAGCGGTCGAGCCGGTGGGCGTGGAGGCGATGACGCCGTCGGCGCGGAAACGGGCCACATTTTTCCCGTCGAGCTCCACGGCAAACTCGCCCATGCGCGCGATATCACCCTTGGAGACGACGATCTCATTCAGCGCCGTGTAGCACGAATGCTCGGCGCCGGCGCGCCAGAGCGCGGCGTCGAGCATGGCGCGCTCATCGACGCTGTGGCAACCATCGCACCAGCTCTCGAGCGTGGAGTAGAGATCGGTGAGCTTCACTTCCGTAAGAAAGCCGAGAAAGCCGAGGTTGACGCTGAGAATGGGCGTGCCCAGCGCGGCGAAAATGCGCGCTACCGAGAGCAAGGTGCCATTGCCGCCGAGCACGATGACCAGCGCAGGCGCGTGGCGGGGGAGATCGGCGCGAGGAACAGAGGGAGCGGTCTGCGCATATTCGCCGCCCTCGTGATCGAGCAACGGCTCGTAGTTGTGCCGGCGCAGCCAATCGACAAGCTCGGGGACGATGCGCGCGAGCTCTTCCCTGTGCGGCTTGCAGGCGATGGCGACGCGGGTCATGCGGAATCAGTGTAATCGAGCGGGGTTAGCGTAGATAGCGGGTCAGCAAGTCGGCAAGTCAGCGAGTCGGCGAGTCGGCGGCGAAAGACCTTTGACACCGCTAACTCCGCCAACTACGCTAGCCCCGCTTTGCATAGAGGAGAAACTCCTGGTTGCCTTCAGCGCCGGTGATGGGGGAGGGGATGGTTCCGACGACCTCCCATTCGAGGGAACGAAGGCAATCGGCGACGCGTGCGACGGCGAGCGCGTGCGCCTCCGGTGCGCGGACGATGCCGCCCTTGCCGACGTGCTCGCGGCCGGCCTCGAACTGGGGCTTGACCAGGATGACGGCTTCGCGCAGTGAAGGCGCGGCGGCGAACACGGCGGGGAGGATGAGCGTGGCGGAGATAAACGAGACATCGACTACGAGCAAAGTTGGGGCTGGGAGCGCTTTTTCCTGGCCTTCTCCAGACGCGGCCAGCGACCCGGGCTCGAGAAAGCGCGCATTGGTGCGCTCGAGCAGCGTGACCCGCGGATCATTGCGCAGCTTCATGGCGATCTGGCCGAAGCCGGTGTCGACGGCGGTGACGTGCGCGGCGCCGTGCTGCAGGAGGCAATCGGTAAAGCCGCCCGTCGACGCGCCCACGTCGACGCAGGCGCGGGACTCGAGGGCAATCTCCCAGTGATCGAGCGCTGCGGCCAGTTTCAAGCCGCCGCGGCTCACGTAGGGCTGGTCTTGGCCGAGAAGACGAATCTCGGCGTCGGCGGCGACCGATGTGCCGGGCTTCTCGATTTTCTGCTCATTCTTCTTTTCGCGCTTCTGTTCGCTGACCAGCACGCGCCCGGCAAGGATCAACGCGCGCGCCCGCTCGCGGCTGGACGCAAGGCCGCGCTCGACCAGAAGAAGATCGAGACGTGTTTTCATGGGAGGTTGCGAGCGGTTACGGGACGGCTTGCAGCTCGCAGTCGGCAAGCGTGGACGGGGTGAGAACCGACGGGGGCAGATTGCAGGGCTGGCCGTAACCGGGGATGCGGCTGGTGTAATCGCTGTTGCTGCTGCCTGAGCCGTTTTCGGTAGTTACGCGCGCATCGATGAGGTTGCCCTCGACGAGAATGGTGGTATCGACCTGGTCGGTGGTGGTCGGGGTCGACTCGATCACGGTGAGTTCCGGGCTGTTGGGCGCCACGGCATAGACCTTGCTGAACTCGGAGTTCTGGGTGGAGACCACGGTGCGCGGGAAGCCGACAACGGGCAGAGTTTTCTCAAGCGTGTGCGTGGATAGATTCACGACGGAAACCGTGCCGTCGGGCGAGGCCGTGCAATTAGGCGAGCAATCACCCTGGTTGGCGGTATAGGCTTTGCTGCCGTCGTAGAGGACGGTGACGCCGGCCGGCTCGGGAGTGGCAGTATTTCCGACGGGGATGGTATACGTGGTGCCGAAGGTGGGGCTGTCGTTGCCGTACTCGTCCAGGCTCACGTCGATCACGCTGATGGTACCGCCATCGTAGTTCGCCACCACGAGCTGCTGCGTGGCCGCATTGTAGACGGCATCCACGGGACCGGCAATGGTGGTCATGCCCGCGGTGCCGTTGGGCGGCGTGACGCCGGTGGCCGTGACCGCCGAGAGCGAGAGGGGAAGAATGGGATGGTTGAAGTAGGTCTGCCCGTTCTGGTTGGTGCAGCCCGTCGGCGGCGGGCAGCCGATATCGAGCGTGTTGTTCTGGCTGTTGATGACGGAAACGGTATCGCTGCCGCGGTTGAGAACGTAGAAGCGCTTCAGATCGGTCGATTGCACGGCGAAGACCGGGCACACGGCGTTGAGGGTTCCGCTCGCGGCCGTGGGATCGAGCACGATAGGCGCATCGGCCACATCGCTGGCGATCTCAATACCCGTGGCCACACCATTCACGCCCGCCGTTGTGGGCGCAAGAGTGCAGGTCATGTTGTCGGTGTCAGGAATGTTCTGGCTGAGGACGTATTCGCGCAATCCGGTAAGCGTGGGAGGTCCGAAGACCGATACCGGCATGGCTGCAGGAGAGGATGCGGTTCCCACGGGGACGGAAAGCTTGAGAACTTCAGGGAAACCGGAGAAGACATCGGCCACGTCGCCGTTGAGGTCGGCGGCGAACAACCCTGACGAGGGCGCCATCATGTTCACCGGCTGTGCCGTAAAAGGAAGCGTGGACTGGAGAACGAGTTTGGCCTGCAGCGTGGTGCTGATGGGAAAGTTGGTGAGCGTGCCGTCGCTATTGATGGTGTAACCGTACGCGCCCACCTCGTCGATAGTGAAGGCGAGGGGACCGGGGCCGATGACCGCTGCGGCCATGATGGTGTCACCGGAGTAATCGATGATGGTAGCGACGCCGGGAGTGGATGGTCCAGTGGACGAGACCGCAACGACGTACGATGTGGGCTGCGCTGCAGGTCCGCTGGGAACGATGGGCGTGACGACGGGCCGATAATTATTGCCGCACCCCGCAAGCATGGCTGTAACCGCGAGAGCCGCGCCAACCTCAACCAAAAGCGCGCGCCTCTGGCCTGAAATCATGGGAAAAAGCCTCATTCAAATATCTTTCCTGCTTCTGCGATTGTAAATCAGCCGGATGGGATTCCAAGCGAGGCCTTGCCTCCGCTGGCCGATGCACGGCTCACGATGACAAAGCTTCTGCCAGAAAGACGGCGAACAGGCGAAAAGGACAACCGGAAAACCAGTTAGGCGGGCCGGCAATCGAGCCACGGCTTCAGGGTGCGACAATGTCGACGACGGCGCTGTCCGGCGCGCTCCAAGCCGCGGCGCCCGAATGGGTAAGGCGATGGGCGGCGTCATCCCAGCGCAGTTCGGAGATGGAGCCGGCGCCTTTTTCGTAGGCGTAGGTGGTGCCGTCGTCGTTGAAGAGGGTGAAGACCGCGTCCGCTCCGGGATAAACGCGCACCTGGGCGATGGACTGGGAATCGTGCGAGCTTTCGACGGGCGTGCCCAGGGGAACGATGGAGCCGGCACGAACGAAGAGTGGAATCGTATCGATGGACGCGGCGACGGTGATGGTCTGCCCGCCGTGCGCTCGTTCATTTGTCCAGTAGTTGTACCAGTCGGTTCCCGCGGGCAGATAGACCTGGCGGGTGGTTGCGCCCTGTTCGGTAACCGGCGCCACGAGAAAAGCGGGGCCGAACATGTATTCGTCAGTGAGATCGGCGACGTTGGGGTCGCGAGGAAAGTCGAGAGGCAGCGCGCGCATGAAGGGCGCGCCGGTGCGCCAGGTGCGATACGCGAGCGAATAAATATAAGGCAGGAGCTGGTAACGCAGGCGCAGATATTTCTCAAGGATGGGCTCGGCCTCGTGACCGTAAGACCAGACCTCGTTGGACTTGCGGCTGCCGTGGGTGCGCATGATGGGGAGAAACGTGGCGTACTCAAACCAGCGGGTGTAGAGCTCGGGATAATCGTCGTAGCCGCCGACGTTGTCGCGCGCATCCGAGGGATCAAGCAGCGGCGGGTGCGCGGGATGATGCACGGCGGGGAGATATTGCCAGCCGCCGGTGTCATTGGACCAGTAGGCGATGCCGGAGGCGGTGACGTCGAGGCCGGTGGGGATCTGGCGTTTGAGCGTATCCCAGGTGGGGTAAATATCGGAGGACCAGAAGAAGTCGCCGTTGCGCTGGGCGCCGGTAAAGGCGTCGCGGGAGAGAATGAGAGCGCGGCGATCGGGGAAATCTTTTCGGAAACCGTCGTAGAGCGCGCCGGTGTGGAAGAGGGGGTAGACGTTGAAATCTTCAGTGCCGGGACCGATGGAGAAGTACGCGCCGTTGGGAGGCAGATCGGGCTCGGTCTCGTCGGCCCAGAGAGCGTCGAATCCCTTGCTCAGAATGTTGTCGCGGATGGTCTGCCAGTACCATTGGGCCGCGGCGGGGTTGGTGGTGTCGATGTCGGAACCGGCGCGATCGTAAGGCAGGCCGTCGATGGGTGTGCCGTCAGCGAGATGAATGAACCAGCCGTTTTTGCGCAGCTCATCGTAAAAACGGTCGCCGGGAACGAAGCGCGGCCAGACGCTGATCATGGTTTCAAAGCCCATGGCGTGGAGCTGCCGGTTCATGGCCGCCGGATCGGGCCAGGCGACGGGATCGAAGTCCATTTGGCCCATGTTGGTGTAGTAAAACCAGTCGACGACAATGACGTCGGCGGGCAGATGGCGCTGGCGATAGCCGCGCGCCACGGCCATGACTTCGTCCTGGCTGGAGTAGCGCTGCTTGCACTGGATGTAGCCGTAGGCGGCTTTGGGCAAGAGCGGCGTGGGGCCGGTAAGGAGCCGGTAGCCCGCGAAGATTTCGTCGGCCGTGGCGCCGGCAATGACGAAGAAGGAGACGCGGTCGCCCACCTGCGAGGTCCAGGTTGTCCTTTCATTGAAGCCGGCGACGATGGTGGTCTTGGAGGGATTGTCCCAGAGCAGGCCGTAGCCCTTGTTGGTGATGAGGAAGGGCACGCAAAAGCTGGGCGCGGCGGGAGCCATGTAATCGGCCCAGCAATCGACAAGATGGCCGCGGTGATCGAGAAAGCCCTGCTGGTTTTGTCCCAGGCCGTAGTAGTGCTCGTCATCGGGCGAGGCGAAGGTTGCGCCGACGGTGTTGAAGGGCGGATCGGTGGGACGGCGATCGTAGAGGAGATCAGCATCGCCGGCTTTCTGATTGAGCACTTCCTGGGACCAGCCGGTGAGCTCGAGCAGCTTCGCGCCCTCGGGCGTGGTGAAGGTGATGTGCGCGCCCGGCGTGGAGCCGACGAAATATTTCGCGGTGTCGGGCAGCTTTTGAGGTTTCGGCGCCGGCTGGGGCGTGTCTAGCGTGGCCACCATGCGCGAGGACTGGAACGAGATGCTGGCGAGAGTGCGATGAATCTGCCAGCCTTCTTTCGAGGGCTGGGCGAGGATGCCGTATCCGGGGCCGGCGAGCGCGGCTTCGTGATTCAGGCTGAGGGTTACGCGCAAGATATTCGGCGCATAGGGCTCGAAGACGATGGTCTCGCCCTGCCGATTGATTTCGAGACGACTGGCGGGTGCGTTGGGGCCGGGTGGTGCGGCGGTCTGCAGCACTTCCGTGATGGTTTTCTGTTCCTGCGGCGAGGGGGCAGGCGCCTGCGCGGGAGCGAGGGACGCGGCGATGGCGAATCCAGCCAAGAATGCCGAGCAGCAAAAGAGGTTTCTCAATTAAGCTCCCGAGCGATTTTTGAAATGCGCCGCGTGTAACAGTGTATACAGAGCGACCACTGCGGCAGCGGGCCGCGCCCTTCTTTGCCGGGTGCTATTCTATGCGCCGTCCCTCCGGGACTCCGGGGAAGATTTGTCGAACCCGCTTTCCCCACGCTGAAGCGCGGGGCTATCAAACGCTGCGCCTCCGGCGCGCTTCGTAAGTCATTGCTGTGGCAGATTCCAATGATGGCCGCGCCCTCCGCCCAGCTCCGCGCTTTCCCGGTTCGATTGCGGGACGGTACGATGAGGCGTGACGCGAAGCGAACTGGGCTGGCAATCGAAGCTGGTGCTGCTGGTGGTGCTGCCGTTTGTGGGCGCGGACGTACTGCTGGAGACGCGCTTCTGGCTGGTGCAGGAGCCGCGCGTGGCCGCGTGGACGCTGGGTTTGAGCGCATTGCTGGGAATTGTTACCTGGGTTCTGCGCGCAGCCACGCCTGCGGCTGCGGCGACGGGCGCGGCCATCACGGCGGCGCTGATGTTTTCGACGGCGCCGAGCCCTTTCGACCCGTGGCACACGGCGCTGGCGCCGGTGCTGGCGGTTGCGCTGCTGGCGTTTGCGGCCACGCGCGTGGGCCGCGCGCGCAAGGAGCAACTGGGAACGGCGGAGAAGCGCAGAGGCCGTTCCGCCGCGCAGGTGAGCGCGAACCTGGGCGTGGCGGCGCTGGCTACGGGCGAAGCGGCGAAGATCTGGCTCTTGGGCACGCGCTGGCATGCGCATGGACTGGCGCCCTTGTTCGCGGCGAGCCTTGCGGCGCTGGCGGAAGCCGCAGCCGACACAGTTTCGTCTGAAATCGGGCAGGTGGTTGGCGGGCGGCCGCGCATGATTACTTCACTCCAAAGCGTGGATCCCGGGCGGGACGGGGCCTTGAGCCCAGGGGGAACCCTTGCCGGCATCGCTGCGGGGGTGCTTGTGGCGGCTCTGGGAACGTATGCGCTGCGCGGCAACGCACGTTTTTTCTGGATGAGCAGCGGGGGCGCGATTTTCGGGCTGTTCTTCGACAGCCTGCTGGGCGCGGCGCTGGAGCAGCGGGGCTGGCTGAACAATGACGCGGTGAATTTTCTTTCGACGGGGAGCGCGGCGGCGGTTGCGCTGGCGGTGTGGATGTCGCTGCGGTAGGCTCTTTGGTCGTGCCCTTCCACCCTAGCCCATCAAGGAGCGATGCTTCCAGTGCGGCCGTCCCTACGGGACGGCGAACGAGCCCCGGCCCTCTTCTCAGGGCTTCGCCCTGGGCTATTATCGGCTCTCCCTACGGGAGAGTCGGGTGCTCCGAGCGTTCCAAGAATCGTGCTTTCCCACCCTAATTGCTCAGCCACCCCGCGGACCAATGCCTGTCCGCGGGGGCCCGGCGAACGCGTTTGGGATGGGGCACCCGGTTTCGTGCCGGGTTGAGAATAGCGAAATGAGTCAGTGCTTTCCCAGGTCTCAAGAGCGAGACCTGGGGCACCCATTTTCGTGCGGAATTCAGGTCTTTACCCCGCCCAAGCGAAGCTTGGACGGGGCACCCGGCTTTCCCAGGTCCCAAGAGCGAGACCTGGGGCACCCATTTTCGTGCGGAATTCAGGTCTTTACCCCGCCCAAGCGAAGCTTGGACGGGGCACCCGGCACCGAACTCGCTGACTTGCTAACTTGCCAGCTCGCTGACTTGCTGACTCGCTGCACACTTCAGTGCAGGCCCATCCGCCAAAGCGTATAGCTGAGGATTTCGTGGGCGAGGCGCTCGGCTTCGAGGGTTTTGTCTTCCACGGCGGGGCGCGGGCGCGGCGAGGTGAGCACGTCCAGGCCGTCGGTGGCGAGGATGGCGTGAATGCGGAAGAGATGCGTGCCGTCGCTTACGATCACCAGGCGGCGCAAGCCGTTGGTGCGGGCAATGACGGCGATGCGCCGCGCGGACTCCTCGGTGTTGCGGCTCTCGGTTTCAGCGATGATGTTCTGCTCGGGAACGCCCTGGCTCATGAGGTAATCGCGGCCTACGGAGCCTTCGGAGTAGGCGTCTCCGCCTTCGCCGCCGAGGGTGATGATGAGCGGGGCGATGCCGCGGTGGTAAAGGTCGAGCGCGTGGTCGAGCCGTGCGCGAAAGACGGGCGAGGGGCGGCCGTCGTACTCGGCGGCGCCGAAGACGCCGATGGCATCAGCGGGCGCGGCCTGGTCGAGGTTGGCGTAGCGCTCGATCTGGAGGTAGACCCAGCGGCACCAGACGACGCTTGCGGCGGCAAACACAACGAACAGGGCGAGCAGCACGCCCAGTACCGGTCTGCGCCGCTTTGCGCCTGTTCCGCGTTGCTTAAGCATCTGGTTACCGCTGCAGGACCATGACCACTTCAGAGGTGGGAATTGCGCCCTCGCGCAGAACTTCCCAGCGGCCGGGGCCGAGGGAGAGATCGACAATGGTGGTGGGCAGGGAGCGGCCGGTGGGACCGCCATCGACAATGAGCGGAATGCGGTCGCCGATCTGGTCGCGGACGCAGCCGGCGTGGGTGCATTCGCTGGCGCCCTGCAGATTGGCGGACGTGGCCGTGATGGGCAGACCGAAACGATCGACCACGGCGCGGGGAATGGCGGAGTCGGGCACGCGCAGCGCCACGTTGCCGGTATTGGCCGTGGAGCGCAGGGGCAGCTTGCTGCTGGCGCGCACAATGATGGTGAGCGGGCCCGGCCAGAAGCGGTCGGCCAGTTTGTCGAGCATGATGTCGGTGTCGCGCGCAAGCGTGTAGGCCTGGGTGAGACCGGAGATGAGAAGCGAAAGGGGCTTGTGTTTCTGGCGCGTCTTGATCTGGTAAATGCGTTCCACGGCGTGCAGGTTCACAGGGTCAACGGCGAGGCCGTAAAACGTGTCTGTGGGCAGGGCGATGACATCGCCCTTGCGCAGGCAGGCGACGATATAGTCGATCCGGTCCGGTTGGGGTTCATCGGGATGGACGCGCAAGATTTCCGCGAACAAGAAGGCCTACCTCTATCCCCGAAACAGAGAAAACGCTACAAACTCGGAAGCTATCACAGCCCGCCACGGCGGGCAAGTTCGGGAGCCGCACAAGAGAGTTTCGAATGGGGGCGCTTAGAATCGCCTGTAGACAGGAATGGGTTTTGGTCCGATGCCTGTTCGTATTGTACAGAGCAAACAGAACGCGCGGGTGAAGGAGCTGCGGAAGGCGCTTGCGCAGCCGGGCCGAGGCGCGCACGGGCACGTGGGCATTGAAGGGTCGAAGATGGTCGAAGAGGCGCTGCGTGCCGGGTTGCAGGTGAAGACTGTATTCGTGGCCCAGGGGTGGGAGCGGTTGGTGGGGGCCATGCGCCTGCCGGCCACGACGGAGATTCTGCGGCTTCCGCACGCGATTCTCAGCGCCGCGCTCGCCACGGAGACGCCGCAGGCGGTGGCGGCGCTGGTTGAGCCACCGGCGTGGAGTTGGGAGAGCCTGTTGAGGGTGCGACACGGTTGCGCGCCGCTGGTTCTGGTGCTTGCGGGCTTGCAGGATCCGGGAAACCTGGGAACCATTCTGCGTTCGGCCGAGGCGTTTGGCGCGAGCGGTGTGGTGAGCCTGCCGGGAACTGTGAGCGCGTGGAATGCGAAGGCGGTGAGGGCTTCGGCGGGGAGCGTGTTTCGCGTGCCGGTGCTGCCAGCGAGCGCGGATGAGTGCTTTGCGCGGCTGCGCGAGGCGGGCGTGAAGATCCGGACGACGGCGGCAGAAGGGGCGGCGCGCAGCGCCGAGGCGGCAGATCGCGCGGACCTCACGGCGCCGGTTGCGCTGCTGATCGGCAATGAAGGCAACGGAGTTTCGGCGGAGCTTGCGGCGCGAGCGGACGGTGCGATCACGATTCCCTGCCCCGGCCCGGTGGAGAGCCTGAACGCGGCGGTTGCGGCGAGCGTGCTGCTGTATGAGGCGTCACGGCAGCGGGGTTTTTCGGTTTCCCACCCATTCTCCGCCGCCGCAGGCGGCGCTGGAGAATGGATGGGGCACGGGGAGAGGATGGGGCACGGGGAGTCGATTGGGCAGGGAAAGTCCGCGGCAAAGAAGACTGCGAGGAGAGCGCGATGAGCTTATTCGAGCAGATGCCTGCGCAGCCGCCGCGTGGCGTGAAGAGCACGCGCGCCGGCGGCGCGCCGCTCGCCGAACGGATGCGGCCGCGCAGCCTGGACGAACTCGTCGGCCAGGAGCATCTGGTGGGACCGGGCAAGCCGCTGCGCGTGCAGATCGAGCGCGATGACGCGAGCTCGATGATCTTCTGGGGTCCGCCGGGGGTGGGCAAGACCACGCTGGCGAAGATCATTGCCGAGACCACGCAGGCGAGCTTCATCGAGTTCTCCGCGGTGATGAGCGGCATCAAGGAGATCAAGCAGGTGATGGTGGATGCGGCCAAGGCCGCGGAACTGCGCTCGCGGACGATTCTCTTTGTGGACGAGATTCACCGCTTCAACAAGGCGCAGCAGGATGCGTTTCTGCCCTACGTGGAGCGGGGCACGATAAGGCTGATTGGCGCGACCACCGAGAATCCGTCGTTCGAAGTGATCTCCGCGCTGCTCTCGCGCTGCCGCGTGTATGTGCTGGAGCCGCTCAAGGACGAGCAGATTGCACTGCTGCTCCGGCGCGCGCTGGAGGACCGCGAGCGCGGCCTGGGTGCACAGGAGCTCCAGGCCGATGACGATGCCTTGGAATTGATCGCGGGCTACGCAAGCGGCGATTGCCGCACGGCCTACAACGCGCTTGAAGTGGCGGCGCAACTGGCGACGGCCGATGAAAGCAAGCACATCGCCAAGGCCATCGCAGCCGAAGCGATCCAGCGGCGCGTGCTGATGTACGACAAGCAGGGCGAGGAGCACTTCAACCTGATCAGCGCGCTACACAAGAGCGTGCGCAACTCCGATGCGGACGCGGCGCTCTATTGGCTGGGGCGGATGCTGGCCGCAGGCGAGGATCCGCTGTATCTGGCGCGGCGCATCGTGCGCATGGCCGTCGAAGACATCGGTTTGGCTGCGCCGGAAGCTCTGCATCTGTGCCTGGCGGCGAAAGAGACGTACGATTTTCTGGGCTCGCCGGAGGGCGAGCTGGCGCTGGCGGAAGCGGTGGTTTATCTCGCGTTGGCGCCGAAGTCGAACGCAGTGTACACCGCGTACGGCGCGGCGCAGGAGGACATCGAGCGCACGCGCCAGGAGCCGGTGCCGCTGCACCTGCGCAACGCGCCGACGAAGCTGATGAAGGAGCTGGGCTACGCTGCCGGTTACAAGTATGCGCACGACGAAGAGGGGAAGGTTTCCGATATGGATTGCCTGCCGGATTCGCTCAAGGGGCGCAGCTATTACGTGCCCACGCAGGAGGGACGGGAAAAGCAGTTGGCGGCGCGGATGGAGGAGATCAGGCGAATCAAAGCTGCAAAACGCGGGTAACGGCCCTATATTAACTTTGATCCTTTGGTTTTTGGTTTCGCGATTTTTGCATGCCTTCGCGCGCCAGCCGCGCAGCCTCGTTCATGCGCTCGATGGACGCAATCTTCTCCGGCCAGGTTCGCGACTTGAGAAATGCGCGCATCGAAGCTTTGGCTCGTGCGTTAAACGCGGCCTTTTCTTCGTCGATTTTAAGCAAATCTTGCCCACTATCGCCCATGAGTTCAGCGTGACGGCACTACCGCTGCTGCGCCGCGCAGACTCCTCGTTCAGTCTTCGTGCGTGGGGAAGTTGTAAGTTTTGGCGTCGCCGGTTTCCATTTCTTCATCGAGTCCGGTCGAATCGGCGATGTGGACGGTTCCGAGCGAGTCGTTGAACATCGCGTAGCCGGCATTCTCCTCGTCATCGAACGGCCGGCCGGGCATGGAGTAGGTCAGCCTGGAATCCTTGCTCATGATGGTCTCCTCGAAGGTAAGACTTGAGCTTTCCGGGTTCAGGTTTTGCGGAGGGTGGACGCTACCTGATGGCGCCTTGCCGTGGAGCGCCCCCTGCGCACTGCCGACTTCAAGAACATTCTGCACTGAAACGGTCTAAAAATGGTATGAGAATCTTTGAGATTTTGGCCAAATCTTGCCTTGGCGGCCCATTATGGTCTCCAGATTGGCTGTCAGGCGGCTGGTGCGGAGATCGCTCTGAACAGCGCCGGAGGCGATGCTTGGCTGCCGCTTGAGACTGGCGCTTGGCCACCGCGTGCAATCGAGTCAGCCGGATCGATGGTGCCGAGGAAACCATTCACCATGCCGTCGCCGGATTTCTTTTCTATAAATCCGCCGGGTTGGGTATGCGCGGACAGCAATTTTGCGCTCATTCGCAATCGTCTCCTGGCGTTAGGTTGCGAGCGTGGCACACGGCGATGGGCGCGGGTTTAAGTTGGTTCCTCGTTCTCATGCTATGCTTGCCGGAATCATGCCCCGCGCCAACGTGCTTCTGCTTACGTGTTTCGCGCTCAGCCTTGGCGCAGGCTTGCTGCGCGGCCAGGCAGATGCGACGCCTGTGCGTCACGAGACGATCGATACCGGGTTTTATGTTGCGGGTTTGCAGTTACGCACCAACAACGCCGACGAAATGAGCGGCCAGGGCAAGATTGGCCCGCTGTGGCAGCGGTTTATGCAGGAGGACGTTGCCGCTCAGATTCCCGATCGCACCGATGGCGCACTGATCGTGGTTTACTCGAACTATGCAAGCGACGATAAAGGCGATTACGATTACCTGCTAGGCGCGCGCGTCAGCTCAGTGGATAAGCTGCCTGCCGGTATGGACTGGAGAAAAGTTGAGGCAGGGGCCTACGCCGTGATTCTTACCGACAAAGGCCAGATGCCGGGCGTGCTTCAAGCCGCGTGGGCGCGGATCTGGAAGATGTCGCCGGCAGAACTCGGCGGCAAACGCGCATTGGTTAGCGACTACGAGGTCTACGACGCACGCAGCGCGAACATGCAAAGTGCGCAGGTGGAGATTCACGTGGGCCTGGCGCCGGCGTCGCATTGAAGCGCGTTCCCTCCGATGCAGTCTCAATCAGTAGTTGCTCAGTTGTGAGTGAAAATCCAATCAGGGGCTGAAGCCCCAATTGTTTGTGCGGCTCCGAGAATAGTCAGGGCTGAAGCCCTGACCTACCTAACCGGCGTCTTTCGCGGGCCAGCCTCAGTCGCCGTATTTGACCGAGCAGCCGTAAGGGCGGGTGTAGGCCGTGGCGATGGGTTTGCCGGCCATGGATTCGGTGAGCGCGTCGGTGACGTAATTGTCGGCGCCGCGAATGTCGTCCACATCGGGGGTGGGGCGGTTGTCGATGGCACCCTCGTAGATGAGCTTGCCTTCAGGGTCGATCACGTACATTTCGGGGGTGGTTTTGGCGTCAAAGAGCCGGCCCAGCTTGCCCTGGGGATCCATGAGCACGGCGGTGGGATCGGCGTGCATCTTCTCGACGTACGAGTTCTCCTCGGCATCGGTGACGTAGCCCTGCTCGCCGGGCGCCGAAGAGATGACGGTGAACCAGGCCACGCCTTTGGCGGTCCATTCCTTCTGGAGAGCCTGCATGTTGCCGGAGACGTAATGCTTGCGCGTGTAGGGGCAGCCCTGGTTGTGCCACTCCAGCACCACATACTTGCCGTGGTATTGATTGAGCGCGTGCGTCTGGCCTTGCGAATCGGTGGCAGTGAAAGCGGGCGCGGACGCGCCGACGCGCGGGGCCTGCGCAGCGGCAGCCAGCGAAAGAGCAAGCGCGGCACCGGTCAGGAACGATGCGGCGCGAAGAGAGCGAGATGCGAATGCCATAACAGCCTTCCTCCTTTGCGGATTTTGAGAAGAGGGCCCTCCCGGCGATCGGAGCCGAGGTGAGCCGGGACTGTGTTCAGTTGGACGTTTGCGCAGCCGACTCGGTTTCACTGTGCGGCAACTGGGTCAGAGCGCCGGTGACGATGGCGGGCGTAAGCACCTGGGGCAAAAGCTGCGGGTTGGTCTGGCCGGGCGTGTACAGGGCGTAAACGGGGACGCCGCTGCGGCCAAGCGAGGCCAGCGCCTGGGTGATGGCGGGGTCTTCGCGGGTCCAGTCGGCGCGGAGCAGAACGATGTTGGCCCGGGCGAAGGCCTCGAGGACCTCGGGCCGATCGAGGGCGACGCGCTCATTGACCTGGCAGCTCAGGCACCAGCTGGCGGTGAAGTCGACGAAGACGGGACGGCCCGAGGCGAGGGCTTTCTGGACGGCGTCAGCAGACCAGGGCTGCCAGACGCCGGCAGCCGGCAGGTTCTTGCTTGATGCCTGACCCCGCGCCGTATGGAGTCCAGGTTCCTCTCGCTCAAAGAGGACAGCGGAGGATGCGTCCAATCCAACCACGGAAAGCAACAGCAACCCGGCCACTCCTGTTGCCCAGCGCCTGGCGGGCCAGCGGCCCAGGAACCATCCCGCGACGGCGAGCAGAAGGAAGCTCAAAAGCACAAGCGCGAGGAGCGAGGTTCCGTAGGCGTTGGCGAGCACCCAGGCCAGCCAGATGACGGTGAGAAAGATGGGAATGGAAATGGCCTGCTTGAACACCTCCATCCACGCGCCGGGTTTGGGCAGCAGGCGCGTCCACGCGGGCTGGAGGGTGAGCGCAACGTAAGGCGCGGCAAGGCCGAGGGCGAGCGCGGTGAAAACGGCGAAGGTGATTGCGGCCGACTGCGCCAATGCGTAACCGATGGCCGTGCCCATAAAGGGTGCCGTGCAGGGCGTGGCGACGATGACAGCGAGGACGCCGGTGAAGAAGCTGCCCGCGTAGCCTTGTTTCGCGGCGAGCGAGCCGCCCGCGCCGGTGAGGGAGAGGCCGATTTCAAACTGGCCGGCGAGCGCAAGGCCGAGAAAGAAGAGCAGCGCGGCCATGAGCGAGAGAAAGACAGGCGACTGGAACTGGAATCCCCAGCCCAGCGTGGCCCCTGCGGCGCGCAAGCCGAGCAGCGCGGCCACGAGCGCCCAGAAGGAGACGAGAATTCCGGCGGCGTAAACGAAGCCGTGGGCGCGCAGGTTGTGGCGTTCCTCTGCTCCTGAATTCACGAGCGCGAGCCCCTTAATGAACAGCACGGGAAAGACGCAGGGCATCAGATTCAGGACCAGGCCGCCGAGAAAGGCGAGGCCGGAGATGCGGGCGAGCCGTGCGAATGTTGGGCCGGATGGGGGCAGAGCGATGGACCCGGGCTGGGCGTGGATTTCGTAGTTGCGGCCATCGGAAAGCTCAATGACCCCGTTCAGGGCCGAGGGCGAACCGGC
>JASHOQ010000115.1 GCA_030041045.1 Acidobacteriaceae bacterium
GTCGATGTGCCGCCTGCGAAAATGCCGCTCGCACCACCCGGCCCGCACATCGACAACGCGGCTGAGTTTGTCTCCATGGGATCCCTTCCCGGGGACCCTTCTGCCATCCATGATCCGCCCTGCGCCCGCCTGCGTCTATTGCACTTAGGTATTGGTTACCGCCGCCTGACACCTGGCCGCATGAGTCCATTTCTCAATCGCCTGCATTCTCTAATCGCGCGCAATGGAGAATGCGGAGGATGATCCTGGCCCGGCATTCACTTATGCCCAGAGCCGGCCGCAACGAACCTCGATCCTCCAACACAAATAGAAAGTCCAGTCCCCATGCCGTCGAGCTTTGTTGCGTCGAGCGATTCGAAGAGCCGATCGGCAGCATCGGGAGCAAACCCGATCCCGTTGTCCTCCACGGTTGGCCGGACGTTTTCGTTCCCGTCGCTTTCCGTTTGGATCAGCAGCTGTATCGGCCGTTTGCCATGAATGCGCTGCGATCGACCGTGTGGTTCCGGCAATCTTCGCCGCCAGCGATAAGTTCTCTGAGCGCACTAACGACGCAATCAGGCCAATAGTCAGCCGCATTCACGAAGCGCGCTCGAAGACCCCGCTCCTATTGTGCTCGTGAATCGTCCGCATCCCTTTGCTGCATACGAAGGTATGGATCAATACCTTGGTCCAATGGATTCGACCCTGCGCTTCTGGCTTAATCACTCATGTTGATTCGAGTTCTATTCAAAAGGAGCAGTACCGATGACAACCGAATTCGGCATGAATCACCTGCGTATTTTCTGCGCTACGGTGCTCACTGTTTTTACCTCTCTGCCGTGGGGGCTGCTTTTGTTTTCAGCGTTGCAGTTGTCGAAGAAAGGCAATGTGCCCTCAGTCCGCGGCGCGAACGGCTGGCTCGATCCAATGGCCTTCGAAAGCAACGACATTCGTGCGAAGGCCGCTCTCATCGATCCGGCAATCTCTGCTGACCGCCGATCGAGGGTTTGAAATCGAGCGGCTCGATCATGGCGTTCAAGCCTGCTCGTCAACGTTCAGCTGATCCAATACGCCGGTTGCAGCCACATTCGCATCGCGGCCCATCGCACCACTGCTTCCAATGAGCCTGATCTTGAGTTTTCCATCTTTCTTGAACGGCGGACTCGCCATTCACACTTCAGGAGGTCACTGATGCATTCAACAGTTCGATCTTCGTTTCCCATGGCCGCAACCAAGCAGGAAATCGCCCAGCGGGATATGAAACTCGTGGCTGCGGCAAGAGCCGGGTCAAGCTCCGCATTTGAAGAGCTCCAAGCCCTTTACTCGCATTCCCTGTACAAGCGAATCTTCTCCATGACCAGGAACCGTGAGGACGCCGAGGACGCGCTGCAGGAGACATTTCTTCATGCCTACGTCGCGCTCAATACCTTTGAAGGAAGATCGCAATTCGCCTCCTGGTTAACAAGCATCGCCATCAATTCAGCTTTGATGACACTTCGCAAGCGCCGCAGAAGGGCTGAAATCTCCTTCGACCTGCCCTCCGAGACGGAAGTGCACTCCCCCACGTTCGATGTCTGCGACACCGCACTGAATCCCGAGCAGATCTGCGATCAACGCCAGCGGTGTTACTGCGCTCTTCGCGCGGTCCACAAGCTCCATCCCAGGCTGCGCACCGCGCTTTCCATGTGGATGAAGCAAGAGTCCTCCATCCGAGAGGTCGCTCGCACTCTCGACCTCTCGGAAGCAGCAGTCAAGGCCAGGCTGCACCGTGCGCGCAAGCGGCTCATTACCACCATCGGTTTCACTGACCCGCAACGGAACTCAGGCAAATTGTCTGCTGCAAATCGCCGGCGGCCCATGAGCGGACTTCAGTATCGAGAACAGCCATGCCTCGCTTGCGATTGATCCACGGCCGCGAATGGGCCGAAAGCTACTTGACGATCAGCGATGAGTTTCTCTCTGAGCCTGAGCGCGAGTTGCGGGCCATCATTCAATCGCCGGCCAGTTCGCTTGGCCTGGGCGCGATCAAGCCCCTGACGGAACTTTGGCTGGATGAGTCGGCATGCATGGACTCGACTCCCGGACTGCATAGCCCCGCCTGGCGACCGGTCAGTCTGGCCGCATCAGTGAAACTCGCTGGCCAGGTGATCGCTTCCCAGCTTTCGCTGCCTTGCTTGTGACGGTTGCGGAGCCAAAGAAGGCCGGCGCGCACGCTCCCGGCCACTAATGAGGCATCAACCGCTCTGCGAATCGAAAGCGAGTCTCGCCAAACTTCTTGCGCAGAGAAGCAATGCGCGCACTTGGAGAAACACCGGAGCGCATGATGGAGAAGACGAAAACGGCGATCGTCACGGGAGCGTCCGGGGGCATCGGCAAGGCCGTCGTACAAATGTTCCTGGATCGTGGTTACAACATCGTTGCCACTTCTCTTACATTTCTGCACGACGAGTTCAAGCCGGCTCCCAACCTCGCCCTCGTCAAAGGGGACATCGGAGAGGAATCCACGGCTGAGAAGATCGCTTCAACCGCGATTTCGGCCTTTGGCTCCATTGATCACGTCATCAATAATGCAGGTATCTTCAAGGCCCGGCCGTTCATCGACTACAGTACCGACGAATTTCGCAAGTTCGTCTCCACGAACCTTGAAGGGTTCATTTTTATTACCCGGCTTGCCATCAAGCAGATGCTTTCACAGGGCACGGGAGGCAGCGTGACCACCATTACGGCTGCGTTGGCCGACAACCCCATTGCAGGAGTTCCGGCCTCGATTCCCATGATGACAATGGGCGGCCTGAATGCGGTTACTCTGAGCCTGGCGAGCGAGTACGCGAAAGACGGGATTCGTTTCAATGCAGTGGCGCCCGGCGTGGTCAACACTCGCCTGCATCAGAACGACGACAAGTCGCTCTTGAAAACCTTCAACCCCATGGGCGCACTCTCAGAGGCAAGAGATGTGGCCGAAGCGGTCATGTATTTAACTGAAGCTCGCTATGTAACCGGGGAAGTGCTGCACGTGGACGCCGGTGCGCACGTGGGCAAATGGTGAGCGCCAGAAGCCCGAGATCCGGCGGTTCGGAGATCTCTGGACCGATGAGCACGCATTTTTGAATGCGCCCGGCCAGGCGCAAATTCAAAGCGATCTGTTCTACGACTATCGCACCAACGTTGAAGCTTACCCAAAGTGGCAGGCACGGATGCAGAAGACACAGTCGCAGCTTCTTGTCCTATGGGGAAAGCACGATCTCTCTTTCGACCCTGGTGAACCCGGGCGATACCGCAAGGATGTTCCCAATGCGGAAGTGCATGTTCTCGATGCCGGCCACTTCGCGCTGGATACCATGGCCGACGAAATCGCCGGCTTGGTCCGCCAGTTCATGACCCTGCGTCCGGAGACGGAGTCCTTCGCCCTGGCTCATTGAGCGGGACCGTTCAACGCGAAAAGCGGAGAGCAAATCGGTTCCTCCGGGTTTCCAAAACATCTGGCGCCCCATCGTCGCCATCCTATGTGACTTTCACGGGCTGGCCCTGGGCTGCGTTCGCCACGTCCTCCCACGCCTCCCAGGTGGCAATGCGCTCCGCGAAAACGGCGCGCGCCCGCGGCAGAATCGTCGTCCCAAGCCCCAGCCGCAGCGGAGGATTCTCCGCATCCACCAGCTTCAGAATGGCCTCCGCTGTGGCCTGCGGGTCGCCCCACTCCAGGTTGGTCAGGCGCGTCATCATCTGCTTCCTGAAGTCCGCATACGGCTCCAGAACATCGGCAATTTTTGCGGATTTGCCGAAATCGGTTGCATAGGCGCCGGGTTCAACCAGCGTCACTTTGATGCCGAACGCTTTCGCCTCCTGCGCCAGCGCTTCGTGCAGAGCCTCCACGGCCCATTTTGTGGCGCAATAGAAGCCCAAGAGCGGCATCGACGTAATTCCTAGATCGCTGGAGACGCCGAGGATGTGTCCGCTGCCTTGTTGCCGCATCACGGGCAGGGCGGCTCGCAACACCCGCACCATCCCGAAATAGTTCGCGTCGAACAGGTCGCGGATCTGCTCGTCGCTGGCTTCCTCAGTAGCCGCGAGCAGGCCCACGCCGGCATTGTTGACAAGAACATCCAGCCTGCCGAAATAGGTGTACGCCTGCTCGACCACCTGCTGCACTTGTTCGGGATTAGTCACGCCGAGGGCCAGTGGAAGGACGGCATCGCCGAAGCGTTCCGTAAGGTCGGCAACGTCGGCCAGTTTGCGGGCGGTGGCGGCAACCTGATCGCCCCGCATGAGCGCAGCTTCAGCCCAGATGCGGCCCAACCCGCGCGAGGCGCCGGTAATAAACCATGTCTTCTTCATATCGATTCCTTTTCTTTGAAATGATCGTTCAGCCCTGGGAGTAGCGCATGTTTGCGAGATCGGTCAGGAGGGTCGGACCGGTTGGGTTCCATCCCAGAGTTTTTCGCGTCTGTATGCTCGAGGCTTGAATATCCAGGCCGGCGAAGGTCGCGAGCCAGCCAAAATGCGCGCGGGCCTCTTCCGGCTTGATAGAGACAACGGGCACATTCAAGCCTCTTCCAATGGCCTCAGCGATGGCCCGCATGGGTATTCCCTCTTCCGCAACTGCATGATAGCGGGCGTTTGCTTCTCCCTTCTCGAGCGCCAGCCGGTATAAATGAGCGGCGTCGGAGCGGTGAGCCGCAGACCAGCGATTGTTTCCATCGCCGATGTACGCCGAGACGCCCTTTTCGCGGGCGAGATGAATCGCGTAAGTTACAAGGCCTTGCTTCACCGTGTCGTGAATCTGGGGAAGGCGCACGACCCATGTGTTCACGCCGCGCTCGGCCAGCGAAGCAGCGGTCGCTTCCGAAGCCCGAGGATAAGAAGCCGACACCGGGACAGGCGGATCGCTCTCGGTTGCAAGGCGGCCCGACGCAACCAGAGCAAGCCCGCTGGTGACGATCAGCGGACGGTCCGGCCCGCCAAGCGCGGATCCAAGCGCCTCCACGGCTTTCTTTTCAATCTCGCAATTCTCCGCGAATTTCGAGAAGTCGTGAATGAATGCGGTGTGGATCACCGCATCCGCGTTGGCTGCACCGCGGCGCAGGCTCTCCAGGTCCTCAAGATCGCCGCGTTGCACCTGTGCGCCGGCGGCAGCAAGAGCCTTCGCGCCGGCGTCGGTGTGCGCCAGGCCGACCACCTGATGACCTGCAGCCATCAGTTCCGGAATGAGCGCCGATCCAATGAAACCTGTGGCGCCCGTGACGAAAACACGCATGGGAGTACTCCTTTTCGTAGATGCTCGATTTCTCATGGATGAAGTTACGATTCGCTCCCAGCCGCTGCGAGCGCAGAGCCAGGCTGGGGCAGTGAGTCAAGATCGGCGAGCACTTTGGCCGGAATCTGCAAGGTGACCGCCTCAAGATTTTCCCGAAGATGCTTCAGGGAAGACGTGCCAGGAATGACGAGGATATTCGGCGAGCGTTGCAGAAGCCAGGCCAGGGCAACCTGCATCGGCGTGGCCACGAGATGCGAAGCCGCTTCTGACAAGGCAGTGGACTGGAGAGGAGTGAATCCGCCCAGCGGGAAAAAGGGAACGTAGGCGATTCCGTCGCGGGCAAGGTCCGCGATCAGCGCGTCGTCAGCGCGATGCGCCAGGTTGTATTGATTCTGCACGCAGACGATGGGGACGATGCGGCGCCCTTCGGCAACTTGTGCGGGCGTCACGTTGCTCAACCCGATGTGACGGATCAACCCCTTTTGCTGAAGCTCGGCCAGAACGGTGAGCGGTTCCTCGATCGAACCTTCAGCCGGTCCGTGGACGCTGAACAGGCTGCGCAGGTTCACCACGTCGAGCGCATCCAGACCGAGATTGCGGAGATTGTCCTGAACCGCGCCCATCAGCTCTTCGCGCGAAAAGGCCGGAATCCACGATCCGTCTTTCCCTCGCCGGGCGCCGACTTTGGTCACGATCACCAGATCGTCGCCATAAGGGGAAAGCGCTCTTCGTATGATCTGGTTGGTGACGTGGGGACCGTAATAATCGGATGTGTCGATATGGTTCACGCCGCTGGCGACGGCTTCCCGCAAAACCGCCATCGCTTCATCCACATCGCGAGGCGGACCCCAGACCAGCTTGTTGCCGTCCCTTCCCGCAAGTTGCATGGCGCCGTAGCCCATACGGTTCACGCGCAACGAACTGCCGGGCAGTGCAAAGCTGCCGGCCTTACACACTTCTTGATGCATCTGAATTTCCCTCCATCCGCCGATTATCGGCTTCCTCATCGATAACCGGAATTGACAGATCGCGATGGCTTGCTCTAAAACGGAGGCAAGCTCCGAATCAGTAGATAATCGGAGACCCTCTCCGGTTGCAGGATTTTTGCGATGGCCCAAAGACGCCTTCAGCCCATCCCTCGAAAGCCGCGCCGAAGACCGCGCAAAGACGCACTGCGCAATCGCGAGCGCATTCTTGAAGCAGCAAAAGAGGCGTTTACCCGGTTGGGCGCAGAGGCGAGCCTTGACTCGATCGCCCAACAGGCAGGCGTGGGGCCCGGAACCCTCTATCGTCACTTTCCCATGAGAGACGCGCTCATTGAGGCGGTTTATCGCTCTGAGGTTGAAAAGCTCGCCGTCGCGGCGCGCAAGCTTGCCGCAGAGAAGCCCCCGATGGCAGCCCTGCGGGCGTGGATGCTCCTGTTTGTCGACTACATCGCGGCCAAACAGATCATTGCTCCCGCACTCAATTCCATCGTTGGCGGCGCTTCGAAGCTCTATGAGGGTTCGCGCGCTGAAATTCAGGGGGCGATGGATGCCTTGGTGAAGCGCGCCATAAGGAGCGGCGACATACGGAAAGATCTCGATACATCCGATCTGCTGCGTGCTCTCATCGGCGTTTCCCATGTCCCGGTGGTTCCGGGCTGGCAGCAAAGCGCCAGGAGGCTGGTGGACATCCTCATCGCCGGCTCTCGCCCCGATCGATGATCGAGATCTGGGTCAACCATGCCATGACGTCGGCGCTCGCGCCCGTAACCCTCAACCGGTCGGGGCCGTGATCACCTCGGAGTGCCATTCCTTCGCCATGGATTGCCTGCTCATGGTTTGCCGCAGTGCTCGGTCCCCGCTTTGAGCGCCAGCCAGAGACGTCGGGCGGCATCGTTGTCCGGAGCAAAAAGCAGCACGCGTTCGAGCGTCTGCGCGGCCGCAGCCGTCTCGCCCAGCCGGCATTGCGCCAGGGCGAGATCGATTCCCGCGGCGCTCGCTCCCGGATCGTGCGTGAACGCCTGCTGCCACAGCGGCACGGCGGCCGCCGCGTCGCCTGCCTGCGCGTCGAGCACGGCCAGGTCGCCGGCCGCCGTCCCATTCAGAGGGTCTGCCCGCAATGCAGCCTCGTACTCCCGCTTTGCCCGCTCCCGGTCCCCGCTCAACTGTTCCAGGAAACCCAGCTCCGTATGCAGCTCCGTATCCCGCGCCTGCGCCGGATCGGAGGCTTCGGCCTGGAGCAAAAGTTGCATCGCGCGTTCGCCGGCAGCGCGATCTCCGCGCAGAGCCAGTTGCGCCCACGCGATTCCTTCGTCGCGCGCACCCGGATGCACCCCGCCGATGGGCACGAGTTCTTCTTCTGCAAGCGGGCTCGAGAACGGCTTGGATTCGATCTGGATGCGATGATCGGTTACCTGCTCGTGCGCAATGTCCTCGGTCTCTTCGCGCGGCATGTGGCAGAAGGTGCAGTCGGGGTTCTCCTGGTGATGGCCCGATGCCAGGCCCGCGTGGCAGGCCAGGCAGCGGGCGCGGTAAAAGCTCACACGATCGTCCGCGGCCACCGACGCATGCGGATCGTGACACGTTGTGCACGTGAGCCGGTCGCCGCTGGCTTGCTTGCAGGCGCTCTCCAGCAGCGATTCCCATTGGCTGGTGGCGCGGCCTCCGGGGCCGGCTTTGCGCCCGTTTTCAAAGTAAACCGCATCGTCGAACAGATCGTCGCCGGGCTCAAAGGCGCCCATCTTGCGTCCCAGTTTCACCACCGCCACTTCTCCTTCCAGATGGCATTCGAGACAAGTGGAATCGCGGCGAACGGGATCGAGTCTTGCAGGATTGAGGATGGGTCCTTTTCCATTCTGTGCCAGGTGCCCGGAAGAATCGCCATGGCAGGCCTCGCAGGTGATCCCGCCCCGAGGAAACGGCAATCCGGCAAAATGATTGCGCGCGTCGGGCATTGACTCTGCCACGTTGCTCGCATGGCAGTGCAGGCATCCGGGATCGACAGGCAACGTGAACGGCATCTCCTGCGCGCTGAGAAAATTCGGAGTCATGTCCCAGATGTGCTTCTTCGCATACCAGTTGATGGGGATCTCGTACCAGTAGCCTTCGCGCTGGAACAGGAAGGTGCGGCCGCGCCGTCCCGAGCCAAGATAAAAGAGCAGCTCTTGCCTGCCGTTCAACCCGCGGCCCGCGGGAGCGTTGGGCCGCTCATAGGAGAGCCACACCTGGCCCTGATCGAGCGTAACGCGGTAGTGGACGCCGGAGGCCGCGTGCGTGAAGTCGGCCGGAATGAACCCTTGCACCGCGGGCCCGCTCGCGAGCGCCATGGGCGTGCGCTCCCAGCTTTCAAAAATTTGCTGGTGGCAGCGGGCACACGCGGCATCGGGATTCTGCGCAAGCTCAGCGCCGCCGCCCTGCGCATTCGCGCTCTGCAATCCGGCGCTCCGTGACCCAGCCCTCCCCGTTCCGGCGTCAACCGGTGCGCTTGTAGTCATCCAGCCGATGCCCGCCAGCCCGGCCAGCAAAACCAGGAACGCGGCGCGGCGCAAGAAAACGGAAATATAACGGCGATGCATCGCGAGCCGGGACACCATGCCATTCTACTTTTCTCCTCCGCGCGCGGGGCAGCCGCGCGCGCGCGCCATCTTCATCTTTGCGCAGGCGCGTGGTAAAGTTCAGAGCTATGGCATGGCGCGCCACTGTGTTTCTGCTCGGCTGCTTGTCCATGGTTGCGCGGGCTGCGGAGCCCTTCGGCACCGATCTGAACGGTCGTCCGATCGAGCAGATCGCGCCCGCAGGCGCCAAAGCGGTGGTGCTCTTTTTTGCCACATCGGATTGTCCCATTTCCAACCGCTATATCCCTGAGATCGAGCGGCTCGATCGCGAGTTTGCGCCCCAGGGCGTGCACTTCTGGTGGGTGTATCCGGATCCCGGAGACACGGCCGCGGTGGTTCGCCGCCACGATGAAGACTTCCAGATCCACGCCGATCAGGTGCTCGACACGGAACAACGGCTCACGCGCATGGCGCACGCCACCACAACGCCGGAAGCCGCCGTCTTTCTTTCCACCGCCGCAGGATTGCATGAGGTGTACCGGGGACGCATCGACGACCGCTACCTCGCTCTCGGACAGGAACGGCCTGCGGCCACACGGCACGACCTGGAGCTGGCCATCCGCGCTGCGCTTGACCATAGGCCCGCCGTAAAGCCGGGAGGTCCGGCAGTCGGCTGCTCCATTGTGCCCCGCAACGCGCCATGAGATTTCTGCGCTGCACAGCCCTTGCGCTCGTTGGCTGCGTCTTTCTCTCCTGGCTGCATCCGCGTCGCACGATGCGCGCAGCGCAGGTTCCGGCAGATCCCGGCGCAACCTCTCACTCAGCCCCACCCGCAGTCCCCGCCGTCACCTGGAGCCGGCAGATTGCGCCCCTCGTCTACCAGAACTGCGCCACCTGCCATCACCCCGGCGGCGGCGGACCGTTCAGCCTGCTCACCTATCAGGAGGCATTCCGGCACGGACCGCAGATGGCTCAGGTCACGCAGTCGCGCTATATGCCCCCGTGGCTGCCGGCACCCGGATATGGCGATTTTCTGGGCGCGCGCCGCCTGAGCGATGAGCAGATAGCGCTCATCCGTCGCTGGGTAGCGTCCGGGATGCCCGAAGGCGATGCGTCCATCGCCCCTCCGCCGCCGCACTATGACGCCACCTGGCAATTGGGAAAGCCCGATCTGATTCTCACCATCGAGCATCCGTACGCCCTGGCCGCAGGGGGAACCGACGTCTTTCGCAACTTCGTCCTGCCCTATCCGCTCACCGCAACGCACTATATCCGCGCCATGCAGATTTTGCCCAGCGCGCCCCAGGTGGTGCATCACGCCAACGTGCTCATCGATCGCACGGCCTCGTTCCGACGCCGTCACCCCGCCGACTGGGAGGATGGAATTCCCGGCATGGAGCTGGAGCTCGATGCCGGCAACACTTTCGACCCCGACAGCCATTTTCTTTTCTGGAAGCCGGATACGCCGGTGCTGGAAGAGCCCGCGGGAATGCCCTGGCGGCTCGATCCCGGCAACGATCTCATCCTCAATATGCATCTGAAACCCAGCGGCAAGCCGGAAACCATCGGCGCGCAGATCGGTTTGTACTTCACGCCCGAGCCGGCCAGCAAGCATCCCATGCTGCTTGAGCTTGAAGATGACCGCGGCCTCGATATTCCCGCCGGCGACCGGAGCTTTCAAGTGCAGGATGAATTGGAGCTGCCGGTCGATGTGGACCTCTTCGGGATTTATCCCCACGCGCACTATCTCGGCAAAGAACTCGAGGGCTGGGCCATTCTGCCCGATGGGCGCAAGCAGTGGCTCATCCGGATTCCGGACTGGGACATCGATCGCCAGTCGGTCTATCGCTATCGCACTCCGGTTTTCCTGCCGCGCGGGACCGTGGTGCACATGCACTACGTCTACGACAACTCAGAGGACAACGTCCACAATCCAAACACGCCGCCCATCCGCGTGCGCGCCGGCAACCGCTCCGTGGACGAAATGGCGCATCTGTGGCTCCAGGTTCTGCCCGTCAACACTGCCAAAGGAAGTCCCGATCCGCGCTTGCTGCTGGAAGAAGCCTGGATGGAACATCGCGCAAAGCGAAATCCCGGAGACTTGATTGCTTTATATAACCTCGCATCGGCACTGGCCGGCCTCGGCCGCTACGCCGAAGCCGCAGCCGATTATCGCCAGGTGCTGGCCGCGAATCCTCGCGACGCTCGCACCCTCAACAGCCTGGGCGCCGCACTGGAAAACGCGGGAGACTCGTCCGCAGCCGAAAAAGAGTTTACGCAGGCCATAGCGCTCGGGCCCGACAACTGCGACGCGCAATTCAACCTGGCGGAACTCGAGCTGAAGCGCAGCCAGTTCGCGCAAGCCGCGGAGCAGTTCCGCGACCTGCTGCGCAACTGCCCCGCCGATGCAGGGGCGCAAAGCGGCCTGGGCGTCGCCCTCTTGGGCGAAGGCGATTCCGCATCCGCAGAAGCAGAATTCGAGCACGCGCTCGATCTTGATCCCGCCAACTTCACTGCGCTCTATCACCTCGGCGAAATGGCCATCGAATCGGGTTCGCCGGAGCGCGCCGTCGAATTCCTGCAAAAAGCCTCCGCCCAGCGCCCTGACGACGTCGACACCCGCGAGCGCCTGGCCATGGCTTATGCGCAATCAGGCCGGCAAGCCGATGCCCTGACCCAATTGCGCGCAGCCGTGCAGCTCTCGCCCGGCGACGCCAATCTGCACGCGCTGCTCTCGCAGGTTCTTTCGGCAGCCGGCCAGTTGCAGCAGGCTATCGAGGAACAAAACCAGGCGCTGCATTTCGAACCGAACGACGCCGATGGCTGGAACAACCTGGGCGTGCTCGAGGCGCGCTTGGGGCACACCGCCGCGGCGCGCGCCGATTTTGAACGCGCCTTGCAGCTCGCGCCCGATCATGCCCAGGCACGCGCCAATCTGGCCCGGCTTCCCCGGCAATGATGCTCAAGTGTGTTAGGATTCGACACGGTTCGGTCGTCTTCGAATCACGTTATCGGGATTAATTCATTCTCGCGAGTTGCCGGGTGCCAGCCATGAAAGACTTCGCTTCCCTTCTCTTGCTCCTCTCCGCTTTCTTGTGCGGCGCGGAACTGCAAACGCAAGCTCAGCAGGCAGCCGCGCCGGCTCCATCCAGCCCGGCTTCGACAAGCACCCCCTGGTGGAAGAATGCGGTCATCTACGAGATCTATCCGCGCAGTTTTCAAGACTCGAACGGTGACGGCATTGGCGACCTGAACGGCATCACCTCGCGTCTCGACTACCTCCAGAAACTCGGCGTCGACGCCATCTGGCTCACGCCCATTTATCCCTCGCCGCAGGTGGACTTCGGCTACGACATCTCGAATTACGAGGCCATCGATGCCCAGTACGGAACCATGGCCGATTTCGACCGCCTCGTCGCCGAGGCCCGCAAGCGCAACATCGGCATCATCATGGACCTGGTGCTGAACCACACCTCGGACAAGGATCCATGGTTCGAGCAATCGGCCAGCTCGCGCACCAATCCCAAGGCCGACTGGTATATGTGGCGCGATCCCAAGATGGTCGATGGCCAGCGCCAGCCGCCCAACAACTGGATCTCTGATTTCGGAGGGTCCGCCTGGCAGTGGGATCCGGCGCGCCGGCAGTACTACTATCATGAGTTCTACGTGCAGCAGCCGGATCTGAATTGGAGCAATCCCCAGGTTCGCCAGGCCATGTTCGACGTCGCCCGCTTCTGGATTCACCGCGGCGCCGCGGGCTTCCGCCTCGATGCCATTACCTCCCTCTTTGAAGACCCGCAGGATCGCGACGAGCCTTATGTGCTGGGACCGGACGGCCAGCCCCGCATCGATGCTTACGGCGACAAGGAAGTGACGAACATCTACACCGACAACCTGCCTGAGGAGCACGATGTTCTGCGCGAACTGCGCCAGGCCTCCGAAGCGGCGGGCGCGCACAGAGTGGTGCTCATCGGCGAAACCTACCTGCGCTCCATCAACGACCTGCGCAAGATGTACGGCGCGAACAACGATGAGCTGCAACTGCCCATGGACATGCAGGTGGGCTTCATCAACAGGTTCGATGTGGCGCTGTTCCGCCAGCGCATCGATGAAGCCGAAACCGGTCTCGACGGCGATGAGCCGCTTTTCGTCTTCGACAATCACGACAATCCGCGCTGGGACCGCTATCAGAAGGACGCTGCCGGGGCGCCGGCCTTCGGCTATGGCCCTCACCACGACGATATCGGGCGCGTAATCGCCACGGTTCTCTTCGCCTCGCACGATACCGCCATGATGTACTACGGCGATGAAATCGGCATGGTCACCACGCCGCCCGCGCGCAAAGCGGATGTGCGCGATCCCATCGGCATCAAGGGCTGGCCCAAGGAAAAAGGCCGCGACGGCGAGCGCACACCCATGCAGTGGAATGCGGGCCCTGACGCAGGATTCTCCTCAGCCGGCGTCAACACCTGGCTGCCCATTCCAGCCAGCTACAAGACTTCCAATGTGGCCGCCGAAGAGCGTGACCCGGAATCGATGCTGCACTGGTACCGGCAGCTCATCGCGCTCAAGAAGAACGACCCGGCCCTGCACGAAGGCGAAGAAATCATGCTCAACACCGCGGACGACCACGTGTTCTCCTGGCTGCGCAAAACCGCTAACGGAGAAGCCGTGATTGTCGCGTGCAACTTTACCGCGCAGCCGCAGACTGTCAGCTTCGATTTGAGCGCGCAGGGCGTGAGCAGGACGGGATTAAAGACATTGATGAAAACACCAGGCGCGCCCGAGCCGCATTCGATCGCTTCGGTCGAGCTCGGCCCCTATGGCGTCTACATCGGCCAAGTCCGCTAAGATGAAACTCCGCGCGCTGCTCGCGTCGCTTGCCGCCATGAGCCTCGGCCAGACCCCGCTTTTCGCCCAGCACCCGTCCACTCTGCCCGCGGTTCCTGCGTTTGCGCTGGACCAGGGCGAATCCTTGCACATCGCGCGCGAAGTCGATCCTGCGCGGCCGTTCTCCGTGATCGGCCCGCAAGGCGCGCTGCTTGGCCAGCAGGACGGCCGTTGCGAGGCCTGGATCTTTCCCTGGAAGATTTTCAGCCACCTGCGCATAACCGCGGATATGCAGGATTATCCCGTGCCCATCGATGTGAACCAGCACGCGGCGTGGATCGACGTGACCCCCAGCGCGACCATCCTTACCTACGCGCATGCCAATTTCACCATCCGGCAGATCATGTTCGCGCCCAGGCAGGGGCCGGAGGGATCGGGCGTCATCTTGCTCTACCAGATCGAGGCCATCCGGCCCATGACGCTCACCTTCAGCTTCACGCCGGAGATGCAGCGCATGTGGCCGGCCGAGTCGGACCCTCAACCCTCGCCGGAGTGGGTGCGAGCTCAGGGCAGCGAGGGAAGCGCGCCCTCGGGTTTTTATATTCTCCATGAGAATTTTCCCGATCATGCCGCGGCGCTGGCCATGCCCGGAGCCGAGCCGGGCGTTCTTCCGCCGTATCAGGAGCGGCCGCAGGTTTGGCCGCTTGAGTTTGTGCTGCACTTCGATCCCGCAAAAGACGCGCATACATTCCTTCCCTTGCTCATCACCCGGGCAGATAACAAACAGGACGCAACGCGCGAAGCGCTGGCACAAAGCCTGGCCGCGCTCAATGTTGCGATACCCGATCTATACCAGAAAAACGCTGCCTATTTTCGCGATCTTCTCTTGAGCCACACCAGCATCGAAACGCCGGACGGCGATCTGAACCAGGCTTTTTCCTGGGCCATCGCCGCCATCGATCAACTGCGCGTGCAGACTCCCGAAAACGACGGCGAGGCGCTCACCGCGGGCTTTCTGGGCTCAGGCGATTCCACGCGGCCGGGCTTCGGATGGTTTTTCGGCCGTGATGCGCTGTGGACGCTCTACGCCATCAACGGCTTCGGGGATTTCAGCACAGCTCGCCAGGAATTCGATTTTCTCCTGCGCCATCAGCGCGCCGACGGCAAAATCATGCACGAGTATGCGCAAACCGCAAACCTCGTCGACTGGCAGTCGCTGCCCTACGAATACGCCGCGGCCGACTCTACCCCGCTGCTGCTGATGGCCATGAACGACTATCTCAAGATCAGCGGCGACGCCGATTTTGTGCGCTCGCATTGGGACGCGCTCGCGCGCGCCTGGAACTTCGAAACCGCGCATGTATCGAGCGATGGAATTTACAACAACACCCAGGGCACAGGCTGGGTGGAAAACTGGCCGCACGCGCTGCCCCATCAGGAAATCTACCTGGCCTCGCTCGACGAGCAGGCCAGTCTGGCCTTTGCTAATCTTGCCCATGTCTGCGGCCACGCCGATCTTGCGCGGGAGGCCAGGGCACGCGCGGCAAAAATCGCGCCGGCAATCGAAAAAGAATACTTCGAGCCGGGCGCCGGATTTTACTCCTTTAGCATCGACGCCAACGGCACGCCCGACACCACGCCCACCATCTTCCCCGCCGTGGCCTGGTGGGATGGAACTTTTGCCCTCGATCAATCCGCAACCATGATGCAGCGCTGGGCCTCAAGCGAATTCTCCACCGACTGGGGTACGCGGGACGTCGGCGATCAGGTCAGCTTCTACGATCCCATCAGCTATCACCAGGGAACCGTGTGGCCGCTCTATACGGGATGGGTCTCGCAGGCCGAGTACCGCGCGGGTCATGCGCTTTCCGCCTACGCGCACCTGATGCAGAACGCCGATCTCACCTGGTCGCAGGACCTTGGCTCGGTCACCGAGCTGCTGTCGGGCGAGTTCTTTCAGCCTCTCGGCCGCAGCACAGCGCATCAGCTCTGGTCTTCCGCCATGGTCGTCTCGCCGGTTCTCCGCGGCCTTTTCGGCCTGGAGTGGAATGCAGCAACGCAGACGCTGACCGTGAATCCGCATCTTCCCGCCGACTGGAACACCGCAACCCTGCGCCGCATTCCCTTCGGGAATGCAACCATCGACCTCACTTTCACGCGGCGCGGTCAGGAATTGCTGGTTGAAGCCGCAGGTCCCAGCGCTTCCGCTCTGCATCTGGTCACCGGCGCGGAGGGAGCAAAGGGCCGCGGACCAGCCCTCGCCATCCCCCTCCCCGCCGTTGAAGTGGCCTTGCCGCATCGCCTGCCGGAGTTTGGTGCCAAAACGGAACAGATGAAAGTTTTGGACGAACAGCGCACCGGGCGCTCTTTGACTTTGACCCTGTCCGCTCCGGGATCCTCCAGCCAGACCCTCCTGCTCAAAGAGAATTTCCCCGGAATGCACATCACCGCCGGCCACGCCGTCCTTGGCGCCGGGCAAGACGGGCTCTACTCCCTTTCAGTTCCATTTCCGGAAGCACCCGGATACGCGACTCAAACCGTGACTCTCACCTGGTAACACCCGCTGGAGCCCCCAATGCCAGCGAATAAATCGGTTCATCCCCTACAAAAACGCTATCAGCGCGAGTCCTTTGGCCGTTTTCCTCCATCGTTCGTTCTACTTCCGCCTCATTTTTAGGGTTGACAATCGAATTAGGCCTCAGCTAAAGTCCATTTCCGGATTGGGTTTTGGCAGTCGTTTGTCCTTCAACTCAATCGGTTGTGCATTCGGGAATGGCTCTAGCCGTTCTGCCTTTTCTCCAGACACGCTTCACTGTGCGGATGAGCAGGTAAAAAGTCCAAAAAGAACAAGCGAATGCCGAGAACAAGAACTACCGGGTCTTTCAGGAGGTTTCATGACGAAGGCTACGTGTCGTGTGCTCGCCGGGCTGGTGCTGGCCGGCGCGGGTCTCTTCATCGCCCAGGTCAGGGCGCAGGCGGTGTACGGATCGATCTTCGGAACGGTGACGGACCCGAAGGGCGCCGCGATTCCCGGCGCCCTGGTTGACGTAACCGATGAATCCAAAGGCACCGTCGTCAGCGTCACCTCGAACGCCACCGGCGATTACTCAGTCCCCCACCTGATCCCCGACGTCTACGACCTCAAGGTCACCGCCAAAGGATTTGAAGCCTTTGAGACCAAGGGCATCAACGTCCTCGCCGATACCGCCCCGCGCATTGATCCCATGCTGGCTGTTGGCGCCACCGCTACCACTGTCGAAGTGAGCGCGGATACCGAGCCGGAGCTGAAGACCGACCGCGCCGACGTCGCCAGCGTATTCGACGAGCAGCAGGTGGCAAGCCTGCCGGTACAGGACGAGAACTTTACCAACCTGCAACTGCTCTTGCCCGGCGCGCAGATTCTGGGCTGGTCGCACGCGGCCGATGAGAATCCCCAGGCTTCGAAGCAGATTCAGATCGACGGACAGGCCTTCGGCGGCGTGGCCTACGAACTGGACGGCGCCGACAACGAAGATCCGATCCTGGGAATCATCGTAGTTAACCCTTCCATCGACGCGGTTACTGAGGTCAAGGTCACCACTCAGGACTACGACGCCGAAGAGGGCAAGGCGGTTTCGGCTGTCATGACCGCGCAAACCACCTCCGGCACCAATAATTTTCACGGCGACATCTACGACTTCCGCACCGGCAACGCCAACCTGGCCCGCGATCCTTACGACCAGCCCCCGGGACCCAATGCCATCCCCGCCGGTCTCAAGAACCGCTTTGGAGGATCGGTCGGCGGACCGGTTCTCAAGGACAAGCTCTTCTTCTTCGGCAACTATGAGGGGCAGCGCCAAAAAGTTGGCACCTCCGCGTTCGATACGCTGCCCACGGTCCTCACCACCGAGACTTGCCTCGGAAACGCAGCGCAAACGGTGACAAAAGATTCCAACGGCGGCGACGGCTGCGACTTCAGCGAATACCTGGCTCAGGGCGAATTTACCCATGACCCGCTTGCGTGGACCATCTATGACAACCTCGGCAATGACTCCGAAGGCGCGCCGTCGCCTTATCCCAACAACGTCATTCCCAGGTCGGAGGTAGGCACCACGGCCACGAACCCGGCATTGGCTTTGCTGAAGGTGTTGGAGCCCTACGTCCTCGCCAAGAACATCACTTACACTCCCAACCCCGGCACAGGGGGTCTCGACGCAAACTACGCCGCATCGGGCACCGGCCTGTTCAACAGCGATCAATGGACAGAGCGCGTGGATTTCACGCTGAACGATAAGACCCACTTCTTCGAACGCTTCTCCCGCTTCACTGACACTCTGTCGGGAACGGTGATGTTCGGCGCCGGGGGCGGCCCGGGCTTCGGCATCAACAACTACGGCGGCAACTCGAAGGGCGCCGACGACAGCGACGTGGTGGGCACGGACATTGCCATCAATCCCAAGTTGCTCACCGACGTGCGCCTCGGCTATCTCCGCTACAACATCGGAGACCAGAAACACGACGTCGGCACCAACTTTGCCACCATGCTCGGCATTCCCGGCATCAACACCGGCCCGGCCATCCTCACCGGCTCTCCAGGGTTCTTTATCACGCCCGTGCCCGGCGGTGCGGGTTCCACCGTGGCGAGCGGTTATGATTCCTATGGCGACGGCCTCAACATCAACCGCTGCAACTGCCCGCTGATCGAGCGCGAAGACCAGTTCCAGATCGTCAACAACTGGACCAAGGTGCTGGGTAACCACTCCTTCAAGTGGGGTGTAGACCTCCGCTACGGCCGCAACCTGCGCGTTCCGTCCGACAACGATCGCGATGGCCTGATCTATTTCAACACCGGGCCAACCGAGGACCTCTCTGCTTCGACGCAAGGGGGATTGGGTTTGGCCACCTTCATGCTCGGAGAGGTTTCGGGCAACGGCGGTACGGCCTTCGGCCGCTACGTCTCCACCTCCTTCAACGCCAAGGAGTTCCAGAAACGCACCTTTTTCTATTTGGCAGACTCGTGGCGCGCCACGCACAAGTTAACCATCAACTTCGGCGGCCGCCTCGATCTGTTCTGGCCGGAGAGCGTCAATGGCGCCGGCAACGGCGCACTCCAGAACCTGAACGACGGCTATCTGCACGTGGCCGGCATCGGCGGAATCCCCTCCGATATGGGCTGGACGGTGAGGGCTCTCAAGCAGCTTTCGCCCCGCCTTGCCGCTTCCTACGAGATTGATCAGAAAACCGTTATCCGCGCGGGCTACGGACGCAGCTTCGACATGGGCGTCTTCGGCTCTATCTTCGGCCACGCGGTCACGCAAGATATTCCTGTGCTGGCCTTTCAGAATATTGTGGCGCCCAATACCATCACGCCTGCATTTGATCTGAGCGCCGGGCCGCCAGCCTACGTTTTCCCAACGACTCCCGCCAACGGCTTGCTGCCCGAGCCAGGCTACACCGTCTCGTCCTATTCCCGGCCCAACCCGTTGCAATTCCCCACCATCGACGCCTGGAACCTGGCCGTGCAGCGCTCGCTCACCGGCACTATGAGCCTCACGGTGGCCTACGTCGGCAACAAGGGAACGCACACGCTGGGCGACGGCGACGGCAACACTACCAACCCCAACGAAGCCACGATCGCCTTGCCCGCGCAATACAGCGTAAACGGACAGACGATAACCTTTAACCCTGCCGCGGGCTCCGGCATCTCGGCGAACAACCAGACCGGAAGCTCCAAGTACCTGGAGCGCTTCTACGGCGGTTCGCTGGCGGCTTGCCGCGATCCAGACTATCTCAGCTCCGCCCACTTCCCCTCGGGAACGACTATCGCAGATGTTGATAGCGATCCCCTTCTCCAGCCCGGCATGTGCGGCTGGACGGCGGGAATCAATTACCACGGCAATAACCAGAACACCGAGTACGACTCCATGCAGGTCACGCTTTCGCAGCGCTCCTACAAGGGCCTGAACTTAACCACTAATTACGTGTGGGCCAGCGCCTTCGACGAGAGCACCGACTACTTCACTTGGAGCCACTCCATTCCCCATATGCGCGACAGCAACGTCCGCCGGCAGCAACTGATCGGCTATGGCAGCTACGACCTGCCCTTCGGCCATGGCAAGCAGTACTTAAGCGGCGCCAATGGCCTTACCGACGCGTTCGTCGGCGGCTGGCAGCTCAGCGATACCACAAACTGGGCGAGCGGCCTGCCTTGGACACTCAGCTACAACGAGTGCGGCGCCAATGTTCCCAATGGACCTTGCGACCCCAGCATCGTTCAAGGTGAGCACCTCAAGATTCACCTCACCGCATTCAACCCGCAGACCGCTTCACGCACGTTCTTCACAACGGAGACGCTGGGCAGCGGGGTCTTTTACAACCCGGGCCTGGATAACTTCGGCAACGTGGGTCAAAACACCTACTTCGGGCCGAGGTTCTTCGGAACTGATATGGCGATCACCAAACAGTTCAGCATCTGGGAGAAGGTTTCCGGTAAGTTTCGCATGGATGCCTTCAACATCTTTAACCACATTGCAGCAGGCAACCCGAACGGCAGCGTTGAATCGGGTGGCACAATTACCGCCGGTGGCCAGGGTTACGGCCAAAGCTTCGACTTCGGCCCTCGGCAGCTCGACTTCAGCCTCCGCCTGCAGTACTGACCAGCGAACCAACAACATTCAACCAGGAGGGGAGCTTCGGCTCCCCTCTTTCTTTGCCGTTGCCCTGCAATCTCGACGTGTGCCAGGGCACTGAAACGCTCGGATCCGCCATCCGGCGACCGCCCTCTCACACCAACTGATTCGATGAGAGCGGCTTTAAACTAAAGACCAGGTCCACATCATGGCTAGTCAAGCGATCGCTGCCATCCTTCTTGCCGTCCTTGCCGTCGCCTCGTCCGGCGAGCCGCAGCAAGCCGGAGCGCAGCCGGCCGCGCAAATTGCCGCGCCCTCGTTTGCCTCAGCCCAGGAGCTTGCCGCCCGCGGCCGCCTGGACCAGGCGCTCACGCAACTGAATCAATTGGCGGCGCAATCGTCGGAGCCGCCCGGCGTGGAGCGCCTGCGCGGCATTATTTTCTACCAGAAGGAGCAATTTCCGGAAGCCATCGCGGCCTTCACCAAGGCTGAGGCCCAGGACCCCAACGATCGCGAGTCGGTCGAAATGCATGGCGTGAGCCTCTACCGTCTGGGCCGAGCCTCGGAGGCGATTCCCTTCCTCGAGAAAGCCCACGCTCAAGTGGAGACGGCGAATGTCGATCCCAATTACGTCCTGGCTCTCTGCTATGCCGATGTGCAGCGCTACGACGACTCGCGCCACGCCTTTGCCGCGCAGTACGGCTTTCCGCCCGACTCGGCGGAGGCTTATCTTCTCGCCGGACGCATGTTCTTGCGCCGCGAGCTCCGCGATCAGGCCGGAGCAGCGGCGGCGAAGGCTCTTGCGCTGAATCCCCAATTGCCGCTGGCGCATGAGCTCCTGGGCGAAGTGGCGCTCGCCAAGGGTGACGTTCCCGGCGCCATTCGTGAACTCGAAGCCGAGCGCAAAATCAACCCGCTGGACGCGAGTCTCTACGACCGGCTGGGCGATGCCTATCTTCGCAACGAACAGTTCAAGGACGCGCAGCAGGCCCTCGATCGCGCCGTGCTGCTGGAGCCCAACTCCACCGGGCCGTACATTCTCCTGGGTGAAACTTTCCTCAAGCTCAAGCAGCCCATCCAGGCGCTGCATTACCTGGTGCACGCCGCGCAGATGGATCCGTCGAACTACGTCACCCACAATCTGCTGGGCCAGGCTTATCGCGACACGGGGCAGGCCGACGAAGCCAGGCGCGAATTCAAAATCGTCGTGGATTTGCAAAACAACGGGCCCGCCAGCGCCCCGGAGAAATAGGCAGATGCGCCGGGTCTGCACCACGCTCTGCGTAGCCGGCCTCTGCGCGGCGCTCGTTGCGCCGGCGCGGCTCGTGGCGCAGGCGAATGCGCAAGCCATCAAGGAAGCGGATGCGGCCTTCCACGCCGGCTATGCGGCCCAGCAGGCAGGCAACCTGGAGCTGGCCCGAACGCAGTTCGCCCAGGCCGTGCGGCTGGCGCCGCAAATTCCGGAAGGGCATGAAGCGCTGGGCGCCGTGCTGGTGGAAATGGGCAGGCCCGTTGAGGCGGCAAACGAATTCGCAACCGCGGAAAATCTCAAGCCCAACGATGCGGCCATCGAAAGCAATCTGGCCCTCGCTCTGGCCCAGGCGGGTCAGCCGGAAAATGCCATCCCTCATTTCGACGCGGCGCTTCGGCTCGCGCAAAAGCCGTCGCAGACGCCGGTCAACGCCGATTTCCTTGAAGCCTTCGCCCGCGTACTGGTTGCCGCCGGCAAACCTGACCGGGCCCTGGAGCAGTTCGCCGCAGCGGAAGCGCTCACTGGTCCCAAAGCCGATCTCGACGACGACATCGGCTCGCTCTATGCGCAGTTGGACCGCTGGGACGAGGCGCAAAGCCGCTTTGAGAAGGCGATTGCGCTCGATGGCAATTACGTGCGCGCGCGCATTCATCTGGGCATTCTGCTGCGACGTCAGCACGATCTCGCGGGATCGCTTGCAGAGCTCGAAAGCGCGGTCCGGATCGAGCCCACCAACGGCCAGGCCTTGCTCGAGGTTGGGCGCACCCAGGCCGCCATGGGCAATGACGCGGATGCCGCAAACGAATTTGCTGACGCCATCAAGATCGACGCCACGCTTCCCGACGCGCAATTGGAGCTCGCCATGGCGCTGCAGCGGCTGGGACGGCAGCAGGAGGCAATCCCCTGGTTTCAACAGGCGGTTGCGCGCGACCCGCACAACCCAGCCGCGCTCGATAATCTCGGCCTCGCGCTCACGCTCACCGGCAACGCCAAGGACGCCCTCGCAATCCTCGAGCGTGCGCTGGCTGAGAATCCCGCCGACGTGGCTGCTCTCAAGGACCTCGGCGTGACTCATATCCAGCTTTCGGCCTTCGACGATGCCATTGGAGACTTGCAAAAGGCGCTTACACTTGATGCCAGCGACGCGCAACTCCATTACGACCTTGGCGTGGCCTTGAAGTTCAAGGATCGATTTGATGACGCCATTGCCGAGTTGACGCGCGCCGCGCAATTGGATCCGAGCTTGCCGGATCCCCCGTACACGCTCGGCATTCTTTATATGCAGACCGGCAAGCTGGACCAGGCTGTTGTGGAATTGAAAAAAGCCGTCGCGCTCAGGCCCGATAATGGCGATGCCTGGGCCATCTTGGGCAGCACCTTGAAGCAGGACTCCCGGCTCGACGAAGCTGTGGATGCGCTCAAAAAGGCCATCGCGCTCTTGCCAGCGCAGCCCGGCCCGCGCGTCACGCTCGCGGGCGCTCTCGCTGACCAGGCGGCAGCGCTCGAGCAGCAGGCCGACGCAGCGGACGCCTCCGGCGATCAGGCAAAGGCGGAACAGTTGCGCAGCCAGATGAAAGAGCTGCGAGGCCAGGCCGCCGATTACCGGCGTCAGGCTGCTGACCTGAGCCGCGCGGCCGTGAGCCGGCAGCGGGCCGATTTTGCTCTCAATGAAGGAAATCAAATGTTGCTGCGCGGCCAGATTGCCGACGCCATCGCGCGTTATCAGGAGTCGATCGCCGCCGATCCCACTTTTGCCGAGCCGCACGTGCAACTGGCCATCGCCTATGAACGCCAGGGACGCATGGAAGATGCGGCCGCCGAGCGCGCCAAAGCAAAGGAATTGGATCCGGACAAATGACACCACCGGCTGCCCCGGCGGCGCGCCCCATGTGCTAGACTTTCGCCCGGATGAATGCCTTCCCGATTGGAGTTCTACTGATACTTGGCGCAACCCCGCTTGTGGCGCAAACCCGGGCGCCCGCGCCGGCATCCGCTCCTACGCGAACCTACACCAACAATGTCGGCTTCAGTTACACCGTCCCTTCCGATTGGGAGGTGGTGGACATGGGCTCTACGCTGCCGGGTGCGCAACAGCAGGCGCAGCAGCAAGCCTCCAGCGACCAGGAGAAACGGGGAATCGGCTGCACGCAGATGGGCCTGAGCGCGCGCTACGGCAGTCCCGCTTCCACGGTGGTCGCCGTGGTGTTGCCCTTCGCCTGCCTTGGATCGGAAATGACCGAGAAGGATTTGTCCGGCATGGGAGAAGGAGCTCTGGAGGGAGTCCGGCAAAACTTCGATCTCGGCGAACCGCAATACGGCGCATATTCCCTGGGCAGCCACAATCTGTGGATCGAGCGCGTCATCGGCACTCTCAAAGACCATCCTAAGGCTCAGTACGCGGTGGAAACCGTGTGCGGCATTCTGAAGAAGGGTGCAGTGTGCTGGATGGCGATTGCCGCCGACCCGGCGGCGCTGGCAAGTTTCGAGCACTGTATAGTGGTGCTCGACGATGAGGCGCCCTCCGCGCTGGCGCCCGCGAACGCCTTCGCGAAGAAGCCGTCGTATTAGGCAGTTCGATTGAGTAAGTGCCTCATGTGCCTGGAGTCATGGTCACGATAGTCGAACACGGAGCGCGCAGCAAATATCAGTCAATTCTCGCCCGGAGAAACCCGCATTGCCGATTACGCGCCGCCGCTTCTTGAACTCGCTTTGCCGCACCGCACTGGTATTGCCATTGCAAGAAGTTCTTCGATTGGCTCGTCCGGCTCTGGCCAGGGACGGAGGCCAAACCGCTCCGCCGCAAAAGCCCGCAGGCGCGGCGCGCGAGACGTATGCGGCGCAAGCCCGGCCCGCGCCCAAAGGAACGCCCTCGCCGGTCACCGGTACCCCGCTCGGAGTTCAGTTTGTCGACGTTGCCAAAGAGGCAGGCCTCAACGTGGAAACCATCTTTGGCGGCGAGCACCACAACAAGTATCTGCTGGAGACTACCGGCTGCGGCGCTGCGTTCTTCGATTACGATCAGGACGACTGGGTCGACATTTTTCTGGTGAACGGCTGGCGGCTCGAGGGTTTTCCCCAGGGGCATGAGCCGGTGTGCCATCTGTTCAAGAACAATCGTGACGGCACATTTACCGACGTCACTCTGAAAGCAGGCCTGGCGCGGTCCGGCTGGGGCCAGGCGTGCTGCGTCGGCGATTACAACAACGACGGCTGGAACGATCTCTTCGTCAGCTATTACGGCCAGAACGCGCTCTTCCGCAACAACGGCAACGGCACCTTCACTGAGGTCACCCGGGAAGCCGGCCTGCTGCAGGACCGCCTGCGCTGGAACTCCGGCTGCGCGTTTCTCGATTACGACCGCGACGGCCATCTCGATCTCTTCGTCGGCAACTACATCGATCTCGATCTCAAAACCGCGCCGCTGCCCGAAGATGCGAACTGCACCTACAAGGGCATTCAGGTTGCCTGCGGACCGCCGGGCCTCCAGGGCGGCAAGAACCTTCTCTACCACAACAACGGTGACGGCACGTTCACCGATGTGAGCGACAAGGGCGGCATGGGCACGGCGCTGGGCACCTACGCTCTCGGCGTGGTTGCCGCCGATTTCGACAATACCGGCTGGCCCAACATTTACGTTGCCAACGATTCCACCGCAGCCACTTATTACGTGAATCAACAGGACGGCGCCTTCAAGGACCAGGCCGTTGAAGCAGGCGTGGCGTATTCGCCCGATGGAAAGCCGCAGGCGGGCATGGGCGTTTCCGCCGGAGACTACAACCGCGACGGCCTTCTCGACATTGTGAAGACAAACTTCGCCGGCGACACCGACTCGCTCTATTTGAACCTGGGCGAGGGCTCTTTCGACGATCGCACCTACCAGGCCGGTCTGGGCATGAATACGCGCTTGCTGGGTTGGGGCGTCAGCTTCCTGGATATCGATAACGACGGCTGGCCGGATATTCTCATTGCCAACGGCCACGTCTACCCTGAAGTGGATGGAACCGAAGTGGACGCACCCTACGCCGAGCGCAAGTATCTCTACCGCAACCTGCGCAACGGCCAGTTTGAAGACGCGAGCCTCCTCGGCGGCAGCGGCATCACCACCCCGGCCAGGGCGCGCGGCTTTGCCGTGGGCGATTATGACAATGACGGCGATCTGGACGCGGTGGTCAACTGCGTCAACGCCCTTCCGCAACTGCTGCGCTGCGACACCACGCTCCACCGCAATTGGATCAAGATTCGCGTCGTGGGAACCAGGAGCAACCGCAGCGGCATTGGCGCGCGGGTGAAGGTGGTGGCGCAAACCGGCACTCCCCTGTTGAGTGCAAAACCCGGTTCTCCGCTCGCCCAGATCGACGAGGTTCGCTCCTCGAACGGCTATTTCTCCGCCGGCGACCTGCGCCTGCACTTCGGTCTCGGCGACGCCGGGAAGGTCGACCTCGTCGAAATCCGCTGGCCTTCCGGCGCCGTGGACATGCTCACCAACCTTGACGTGAATCGCCTTTACGTGATCGAAGAAGGCGGCAAGATTTTGAAGTCTGAAGCCTTCCCGACTACGCGGTAGCGCGCGATGGCGCTCTCTTGCGGGATCCGCCGCGCGCGGACAGCCGCCGGCCATCGCGCGCTTCGCCGCGCCCGCGGCGCACAGTCTTCGCCACGCGTCCGCCGCGCGAGAGTTCGCATGTCTCCCACAGCCCACGCAGCCGCCGCGCTTCCTCGTAGTGCCGGCGCGTCAGCCGCAGCAGAATCCTCTTCCCCTTGGCCGTGAGCGCCACGTTCACCACGCGCCGGTCGGCTGCATCCTGCGCGCGCCGCACCAGCCCGCTCTGCTCGGCCCGCTCCACCAGTCCCACCACGGAGTGGTGCCGCTCCTGCAGAAACTCCGCCAGCTCGGTCACGCTGGCCGATTCCCGGCCGGTGTAGCCCTCGATGCCGAGCATCAATTGATGCTGCTGTGGCGTCACGTTGCAGCGGCGCGCAGCATCTTCACTGAAGCGGAGAAACTGGCGCAGCGCGTACCGGAATTGCGCCAGGTTGCGTACAATGGCGGCAATGCGCGCCGCATCCATGGTTTCCCAGCGCCCGGAGATGGCTTTTGCCGTCATCTCTTCCAGTATAGCGGATTTGGCGCGCGTTTCCGCAATCCGTCGGTTTTGAAAATGCATCGTAATGCGATAATATCGCATCAGGATATATTGGATGCCAAGCGAAACGCAAAACCCCGAAAAACGACGCCCGGCGGGCGAGCCGGCCCCACCCCGCGTGCAGCCGGATGCGCCCGCGCATCGGGAGGGCCAGTTCGGCATCGCCCTTGAGCCCCAGGTGGTGAAAATCTGCGGCTGGGCGCTGCTCGTCGGTCTCATCGGCGGATTGGTGGCGCAGGGCCTGCTCGAGCTCATCTACTTCTTCACCAACCTCTTCTTCTACGGCCGCTTCTCCTTCGCCATCTCCCACCCGGTGGGCAATCACCTCGGCCTCTGGGTCATTCTCATTCCCCCCATCGGCGGCCTCGTGGTCGGCCTGCTCATCTACTTCTTCGAGCCCACCCTCAAAGGCCACGGCATCCCTGAAGCCATGGAGGCTGTCCTCTTCGGCCGCAGCCGCATGCGCCTGCGCGTGGCCATACTCAAGCCGCTGGCCACGGCTCTCGCCATCGGCACCGGCGGGCCGTTCGGCGCCGAAGGGCCCATCATCCAGACCGGCGGCGCCTTCGGCTCCCTGCTCGGCCAGGCTCTCGGGCTCACGCCTTACTATCGCCGCGTGCTGCTCGCAGCCGGCGCCGCCGCGGGCATGGCGGCCACGTTCACCGCGCCCCTCGCCGGCGTGCTCGTCGCCATTGAACTGCTCCTCTTCGAGCTCCGCGCCCGCTCCTTTATTCCCGTGGCCCTCGCCTCTGCCGTCGCCACCGGCGTGCGCATTCACTTTGTCGGATGGAAGCCGCTCTTCCCCATGCCCGAATACAAAATCACGGGCATGAACGAGCTCTGGCTCTTCGCCCTCATGGGCATTCTCATGGGCATCGTCGCCGTCATCATGATCCGCGTGCTCTCCTGGCTTGAGGATTTCTTCGACGAGCTGCCCATCCCCTACGCCGCCATCTGGTCGCCGGCCATCGGCGCGGTCCTGCTCGGCATCATCGGCTACTTCTGCCCGCAGGTCTTCGGCACCAGTTACGACACCATTCGCGACATGCTCAACGACCGCCTCGGCGCCGGATCGCTTCTCGGTATCGGCTTCGCCAAGTTCTGGGCGCTCGTCATCTCGCTCGGCTCCGGCACCACCGGCGGCGTCTTCGCGCCCTCGCTCGTGGTGGGCGGCGGGCTGGGCGCCGTCTACGCCATGTTCATGCGGCACATCGTGCCCAATCTGGTGAGCGATCCCGGCCTCTATTCGCTCGTCGCCATGGCCGCGGTCTTCGGCGGCATTGCCCGCGCGCCCTTCACCAGCATCATTTTCCTCTTCGAGCTGAGCCACAATCCCAATGCCCTGCTGCCCTTGCTCGTCTGCGTCATGATCTCCGACGGCTTCGTGCGCCTGTTTAGCCGCGACTCCATCATGACCATCAAGCTGGTCAAGCGCGGACTCATCGTTCTCCAGGATTACTCCGCTCCCCTGCTCATGCGCGCGCGCATTGACCAGGTCATGCGCACCGGCTTCCCTGTGCTCCACGCCGAAGACGACCTGAGCGAAGCTCTCGCCCATTTCCCGCCCGACGAAGCCGGTTTTCTTCCCGTCGTCGACGCCCAGGGCGACCTGGTCGGCATCGTGGAGGCGTGCGACCTGTTGCGCGCGGTCGAGCCTGCACGCCCCAAGCCGCTGGGTCCGCTGGCGCGGCAGGAATACGTGCTCGCCTTTCCCGGCGAATCGGTCGACCGTGTCCATCGCGAGATGATGCGCAAGAATGTCGAGAACGTGGTGGTCGTTGAATCGAGCCAGTCGCGCAAACCCGTCGGCCTCGCCCGCGCCAACGACATTCTGGCCCTGCGCCGCTGGCTGCTTGAAGAGGAGACCGGAGAGCTGCGCCGCGCCACTCTCGACGAACCCTCGGAAAGCCCCGGCGTCAAGCTGGCCTGACCTTGCGTCCAACCCGCACCTAGATCCAGGAAGCACAGAAAAGCGTCCCGAAGGGACGCCCGAGAATAGCCCAGGGTGAAGCTCGCCGCAGCGAGCGGAACCCTGGGAAATGCGGCAAGAACGAATCCCGAGCCCCGTAGGGGCGATGGAACCGAGCCGTCATGCGGGCGTCCGAGCCTCCGGGCGAAATCCTGACCCGGAACGAAGTGAAGGGGAAGGACCGTGCAACCCCACTCAAGGGCACGGGCGCTGAAGCGAGCGGCTGCTCGATGCAATCGTGGTGGGCGGTCAGGGACTCGAACCCCGGACCCCTTCCTTGTAAGGGAAGTGCTCTAACCAACTGAGCTAACCGCCCGCGGCACGCGGCATCTCGGCAACTGTTTCTGATGATAGCAGCGCGCGCGGAAATTCCACGCAACGCGCCCGCTTGCCCCATCCCTTCGCGCGTGATTTGTGCGAAAGGGTGGGAAGCCCCCTGACTCGCTGACTTGCTGACTTGCTACACTCAAACGCGTGCGCCGGCTCATCGTAAATGCTGACGACTTCGGCCTGACCGCCGGCGTCAACCGCGCCGTGGCCGAGTTGTCCTCCGCGGGCGTGCTGACCAGCACCACGCTCATGGCCCGCGCCGGCGCAACACGCGAAGCAATCGGAATCGCCCGCGCGAAACCCTCTCTCGGCGTCGGCTGCCACGTGGTCCTGGTCGATGGCGCTCCGATCCTTTCCGCGCGCAGAGAGATCCCGCGTCTTGCCCGCCCTGCCGCCTCCGATCCCGCAGGCGAACTGCGTCCCGGTCTGCCGGGATTTCTCCGCGCCATCTATCTTGCCCCGGACAAACAGAAGCTCTACGCACAGATCGAAGCCGAGACCCGCGCGCAGATCGAATTCCTGCAGATCGCCGGCGTCGCCCTCACGCATATCGACACCCACAAGCACGTGCACATGTTTCCCGGGGTGCTGCGCGCCGTGCTGCGCGCCGCGCGCGCCCGCGGCCTTCGCGCCGTGCGCAACCCCTTTGAGCCGGCTTGGGCCGTGCGCGCCGCGGGTGCGGGACCATGGCTCCGCGTGGCGCAGGTCAGCGCGCTACGCTGGCTCGCGCCCGTCTGCCGCGGCATCATCGCCGAAGAAGGCTTCGTCACCACCGACGGTACCCTCGCCGTGGTCGGCACCGGCATCCTCGATCGCACCATGGTCCGCCGCCTGCTCACCAACCTTCCCCAAGGCACCTGGGAGCTGGTCACGCACCCCGGCTACAACGACGCCGATCTTGACCGTGTGCGCACGCGCCTGCGCGCCTCGCGCGACATCGAGCGCGATGCTCTCGAGGCCATCCGCGAGTTTCCTGGCATCGAGCTGATCTCCTATCGCGACCTCAACCCGGCAAGCGCTTGAGCGAACGATCTTCGTGCTCCGCACCTCCGCGGCCTGAATCTTCAGCCGCGCTGAACGCGTCCAATCTGGAGGCAGCTTCCGGTATTCTCATTGAGAACCTCGCATGCGCATCGGCATCACCTGCTATCCCACCTACGGCGGCTCCGGCGTTGTGGCCACGGAGCTCGGCATCGAGCTTGCGCGCCTCGGCCACGAGATTCACTTCATCTCTTATTCGCAGCCCTTCCGCCTCAGTGGCCGCCTCAACGAGGGCGGAGGCGGCATCTTCTACCACGAGGTGCCGGTCTCGAATTATCCCCTCTTCGAGTTCCCGCCCTACGATCTGGCGCTGGCCTCGCGCATGGCGGAAGTGGCCGAGTATTATGCGCTCGACCTGCTGCACGTCCACTACGCCATTCCTCACTCCGTGAGCGCGCTGCTGGCGCGGCAGATGCTCGCTGCCAATGGCCGCCGCCTGCCCTTCGTCACCACCCTGCACGGCACTGACATTACGCTCGTCGGCCTCGATCGGAGTTACCTGCCCATCACCCGCTACAGCATCCAGCAGAGTGACGGCGTCACTTGCATTTCCAATTACCTCAGGGAAAAAACCATCCAGGATTTCGGCGTGACGCGGCCCATCGAGACCATCACCAACTTCGTCAACTGCGACGTGTACGCGCCTTTTGCCGACGAGGCGCAGCGCGCGGAAGCGCGGGCGCGTTTCGCCCGCCCCCAAGAGGCGATTCTGATGCACCTTTCGAACTTCCGCCCGGTCAAGCGCGTGGTGGACACGGTGAAGATCTTCGCAAGTGTTGCCAGGGAGCGGCCCGCGCAATTGGTTCTCATCGGCGATGGGCCCGACCGCTCCGCCGCCGAGTGGCTCGCGCACGATCTTGGCATCCAGTGCCAGGTGCACTTCCTGGGCAAGCAGGAGCGCGTCAATGAGCTGCTGCCCCTGGCCGATCTGCTGCTCATGCCCAGCGAGCTCGAGTCCTTTGGCCTGGCCGCGCTCGAAGCCATGGCGTGCAAGGTTCCCTCCATTGCCACGCGCGTGGGCGGCGTGCCCGAGCTCATTGACGACGGCGAGAACGGCTTGCTCTTTCCCGTGGGCGATGTGGACGCGATGGCCGCAGCCGCGCTCGCGCTGCTGGGCGATCCCGCGCGCCTTCAGGCCATGCGCGATGCCGCGCGCAAGGCCGCGCAGAAGCGCTTCTGCGCCTCGCTGGTGGTGCCGCAATATGTGCGCTTCTACGAGCAGGTGCTCACGCAGTGATCAGTGTTCAGTGTTCAGGGTTCAGGGGTCAGGGGTCAACAAGCCAGAATGTTGGCTTATGAGGTTGCGCGAAGCGAGCAAATATTTGCACAGGTGGTTGCGCTTGCGCGCCAAGGTTTGCCTGCACGGTTCCATTGCGCAGAGGGGTTGACCGCTCAGGCCATCCCGAAGTGCGTTCCGGCTGCTGAGAATCGACCCCGCCGAGTGCGCAGGCTGCTCAGAATCTCTCGAAGAGACGCGAATTTGCGCTCAAATTGCGCGATTTGACGCGGTTTTCGCAACACTGGACGCATGGTTTGGCGCCAACTCGCCGCCGTGTGTCCCCTACGAAGCCCCATTTCCCTACTCCCTACTCCCTATTCCCTACTCCCTACTCCCTGACCCCTGCTCCCTGAAATCCTGCGCCTGTGCGAAACGATGGCGGTGTGCGCGCCACTATCCATTCGAAGCGCGGGATGGGCCGATCTCTTCACACCGGTAGCCGGGTAAACGCCGCGAAGGGAAAGGCCCCTGCGCTCGGAACGGGCACCTTAAAGCATTTTCTGAGTAGCTATATCCCGAAGACGGAAAGCAGAGTCGACGCGACCAACAGGGAGCGGCGACCTTGCGAAGGAACGAAGAGGACACAGTAACTCAGAAAATGCCGTAGATAGATAGAAAAGCGCGGCGCGCGTCACGCCTGCGGCCGGAAGACCGGCTCGAAGCCCAGCGCGCGCCAGAAGCGCTCGAGCAGCGCAAGGGTTCCCCGGCTCGTGGCCGGCGTGACGCCTATTTCCATCGCCGCACCGCAAGACTTCTCCAGATCTGCGAGCTCGAGATCGGACGGCGAGAGAGCAAGCGCCACGCAGCGATCCGGACGATAAGTGCACGCGGCGAGATCGGCGATAGAAAGCGTTTTGGTGGGTGTGGCGAAGACCGCGTGCGGCGGAGCCATGCGGTCGAGCAGCCAGAGAATTTCGAGTTTCGATTCGAGCTCGTCGGGCACGCAATCGATGACGAGCTCGGCCGGCCGCACCGCGTCTTCAATCGACGCGACAAAGGCGACCGGGAAGGTTTCCACGGGATTGGTTTCGACGCGAATGGGTTCGTCGGGATTGAATTCCTCAGGGGCTGAAGCGCGCGACGCATCCTGGGTGCGGCTGCCGGCAGTCAGGGACCGGCCCGCACTGCAAGCGGGATCGCTCGCGCCTTCAGCCTTTTTTTCCCGGGCGAGCTCACGGCGCAGCGCCTCGCGCGCGCGGCGCAGGTTCGAAGGCAGCACATCTTCGAGCAGGACGCGGAAGCCGGCGCGTGCAGCGCGGCGCGCAAGCGAGCGCCCCAGCCGGCCGGCCCCGATAATGGCCACGGTCAAGGAAGAGCCGGGCGGGCTATCCGATCCGAAATCCGGCGCGGGGGTCATAGGAGTGAAAGGCGCGCGGCGAGGCCATGTGCGAGCCGGCGCGGCATATTCACGCGACTCATCGCTCCGTGAGGGCCTGCACCACGTCGTCGGCGCTGGGGCGGGCCTGCTCCAGGTGCTCGGCCACGCGGGCGCGCTCCTCGGCAGAAAGCGTGGGAACGGCGGCAAGGACGCGGCGCAGGGTCACGGCCACGTCGTCAATGTAGTTCATCAGGCGAATGGCTTCTCCGGAAAGCGGCATGGGCTCCCTCATTCCTCAGTCTCGTTCCTGGGTCTCGTTCGCTGGTCTTCCGGCATTTATTGTAGGCGGTTGGTTGCGGTTGAGGGAAACGGCGCGCCCTGACAAAGCCCGTGCTGCGAAGCGCGGGCTGCCTGCGGCCTTTATGCCTCCGGGGCGTCTACGGCGCTACAATTCCCCTCGACCGGAGATGCGCAGAAAGCTCAAGGCGCATCTTCCCCATAGAAAGAGGCTGGTCATGAAGAGGAGACAGGTATTTGCGGTACTCATGGGTGCGGCCCTCGCCTTTGCCGGCAAATCGTTCGCGCAGGACACGGCCAACGTTCCCAAGTACCCCGACAAGCTGGCTCTGGCCCAGGCCAATGCCAAGCAACTGCTGGCATTGATGGATACCAATAAGAATGGAAGGATTTCGAAACAGGAATGGATGAACTTCATGTCCAAAGAGTTCGACCGGCTCGACACCGACCACAGCGGTGAGCTCGATCCGCACGAGCTGTTGCAGTCGGACGTGACGGTCGAGCGCCCGCGGCCGTCGACTCTCGGCAAATAAGCGCGCCATCCGGCACCCCGCCTATGGTTCGAAGGGCTGGAGCGGAGCCCTCCAGCCGGTGGGTACGTGTGGAAATAAGGCCGCCGCGGCAAATGCATCGCGCATAATCGATGAAGCCAACAAAAAACGCAGGCGATTACGCGAGGTGCGGCCGATGGGATTGCCGATGAGGATCTCCAGGCGGGAATTCGTGATGCGTGTGGGGCAGGCGGGAGGATTCGGCGCTGCCTTCCTCGCCATGCAGCAACTGGGACTGATGCCGCTTGCGGAGGCTGCCCCGCGGCTGGACACGGCGCCGGGCGCGGGCAGCGGCGTGCGCGTGGCCATCCTGGGCGCCGGCATCGCCGGGCTGGTGGCTGCCTACGAGATGAAGGCGCTGGGCTACGAGTGCACGGTGCTTGAGGCGCGCACGCGTCCCGGCGGGCGCAGCTGGACCGTTCGCGGCGGAGACTCCGTGCAACTCATTGACGGCACCACCCAGACCTGCGCCTGGAGCGCGGGTCAGTACCAGAACTTTGGCCCCGCGCGCCTTCCCTCGGCGCACACCACGATCCTGGGCTATTGCCGCAAGCTCGGCGTGCCTATGGAGGTGGAGATCAACACCAACCGGTCGACGCGCCTGGAAAACCCCGCCGTGGGCCAGGGTCAGCCGGTCGAGCAGCGGCAGGTGGTCAACGACGCTCGCGGCCACGTGAGCGAACTGCTGGCCAAGTGCATCCAGAAGGGGGCGCTGGACGCGGAACTGACCTCCCAGGACCGCGACCGCATGCTCAGCTTTCTGCGCATCTACGGACCGCTCGACAAGGTCTATCAATATACCGGCAGCGAGCGCTCGGGATTCACCACCCTGCCCGGGGCAGGCGACCAGGCCGGCGTGCTGCGCAAGCCCATCGACATGCACACCCTGCTCGACGAGAACTTCTGGTGGGCGATTCTCTTTGAAGAGATCTTCGACATGCAGGCCACCATGTTCCAGCCTGTGGGCGGCATGGATCGCATCGCCTATGCGCTCGCCGAGGCCGTCAATGGAACAGACCGGCGGACCATCCGATACGGTGCGGAAGTCAAGGAGATTCGCCGTACGGCCGGCGGCGTGCGCGTCGTGTACACCGAGCGGGGAGCGGAGAAGTCGCTCGAGGCCGACTACTGCCTCTGCAGTCTGCCGCTCAACCTGCTGCGCAAGATCGCCAACGATTTCAGCCAGCCCTATCGCACGGTGATCGAGCAGTGCACGTACGGCAATGCCTACAAGATTGCCTGGGAGAGCCGCCGGTTCTGGGAGCAGGACTTCAATATTTACGGAGGTATCGAGGTCGTCACCACAGGCCCGAACGTGGTCTGGCTGCCTTCGGGCGGTCTTTTCGGCGAGCGCGGCGTGCTGGTGAGCGGCTACGGGTTCGAGACGGAGGACTCCTTTGCCCTGCTGAGCTTGAACAATAAATTCGCGGCATCGCGGCTGACGGTGGAGCGGCTGCATCCCGGCTACGGCAAGGAACTCGCCAACCCGGTCTATGTGCCTTGGGCGCACGTTCCCTTCAATGAAGGCTCATGGATTGCGTCGTACGGTTCCGGGCAGAGTGCATATATTGATGACGCGGTCGACCCCGGCTACGAGCTCCTGCTCCAGCCCGACGGGCCCATCTATTTTGTGGGCGAGCATGTGAGCCACGTACGCGCCTGGCAGGAGGGCGCAGCCCTGAGCGCGCTGCGCGCGGTGCAGATGATCGGCGCAAGGGAACGGGCGAAACGCGCCTGATCGCCCCAGGAAGCGCAGAGCTGAAGCGCCCGCGCCGCACTCAGATGATGGCTTTTTGCTTGCGAACGGTTCCCGCCTCTTTCCAGGCGATGGCGAGGCCGAACCCGAGGAAGACCAGGCTCAACATGCCCAGCAGCCCACGGCCTTTTTCCACGATGAAAGGCGAGGCCGCGGCCCAGAGCGGCAGCTTGACCAGAACGTAGTTGAGCCACACGGCGCTGGTTGAGGTGTCTTCAACCGCATGCATGATGAGCACGGGAATGGCGGCCAGCGCGACGGCCAGATAGCTGATCACCACCGGAGTCACGCGGAACTTGAGGCCGGGCGCGCCTTTGGAGCCTATGGCAAACGCGCGTCCTACGATGTAGCCCACCGGGAGGGTCAGGAAGCTGGGGCCGCGCACGCCGTCGAGCAGCACGTCAAGGCAGGCCAGGATAACAAAGTACACCAGCGCCGCCACGCCGCCCAGGATCAGTCCGCGGGTGAGCAGCACGCGATCGTCGAGAAAGTCCTTGGCCGCAGCCGCCAGGCACCGGTCGCAGGCCGCTTTCGATTCCACGCGGTTGATTTTGCCGTTCACCACCTTGCCGCAAAACGCGCACACGCCGGTGATAGGCGAGGGATCCACCAGCCCGGTTACTGAAGTGCACGTCTCGAAGGTCATAGCGGAAAGTTACCACTGGAGTTATCGGAATACCAGTGAAAATTCTTTAGTTGCAGGTACGTTAGCCCATCGGGTGATTGGACTTCGGAGTAACGAAGGTCGAGGATTTCCACTTTCCAGCGGGGCCCTGTAGGCCGCGCGCCGACGGTCCCGTTACTTTCGGGCTATCCCACCCGGCAAGCAGACCTGGGCGATCAACGGCCGCACCTCGGCCGCGCATTCGGCCATCTCCCGCAGCAGGTCCCCGGCTTTGTCCTCTGTGGCCGCGGCCATGTTATTGCGGAAGACTACTGAAGCTGCGCCGGGTTACGCCGCTTCCACAAAGAGGCGCTTGCCGAGAGCCCGGAGAGCTTGATCGATGCGATCGATCTTGGTGGAGTGTCGAAGATTGGTGAGGCGGTTCACCTCCTGCTTCGTCGTCCCCAGGCGCCGCGCCAGATCAATGGGTCGCACACGCTGCCGAAGCATCTCGTTCAGCAGGAGAACCTTCGCCGCTACGCTGGGTGATAATTCGACAACTGCCTGGCCGCGCTTGGGCTTTGACGGCATGGGCACGGGACGCATGTCGTCGAAGTAGAACTCCATCGCCAGCTCAAGCGCTTCCTTGGCCATGGCGAGAGCGTGGGTGCGGTTGTTGCCTTGCGTAATGGCAGGAGGGATATCGGGAAACGTGGCGAGTATGAATTTTCCATCCTTGCGGAGGTTCACGGGATAACCGCGCATATTCTCACTCCTTTTCGCCCTTCAAGCCCAATTGCTTCTTGATGTCTTCGGCGAGTCCTCTTGGAGACCGTCCTGAGATTTCTTCCACAGCGGCAATCTTTCGCCCGCTGAAGCGGGCTGAACTCATGGAACCCGTTCCCCTTCCCCAGGCTTGCGCCTGGGGCTACCTTCTCTCGTCCGCCTGCGGCGGACTTTGCCTGCCACCGTTTGAACTCCGAGCTCTTCACGGCTAGCTTACGGTACACACTTTTGTTTACTTTGACAAGGCCTGAATTCCTTCGCCGCGCGCCGGGATTGGGGCGCCTCAGGCCGTCCTGAGGATGGAGATCACGGTCAGGTCATCGTCCTGCCCGTGACGGATGGCGGCCTCGGCGAGGCTGAGCGGGGATGCGTCCTGATTGAGCAGCGACTGCGCGCGCGCGAAGCCGAACAAGGCTCCCTCGGCATCCCGCGCCTCGACCACGCCGTCGGTGATCAGCGTAAGGCGATCGCCGGGCCGCATCTCCAGCGTGGCCTGCTCGGGGATGGCGCCGGCCAGCACGCTCAGCGGCATGGACCCGGCAAACGCGATTTCCGCGCCATTCAGCCAGGGCGCCGGATGGCCGGCGTTGGCCAGGGCCACGCGGCCCGTTGCATCGAGACGCACCGCCAGGCAGGTGACGAACCCGCCGCGCTTGCTCTCGCAAAGCCCGCGGTTGAGTTCGGCCAGAATTTCGGCGGGCTCCCGGCCCGCTCGATCATGTCCTGTCCGGCTGCCAGTCCGGCTAATCGTCCGCAGCATGCCGATGAGCATGGAGACGATCATGGCCGCGCTGATCCCCTTGCCGCTGACGTCGCCGATGACCACCAGGGTCTGGCCGCCGTCGAGCGGCAGGACCTGGAAGAAATCTCCGCCCACCTGCGCCGCCGGACGGTAGATGCACTCGATCGAATACCCGGGAACCTGCGGCGGCTCTTCCGGCACCATGAGCCGCTGGATCTCCCGGGCAGCCGCCAGCTCGGTCTCCATCCCTGCCTTCTCCAGCTCCAGCCGGATGCGGCGTTTCGACTCGGCAACCGAGACCACCACCAGGCCGGTGTAGCCCAGGACAACGGTGATGGTGACTGCGAGACCGTCAAAGATCAGCCGGTGGTGAAACTGGGTCAACTGTGCCGGGTCGAGACTGGTCAGCGCCGCAGCACCGGGGAGCCAGTTGTACAGCAGGTTCATGACTACATTCTGGAGAACGAACAGGGGCACAAACGCAATCCAGGAGCGCCCGCGCAGGGTGATGCCGGAGACGGCGTACAACGTAGAGAACAGCCCGATGATCACGACCGAGAGAGCCAGGGCCAGGTAGCGCTGGCGGCCCATGCCCATGCCGTCGAACACGAAGCCGAAGCTCGAAAAGATGAAGAAGACGGCGACGAGGAAAACCACGATGGACCACCGCGGCGTGGTCTTCCACTGGCTCCAACCGGGCAGGGTTATGCGTGATCCGGGTCGCATGAGAGTGTTCTCAAGGATGATACGGCGTCACCCGGGCGATGGCGTGGCAGCGTCGGCCGCTTTCTCAAGTCCGAGAATAGGAACGCTTCGGCTTCGCTCGGGGCCGGGCCTGGGCCACGCGGCGGATCTCGGCTGATTGAGGGAGGGGGTGCCCCCCGGTATTCTGGGCGCAGATTCTTGAAATTTAACAGATTAGGTGAAATGCTTCTGCGCAAATTCCTCTGGCGCAGGAATTTAGGCACAGATTCCTTTGCATCAACGACTTAGAGCAATGCGGCTGATGCTGGTTTTATTCGGCTGCAACTAGGATAGCGATTTGGGGGAAATGATCTGCAAACGAAGATGAGAGTTTTTCCGCGTCGTGCTCCCCAGGTCTCGAAGGCAAGACATGTGGCGCTGGGCACTCTTGGGAATTCCGATTTCGAGATACTTCGTGGCGGGTCGGTCAACACTTCACAGGACGGGCCGTACCGAGGGGCAACAAAATGTCATCGCGATAAATCGCACCAAGGCCCTTCAAAACGAGCTAGGAAAGTTCGATTTCGTCATTCAGGTAGCGTTCGAGCTTTGCCGGCGACAATGAGATGTCGCCCGATGAAGGATCTTTCTCCATCTCGATCTTTAGGACTTTCAGATACAGGTCACCAAAGTCTTTCCACACAGAGCTGGATTCGCTTTGTCTTTTGGCGATGTGGTCCTTCCCCGCGACCCAATATAGATTGACCCAGTGAAAGAAGAAGCTCCGGACTAATTCCGCATCGAGAGCCTTGCGACGAGTAAAAAGCCCAACGGTCTCGAAGAAATCGAAAACATCTTCTGCCTCTTCTTCAGCGGCGTGATCTCGCAGGGCCAGCGCCGCCCGAGAGCGAATCTTCTTGAACTCGGAAGATGAGAATCGATCATCAAGTTTCATTGCTAAATCGGCGGCCAAATTCGCCCTGAAGGCCTTATTTTGTGACAACAGGGTGAATATCGCAACCACAGCAGCTAAGGCGGTCCCAATCGCTTCCAATGACTCCCACGCCATCGCGAGCCTTCTCTCCTCTGCGCTTCTCGCAGTCCCGCAGGCGGGGCCGCCCTTATCGAAATGATACTTGGTGAACTCGTTTCTTTTTCAGGAAGCGAAGGACAACCGCAGATCCTTCGACACCCTCCCCTGCACTGCGTTCAGGGTCCGGTTTCTCAGGATGACAGCGTCGTGGTGGTTCCCCGATCGGCGCTTGCCATCAGCTACGAGCCTCGGGTGGTCAGCCGCGCGCCATCGAGGAGCCTGCGTACGCGGCGCTCGGCGCAGCCGGTGCATTTCAGATGGCAATCTTGGTCTCGATGGTGTCGTAGTCGGCGCGCACGCCCTTGGACGTCGACTCGAGAAGCCCAGCGCGCGCGAGCGCCTGCACGTCGGCGTGGACATTGCTGTAATCCCGGCCGAGCGCCTTGGCCAACGAGCGGATGCTGGTGACATGGTTGCGCCGCACATAGCGCAACAGTTCCATCCGCCGGCTGGAGAGCACGCGCGCAAGAGCATCCCAGCTTTCGAACGCCAAGTGACGCTCCTGGAACTTCTCACCGCGCTCCGCGCGATGCCAGGCGTCGATTGCCTGCCGTTTGGCTTCCTCTTCAAAGTCTCCGCCAACTGTAATTTTGATTTCGCTCATTCGGTACCTCGCAACGTGTGCACGTCGGTCCAGAAATCTGCCAGAAGCTGTTCGATGGTGGTGAAGACATAGGCGGTCTCGACACCCTGAAAGTGCCGGTGATCGCCCTTCCCTCGTTCGTTGTCATACCCGACCTCGCGAACTCCCGGCCGGCCATAAAAAAGCGAGTACTTCAAATTGTGTACCGACGGATGGACTGGCGAAGGCACTCGCCAATACACAATTTCCAAGATGGCTCCGTCATCAAAATCGATACGCTGTTCAAAGAGCAATTCAGCCTTCATCGCGCGCTCTATATGGCATTATACACCATATGGTATTTTCAGCAGACAGATTCGCCGGCAGCGAGCGGGCCCGGAATCAGGTCGGGAATTTCGCCTCATCTTCGCTCTCCTGATAATATCGAACCATGGACTTTCAGCTCGTGACCAGCTACAAGCCACGCGGCGACCAGCCGCGCGCCATCGGTGAGCTGGTGCAGGGGCTGGCGGCCGGGGAAAAGCACCAGGTGCTGCTGGGCGTGACCGGCTCCGGCAAGACCTTCACCATGGCCAAGGTCATCGAGCAGTCCAACCGGCCGGCGCTGATCCTGGCGCACAACAAAACCCTCGCCGCGCAGCTCTACCACGAGTTCAAGCAGTTTTTTCCCGGAAACGCGGTCGAGTATTTCGTCAGCTACTACGACTACTACCAGCCCGAGGCCTACATTCCCGCCGGCGATCTCTACATTGAAAAAGAGGCCACCATCAACGAGGAGCTGGACAAGCTGCGCCTCTCGGCGACGCGCTCGCTCTTCGAGCGCCGCGACTCCATCATCGTGAGCTCGGTGAGCTGCATTTACGGCCTGGGGTCGCCCGAGGCCTATTACGGCATGCTGCTGCTGCTCGAAAAAGGCCAGCAGATCAGCCGCAAAGACATTACGCGGCGGCTGGTGGAAATTCTTTACGAGCGCAACGACACGGATTTCCGCCGCGGGACCTTTCGCGTAAGAGGAGACACCATCGAGGTCTTCCCCACCTACGACGAATCGGCCTACCGCATCGAGATGTTCGGCGACGAAATCGAAACCCTCGCCCAGATCGATCCTCTCTTCGGCACCGTGAAGCAGAAATTCGCGCGCCTGCCCATCTACCCCAAAAGCCATTACGTGGTGCAGCCGGAGAGGAAGTCCGAAGCCATCGAGTCGATCCTCAAAGAGCTGAACGAGTGGGTGCCGCACCTCGAGGCCGAGGGGCGCATGGTGGAGGCGCAGCGCGTGCACCAGAGGACGCGCTTCGACCTGGAGATGATCAAGTCGATGGGCTATTGCCACGGCATCGAAAATTACTCGCGGCATTTTTCCGGCCGCCTGCCGGGCGAGCCGCCGCCTACGCTGCTCGATTATTTTCCCCGCGACTACCTGCTCTTCGTCGACGAGAGCCATGCGACCATTCCGCAAGTTCATGGCATGTGGCACGGCGACCGCAGCCGCAAGCAGACCCTCGTCGACTACGGCTTCCGGCTGCCTTCGGCCATGGACAACCGCCCGCTCAAATTCGACGAGTTCGAAAACCGCGTGCACCAGACCATCTACGTTTCCGCCACGCCGGGGCCGTATGAGCTTACGCGCTCCGCAGGGGTGGTGGTTGAGCAGGTGATCCGGCCCACGGGATTAGTTGATCCGCAGGTTGAGATTCGACCGGTAAAGGGACAGATCGACGATCTTTTAGCCGAGATCAGGGACCGCGCCAAGCGCGGCGAAAGAGTATTGGTGACTACGCTCACCAAGCGCATGGCCGAAGATCTCTCCGGCTATTACACCGAGGTGGGCGTGCGCTGCCGCTACATGCACTCGGAGATCGAAACCCTGGAGCGCGTAAACCTGCTGGCCGGTTTGCGCAAGGGCGAGTTCGACGTGTTGATCGGCATCAACCTGCTGCGCGAGGGGCTCGACCTGCCCGAAGTTTCGCTGGTGGCGATTCTCGATGCGGACAAGGAGGGCTTTCTGCGTTCCGCCGGCTCGCTCATCCAGACCATGGGCCGCGCCGCGCGGCACATCGAAGGCAGGGCCATTCTCTACGCCGATACGGTGACGGATTCCATGCGCCGGGCGATCGATGAAACCGACCGGCGGCGGGCCATCCAGCGCGCTTACAACGAGGAGAACGGCATCACGCCGCAGCCGGTTATCAGCAAGGCCGACATGGGATTGGCGCAGATTCTTAAAGCGGAGTATGGCGAGCTGGCAGTGGAAGAGCAGGAGGCGCTGCCGCAGTTCACCAGCCAGGAACAAGTGGATGCGTACCTGGCAAAGCTGGAGAACGAAATGCGCGAGGCGGCGAAGAAGTTCGAGTTCGAACGGGCAGCCAGGCTGCGCGATTCAATTAAGGAACTGCGCGAGAAGGAGTTCTTGTTCGGATAAGAGGCTTTCCTGCGTTGGATAATTCGATTGAGTCCGGGGCAACCCGCCGCTTGGGTCACGCCATCCAAGGCAATGAGTTTTTCTATGCTTCGGGGCGAGGGTTTACAAACGCAGGTGAGTTTCAAGGAGGATGACGCAACGGCGAGCGGACACATCCTCCAGTTTTATTCCAGCGAGGATGAGCTGCTCGACACGCTCTCGGCGTATATCGGTGAGGGACTCCGAGCCGGCGAGAGCGCCATCGTCATCGCTACGCCGGAACACCTGCGCGCTCTGCGCTACCAGCTTGAGAGCATAAACGCCGACCTGATCCGGGCCATGTTTGAGGACCGCTACATCACCCTCGACGCCAACGTCGCCCTGACCAGCTTCATGGTCGACGGAATGCCGGATGAGCGCCTGTTCGGCGAGATGGCGCGCCTTCTGCTGCACCGCGCCTCCGCGTCCAAGCGGCGCGTGCGCGCCTTCGGAGAGATGGTGGCTCTGCTCTGGGCCAGCGGCAATCGCGAGGCCACGGTGCGCCTGGAACGGTTGTGGGAAGACTTCTGCCGCAAGCGCGAGGTCTCGCTGCTGTGCAGCTATCCCAAAGCCGCATTTGCTGAGAACATGGTGGGCGCACGGCGCAAAGCGGAATCTGAAATCCGTGCGGCCCACACCCTGAAAATTTAACGTCGGCTCGAGCATCGCATCGGTTCCGGCGCGGTTAGCTGCTGGTGCCGTTGCCGGGCAGCCTCTCCGGCGCAAGCACAAACTCAGCCATTGCCCGGCAGACCCCGAGAATTACTTTGTCTCCGCAGGCAACAAAATCAGCGTACCCGTCATCTCACTCCACGCCGCGAATATTCATTGAGCCCGGGGGCTTTTTAGAGAAATGAGAACGATCCTTCTGGTAGAGGACGATCCTCTGCGGGGGCTGGTGCGCAAATCCATCCTCGATAAGCGGTTCCCCGATGTGAAACGGGTTGCCGATGCCGCCGAAGCGCTCTGCCTGATTGAGCAGCGCCGGTTTTCCGCCAATCTGGGCCTGGTCATCTCCGGTCATCACGCGCATGGCCTGAGCGGTCCCGCCTTTGTGGCCGAACTGCACGCACGCCTGCCCGAAGTGCCGGTGCTGGTGCTGGGCAGCGCGGCAGAGTCTCCCGGCGATTACGCCAGCAAAGGCGTGCGTTTTCTGGCCAAACCCGCAGCCAAGGAAGAGCTTGTGGCCGCGGCCAGTGAAATGGTCCTCAAGGACGCGCGCCCGACGGCTTGAGCGCAATGGCTCGCTCTGCGGCGGATTCTTTCCCGGAATGGTGTCCTCAACCGTTCAATCCCTCTCTTTTCCCTTCCCAGGCTGTGAGCCAAATCACACCCGGGACGCCTATCATGGATACAGAATGAAGGGCACAGCCCGGAGCGGAGACCGCTGGGGCGCTGGTTCAGAAGTGCCGGCCCGCTGGCGGGCTTGAAGCGCGCGAACGGCGGAACTCGAAGCGCTGCGCGCGCGGGAATCGCCCGCGCTGCCGCACATCATTCTGGAGACCTCATCCATGGCAGCATTCGGCAGTTTCGCCCTGCTCATTGCGCTGGCGCTGGCCGCTTATAACCTGCTGGCCGGCACCGTGGCGCTGCGGCTCATTGCCACGGGCCAGCCCGCAGCGATTGCGCCCGAGCGGCTGGCGGATACGGCGCGGCGGGCCGGCATTGCGGGCTTTTACGCCGTAACCGCCGCGGCGTTCGCACTCGTCGTGTCGGTTTTTAGCAACGATTTTTCCATCGCCTACATCCTGGAGCACTCCAACCGCGCCCTGCCCGCACCCTATAAGTTCGCCGCCATGTGGAGCGGCCAGGAAGGTTCGCTGCTTTTGTGGGCGTGGCTGCTGGGAACCTACGGATTTGTTTTGCGCCTGCGCCACAAAACCGACGTGAAGCTCTATGCCTACGCGGGCACCATCCTCGCCGGCATCCAGGTTTTCTTTCTGCTCATCCTCAACTTTGCCGCACCGCCTTTCGCCCTGCTGCGCGGCGCCATTCCGGCCGACGGCAACGGCCTCAATCCCCTGCTCCAGTATCCGGAGATGGTGATCCATCCGCCGATGTTGTATCTCGGCTACGTGGGCTTCTCGGTTCCCTTCGCCTTCGCCCTGGGCGCGCTGATGATGCGCTACCAGGGGGAAAAATGGATCCACATTACGCGCACCTGGACCATGGTCACCTGGCTGTTCTTGACCTGCGGCATCTTTCTGGGCATGCACTGGGCGTACGCGGTGCTGGGCTGGGGCGGCTACTGGGGCTGGGACCCGGTGGAGAACGCCAGCTTCATGCCCTGGCTCACGGGCACGGCCTTTCTGCATTCGGTCATGATGCAGGAGCGCAAGGGCATGATGAAGAGCTGGAACGTGTGGCTCATCTTTTCCACATTCCTCTTGACCATGCTGGGCACGCTGCTCACGCGCGCGGGTCTGGTGAGCAGTGTGCACGCCTTCGCGCAATCCTCCATCGGCACCTGGTTTGTCGTCTTCATGGGCATCACGCTCGCGGTGTGCATTTTCACTTACGTTCACCAGCGCGGGCATCTGCAGACCGAGCATCATCTTGAGTCGCTGGTGAGCCGCGAGTCCAGCTTCCTGTTCAACAATCTGGTCCTGCTCGCGGCCTGCTTTGTCATTCTCTGGGGCACGCTGTTTCCCATCCTTTCGGAATACGTTGAAGGCACAAAGGTGACCGTGGGTGCGCCCTGGTACAACCAGGTGGCCGTGCCGGTGGGATTGTTTCTGCTGTTTTTGACCGGCGTGGGGCCGCTGCTGCCCTGGCGCGCAACTTCGTTCCGCAGTATCCGGCGCAATTTCATTCTGCCCGTCATCGCGCTCTGGACGACGGTCATCGTTTTGCTGGCCGTGGGCGTGCGGCCGTGGGAGAACGGCGCGTACTCCTCCGGACATTTCTATGCGCTGGTGGGTTTTTCCGTTTCCGCCGCGGTGCTCACCGCCATTCTGTCGGAGTTCTGGCGCGGCGCCGCGGTGATTCGCAGGCAGACGGGCCGCAGCCTGCCGAGCGCCACCTGGGTCCTGACCCGGCGCAACACGCGGCGCTACGGCGGCTACATGGTGCACATCGGTGTGGTGGTGGTGATGATCGGGCTCTGCGGCTCGGCCTTCAACCGCAACACCGAGAGCGAGCTCGGCCTGCACGGTAAAATGAGCATCGGCCCTTACACGCTGGAGTGCACCGGGTTCACCCAGGACTCGAACGACAACTACAACTCTGAATATGCGGTGCTGAACGTGTGGGAGCAAGGCAGGCTGCAGTTCCAGATGACGCCGGAGCGCCGCGTTTACCTGGTGAGCGGCCAGCCGCAGACCATGGTCGCCATCCATTCGGTTCCCGCGTGGGATTTGTACGTGGTCTATGAAGGCACCAATCCCTCCACCGGCCAGCCCATCATCAAAGCATTTTTGAATCCGCTGGTGGGCTGGATCTGGGCCGGCCTGGTGGTGATGGTGCTGGGCACGTTTATCGCCTTGGCGCCGAGCCTGAGCCCAGCCACGGCTGTGGTGCGCGTACCGGCCCCGCGCGCTGCCGCGCCCGAGCCGGTGCTGAAAGGCGGCGACTGATGGCGCGCTCACGCGCTTTTACTTTTTGGACAAGAGCAGTGGGGGGTCTGCTCCGTGCCCCATCCATTCCACGTTCTTTGTGGAATGGGCGGGAAAGAGCAAACCTGGTTTTTTGCATCAAGACCGCGCAAGCGTTGCTGCTCGCCGTCGCCATCTGCTTCAGCGTGGGTGCGAGCGACCAAAGCGCGCGCATGGATTACCTGAGCCATCACCTCATGTGCCAGTGCGGCTGCGCGCAGCTCCTGGGCGAGTGCGACCACGTGGGTTGCCCCGACCGCGACACCGAGCTCGCGGAGCTGAGCGCGGCCGTGGCCGCGGGGAAAAGCGACGAGCAGATTCTCGACGGATTCGTGTCCAAATATGGCGCGGTGGTGCGCGCCGCGCCCACCACCCACGGGTTCGACCTGGTGGCGTGGATTGCCCCCTTCGCCGTCTTTGCCGCTGCGCTTCTGGGCACGATTCTGCTTGTCCGCCGCTGGTCGGGCATCTCCGGCATGCAGGCTTCCGCCGCCCCGCCCGAAAGCAATGACCCCGCCGATTGCGAGCGCCGCGAGCGCATTCGCCGGGAAACGAGTGTTGGCACCGGCGCCGAAGGAGGATTCTGACCCATGACCGAAACCGAGGGACTGATTGCCGGCATGTTTCTCCTCTTCGCGCTGGTGGTCTACACCTTCTGGCCGGAAAATGCCTTCGCCAGCCAGAAGGAAAAAACACGTCTCGATTTTCTGCTCGAGCGCAAGGAGCAGCTCTACGAGAATCTGCGCGACCTGAACTTCGAGCATCGCGCCGGCAAATATCCTGAAGAAGATTTTCAGATCCAGCGCGCGCTACTCGAGAACGAAACCGCCGAACTGCTGGCAGAAATTGACCGGCTGCAGGGCGCGTGAAGAGGCAGGGGTCAGGTTTCAGGGATCAGGGATCAGGGATCAGAGGTCAGGGATCAGGGATCAGAGGTCTGGGATCAGGGTCGAAGCGGAAATGAACGAATCCATAACGAAAAAGGCCAGGATGAAAACGGCACGTGCGCTTGCGGGTTATTTCGCGTTGAGTTTCTCGTTGTGCGCCGCCCTGGCGCACGCGGCCACGGTGAGCGGTACGGTGACGGACAAGACCACGGGCAAGCCCGCCGCCGGCGACGTGGTGGTGCTGCTCGACGTGCAGGCGGGCATGAGCGAAGCGGCGCACGCCGCCACCGACGCGCAGGGTCATTACTCCATCAGCGCGCCCGGCGACGGACCCTACCTGGTGCGCGTCACCCACCAGGGCGCGGGCTACTTCATCGCTGCGCCGCCCGGAGCGGCGTCGAGTCCCGGCGCCGGCGACATCGCCGTCTACGACGTGGCCGCCAAGGTGAGCGGCGTCTTCATCGAGGCCGACGTGATTGAGGCGGAAACCGACCCCAGCGGCGCGCTCAAAATCGACGAGCGCTACTACGTGCACAACACCAGCTCGCCGCCGGTCACGCAGTGGAGCCCGAAGTCGTTTTCCATTGTGCTGCCGGCCGATGCGCAGATCACTGACACCGGCGCGCAGCGGCCCAGCGGCCTGCCCACCAGCGTGAAGATGGATCCCGACGGGCCCAAGGGCCACTACTCGTTCAATTTTCCCATCCAGCCCGACGACGGCGAAAGAGACACGATGTTCCAGATCGGTTACACGCTGCCGTACGCGGGCGACAAGTACACTTTCAAGCCGTCGATTACGCTGCCCGCCGACAACTTCGCCGTGTTGCTGCCCAAGTCCATGACCTTCACGCCCGGAGCGGGGCTGGAGTTCAAGCCCGTGAATGAGGACCCGAGCGTGCAGACATTTCTTTTGAAGAATCCGTCGCCGGGACAGGCGCTGGCCTTCACTATCTCCGGCGAGGGCCAGATTCCGCGCCCGGCGCAGGGCGACAACGGCGCACAGGATGCAGGCGGACAAAGCGCCGCCGCGAACGGCCAGCCCGGCGGCGGCATCGGCGCACCCATTGACACGCCCGACCCGCTGAGCAAATACAAGTGGTGGATTCTGGGCGCGCTGGCGCTGCTGCTCGCCACCGCCGCGGCTTTCCTTCTGCGCCGGCCCGCGTTTGCCGTGGCGGGCGCGCCTGGATCCGCAGCGGCGGCCCCGTTTGCCCCGCAACCCGCGGCGGGTTCGTTTTCCGTGCAACCCTCGGCGGCGGCAAGCGCAGTTGCGGTTGCGCCGGCGGCAAAAAATGCGGCCCTGCTGAACGTACTTAAGGACGAGCTCTTCGACCTTGAAAGCGAAAAAATTGCCGGCACGCTATCCGCCGCCGACTATGCCGAGCAAAAGGCCGCGCTGGAAGTGGTGCTGAAGCGGGCGTTGAAAAAACAGTGATCAGGGGTCAGGGGTCAGGGGTCAGGGGTCAGCGAACAGTGGTCAGCCTACCGAGAGTCGCTTTCTGATCCCTGATCCCTATTCCCTGCTCTCCATTCCCTGACCCCTGACCCCTGAAACCTGACCCCTGGTATATCCTTCCGCCATGAAGACCCTATTGCGCACGCTGCTTTATCTCGCGCTGATTGTCTGGCTGGGCGCGGAGATTTTCTTTCCCGTTGTCGCCGCGGTTGCCTTCACCACGAACGGGATTGATACGCACGCCGCCGGAACCATGGTGGGCCACCTGCTGCACATTCTGCACCGCATGGCGTTGGTGTCCGGCATCGTGGCGCTGGCTCTGCTGGCGCTGGCGCCCGCGTGGGGCATCTACAAGCCGCGCGCGGTGCTGGCGCCCATGGCGCTGGTGGTGCTCATGATGGGCTGCACAATTTTCTCCGAGTGGGTCATCATGCCCGCCATGGAGCGCGACCGGCTGGCCGCGAGCAGCGCCATCGACACAGGCGATCAAAGCGATCCGCTGGCGCAGCACTTCAACAAACTGCATGAGCGCAGCGTCAACCTGCAGATTGCAATCCAGCTCCTCGGCGTTGTCGCCGTTGCACTGTTGGCGCGCGCGGAGTCGACGCGCGCATGAGCGGCGAAGGCTTCAGGGGGAGGCGAGTTTCGCCATGAGCCGGCTGATTGTGTGGAATATGCTTTCGCTCGACGGTTACTTTGAAGGCGCGAAGAGCTGGGATGTGGAGTGGTTTCATCCCTACTTCACCGGCGAGCTCGAGGCCTTCTCGCTCGAGCAGTTGCGCCGCGCCGACGCGCTGCTCTTCGGCCGCATCACCTACGAGGGCATGTCCGCCTACTGGCAGAGGGCCGAGGGCGAAGATGCGCGCTACATGAACACGCTGCCCAAGGTCGTCTTTTCTTCCACGCTGGCGCGCGCCGACTGGGCCAACACGCGCCTGGTGAAGAGCGGCATGGAAGCCGAGGTGAAAGCGCTCAAGCAGCAGGGTGCGCGCGATCTCTACGTCTTCGGCAGCGGGCAGCTCTGCGCCGACCTGCTTGCAGCCGGCCTGGTGGATGAGGTTCGCCTCTGCATCCAGCCCATCGTAATCGGCCGCGGCGCCACGCTCTTTGGCCGCGGTCTCCAGCGGATGAACATGACGCTGCTCGAAGCGCGGCCGCTCGCGAACGGCTGCGTGATCCTGCGCTACGAGCCGCAGGGCAGCGCCTGAATGCTCCTGTAAAATCGCCAAAGGCCCCGCCGCGAAGATACCGCGCGCAGGCCATCACACGGAATCTCGATGAAGACAGGCATCATCGGCCTGCCGCAGGTGGGAAAGACGTCGCTGTTCAAGATTCTCACCAAGGCCAAACTCGAAGAGCACAGCGGCTACTCGAATCCGCGCGAGGCCCACATCGGCATGGCGCGCGTGCCCGACCAGCGGCTGGACAAGCTCTCCGCGCTCTACTCGCCGAAGAAAACCACCTACGCCTCGGTGGAATATGTGGACGTGGCCGCGATCGGGCAGGAGGCGCTCAAGGAAACGGCGTTCCTCACCAACCTGCGCAACGTGGACGCGCTCATTCACGTGCTGCGCGCTTTTGAGGACGAATCGATCCCCCACGTCGGTCCCATCGATCCGCTGCGCGACGTGAAGAACGTCGAATTCGACCTGATGGTGAGCGACCTCACCCAAATCGAGAAGCGCATCGAGCGCGTGGAAAAAGACATGAAAAAGGCCCGCACCAGCGATCTCGAACGCGAGCAAGCACTGCTGCTGCGCTCGAAAGAAGCGCTCGAGCGGGAGCAGCCGCTGCGCGAGCTGGAAATGACGCCGGAAGAGAGAAAGCTCATCCGCGGCTTCATGTTTCTTTCGCAAAAGCCCATTCTGTATGCGCTTAACATCAGCGAAAGCACGGCGCTGGGCGCCGATCTCGAGAGCGCGGCGGCCAAGTTCAAGCTCGACTCCATCGCGCAGCGGCCCAATGCCGCGGTCACGGCCATCTGCGGCAAGGTGGAAGCGGAGCTGGCGGAAATGGACGACGCCGAAGCGGCGGACTTCCTCTCGAGCTACGGATTGCATGAGAGCGGGCTTGTGCGGCTGATTCGCAAGAGCTACGAGCTGCTGGGGCTCATCAGCTTTTTTACCGCGGGCGAGGACGAGTGCCGCGCGTGGACGGTGCCGCTGGGCTCGAAGGCGCCGCAGGCCGCGGGCGCCATCCACACCGATCTCGAGCACCACTTCATCCGCGCGGAAACCATCCGCTGGGATGCGCTGCTTGAAGCCGGCTCCGAGGCCGCGGCCCGCGCCAAAGGCACGCTGCGCCTGGAGGGCAAGGATTATGTGGTGCAGGACGGCGATGTTTTACACATCAGGCACAGCGGGTGAAAAAGGCAGGGGTCAGGTTTCAGGGGTCAGGGGTCAGGGAGCAGTGGTCAGTGGTCAGTGATCAGAAATCAGCGATCCGAGATGGAATCAGCTTCTAGCTGTGGTCTGTTCCCTGTTACCTATTCCCTGCTTTCTTGATGGCTTCTTCCATTGGCTGCTTGCTTTCTGACCACTGACCACTGATCACTGACAACTGATTTCCAACCATGCTCAAGCTCTCCCTTCTTCTCGGCGCGGTGGCGGCGCTGGCCGATGTGGCCGGCGGGTTAATCCTGGTGCGCGCGCGCGGCGTGGAGCGCTACCTGCGCTACTTTGTCGCCCTGGGCGCGGGATTCCTGATGGCCACGGCGCTGCTGGAGATGACGCCGGAGAGCCTGCGCATCAGCCCTCAGCTCGCGCCGGTGCTCATCATGGCCGGCTACTGCGCGGTTCATCTGCTGGAGCACACCATCAACGCGCATTTTCATTTCGGCGAGGAAACGCACGCGGGCGAGTTCGTCTCCCTGCACACCGGCTACTCCGTGCTCGGCGGCCTGAGCGTGCACGCGCTCTTTGACGGCGTGGCCATCGGCTCCGGATTTGTGGTTTCCGAATGGCTGGGCTGGCTGATCTTTCTCGCCATTTTGCTGCACAAGATGCCGGAGGGATTCACCATGGCTTCGGTGATGCTGGCGAGCGGGCGCAGCCGCACCACGGCGTTCTACTCGGCGGTGGTGCTGGCCGCGGCCACGCTGGCCGGCGTGCTTTTGATCGAACTGGTGCCGAGCTGGCTTTCGATCGGCCTGCCGGTCTCGGCCGGCGTGGCCATTTACGTGGCCGCTACCGATCTGGTGCCCGAGGTGAACCGCGAGCCCGGCATCCGCATGGCGCTGGTGTTTTTCCTGGGCGTGGCTGCGTTCCTGGTTCTGCGGCATGTGTTGCCGGCGTTGTAAACGAGCGGGTCGGCAAGTTAGCAAGTCAGCTCGGTTCATGGTAGTGTCTCAGTTTGAAAATGACTCGAAATGGGGATGGCGAAGATATGGCGCAAAACTTTACTGTTGCCTTTAGAGTTTTTGTCGATAACAATGATGGGACCATCAAAGAATGGCGAAAATGCTACCCCAAAGCGTTTAGGACTTTTACCCCAGCAGGCGGAGAAAACTCGCCAATTTCCTCTGCCATCCCATAAGCAACGGCGTCCGAGCCGGTGAGGTAAACGTCATGGAAACGAAACTGAGTCCACAAATCCTCGGGCAACCGAAGGTGAGCGCGCAGGATTTCCTCCATCCTGGCATCATCAATAGCGAGGTTGGCAGCGACGGCTTTCAGTTTGTCAACGCTCGCCCCATTGGGGGAATTAATGGCCTTGTGGATCATGAAAACAGCATTAGCAGTGGTCTTTCGGGAGTGGGCGCCAAGATAGGCAAGCGTGGCAGCAGAGGCAACTTGGCCAGCGTTGTAGAGGACGACTTCTATGGCGAGCTTCTTTAGAGCGTTATAAAGAAAAACGCCGTCGCCGACAAAGCCGCCCCATGACTGAAACAAGATGTGAACGCGCTTAGTCCCAGCCGCAGATACTGTGGTTAATCCATTTATCAACTTGGCTCCGTTCGCGGCGTTTATATCGCCGCAATATGTCGCCCAGAGTTCCTCTGCGACGGGCTTCTTGGTTTCTTCTGGCATAGCGGAAATACTACACCTTTCCTCGGATTCTATTGAGCCAAGAATGCTATCTCTTCGTAGCTCCAAACGTGATCCGAGATGCCCGCAGCCATCGCGGGCGTAATTCTCAAGGTCTTGTGAATCCGAGCGAAGTTGTAGTGGATGAAATGCAGCGTAACCGCAGCCGCGTGATTTTCCACTTTCTTAGAGAACGCATTGGTTAAGCGTGTGAACCGGCGCATGCTCATCCGCATAGTCAAATTCTGGCGTTCCACAAAAGACGTACTCGCGTGCTTAGGGTCGGGATCGCCTGCCACGGTTTTCATATCCCAGCCGATGCACTTGGCTGGGCTGTAACGCCGCGTTTCCTCGTCTGTCGGAGCGCCGTAGATTTTCTGGAGCGTAGCAAAGTCCACATCGGCTCCGAACGCGTTTTCGACCGCTTCCAAATAGGCTTTGTGTCCATCAGTTGTCAGTTGCACCCGACCCTTCACGCGGCTGGCAACGTCCTGCATAAATTCGTTGGCCCACCATCCATCGCGGCCGCCCACAAGGTAGCTCACACAGAGCTTCGTATCGGCGTCAATCGCGGTCCAAGTCCAAGTGTCTCCCCATCCTTCCGCCTTGCGGTCGGGGCTGGCGTTCTTAGCCTTTGCCCCAACAAAGCACCAAATTTCGTCACACTGGACCCGCTTGCAGCGCACGTCACGCACCGTCGCATCGTGGTATGCGTGTGCGGCGCTCGCCACGTCCAAGAGAAGCTTTGTGACGGTATTGATTGAAACGTCCACGATCCGGCTGATGCTCCGAAGGCTAGTACCTTCGACGAGCATTTGGACGATTTGCGCCCGCTTAGCAAGTGGAAGTCTGTTCGTGACAAGCATAATATTCAGTTTGATTCTAAGTGTCAAGCATAAAGTTCACTTTGAGGACTTAGACTCGCTATTACTGAGATATTCTCATCTTTAACTGATACCTTTGGTGCTTATACTGAGACAATGGGTGAGGGGATGGATATGCCACTCGATTACGAGGACCTGGTCACACGAGCAACCACTGTCTTTCAGCCACGGACGCCGATCACAACGCGTGATCTGTTTGCTGGCCGCTGGAATGAGTTGATGGCGGTTGTCGATGCGGTTAATCAGATTGGTCTGCACGCCGTAATCTATGGTGAACGCGGCGTCGGGAAAACCTCCCTGGCTAATGTTGTGGCTCCGACGGTTTACGCGATGGATGATCCAAGCCCGACTGCGCCCCTCAATCCCAAAGGGCGAGTAATTGTCAAAACGGTGGCGACTACTTCGGACACTTTTGCTTCGGTGTGGGTCAAACTCTTTAAAGACATTACGCTGATTGATGATCGACCTGTAGCTGGTTTCTTCCCTGGCCAAAAGGGACGAGTGTCGCTGCTAGAAGCTTACGGTCTAGATTCAAATCTCTCAGTCGATGACATTCGGCGGGTGATTAGCAATATTCCGAATTCGGTGTTCATAGTGGATGAGTTCGATCGACTGCAGCCTGCATCAATGAAAGAGTTTACCGACCTGATTAAGACCCTATCCGATTTTTCGGTGAATTCCACGGTCGTTTTGGTAGGAGTTTCCGATACCATCGCCAATCTTGTTGCTGACCATGCTTCAATTGTGCGCGCAATTTCACAGGTATTTCTTAGGAGAATGCTACCGATTGAGTTGAGGAAAATTCTTACGAACGCCGAAGAGAAACTTGGCATCCATTTCACCGATGACGCCGCTCGTCTCATTGTTCATGTTTCGCAGGGTTTGCCGCACTATACGCACCTGATTGGCCTTCATGCTGTTCGGGTGGCAGCAGACGCGTACACCGCTCCGACCATTTCACGCAAAGATGTATTTGTGGCCTTGGATCGGGCTACTACTCAGGCTGAGCAAAGCACTAGGAACAGGCATTCAAGGGCTATTCACAGTTCACACAAAGATGCGCTATATCGGCAAATTCTTTTAGCGTGTGCAGTGGCCGCTGCTCAAGAACAAGACCCACTAGGGTATTTCACCCCGAGCGCAGTGATTGAACCACTTAGTGCGATTCTGGGCCGTCTAGTAGAGATTGCAACATTTAATTCCCATTTGAGCGCATTCTCTCAACTAGAACGTGGAAATGTGCTAGAACGAGACGGCCAGCCGCGGGCATATCGATTTAGATTTCAAGACCCGATGGTGGTTCCATTTACCTTCATGGACGCGGTCGCAAACGGGATTGTCGATGAAGATCACCTTGCGAGACTTTTGAACGACTAGGGCCATTGCTCTTGGCTTTTCCATACCAGCGGGCTTCCGCGGCTTTCACCGCAATGGACTTCCGTTGCTCCTCGGACAACTTGGCCGCTCGCACAGCAGCTCCCTTGACTCCCCCCGCCCTGCCTCGAACATGGGGATTCCGTTTGGCGGCACTGACCGGGTCATCCAGGCCCTCTGTCGCAATTTCAACGACCATCTTTGCGAGTTGGTTCGGATCACGCGGGCGCTTCGGCATGTCTCAAGTTTGCCTGACTGGGTTAAGCACCGCAACCCCCTACGCTTTCAAACTGAGACACTACCCGGTTCATGGCAGATTGGCGGGCGTGCTGTCCCACCCATTCCGCAAACAACGCGGAAAGGATGAGGCAACCAGGTTTACATCGCAACAAACACCCCGATATGTGCCGGGCGGAAAATCGCGTTCGCCTTGCGATCAATTCCCCAGGTTCGCGCTCACTGCGCGCGAGCGGCCCAGTCCGACCTTCCACGCATAGAGGCGCGCCAGCAGCTTGCCGTAATCCCACGCCACTTTGAAGTTGGCCTTGCTGGCGCCGCGATAACGGCTGCCGAAGACGAACGGCACCTCCTGCATAGTGCCGAGCCGCGCACGCACCAGGATTTCCAGCAGCAGCTTGAAGCCGGCGCGCTGGAATTCGATCTGATTCACGGCCGCGCGCCGCACCAGGAAGAAACCGGACATGGGATCCCGGGCACGCAGCTTGCGCCGCTGCAGCGGCAAGGTAGCCCAGACAGCCGCGGCCGAAAGCAGCTTGCGCAAGGGATGCCATCCGCCCAGCCCGCCGCCCGGCGTATAGCGGCTGCCGATGGCCAGGTCGCGCCCTTCGGCGATGGCCGCATAGAGTTCCCGCAAAAGCTCCGGCGGATGCTGCAGGTCGGCATCCATCACACCCAGCACCGGGGCGTCAGTCGCGCGCCAGCCATCGAGTACGGCGCCGGAAAGCCCGCGCTCGCCCGTGCGCACGATCAGGCGCACGCGCTCGTCCTCCGCGGCAATCCTCGAAACCACCTCGCTCGTGCCGTCGGGGCTGTCGTCGTCCACCACGATGATCTCGTAGTCGATCTCGAGGGGATCCAGGGCCGCGCGCACCATGCCGAGGACGCGGGCAATGTTTTCCGCTTCACACAGTGTGGGAATGACCAGAGCCAGCTTCAGGCGCGCGCACTCAGACACGCCACCGGAGCTCCGGAGGCTCGCAGCGTGCACCGGTTCTCGAATCGGCAGCGACATAGAAAGATGCGATAATTCTATCGCCGGAAACCCTCTCCTGAACAGGCGCAAAGGGAGCTCAAGACGTTTGCGGAACCAGACTTTCTACGCGAGAGCACTGCTCACTTTATGCTTCACCCTCGTCGGTTTCGCCGTGATGGGCTATCATCCCGGCCTGGAAGACGACGGGGTTTATCTGGCTGCGGTCAAGGCGCGCCTCGACCCCACCCTGTTTCCGCACAACGCCGCGTTCTTTGAGCTGCAGACGCAGGCTACCGTCTTTGACTCCTGCCTGGCCGGTTTTGTGAGAGCCGCGCATATGCCTCTGGCCTGGGCTGAGCTCTTCTGGCAGCTCGCGTGCCTGTTCGCCATTCTCTTTGCCTGCCAAAGCATCGCGCGGCGGCTGTTTGCCTCGTTCGCCGCCGTGTGGGCCGGCGTGGCCCTGGTGGCGGCAATGTTTACCCTGCCCGTCGCCGGCACCGCGCTCTACCTCGCTGACCAGCACCTGCACCCGCGCAATGCAGCCGCGGCCTTGATCCTGCTGGCCGTCTCGCGGATTCTTGCCCGAAGGCGCCGACAGGCCGTTCCGCTTTTGCTTGCAGCCGCGCTCGTGCACCCGCTGATGGCCGCGCTGGGCATCTCCTTTTGCGCGCTGCTCACGCTGGCGCTGCTCGACCCGGTGCACGCGTGCGTGCTCTCGCTCCGTGCGCGCGTCCTCTCGCTCATTGACCGGCCCCTGGCCGTTTCGCGTGGCCTGGAGCGCGGGAAAGCCGCGGCGCTCCTGCCGCTGGCCTGGCTGTTGCAGCCGGCGAATCCAGCGTGGCTCAAGGCGCTCAACACGCGCATCTACTGCCATCTTTCTCAGTGGACCTGGTACGAATGGCTGGGAGCGCTGGCGCCGCTGGCGCTCTTCTGGCTGCTCTGGCGCGTAGCCGAGAGGCGCGGAGAAAAATCCCTGGCGCGGTTTGCCCTGGCCGTCTTTGCCTACGGCGTCCTGCAGCAGGCGGTCGCCGTGGCGCTGCTCACGCCTGCGCGCTGGGCGCGGCTCATGCCGCTGCAACCCATGCGCTACCTGCAACTGGTCTACTTCTTTCTCGCGCTTGTGGCCGGAGGTCTCGCGGGCCGGTTTCTTTTGCGCGGACCCTCAGTCCGCGCGACCGTCTCTCGCTGGGCCGTGTTTCTCGTTTTGATCAACGGCGTCATGCTTGTGGGCCAGCTTACGTCCTTCCGCGGCAGCCCGCACTTCGAGCTGCCCGGCGTGCGCCCGGCCAATCCCTGGCTGCAGGCTTTCGCGTGGATCGGGGCCAACACTCCCCGCGAGGCGTATTTCGTTCTCGACCCCCAATACCTGCGCGCGCCCGGCGAGGATTACCACGGCTTTCGCGCGCTCGCGCGGCGCAGCAGCCTGGCCGACGAAGTGAAGGACGCCGGCGTGGCCATGCAGGTTCCCGAGCTGGCCCCGGTGTGGGCGCGCCAGGTCGCGGCCGAGCAGGGCTGGAGCCGTTTCACCCTCGCCGACTTCGAACGGTTGAAGGCCGAGTTCGGCGTCGACTGGGCGCTGGTCGCGTATCCGCAGCCCGCCGGACTTGACTGCGTGTGGCACAATCGCGCGCTCGCCGTCTGCCGCATTCCCTGATACTCCGCCTGAGCGCCGCAAATCGCATTGCAGCTTGCGCCTCAATCCTGGAGAATGAGAGAGTCAACTCTTGCCGGCGCGGAGACTCCCGGACATGCTCAACCTCACCCAGCGAATGATTCTCGGCTGCCTGCTTCTGGCCGGACTTGCGGTCGTGCTGGTGGCCGCGACGCATCGTGCGCTCCTGGGCGCGGGCCAGCTGGGACTTGCCTATGGGCTCCTCGCCGCCATCGTCGTGGTTGCCGCAGGCATGGCGTTTTTCGCTCTGCGGCCCATTCGCGCGCTGGCCAGGGACGTGCGCAGCATCGCCCAGGGCAACCTGGAACACCGCGTGGAGTGGAGCAGCCGCGACGACTTCGGCGTCCTTGCCAGCGAGATCAACCGCATCGCCGTGCGCCTGCGCGAGCTGCGCGACACCGAGGCCGGCCGCCGGCAGATGGAGTTCCAGCTCTCCGACGCCGTGCTCCAATCCATCTTCGAGCCCATCATCGTCACTGACGGCAAGGGCCACGTGCTCAAGGTGAACCAGGCTGCGGCAGAGCTGCTGGGCGAGGCCGCAACCGACCGCATGGCGCTCACCAGCACGCCCGGAGGCGACAAAATCCTGAGCGCCATCCGCGACGCCGTCTCCATGCAGAAGCCGGTGGCCGCCGAGGACGAGGCCGCGCTTCTGCCCACGCGCATCGGCAAAAAGGAGCGCAGCTACCGGCTGCGCACCACGCCCATGCGCGACTCCGAAGGCCGCCTGCTGGGCACCGTGACCACGCTCGAAGACGTGACCACGCTCCAGGACACGGACCGCTTCAAGACGCAGTTCATCGCCGTGGCCAGCCGCAAGCTGCGCGACCCGCTGCTGCAGTTGCGGCGCGGCCTTTACGCGCTGAGCCAGGGCTACGGCGGCGAGCTCTCCCCGCTGCAGACCGAGCTGATGTCCAAGGCCAACAACGATGCCGAGCAGTTGAACGACCTGATGAACGACCTGATCGAAGTGGCCGAGCTCGACACCGGCAAGCGCGAGCTCAAGCTCGAGCGCCTCCGCCCCGCGCAGGCGCTCACTGAGGCGCGCGACCGCTATTGCGAAGAGGCTGCCGGCAAACACATTCACCTGGAAGTGAACGCCTACGCGGATCTGACGCCGGTGAAGGCCGACCGGCGCGCGCTGCGCTCCATTCTCGACAACCTTCTGGGCAACGCGCTGCGCTACACGCCGGCGGACGGCGAGATTTTTTTGAGCGCCGAGGAGATGAAGAACCATGTGCAGTTCACCGTGCGCGACACCGGCCGCGGCATTGAAGCCGACCGCCTGAGCCGCATCTTCGACCGCCTGAATCCGTTCTCGGAAAAAGGCACGGGGCTGGGGCTGGCGCTGGTTCGCCGTCTGGTGGAGTCGCTCGGCGGCCAGATCGCTGTGGAAAGCCGGCTCGGCCACGGCACCACCTTCCGTTTCACCCTCCCCGTCGCCGCTGTCGAAGAAGTCCGGCACCCGGTGGAGGCGGGGTAGCACGATGGCTGAGTTGCAGCTCGAAACCAAACCGGAGCCGGCGAAACTGCGCATCTACCTGGGCGCAGCGCCCGGCGTGGGCAAAACCTACCACATGCTCGACGATGCCTACCTCATGCGCCACCAGCAGAACGTGGACGTGGTCCTTGGCCTGGTGGAATCGCACGGACGGCAGGAGACCGAGGCGCGCATCCGCGACCTGGAACAGATTCCCCTCAAAGTCATTCCCTACCGCGGCGTCAACCTCAAAGAGATGGACGTGGACGCCATCCTCGCCCGCCATCCCGGCACCGTGGTGGTGGACGAGCTGGCGCACACCAACGTGCCCGGCAGCAAGAACCGCAAGCGCTACGAAGACGTGCTGGAGCTGCTCGACGCGGGCATCAACGTGATGACCGCGGTGAATATCCAGCACCTGGAGACGCTGAACGACGCCGTGAGCCGCTCGGCCAACACCACCATCCGCGAGACTGTGCCCGACAGCTTTCTAAAGCGCGCCGACGAAGTGGTGAACGTGGACCTCACCGTGGACGAGCTGCGCTCGCGCCTCAAACAGGGCAAGATCTATGCGCCCGAAAAAGTGGAGCAGTCGCTGGCCAACTTTTTCCGCAAGGGCAATCTGAACATGCTGCGTGAGCTGGCGCTGCGCACCACGGCCGAGCAGGTGAGCGCCCGCGCCTCGGAGTATCGGCGCACGCAGGGCCTGGAGCAGGCGCCCATCCCGGAAAAAGTGATGGTCTGCCTGAGCACGCGCCCCGGCACGGAGCGCCTGCTGCGCGTGGGCGCGCGCATCGCCGGCCGCCTGGCCACCAACTGGTACGCCGTCTACGTGACCAAGCCCGACGACAAGGGCCACGGCGACCCCGAAGCCTATCATCGCCTGGAGGAGTACCAGCGCATGGCCAAAAGTCTGGGCGCGAAGGTGGTCTCGCTGGTCGATCGCAATGTCTCTGACGCGCTCATCCGCTTCGCCCAGCAGGAGAACATCTCTCACGTGGTCTTCGGCCAATCGGTGCGCTCGCGCTGGGACATCTTGTTGCGCGGCTCCGTGCTCAACCGCTTCCTGGCCGAGGTGCGCGACGTTACCGTCCAGGTAGTCCCCATGCAGAAGCCGCTGCGCGCCCGGGCGTAAAGACAGGGAACAGGGAATAGGGAATAGGGAATAGGGAATAGGGAGTAGGGAATAGGGAGTAGGGAGTAGGGAGTAGAAAAACACGAGCGGGTACGGCTTTGCTGTTCCCTGTTCCCTGTTCCCTGTTCCCTATTCCCTACTCCCTACTCCCTGCTCCCTGCTCCCTACCGCCCGCCTCACTCGCAGAAGACGCGGACCTTGGTTGCGTTTCCCTCTTTGCCGTCCACGTCCACGGTCAAGTCCTCCAGGTGATCGATCAGTTCCTCCAGATTCTCGGGCTTGATCTGCGAAAGGGTGAGCGGAACACCGTGCTGGCTGAGCGCCTCGTCAAGATGCTCGTGGGCCTGCGCGGGGATGAGGCTCGCCAGGCGCACGCCTGCCCGCAGCAGTTGCATGGGCACGCGCACGTTCACCGTGGTGGGACCTTTCATGCCGGTCGTCGCCTCGTCGGCTTCCACCAGCACGCGCAGGTATTTTGCGCGCGTCTTCGCCGAGCCTGCCTTGGCATCTCCGCCGCCGCCCCCTGTGCCCTTGAATCCGCCCGCGGTCGCGGTCTCCGGCTCGATGGCTGCAAGTAAGCGTTCGGCCTCGTCGGTGGTGATCTTGCCCGCGGCGAGCATCTCCAGAATCTGACGCCTGTTCTCGTTCATGTTTTCTCTCCTTGCCGATAAAAGTTGGTCGATTGATGTTGCCCGATTGAACTTTCTCCTTGAGCGCTCACAAAATCCGCACCCGCACAGTGTTGCCCTCGGCGCGGACATGCACGTGCGTTCCCGGCAGGCTGGAGACGATGTCCCAAAGGCCGCCGAGAGCCCGCCACGGGCTGACGCCGCCCGCGAGCGACAGGCCTGCCAAAACCAGAACCAGCAGCGGCAAGAGCAGCAGCGCCGGGATCCACAACAGGAAGAGCGGAACCCAGAGATTCGGGCTGTGCCAGCACTGGTTTTCAATGCGCAGAAGTGCGATGCTGGGAATCATTTGAGCGCCTCCAGCGCGCGGATAGCCTCTTCGGCTTCAATCTCCCCGCTCCTCAGCCGGTCCAGGATTTCTGTGCGCGAAGGCGAGGGGTTGGTCTCGACAAACTCAAGCTGGCTGGAGATGCGGTTGAGACGCGATTTGATCGTGGGGTAGCTCACGCCGAATGTCTGCTCCATCTCCTTGATGGACCCGTGGGAGCGGACGAAGGCCACGATGAAAACCTGGTCCTCCAGGCTCAGCCGCGCCAGCTCGGGCAGGAGGAACTCCCCCTCAACGGTCAGATTCCTCTCCGGTATCCGCACCCGCTCCACCACCAGGCCGGACCCCTCCGCCAAGCGCAGCAGGTCCTTCCAGTCGGCGGCCCGCTTTTTGGCTTCCTCGGTCATCTGGCGATCTCCTGTTTGTTCATCTCAGTAAGAACTGTAATTGATATTCTTAATTATTACAAGAGAAAATATTGATTTTTATGAATAATTCGCTAAATCCTTTAGATGGGCTGCGGCGCTCTGCGCTTCCCCTCAGGAAATGAGTGCGGGGCGGCTTCCGCGAGGCCCAGCTCGGGTCGTGGCCGGCGTCTCCGGTGCGCGCAAGCTCTGCGTGATAGCCTGTGGGGGTTTTGGCGCATGCTGTCTCCGCGCCGGTTCTGATTGTCATGAAAAATTCCCTTTCCGCAGCCTCCTGCCTCGTGTTCCTTTCGCTTGCCGCAGCCCGCGCGCAGCAGCCGCCGTATCCCTTCAGCGATCCCACGCAGCCGGTGGAGAAGCGCATCGACAATCTGCTCTCGCTCATGACCGTTGACGAAAAGATTCACTGCCTGGGCACAGACACCGGCGTGCCGCGGCTGGGCGTACCCAACATCGGCAGCTCCGAAGGCATTCACGGCGTGGTGCAGCGCCAGAAGCGCGGCAACCGCGAGCCCATCACCACCACGCAGTTTCCGCAGCCCAAGGGGATGGGCGAATCCTGGGATCCCGATCTGGTGCGCGCGGCCGGCGGCGTGGAGGGCTACGAGGCGCGCTTCATTTCGCAGACCGCGAAGTACGACCGCAAGATTCTCATGCTCTGGGGTCCGCAGTCGGATCTGGCGCGCGATCCGCGCTGGGGCCGCAGCGAGGAGGTGTACGGCGAAGACCCGTTCTTCAACGGGACTATGACCACTGCCTTTGCGCGCGGGCTCGAGGGCGACGATCCCAAATACTGGCAGGCTTCGCCGCTGCTCAAGCACTTCCTTGCCAACAGCAACGAGGATCATCGCGACAGCTCTTCTTCGAACTTCGACCAGCGCCTCTTCTGGGAGTACTACTCGGTTCCCTTCCGCATGGCTTTCCAGGAGGGCGGCGCGAAGGCGGTGATGGCTTCTTACAACGGGTGGAACGGCACGCCCATGGCCATCAATCCCATCCTCCAGAGCATTCTGCGCGATCAATGGGGCGTCGAAGTGTTCTCGAGCGATGGCGGCGCGGTGCACGAGCTGGTCGATCCGCGCCATCTCTTCCCCGACCAGAAGGCCGCGGTGGTCGCATGCCTGAAAAACGGCATCAACCAGTTCCTCGACCGCTATCTGGACGAGACCACGGCGGCGGTGAAGGACGGCGAAGTGAGCGAAGCGGAGATCGACGCGCTGCTGCGGCCCAAGTTCCGCATTGCCATCAAGCTCGGCCTGCTCGACCCGGCGGACATGGTGCGGTACACCAAGATCAAGGATTCGCCTGAGCCCTGGAACACCGGCCGCGATCGCGACATTTCGAAGAAGATGGCGCTCGAGTCCGTGGTTCTGCTCAAGAACGAAGGAAACCTGTTGCCGCTCGACAGGAACGCGATTCATTCCATCGCCGTCATCGGGCCGCTCGCCGACCAAGTCCATTGGGACTGGTACGGAGGCACGCCGCCGTACACGGTGACGCCGCTCGCGGGCATCCAGGCCGCGGTGGGCGCGAACGTGAAAGTGAACTACGCCGAGAGCGAACTGGGCAACGCGGCCGTGCTCGCGGCCAAGAACTCCGACGTCGCCGTGGTGGTGATCGGCAACGATCCCACCTGCGGGCCGGACATGGCGCACGACTGGTACCACACCATCGACGGCGGAGGGACGCTGGCCTGCACCGTGCCCAGCGACGGCCGCGAAGGACGTGACCGCGAGAGCATTGACCTGGCCGAGGAGCAGCTGGTGAAGCAGGTCTACGCGGTGAATCAAAAAGTCATTGTGATTCTCGTTTCGAGCTTTCCTTTCGCCATCAACTGGAGCGAGGAGCACGCGCCCGCCATTCTGCACATGGCGCACAGCTCGCAGGACGAAGGCGCGGCACTGGCCGCGGTCCTCTTCGGCGACTACGATCCCGGCGGCCATCTCGTCGAGACCTGGCCGAAATCCCTCGACCAGTTGCCGCCCATGATGGATTACAACATCCGCGACGGCAAGACCTACATGTACTTCAAGGGCGAGCCGCTTTATCCTTTCGGTTTCGGCCTGAGCTACACCACGTTCAAGTTCGCCGACCTGCGCACCAGCGCGTCCACGCTCAAAAAAGACGGCGCCGTCACTGTGAGCGTGGACGTGACCAACACCGGCAGCCGCGCGGGCGACGCTGTGGTCGAGATGTACGTGCACCACATGGGAACAAAGGTCGAGGAACCGAACGAGGCGCTCAAGGGTTTCAAGCGCGTGAGCCTCGCACCCGGCGAAACCAAGACTGTCGAGCTTCCGCTCAAGGCCTCGGCGCTGGGGTGGTGGGACGAGAAACTGCCCGGCTGGCGCGTGGAAGCGGAGCCGGTGCAGGTGAGGATCGGGGATTCGTCGGCGGACGTCCTCGCGAGCACGACCATCCGCGTACAGTAAATTGAATGGGATCTCCGACCGCAGCCGTGCTGGGTGAAGTCGGCCTGCCGGCGCCGGTGCGCGAACTGGCTGCGAAGCGCTGGGACGCGATCGTCGTGGGCGCGGGCCACAACGGCCTCGCCTGCGCCGCGTATCTGGCGCGCGCGGGCAAGCGCGTGCTGGTGCTCGAGAGCCGCAGGCGCGTGGGCGGCGCGTGCACGCTGGAAGAGCCGTTCCCCGGCGTCAAGATGTCGCCCTGCGCCTATCTTGCCGGCCTGCTGCATCCGCTGGTCGTGGAAGAGCTCGAGCTCCCGAGGCGCGGTTTCCATTGGACACCGGCGGTGAATGGGATGTTTGTTCCCTTTCTCGACGGCACCAGCGTGCAGCTCTGGGATGACGCCGAACGCTGCGCTGCGGAGATTCGCGCCCTATCTCCGCGCGACGTCGACGGCTGGCGCGCCATGAGCGACGTGATCCGCCGCCTGCGCGATGCGATTCGACCGGCAGGCGAACGCGATCTCCCCCGCGATTTATGGATCGGCGAAGCGCCCACGCGCGACCAGCTCGAAGAACGCATCGGCGGCGACGACGAGGCGCGGGCGCTGCTCTTCGAGTGGTCGATGGCCGAGTTCGTCGCGCGCTACCTGAGCGACGAGCGCCTGCAGATCGCGTATCTCGGCCAGGGCGTGATCGGCACCAACGCCAGTCCGTTCGACGCGGGCACGGCCTCGATCCGTTTCCATCATGCTTCGGGGCGCCTGGGCGGCATGCCCGACATGTGGGGCTACGTGCGCGGCGGCATGGGCATGGTGAGTTTTTATTTCTGCGATGCCGCGCGCGAGGCCGGCGCTGTGGTGGCTTGCGGGGTTCCGGTCGCGCGGATTCAGCCGGGCGAAGGCCCGCATCCCGCGGAAGTGCAACTCGAAGGCGGCGAGCGCATCGCAGCGCGTGTCGTGGTTTCCAATGCCGACCCTCGGCGAACGCTCATGATGCTCGGCGACGCAGCGGACACCGGCTGGCGCGAAAAAGTCGAGCGCGTGCCCATCGAGGGCTGCACGCTAAAGCTCAACGTGCATCTGCGCGCGCTGCCCAATTTCACCGCGCGGCCCGGCGCGAATGAGCCGCACCACTACGGGCAGATCAACACGCCGCTGACCAAAGAAGAATGGAATGCCGGCTACGCCGCCGCGCGCCGCGGCGAACTGCCCGATCACCTCTGGTGCGAGCTCTATTTCCAAAGTGTCCACGACGCGAGCGTGGCGCCCGCGGGCACGCACGCCATGAGCGTCTTTGCGCAGTACGTGCCATACAAGTTTGCGCGGGGCACGTGGGACGCGCGGCGCGAAGAGGTTCGCGCACTGGCGTTGAAGTCCCTGGCGCGCTTCTGCTCCAACATTCCCGATGCCGTGATCGACTGCCAGGTGCTTGGGCCCCCGGATATCGAAGAGAAAGTGGGCCTCAGCGGCGGGCACATCTTCCAGGGCGAGTGCCTGCCGCCCTATATGTGGGCCAACCGGCTCGCGCCGCGCACGCCCATGCCGGGCATCTATCTCTGCGGCGCGTGCACCCATCCCGGCGGCAGCGTGATCGGCATCAATGGACGCAACGCGGCGATGGCGGTGCTGAAAGACAGCCTTTAGCTTCTAGCTTGTAGCTGTCGGCTCTCAGCTATCAGCTGTTTGTCGGCTGGTTGAAAGGGGCGCATTCCCAGGTCCCCAGGCCGGTACCCTTCGAATTTGCTCAGAGCACGCCCCGGAAAACGCAACCGCCCGTGTATCCCTGCGTAGTTTTTTCGCAGTTGCGTGCCATATCACGCTGGTGTACCTTGATGCATAACTCCGGGGCCCCGCAATGTTGCGGAGAGGAGAGAGCCCGATGAAGACTCCAGGTTCCCCTTCCATCAAACAAACAATCGAGACGGTGACCGATCTATCAGGAGTGGTTTCCGGTGCAGGGAGATTCGGGAACACAGAACTAACAGGAATCAACCAGTCGTTAGAAACACCCACGACAAAGCAAGACTTTTACTTCACGCTCACGCGAAATTCGGACTTTCTGTCTCCGCAATTTTCTGCGTTGGCGTCTGCTCGCCAGGGTCAATCCTTCGCGGCAGTGACGATTCATACGATCTCCGGTCATGTTGTGACGTTGTCGTGGGCCAATGTGTACTCGGTCACTCGAGCGGACTCGGGAAAGCAGGAAATCTCGTGGTTGGCCACCGCAATTGCCGTGGACGGCAGCTCGTCCTGGCCGATTCTGACCAACTGGAAGAGTCTGAATTCCCCACAGAGCTCCCAGCCTCGCCTGATCCAGAATTCATTGCTCAGACGGTAGCAAGATTCACCCTCCCGCCGGAGGGAACCCGAGTTGGAGAGCCCGGCTTCCCCGGCTGGGGCGGCTCTGCTATGCTCGCGCCTAAATGTCTTCCCCGGCAACCCTCAAGCGCAGCCTCGGGTTTCGCGATCTGGCGCTGTTTTATATCGTCAGCGGCTTGAGCATCCGCTGGATCGCCACCGCGGCCGCAGCCGGGCCGAGCGTTCTCCTCATCTGGCTGGCGGCGCTCATTGGCTTTTTCCTGCCCCTGGCCGCAACCGTCATGGAGCTCTCCTCGCGCTATCCGCAGGAAGGCGGTATGTACATTTGGGCGGAGCAGGCCTTCGGCGAGTTTGCCGGCTTCATCACCGCGTGGACCTACTGGATGAGCAACCTGCCGTATTTCTCGGCGGTGCTCTACTTCGCCGCGGCATCCACGCTGTTCGCCTTCGGCAAGAACGCGCAGAGCCTCGCCGCAAGCACCGGCTACTTCATGCTTTTCTCCGCCGGATGGCTGGCGATCATCACGCTGCTCAATATCATGGGCGTAGACGCGGGCAAGTGGCTCAATAACGTCAGTTCGCTCGGCAGTATTCTGCCGCTCATCGTGGTGATCGGCCTGGGTGCGATGGCCTACGCGCGCTTCGGATCGGCGGTGCATCTTTCCGCCGCCGCCATGACTCCGCACTGGTCGATGAAGAACGCCATCTTCTGGTCGGGAGTCTTCTTCGCCTTCGCGGGGCTCGAGTCCGGTTCGGCGATGGGCGACGAGATTCGCAACCCGCGCCGGACCATTCCCTGGGCGATCCTCGCCGGCGGCAGCGTAATGGCGATCGGCTACGTTGCCGGAACCGCGGCCTTGCTGGTAGCCGTGCCGGCCAGCGCCATGAGCGGGCCGGAAGGTTTGTTGAACGGGGTGCGGACGCTGAGCGCGCATCTCGGCCTCGCGAGTCTGCTTGCGCCCATGGCGCTGCTGGTAAGCCTGAACGGCGTGGGCAGTGCGGCGGCTTTTCTTTCGTCCACCTCGCGCCTGCCGTTTGTGGCCGGCATCCACAATTACCTGCCGCCGGTCTTCGGCCGGATTCATCCGCGCTTCCGAACGCCGTGGGTTGCCATCGGCGTGTACGGGGCCGCGGGCATCGGGATGGCGCTGCTGGGCCAGGCGGGAACCAATGTCCGCGGCGCCTATGACGTGCTGGTGGGCATGGCCGGGCTGACCACGTTCCTTCCTTATTTTTTTGTCTTCAGCGCGCTGATCCGGGTGCAGAATCGGCCCATGGAGGCGGGCGCTCTGCGCATCCCCGGCGGCCGGCCGGCGGCGATTGCGCTGGCGGCGATGGGCCTGGCAAGCACAGTGGCCACGGTGGTGCTCTCCACCATCCCCGCCGGAGACGATCCGCATCCGGTGCTGGCGGTGGTGAAGATTCTCGGGTTAACGGCGGTGCTCGTGGGCGCTGGCGTGGCTGTGTTTGTGGCCGCGCGCGTTGTCAGGCGCGGGCAGAAACAAGCCAATCCGGTGCGGCGCTCTGTCCCGCAATGAGGCCGCTGCGGCAAAACCCGGGGCGGCCGCGCCGACTTGAGGTTACAGATTCGGTACACGGCATCCCTGGTTTTGATTCAGCCCGTAAACTGCGCATGCGCCGCGCAGCAAGCGGACCGGCAGATGAATTCAAGCGCAGCCTGAAGTGAATTGCCCCAAATAGCTGATTTGGCACGTCTTTGGTCGACACTGTTCGGTGGCGCATCGCGTCCGCCGCGGCCCCCTCCGGTTTTCACCCAAACTTGCCGCCGAAAGGCCGATTTTGCAACTATTGAATTGGCTTGAGCGTCAATGAAACTACGTGCGCGTCCACTCTATCGGTCCTGAGTGAAGGATATAGCTGCCCAGGAATCGTGGTAGACGCCGCGGCTCGCGATGGGAGTGTGGGTTTTCGCTTGAGTCGAGTTGCGCCTGAGTCCCGGACATGGTGGCCGCGGAGTTCATCCGGGCGCGTTTACCGCATGGCGATCGAGCTTTCGGACCGCATCCGCCCGCTCTGATTTCAAAGATGAAAAAAGGCTTCAACCAAACTGAGGTCCACGACTGGACACAGAAGAGAAGAATATGGACCAATCTTCGCTCTCGTATGAGTCGCCTTCGTTCGATATCCATCGAAGCAAGAAAAGACGCCGCCACTGGTGGGTGTGGGCGGTCATCCTGCTCGCATTCGGCGGCCTGTTTTATTGGGTAATCCATCAGCATGTGCAGAGCCAGCAGGCTATGGCGGGCGGTGGCCGCGGAGGCCGCCGCAACGCCGTGACCGGACCGGTGCCCGTCACTTACGCCACGGCCACAAAGGGCAGCCTGGGCATTTACCTTGACGCCATCGGCACCGTGACACCTGTCTATACCGACATGATCACGCCCGAGGTCACCGGCCTGGTGACCGCGGTCCATTTCCGCGAAGGCCAGTACGTGAAGAAAGGCGATCCGCTGATCGACATCGATCCGCGCCCCTACGAGGCGCAGCTCGAGGAGGCGCAGGGAGCGCTGGAGCGCGACCAGAACCTTCTGGCTGAGGCGCAGATGGACCTGAAGCGCTACCAGGACGCGTGGGCCAAGAACGCCATCCCCCGCCAGACCCTCGAAGACCAGGAAAAACTGGCGCTGCAGGATCAGGGCACAGTCACCAACGACGAGGGCACGGTGCAGTACGACCAGGTGCAGGTGGGCTTTTGCCACATCGCTTCGCCCATCGACGGCCGCGTGGGCCTGCGCGTCGTCGATCCCGGCAACGTGGTCACGGCCAACTCCACCACGGCTCTGGCCGTGGTGGCGCAAACTACGCCCATCACCGTGATCTTTACCGTGCCTGAAGACAGCCTGCCTGAGGTGCTCGAGCAGATGCACGGCGGCAAGGCGCTCACCGTGGACGCGTATGACCGCAACCAGCAGACCCAGCTCGACACCGGCAAACTGCTGGCTGTCGACAGCCTGATTGACACCACCACCGGCACGGTGAAGCTGCGCGCGCAGTTCGCCAACGCGAAGGGCATGCTCTTTCCCAACCAGTTCGTCAACACGCGCCTGCTGGTGAAAACCATCGACAACCTCACTCTGGTTCCTTCTTCCGCCATCCAGCACAACGGCAGCACCGACTTTGTTTACGTCATCCAGAATCCCAACGTCAAAGGCAAAGCGGTTGCGGTTATGACCAACGTGAAGTCGGGAATCTCCGATAAAGGCGACACTGCGGTCACGGGCATCGACCCCGGCATGGTGGTGGCCAACAGCAGTTTCCAGAAGCTGGTGGACAAGTCTCCCGTCCTCCATTCGAACGTGGCGCTGCCCTCGAGCGATAACACCGAGGATGAAGCTCCATGAGTCCGTCGCGCCCCTTCATTCTGCGGCCGGTGGCCACGTCGCTGCTCATGGCCGCCATCCTGCTGGTGGGCATCGTCGCCTACACGCAGTTGCCGGTCTCGGCGCTGCCTGAAGTCGATTACCCCACCATCCAGGTGCTTACGTTTTATCCCGGCGCCAGCCCCGACGTGACCGCCACCACCATTACCGCGCCGCTTGAGCGGCAGTTCGGCGAGATGCAGGGCCTGAGCCAGATGACCTCGACCAGCGCCGGCGGCGTTTCCGTCATCGTGCTGCAGTTCGATCTCTCGCTCGGGCTCGACGTGGCCGAGGAGGAAGTGCAGTCGGCCATCAACGCGGGGCAGACCTTCTTGCCCTCCGACCTGCCTGAGCCGCCCATCTACAGCAAGACCAATCCCGCCGACGCGCCCGTGCTTACGCTCGCCATCACTTCCGACAGCATTCCTCTTTCCACCGTTGAGGATGATGTCGACACGCGCCTGGCGCCCCGTCTCTCGCAGCTTGCCGGCGTGGGCCTGGTGACCATCGACGGCGGCCAGAAGCCGGCGGTCCGCATCCAGGTGAACCCCGTCCAGCTCTCTTCGTACGGCCTCAACCTTGAGGACGTGCGCACCGCGCTCACCGAGGCCAGCGTCAACGCCGCCAAGGGCAACTTCGACGGGCCGCGCCAGGATTACCAGATCGACTCCAACGACCAGATCACCGATGCCGGCCAGTACCAGAACGTGGTGGTTGCCTACGTGAACGGCGCGCCCATATTCGTCAAAGACGTGGCCAACGTGATCAACGGCGTGGAAAACACCAAGGAAGCTGCATGGATGGGCATGACCAACGGCAACCAGCCGCCAGGGTTCACCCCTGCCGTCATCCTCAACATCCAGCGCCAGCCCGGGGCCAACACCATCACCGTGGTCAACTCCATCGAGCAGGTGCTGCCGCAGCTTGAAGCCAATCTCCCGGCGGGCATCCAGGTCACCAAGCTCACCGACATGACCACCAGCATCCAGGCCTCCGTGCACGACGTGGAATTCGAGCTGGGGCTCACCATCGGCCTGGTCATTCTGGTGATCTTTCTCTTCCTGCGCAGCCTGCGCGCCACCATCATCCCGTTCGTCGCCGTGCCGCTTTCCCTCGTCGGCACTTTCGCCGTGATGTATCTGCTCGGCTACTCGCTCGACAACCTTTCCCTGATGGCGCTCACCATCTCCACCGGCTTCGTGGTCGACGACGCCATCGTGATGATCGAGAACATCAGCCGCTTTCTCGAGGAAGGCATGTCGCCGCTCGACGCCGCGCTCACCGGCGCCGAGCAGATCGGCTTCACCATCGTTTCGCTGACGGTGTCTCTCATCGCCGTGCTCATCCCCCTGCTCTTCATGGGCGACGTGGTGGGCCGTCTCTTCCGCGAGTTCGCGGTCACGCTGGCGGTCACCATCGTCATCTCCGCGGTGGTCTCGCTCACGCTCACGCCCATGATGTGCTCGCGCATCCTCCACCACGATGCGGAGGAGAGGCAATCCCACTTCTACCGCTGGTCGGAGGGTGTATTCGACCGCATGATCGCCTTCTACGGCCGCACCCTGCGCGTGGTGCTCCGCTACCAGACCATCACCCTGCTCATCGCCGCGGCCACGCTGGTGCTCACCATCGTTCTCTATATCGTCATTCCCAAGGGCTTCTTCCCGGTGCAGGATACGGGCGTGATCCAGGGCATCTCCCAGGCCAATCAATCCATTTCCTTCGACGGCATGGCGGAAAAGCAGAAGGAGCTGGCGCGCATCATCCTCCAGGATCCCGCCGTCGAGAGCCTTTCCTCGTTCATCGGCGTCGACGGCATCAACACCACGCTCAACAGCGGCCGCATCTCCATCAACCTCAGGCCCATCAGTCAGCGCATCAACGCCTCCGACGTGATCCGTCGGCTGCAGAACAATCTCAAGCAGGTGCAGGGCGTTCATCTTTACATGCAGCCGGTGCAGGACATCACCGTGGACGACCGTGTGACCCGCACGCAGTATCAGTACACCCTCGAGGATCCTGATACCGACGAGCTGAACCAATGGACGAACAGATTCGTAACCCAGCTGAAAAAACTGCCCGAGCTTGAGGACGTGGCCACCGACCAGCAGACCGGAGCGCGCGCCATTCAGCTCGCCATCGATCGCGTCACCGCCTCGCGGCTGGGCATTGCGCCCACCACCATCGACAACACTCTCTACGACGCCTACGGCCAGCGCCTCATCAACACCCTGTACACGCAGCTCAACCAGTATCACGTGGTGCTTGAGACCTCGCCGCAGTGGCAGCAGAATCCAGCCGACCTGGGCGATCTTTACATCCAGTCCAGCGCCTCGTCGGGCGCATCCGGGGCAAGCGCGGCCACCTCTTATTCCTCGTCGGCCTCGGCGTCGGCCGGCTCCAACGCACTCACCACTTCCACCAAGTACACGCCCTCGTCGGCAGTTCTCACTCCGCCGGCCACGGTGCTGGCCGGAACCGGCAGCGCCTCGAGTTCCTCGCCCACCGCCGGCACCGCGGCGGGCACCACGCCGAATACGGCGACCTCCTCGGTGGGCGCCAATGCCATCCCCCTCTCGGCCTTCACCCACGCCACGCCGACCACTGAGGCGCTTTCCATCAACCACCAGGGTCAGTTCCCGTCGGTCACCGTCAGCTTCAACCTGGGTCCCCGCGCCTCGCTGGGAACGGCCATCGACGACATCGAAAAAGTGGCCCAGAACCTCCACTTCCCCGCCAGCCTGCAATCCGATTTCCAGGGCACCGCGGCCTCCTTTCACAACTCGCTTTCCAACGAAGCGCTGCTCATCCTCGCGGCACTGGTCACGGTTTATATCGTTCTCGGGGTTCTCTACGAGAGCTTCATCCACCCGGTCACGATTCTTTCCACCCTGCCCTCGGCCGGCGTGGGCGCGCTGCTGGCGCTCATGCTCTTCCGCCAGGACCTGAGCGTGGTGGCCATCATCGGCATCATTCTGCTCATCGGCATCGTGAAGAAGAACGGCATCATGATCGTCGACTTCGCTCTCGAAGCCGAGCGCGAGCACGGCAAAGACGCCACTGAGGCCATCTTCGAGGCCAGCCTTCTGCGCTTCCGCCCCATCATGATGACCACCATGGCCGCGCTGCTGGGCGGCATTCCCCTGGCCGCGGGCACCGGCCTGGGCTCGGAGCTGCGCCGTCCGCTGGGCATCGCCATGGTGGGCGGCCTGCTGCTCAGCCAGGTGCTCACCCTCTACACCACCCCCGTCATCTACGTTTTCTTTGACCGTCTGGGTCAGCGCGTAACCGGGCGCAAGCTCTCGGAGAGGCCGAAGAGCGAGTCAAGATCGAATCCTGGGGCGCAGCCGGGTGCGGAGCCGGCATGAGCCTTTCCTCGCCATTCATCCGGCGGCCGGTGGGCACCACGCTGCTCACCGTGGCCGTGGCCATTGCCGGCGCCATCGCCTTCATGGTGCTTCCCGTGGCCCCGCTGCCGCAGGTGGACTACCCCACCATCAGCGTGAGCGCCAGCCTGCCCGGCGCCAGCGCGCAGATCATGGCCGCCAGCGTGGCCACCCCGCTCGAGCGCCAGTTCAGCCATATCGCCGGCATCACCGAGATGACTTCGTCGAGCTCGCTGGGTTCCACCAATGTCACCATGCAGTTCGACCTCAGCCGCAACATTGAAGGCGCGGCGCGCGACGTGCAGGCGGCCATCAACGCCGCACGCACCTATCTGCCTGCCAATCTGCCTTCGAACCCCTCCTACCGCAAGGTGAACCCCGCCGACGCGCCCATCATGATCCTGGGACTCACCTCGGACAAGTACGACGTGACCAAGATCTACGACCTTGCCTCCACCATCCTGGAGCAAAGGCTCTCGCAGATTGAGGGCGTCGGGCAGGTGTTCGCGGGCGGCGGCGCCACGCCTTCGGTGCGCGTGGAAGTGGATCCCACCAAGCTCGAGAGCTTCGGCCTCACGCTGGGCACTGTGCAGTCCATCCTCAGCCTGCAGAACTCGCACTCGCCGCGCGGCCAGCTCTCCAATAACGGCGTCACCGAAGACATCCTCACCAACGACCAAATCTCGCAGGCTGCGGAGTACCAGCCGCTCATCGTGGGCTACCACAACGGCGCCGCCGTGCGCCTGGAAGACGTGGCCGACGTAGTGGACTCGACGCAGAACATTCGCACCGCGGGCTACATGGACGGGAAGCGCGCCGTCTTCGTGATCATCTTCCGCCAGCCCGGCGCCAACATCATTCAGACCAACCAGCGCATTGACGATTCCCTGCCCTTTCTTCAGGCGGTGCTGCCGCAGGGCATCAACATGATCAAGGTGCTTGACCGCACCACCACCATCAAGGCCTCGGTCGACACCGTCGAGCGCACGCTCGTCGGCTCCGTCTGCCTGGTGGTTCTGGTGGTTTTCCTTTTCCTGCGCAGCCCGCGCGCCACGCTCATTCCCAGCGTGGCCGTGCCCGTCTCGCTCATCGGCACCTGCGCCATCATGTACCTGCTCGACTTCTCCATCGACAACCTTTCGCTCATGGCGCTCACCATCGCCACCGGCTTCGTGGTCGACGACGCCATCGTGGTCATGGAAAACATCACCCGCCATCTCGAATCCGGCATGGAACCCTTCGCCGCCGCGCTCAAGGGCGCGCAGGAGATCGGGTTCACGGTCTTCTCCATCAGCATGTCGCTGATCGCCGTCTTCATTCCCATCCTCATGATGGGCGGCATCGTGGGCCGGCTCTTCCGCGAGTTCGCCATCACCCTTTCCGCGGCCATCGTGGTCTCCATGGTCATCTCCCTCACCACCACCCCCACCATGTGCGCGCACCTGCTCAAGGCGCACAAGGAGGACGACAAGCACAACTTCCTCTACCGCGCCAGCGAGAAGACCTTCAACGGCCTGCTCTGGGCCTATCGCCACTCGCTCGACTGGGCGCTCGACAACTGGGTTCTCATGCTGCTGGTGTTCTTCCTCACCGTGGGGCTGAACTTCGTCGTCATTTACCGCATTCCCAAAGGCTTTTTCCCCACACAGGATACGGGCACCATCATGGGCATGGTGCAGGGCCCGCAGGACGCCTCGTTCCCCTTCATGAATTTCAGCGTGCAGCAGCTCATGCGCATCATCAAGGCCGATCCCGCGGTGGCCCACGCCAACGCCTACACCGGAGGCAATGGCGCCAGCAACGGCGGCTTCATTTATGTCGCGCTCAAGCCGCTGGGCCATCAGTGCAAGGAGTCGCCCACGTGTCCGGTGCGCCAGACTTCGGCCACAGACGTCATCAATCGGCTGCGCGGCCCCATGAACCGCCTGCCGGTGGCCTCGGCATTTCTGCAGCCGGTGCAGGACCTGCGCATCGGCGGGCACTCGACCGCGGCCCTCTATCAGTACACCATCCAGTCAGACAACATCGCCGACCTGGCGCACTGGGGACCCATCCTGCTCGAGCACATGGAGAAGCTGCCCGGCCTGCAGGACGTGAACACCGACCAGCAGAACAGCGGCCTGGAGGAGATGCTCACCTACGACCGCACCACCGCGGCGCGCCTGGGAGAAACCGCGCAGTCGCTCGACAGCTCGCTCTACGCCGCTTTTGGCCAGTCCGAGGTCTCCGTCATCTACACGCAGCTCAACCAGTATTACGTGGTCATGGAAGTGGCGCCCAAGTACTGGCAGGATCCCTCCGGACTCAATAACATCTACACCGCAACCGGTGGATCGTCAGGCGCGGCCGGGCTTAACAGCATCTCTCCCTTGATGAGCGCGATCAAGTCGCAGACCGGCACCACGCCGCTCCAGGTCAACCACACCGGACTGTTTCCTTCAGTCACGGTCTCGTTCAATCTGGCCAACGGCATGTCGCTCTCTGACGCCACGCGCGAAGTGACGGAGATGGAGCAGCAGTTGGGCGTGCCCGGCACCGTGCGCGGCTTTTTCGCCGGCACCGCGCAGGCTTACCAGGATTCGCTGGCCACGGAAAAATATCTCGTCATTACCGCGCTGCTCGCGGTTTTCATCGTGCTCGGCATCCTCTATGAAAGCCTGGTTCATCCCATCACCATCATCTCCACGCTGCCCTCGGCCAGCGTGGGCGCCATGATGGCGTTGATGCTGTTCCACATGGACCTGAACGTGATCTCCATCATCGGCATCATCCTGCTCATCGGCATCGTGAAGAAGAACGCCATCATGATGATCGACTTTGCGCTGCAGGCCGAGCGGCTGGAAGGCAAGAACACGCGCGACTCCATCTTCGAGGCCTGCATGCTGCGCTTCCGCCCCATCCTGATGACCACCATGTCGGCCATCATGGGCGCCTTGCCGCTGGCCTTCGGCACCGGCACCGGCTCCGAGCTGCGCCGTCCCCTGGGCATCACCATCGTGGGCGGCCTGCTGTTGAGCCAGTTGCTCACGCTCTACACCACTCCGGTGATCTACCTGCTCATGGATCGTATGCGCATGCGCGCGCTTCGCCGGATCGAACCCGCATTTCCCGCACCCGCCGAGGGAGCAGCGTCGTAAACGAAGGACAACCGCTATGGCCGCGTTCAGAAATCGAACCTCAACCCGCTCCAACCCAAGACCAATCGACGCGGTTGTCCCATCCTTTCGCCGCATTTGGGCGAAAGGGTGGGAGAGCGCTCCGCCCCGATCATTAGCCATATTCGGCGCAACCGCGCTCGCCCTCGTTTCCGGCTGCCGCGTGGGCCCGCCCTATCACCCGCCCGTGCCGCCCACCGTCGCCGCGCAAAACTACAAGGAGTCCACGGTCAACTTTCACGACGCCGACGGCTGGAAGGTGGCCAGCCCGCAGGACGCCATGCTGCGCGGCAACTGGTGGGAGGTGTTCAACGAGCCGGAGCTGAACGCGCTTGAGGAGCAGCTCAACATCAACAACGAAAACATCAAAGAGTACTTTCAAAACTTCATGGCGGCGCGCGCTGAGATTGCCGAGGCGCGCTCGCAGTACTGGCCCACGCTGACCTTCGCGCCCTCCTATAACTGGTCGAAGAGTTCAGGAAACCTGGCGCATTCCCAGCAAGCCAACACCGGAAAGACGAGCACCGTCTGGAACGCTCCCATCGATGCCACCTGGACCCCCGACTTCTGGGGCAAGATCCGCAACGAGGTGCGCGAGGCGCAGTATTCCGCGCAGGTGAGCGCGGCCGATCTGGAAGTGGAAAAGCTCACCGAGCAGGCTACCCTGGCCGAAACCTTCTTCGAGATTCGCGGCCAGGACATGCTGCAGCAGATTCTCGACGCCACCGTGGTGGCCGATCAGAAATCCCTCGACTACAACCAGGCGCAGTACGATACCGGCATCGGCGACTACATCTCCGTGGCCGAAGCCAAAACCACGCTCGAATCCGCGCAGGCGTCAGCCGTCAACGTGGGCCTGCTCCGCGCGCAATACGAGCACGCCATCGCCACGCTCATCGGCAAGAACCCCACCGACTTCTCCATTCCCGTCAAGCCCATGCTCTACACCGCGCCGCCCATTCCCACCGGCGTGCCTTCGCAACTGGTGGAGCGCCGGCCTGACATTGCCGCTGCCGAGCGCACCCTGGCCGCGGCCAACGCCACCATCGGCATCGGCTACGGCGCATTCTTTCCCCAGGTGACCATCAGCGCCGATGCCGGACTCCAGAGCTCGACGCTGAGCAAGCTATTCAACTGGCCCAGCAGTGTCTGGTCCATCGGCCCCGCGGCCTCGCAGATCCTCTTCGACGGCGGCCTCTACCGCGCCGAGCTTCATCAATATGAGGCGCAGTACAACGCCGACCTCGCCACCTACCGGCAGTCGGTGCTCACCGCCTTCCAGCAGGTGGAAGACCAGCTCGCGGCCACGCGCATCTACTCCCAGCAGATCATCCGCCAGCAGCTGGCGGTGAAAGATGCGCAGGATTATCTCAACCTGGAGTTGGTGCGCTACAACACCGGCGTCGATCCCTACGTCGACGTGGTGGTGGCGCAAACCACGCTGCTCACCAACCAGGAGACGCTGAACGGTCTGCAGGTAGACGAGATGACGTCAGCGGTGGAGCTGGTGCAGGCCCTCGGCGGCGGATGGGACAAGAGCCAGTTGCCCACACCTTCGCAGGCCGGCGCGCATACCGCCAACGGGGATTACAAGCTGCAGCAATAGATACGGGCGCGTGTTCCCAAGGTCTCAGTGAATCAAGCACAGCAAAAAGAGGTGGGTGCCCCAGGTCTCGACTTTGAGACCTGGGAGGGAGCTGCTGTAAGCTGTTGCGCATGCCGCAAGGCCTAGTTCGATTTCAGCAGTCAGGCGAATTTCACTTTGTCACCTTCAGCTGATATGGCCGGCTACCTTATCTTGGCGCGGCTGCTGCGCGTGACTTGTTCGAGGAAGCGCTCGAGCGCGTGCGCAAGCGGTATCGGTTAGTCGTCGCCGGATATGTTGTCATGCCCGAGCATGTGCATCTACTGGTCTCTGAGCCGAGGATCGGTTCGCTAGGACGCGCTATTCAGGCGCTTAAGCTATCCGTGGCCAGACGACGAGCCGAGCGGCCTTTCTGGCAGGCTCGGTACTATGACTTCAACGTGCATACACGCGAGAAGCACGTGGAGAAGCTGCGGTATCTGCATCGCAATCCGGTGGTGCGGGGCCTGGTAACGAGACCGGAGGACTGGGCGTGGTCGAGTTATCGCCATTACGCGGCCGGAGCCCTGGGGGTTGTGGAGATCGAGTCGAAGTGGACGGCGGCGCGGCGCGGGTGGCAGTTGCCTGACGGTTTCGAAATTCAAATTCCAAGGCGTTGATGTTCGTGCTCTCCCAGGTCTCAAAAGCGAGACCTGAGGCACCCCTCGATTGATCGAAGGGAGACATACCCAGAACTTGGCTATCGGCCAAACCTTGAGGCTTAAAGCCCGTACCGCGGCTCGACCGCAATCCGCTCAAGCGCGCCGCCGGGTTTCCCTCAGCAGGGGCACCTGGCATTGCGAGCAGCAGGAACAAGCTGACAGCTGATGGCTGAAAGCTGACAGCTGCTTTACTGCGCTTTTCGGTACTGAATATTGTCGCCGTCGAGCCGGTACTCGGCCGTGCACACATCGCCGCCGCAGATCATCATTTCGCCGCAATAAAGCTGGCGCCGCGTGATCAGCCCCAGCGTGCCGCACCGCGGGCACGACATCACGGCTACGTAAGGGTTCTGCGCCTGGCCAAGCTTCTCCTGGTTTTCCAGGAGGAAAACCGTGCCGGGGTCCATTCTTTCGGGGATCCATTCTTCCAGATATTCGAGATCGGCTGACATCTTTCCCTCCATGGGTATTGATATGGTCATGCCGCTGCCGGCTCTCGCGTGCGCCGGCTTTGTTCTATCTAACAAAACAACCGCAGTTTCGATGGCCCTTTTTCGAGTCCAGCTATGAAGGTTGGAACCCAGTGTTGCCGCACGCGCCGGAGCCCGTCAATGAGAATCGACGCGAGGGAGTATCCGGCGTTACTCCCCTTTCTGGGTACCTGCGCCTTCTTCGTTGTAGAACCGGTGATCCTTTCTGGTTACCGTTCATGCTTTCGGGCGCCTGTCTTCGCTCCCGCCTCCTTCGCATTTACCCCTCGCATTCATTTGGATGCATCCATTCCCGCCCGGTCCTGCCCCGCCTTCTGTTGTCCCGTCCGTTCATGGGCGGCGTCAAATTCGTCGATGGCCTTGTAGGTCTCCTCGTTGCGCAGAATGGCTTCCACGTATTCGCGCGTCTGCGTGAACGGAATCGACTCCACGAACTCGTCCATCCCGCTGTACGGTCCCGCGGCTTCCCAATCGGTCACGCGATTATCGCCGGCGTTGTACGCGGCCAGTGCGTACTCCTCCACGCCGTTGAATTTGTCCAGCATCTGGCGCAGGTAGCGCGTGCCCAGCTTGATGTTGGTGTCGGGATCGAGCAGCTGGAAGGTCTGGAAGTGCTCCATGCCCAGCTCGCGCGCCATCTGCCGGCCCACCACGGGAAGAAGCTGCATGAGCCCGTAGGCGTTGGCGTAGGAAATGGCCGCGGGATTGAACTCCGACTCCTGGCGGATGAGCGAGGCGACCAGATACGGATTGAGGTTGTACCGCGCCGACTCTTCCTTGATGGTGTCCCAGTACGGCTCGGGAAAGAGAATGCGCCAGTAGACCAGCGGAATCGCAGCGATCGACGCCGTCGACGCATAGGGCAGCGCCCGCTTGAGCGCGTGAATGGCGCGGAAGGTCTCGCCGTAGTTCGAGTAGATCTGCGCTTCAGCCAGCGCGCTCCACGAGTCCGAGTCGGGATCGGCCTTGATCTCGGCGGCGATGAACTCGTTCAGTCCTGCGTTGGCCAGCAGCTTGGCCTTGGCCAGGTGCGGGCTGTCCACGGGAAAGCTGTCCACGAGCTTGGGCTCGGCCACGGGCTGGAACTGGTCGAGTTGCAGATCGGGCCCAGGCTCGTCCGCCGGCTCCGTCTTGCCTGCCGCCGGAGGCGCCTGCGAGCGGTCTGCGCTTGCGGGAATGGCGAGCGCGGCCAGCCGCGCGCGCGCCATCTGCGCGTAAAAGTAATGCTGGTAGGCGCGGATGATGGCGCGATAATTGGCTGCGGCCAGCGCCGGATAATGATCCTGCGTCTCGTAAAGACGCCCGCGCCAGTAAAGCGCGGAGACGGTCTCGTCGGCCGAGGGGTAGAGCTTGATCTGCTCGTCGAACAGCCGCGCCGCTTCAGCATAGTTGCTCAGGCGGTAATTCAGCCAGCCCGCGCGCCAGTGCGCCGCCGCCGCATCTCTCGATTGGGGAAAATGCGCAGCCAGGTAGCTGTAATATTCAATGGCCTTGGGATAATCGCGCTTGAGCAGGTACATGTTCCCGGCGGAAAAAACCGCCTCGGCCAGCCACGGGCTGTGCGGGAAGCGCGTCTCCATCTCCGCCACGATGCGCTGCTGATCGGCCTCGTCGTCGCGGTCGCGCGCCAGCTCCATCAGCAGGTCCAGCCGCCGCGCGCCGTTTTCGTCGTCGGTATCGGGCAGCGCCTCGGCCTGCGCCGTGGTCAAGTGCTTGAGCTTGAGCTGGCACGCCGCCTCGGCCACGGCAAAGCCGGCGCGGTCGGCCGGGCCCAATTCCGGCGCGTGCACAAGAATGCGATACTGCTCCTCGGCTTCGCTGTAGCGGCCCGCATCGTAGTAGGCGTCGCCCAGTGTGCGCAGGTCGGCCACGGTAAACTGCGATGCCGCGCCGGTCTGCTGCAACTTGAGCAGCGCGGTCCGCGCCTCATCCGTGAGCGGGTGCTCCAGCAGCAGCTTCTTGAAGACCGCGTTCGCCGCCGTCAGCTGCCCCAGCGCCAGGTCCACCTGTCCTTCGGCCAGCTGATATCCGGCCCGGTCCACGGCATCGGTATCCGCACCGGCCTCGAGCGCCGCGCGCGCGCCGGCGGCATCGTTCTGCGCGAGAAGAACCTCGGCTTCCAGCTCCGGCGCCTGGTCCACGAAAATGCTGTCGGGATAGCGCGTGGCAAATCCCTTCAGCAGTTTCTCCGCTGCCGCCTCGTTGCCGCCCTGGTGGTTCGCCTCCGCGCCCAGAAAATCCGCGTAGTCGGCCAGCTCTTCTCCCGAGCGCCGCGCCTGCTCCAGGCTGGCTTCGGCCTCAGCAAAACGCCGGTCGAGCAGATAAGCGTGGCCCAGCGCAAGATACGCCGCCGCTGCGGCTTCGCCGGTGTGCTTGTGTGCATAATCGGTCACGCCCGCGTAGGCCTCCGGCGTGCGCAGCAGGGCCAGTTGCTGCGCCATGGGCCGCAGTTCGGTTGAAACTTGAAACGCCTGCCGGATGCGCGCCGTCCGCGCCATGCGCGCCGCGCGGCTGGCCACGTACCGGCGCCGGCGGTGCTGGGCGGTGCTCGACGCCGGTGGTGCGGCCGGCTTCTGCGCCGGGGTTTTCCCCTTGGTCACTGTCGATTGCGCCGTGCGCGCCGCGGCGTCGCCGGTGCCGCTGGCACTTTGCGCCACGACCGGGATCGGCGCCGGCAGCGCCGCCGCGAGCAGAGTGAACAATGCCAGGCAACGCCATGGCAGAGGGCCGCGCCGCCTTCGACAATTGGAGCAACGAGGGGGGAGACCAGGAAAAACCCGCAAATCCATGTCTTCACTCTAGCGCCAATTCCCGCGGCCCGCAGAAGGGTGGGAATCTTGCGCGTTACGGATACTTAGACGCATCGGCCGCGCACATCACGTGCGTAATGGCCTGGAAGTGGTACTCCCGCAGAATGGCCGGGAAAAACGCGCATCCTCGCACCCAAAATCGGGCGCCCAACTCCGCGTTCCCGCGGAGCGGTCCGGCGCATCCCCAGCGCGGAGCTCGGGCTCCCACGGAGGCGTCAATTTTCGCAGCCTCACCCATCGGTGTTACACAGTGGCCCCGACGGGCTTCGCCGGCGCGCCGGCTTGCAACTCTGGCCGCAAGCGGGCAATCGGGCTTTCCCCGCAGCGGCCTTCCTGGCCGGGATTGGCCTACGCCGCCCCCCTCCGGTACACTTTTCCTGTAAGCTCCGGTCATTTTGACCGGCTACCGGCGCTGGGTCGACCGGACCGAAACTTTCCCCCGAACCCTTTTCGCCCCTGGAAATCTAGCATCCTACCGCCATGTCGACCATCCAATCGATTGCAGGACAAAACGAGCAGCACCCGGACGTAGCCCTCGTGGAGAGGGTCAAGGCGGGGGATGTCTCGGCCTACGACGAACTGGTCCGCAAATACGAGCGGCAGATCTTTCGCATCGCGCAGCACATTACGCAGAATCGCGAAGATGCCGAAGACGTGATGCAGGACGCGTTCCTCAAGGCGTACGAAAAGCTCGATCAGTTCCAGGGAAACGCGAAGTTTTATACATGGCTGGTACGAATTGCAGTGAACGAAAGCCTGATGCGGCTGCGCAAGCGCCGCACCGGCAAAATGGTCTCGATCGACGAGGACCTGAAGACCGAAGAGGGCAGCGTACCCCGCGACTTCGCCGACTGGGCGCCCAACCCCGAACAAAACTACAACCAGTCCGAGCTGGCCGGGATTCTGCGCAAGACCATCCAGGGCTTGCCGCACGGCTTTCGCGTGGTCTTCGCCCTGCGCGACGTGGAAGGACTCTCGACGGAGGAGACCGCGGAGACGCTGGGCTTGAGCGTGCCCGCGGTCAAGTCGCGCCTGCTGCGCGCGCGGCTGCAACTGCGCGAGCGGCTGAGCCGCTATTTCAAAAGGAAGACCGCGCCCACTGCTCAACATGGGGCTCCATCGGGAATCGATGGGGCGCTGGCGCAGCCTAAGGGGAATTGAGAAGTGACCTGCACCGAGTTTCTTCAGCTTCTCGACGACCTGATCGACGACGCGGTTTCCACCACTCTTCGATCCGAAGTCGAGCAGCACTTGCAGAAGTGCGGCCACTGCGAAGTCGTCTTCAACACCACCCGCAAAACCATCGAGATCTACCGCTGCCACGAGATCTACGAGCTCCCCGCCGACCTGCGCGAGCGTTTGCACACCGCCATCATGGATCGCTGCAGGCGCAGCTGCTGAGAGAAGCAGGGGTCAGGTTTCAGGGGTCAGGTTTCAGGGGTCAGGTTTCAGTTTTCAGGTTTCACGTACCGTTTTCGTTTCCCGCCGCACGCAGTGTCTCGATGGAATCTTGCCTCGCGGCCCATTCTGTGCCACGCTCATCGCAGCATGATGGCGCGCATCCCCCTCCTCGCGTTGGCCGGCATCTTCTCGCTCGGCGCAGCGGCGCAGCAGCCGGCCCCGGCAAGTGCCACGGCCTCGCCGCAGGCAGTCCCTGCCGCCGCTGCGCAAAAGAACGCAGCAGCAACGGCGCAGGAGGGCCAGCCTCAACCGCCGCAGGGAAACCTCACCATCCAGGTGATGCGGGACGACGGCACCCCCGTTCCCGACGCCGACATCGCGATCGACGGCATGCGTGCGGGCATGGGGCCGATGGTCCCTGGTCAATCGAACGGCGCCGGCGCGAGCAATGCCCAGTCGCCCGGTGCACTCACGGGCAGTTCCGAATCGAACGGGGCCCAGCCCGCGAGCGCCCAGCCCCCGGCTCTTCGGTGCATCAGCGCCCAGGCAGCCAGCATTGAGGCGGGAGGGACACAACCAGGCAGCGCCACGGCCACCCCATCCCAAGCGGGCAACAGCCAGCCGGGGGGCGGGGTGTCGAGCAGCGGACAAACGGGCTCCGGCCGGTCCGGCAATGCTCAGGCAGGGAACGGCAATCCGGGCGGTGCTCAGTCCAACGGAGGGCAGGCCGGCCACGCCCAATCCGGCATCAACAAGTCGGGCAGCGCCCAGCCAGGAGCGCCCCCCTCCCGGCAAAACTGCTACTCCGCCAACACGGTACTGCCGGGCACTGCCGAGTCGATCTCGGACCTGGGCTTGGGTGCATCTGCCGACGCCGCTACGTCTGCACCATCCCTCCCTCCGGGCGTGGTGCCCCTCAGGACCGACGCGCAAGGCCAGTTGACCCTGCAACTGTCCGACGGTCCGCACACGCTCTCCGTCTCCGTCTACGGCTTCGACCCCTTCACCGGCCAATTCACCCTGGGCGGGAAGCATCGCCAGATTGTCCAAATCAAACTATCGACTGCGCCCACCAGCTACATTCTGGCCGTGGGTCCAGACAACGGGATCCAGCTCGAAACTCCCCAGCTGGATGCGCTCATTCCCCTTGAGCCCTTACAAACTTTGGTTCCGCTGCCCGCACGCACCCGCGGCCACGTCCTCTAGTTTCACCGCAACTTTCCTCTAAAATGGGCGTTAGCCTACACAGGGTCGTGCTTTCTTCCCGTCCCCCCTGCGCACCGGAGCGCCAGCCAAAGGAGCCGATTCGAGTGCCGAGTCGAGAATCGTTCCGAGAATCACTGCGCACCTGCCTTGCCGCCCTGCTCTGCTGCTTGCTCTGCGCGCCCTCCCCTCTGGGCCTGGCCCAGCCCCCGCCGCAGCAGGCGCCGCCCGCAGCCAATTCCGGCGCATCTCTTGCGCAGCCCGCCAACGACGCCAACCGGCACACGCGCCGTCCCGAGTACCAATCGCCGGAGATGCAGGGCGACCAGCGCATTCTGCAAGCGCTCAATCGCTTCACTTTCGGTCCCCGTCCCGGCGACGTGGAGGCCGTGCGCGCCATGGGCCTGGACGCCTGGTTCCGGCAGCAGCTCAGCCCTTCCGGCCTGGATGAAACCGAGCTCAACGCGCGCCTGGCCGCATTTCCCGCCATGCAGTGGAGCGTCGAGAACCTGCTCTACCGCATGCCCTCGAACGCCGTCATCCGCCAGGCCATGAACGGCCGCGGGTCGATCCCCGACGGGCCCATCCTGCACGCCGTCTACGAAAACCAGATTTACCGGATCGATGAGAAGCGGCAGGCGCAGGCGGAAAAGAAAGCCGAGCAGGCGCAGAACGCGCAGCCGGGCTCGCAACAGAATCCGCAACCGGGCGCGCAGCCGGGCGAAGGGATGAATGCGGCGCAGCCGAGCGGAGACTCTGCGCAGGGACAAACCGCAGCAGCGGACGCGAACAGCATGAACGGCGGGGCAAACGCGGCTCCGGCTCGCCAGGGCGACACTTCGAACGCGAGCGCGGCCTCGGGCGCGCCCGTCTCCTCGAACACCATCCTCAACCAGCTCGATCAACTCAGCGCGCCCGCCTCGCAACAGACGGATGCGCAGCCTGCCGCCCAAAAACAGCCGCCCATCGCACAGCCGATGGGCGCGGCGGCCGGTCAAACCAGCTCCGCGGACGCAACCGCCAACGCCGATCCATCGCAGCCCCTGATGGCCGAACTGATGGCGCTCCCGCCGGGCCGGCGCGTGGCGCGGCTCGCCTCCATGCAGCCCGAGGAGTTCGACGGCTTCATCAAGTCCCTGCGGCCCGCGCAGCGCGCGCGCCTCGACGCCGACATGGCTCCCGGCATGAAGGAGACCGTGCTCGATCTCGAGAATCCGCAGCGGACGGTGGCGGAAGAGCTGATGGCGCAGCGCCTGGCCCGCGATGTCTACTCGAACGCGCAGTTGCAGGAGGTGATGACCGATTTCTGGCTCAATCACTTCAATGTCTTCCTGCACAAAGACGAGGCAACGCCCTACTACCTGGTGAGCTACGAGCGCGACGTGATCCGGCCGCTTGCGTTGGGCAAATTCGAGGACCTGCTCGAAGCCGTGGCCCACAGCCCGGCCATGCTGCTCTATCTCGACAACGCCGAAAGCATCGGCCCGGACTCGCTTGCCGCCGAGCGCGCCAAGATGGCCGACTTTCGCCGTCCCAACCAGAACAATGTCCCGCAGGGGCTGAATGAAAACTACGGCCGCGAGCTCATGGAGCTGCACACGCTGGGCGTGAACGGCGGCTACACGCAGGCCGACGTGATCCAGGTGGCGCGCGTGCTCACCGGCTGGACCGTCGATCAGCCGCAGCGCGGCGGCGGTTTCCTGTTCGCGCCCAACCGCCATGAGCCCGGCTCAAAGAAAGTGATGGGCAAAAAGATCAAGGAGAACGGCGAGCGCGAAGGCGAAGAGCTGCTGCACATGCTCGCCGAGCGGCCGGCCACGGCGCAGTTCCTTTCGCGCAAGCTCGCCGTCCGCTTCGTCAGCGACGATCCGCCGCAATCTCTCGTCGACCGCATGGCGAAAAGCTATCTTTCCTCGCATGGCGATATCTCCCAGGTCCTGCTCACGCTCTTCCGCTCGCCCGAGTTCTGGGCTGCGAGCGACTATCGTGCCAAGGTGAAAACCCCCATCGAGTTCGTCGTTTCCGCGGCGCGCGCTTCGAACGCGCAGATCGAAAATTATCAGCCGCTCGAAAATGCGCTGCGCCAGATGGGCATGCCGCTCTATGGTTGCGTGCCGCCCACGGGCTACAAGTGGGAGGCGTCAGACTGGGTTTCGACCGGCGCGCTCGTCGATCGCATGAACTTCGCGCTTAATCTCGCCGCCAATCGCCTGCCCGGCATCACCGTCGACTGGTCGGCCGATCCATCAGCGGCGCAGCAGCCCTCGACGCAGAACGACATACAAAACGCCGGCATGCTGGCCGATCCCAGCGCGGGCGCAAACGACCCCGCGCCGGAGGGCCCCACGCCCGAAACGGAGGAAGCGCGGCTTGAGCCGCTGATTGTTTTGGGTGGCGTGAGCGCCTCCACGCGCGCGGCCGCGTTGCAGCAGTTTGAAGTGCAGATCGCGCAGGATGCGTCTTTGATTCGTCCCATCTCCGCAGCGCGGCCGCAGAGCTTGAATCCGCAAAACCGGGCCAAGTCGGTCACCGCGCTCGAACGCCAGGACCAGGTGCTTGCCGGCCTGCTCATCGGTTCGCCGGAGTTTCAGCGGAGGTAGCGACGGAGCGGGGTTAGCAGAGTTAGCGGAGTTCGTAGATTGTCATCCTGAGCGACCGGAGTCCGCCCTGCCGGACGAAGGGAGTCGAAGGATCTGAAGTTGTCCTCCTTTGCAAGAACCTTCGCACTCGCGGGAATGATCAGGATTGAGGAGTTCACCATGCGCATGAATCGTCGTTTCTTCCTCCACAACGGCGCACTCGCCGTCGCCGGCACTGCGGCCATCCCCAGCTTCCTGGTGCGCAGCGTGCTCGCGGAAACCCAGGCCGCGCCCAATCGCCGCCTCGTGGTCATCTTCCAGCGCGGCGCGGTCGACGGCCTCAACGTGGTGGTGCCCTATCGCGAAAAGAACTACTACTCCATGCGCCCCACCATCGCCATTCCCGAGAAGCAAGCCGTCGACCTCGACGGCTTCTTCGGCCTGCATCCCTCGCTCGCCGCGTTCAAGCCGCTCTACGACCAGGGCCATCTCGCCATCGTCCACGCCGCCGGCTCGCCTGACATGAGCCGCTCGCACTTTGACGCGCAGGATTACATGGAGTCGGGCACGCCGGGCGTGAAAGGCACGGAAGACGGCTGGCTGAACCGCGCGCTGCAGGCCGAGGACGCGAATATTGCCTTGCTCCATCGCTGCGCCGGCACCTGCGAAGAGCACACCGCGTTTCGCGCGCTCGCCCTCGGCCCCGATGTGCCCCTCACGCTGGCCGGCAAAATTCCCTCGATCGCGCTCAACAACGTGAACGGCTTCACCATCGCCGGCCGCGGACCCGCGCCCTCGCCCGCAGCCAGCGCCTTCGAGGCCATGTATGCCGACACCGGCGACCAGCTCTTCCACGCCGCCGGCGACGAGACTTTCGAAGCCGTGAAGATGCTGCGCGCGGCCAATCCCGCGCAGTACCTGCCCGCCAACGGCGCCGAATATCCCAACTCCGAATTCGGCAACGGCATGAAGCAGATTGCGCAATTGCTCAAGGCCAACCTGGGCGTGGAGGCCGCCTTCACCGACGTGGGCGGCTGGGACACGCATCACGCGCAGGGCGGCGTGAACGGACAACTCGCCAACCGGCTCGGCGATTTTTCCGCCAGTATTGCCGCCTTCTGGCGCGATCTGGGCGACGACGCGGAGAACGTCACCCTGGTAACAATGTCGGAGTTCGGGCGCACCGCGCACGAAAACGGCACCGGCGGCACCGATCACGGCCACGCCAACGCCATGTTCGTGCTCGGCGGGCGCGTGAACGGCGGCAAGGTCTACGGCAAATGGCCCGGCCTCTCGAATGAGCAGCTCAACCAGGGCCGCGATCTCGCGCTCACCACCGACTACCGCGCGGTGCTGGCCGAGGTGCTCACGCACACGCTGGGCGCGGAAAATCTGGAGAAGGTCTTCCCCAACGCCGGCATCGATCCCAGCCGTTTCCTGCGCCTGGTGTGAACGCGCCAGATCATTGACCTGTCATCCTGAGCGAGGTCGCCGGGGCGACCGAGTCGAAGGACCCGCAGTTGCTCCTTTTAGAGCGGTTCCACAGTACATGTAGCCGTATTTCACACTTGCGGAAGGTGGCTTTTTCTTGGTGAAAAAGCCACTTAGCATCTGCGGCTTCGGGATACAGCAACTGTGAAACCGCTGTAGCGCGCTCCTTATCGCGCCTGCAACGCATCAGCGCTATAATCTCGGCAGATTCATCCGATCCTCTGCCGCACGAGCGTCTCTGTGAAATCTTTCCGCATTCTTATTCCCGTCCTTGCGTTTTCGGTTTCGTTCGCGTGCCGCGCGCAGCAGCCCGCGCCTGCGCAGGCTCCTGCGGCAGCGGCCGCTTCCGATCCCGTTTCGCCCGCAGCCGCGCTTGAATTCGACGTGGCCACCGTCAAGCCTTCCGCACCGCTTGACCTGGCCCAGATCCGCGCGGACATGCAGGCGGGCAAGCCGCCGCGCCTCGGTCCGCATGTGGACGCCGCGCGCGCCGATTACATTTACATGACCCTCAAACAGCTCATCGCCATCGCCTGGCACGTAAAGGAGTACCAGATTGAAGGCCCGGTGTGGCTGGGCGAAGACCACTTCGACATCGAGGGCACCATTCCCGCAGGCGCGACCAAGGACGATGCGCCGGCCATGCTCAAATCCCTGCTTCAGGATCGCTTCAAGCTCGAAGCGCATCCGGAGACGGCGGAGCGCAAGGTGCTCGCGCTCATCGTCGGCAAGGATGGGCCCAAGCTCAAAACCACGCCGCCGCCCGCCGCCTTCGACCCCAACGCCCCGCTCAAGCCCGGCGAGCAGCAGATGGACGGACCCGACGGCCCGGTGCGCATCCTGCGCAACCCCGACGGATCGACGACCATCAACCTGGGCGAACGCGGCATCGTGGTCAACCGCTTCGACACCGAGGCGCAGGCCCTGCGCATCGAGTCGAGCGGCGTCACCATGGCGGGCTTCGCGGAGATTCTCACGCGCGTGCTGCGGGTGGGCAATACCGAAGGCCCGCTGGTAGTGGATCAAACCGGCCTCAAGGGCTATTACGAAGTGGAGACCGAGATTTCCTTCGCCGATCTCATGGCCAGCGCGCATGCATTCGCCGGGCAGCCGCCCGCCGCGAGCAGCGGCGCGGCCAGCGCGTCCGGCGCGCCCACGCCCTCCGATCCCGCCGGCGGCCAGACCGTCTTCGCTTCGGTTGAAAAGCTGGGACTCAGGCTCGAAGACCGCAAGGCGCCGGTGACGGAGCTCGTCGTCGACCACGTGGAAAAAACACCCACGGAAAACTGAAGAGCCTCGATCTCCTCTGACCCCTGAACCCTGAACCCTGTTCCCTACTCCCTGTTCCCTGCACTTCAGTGCTTGGCGAACATCGCCATCACATCGTTCCGCAGCGCGATGCGGCTCTCCTCGCGGGTGTAGAACATGTGCCCGCCGGGAAACTCGTGCACGGAGACGCGCGTGGGGTCGCCCATCACGGGAATCTGGTTGACGGTGAGGATGGAAGCCATGAACGGGCAACTCAGGTCGTTCCATCCGTGCGCGATGAGCACGCGCAGTTTGGGATCGGCGGCCACGGCCTGCCGCAGCTCTGTGGCCGAGCCGGCGCGGAACGCGTCGTCGCGGCTCCAGGCGCGGTTCACCTCGTAGGAGAGCGCGTTGTAGCGCGCGTCCACCTTCCAGCCCACGGTGTTGGTGATGAAGTTCACCATGGCCGTGGTCACGGGCGCAATGATGCTCGCCAGCAGGGGATCGTTGGCCTCCTGGTCCGGCGCGTAGGGGAAGGGATCGTAGGAGGTCACGTTCGCGTCGTAGATGGAGCCCAGCTCGCCCTGCTCGCGATGCACCTCGCGCAGGTAGGCTGCGATGTCGAGACGGCCGCCCAAGTATTTCACGAACTCAGGATCGAGGCCGGTCATCTCCGTCACCTTCGCGATCATCTTGTCGTTGTCTTCCTTGTCCGCGGGCCCCTTGAGGAGCGTGGTCGCGTACTCGCCCTCGTCGTAGGCGATCACGTCCTGCATCGCTTCCGGCGTGAGCTTGTGCTCGCTTTCCAGGTGGGCCGCGGTAATGGAGGGCAGCGTGACCATCCATGGAATGGGCGAGAGGCTCTGGCTCTGGACGCTCGGGATCGGGTCGTTGGTTCGAGTCAGGTACGGCGACAGCAGCACCACGCCGTTCATGGCCACGCCCAGTTGCGACTGCAGAAAATAAGTGATGCGCGGGCCGCGGAACCCGCCGTAGCTCTCGCCTGCCAGGTATTTCCGTGACTCCATGCGGTCGTTTTTCACCAGCCAGTCGTAGATCACGCGCGAGAGATACTCGATGTCGGGCTCGGGAGTGTAGAACAGCTTTTTCGCCTGGTCCTCGCTTACTTTGGAGCGGCTGAAGCCGGTGCCGATGGGATCGATGAAAACCAGGTCGGTGAAGTCCAGCCACGTGCCCTGGTTGTCTGTGAGCGTGGTCGGATCCGAGGGGCTGTCGCCCTCGTTGCCGAATTGCAGATGCCTGGGCCCGATGGCGCCGAAGTTGAGAAACACGCTCGACGCGCCCGGTCCGCCGTTCATCGCGAAGGTCACAGCGCGGTCCTTGCCTGGCATGGTGTAGGCCGTCACCACCACTTCCCCGCTCACCTTGCCGCTCGCATCGCGCACCGGCAATGCTCCCACGGTCACGGTGTAGCGCAGGGTTTTGCCGGCGAGCTCCATGGTCTGGTCGGCGCGCGCCTCGGGCGGCAGCGGCGGCAATTCGTCCTTCGCCGCTTCCGCTTTGGCCGGCGTTTTCTCGCCCGTCTCGGAGTTATCGCTCTGATCGTTGGCGGCGGCCGGTTTCTGCTGCTGCGCCGTCAGCCGCGCCCCGGAAAGGTTGAACCAACAGAGAGCGCACGCGGCAAAAAGAGCGCGCCAGCGCGAGTGAAAGGGGGAGGAAATTCTCATGGAGATACCATACTAGAGCGGGATATGCAGAGAATCTATTTTTCCACTTCTCTGCGCGCTGGCCTCGCGCCCGCCGCATGATGTACCCTCAATTTCGGAATGAAGTTCGCACTCCCTCGGGTTCTCTCCGCGATTGCCGCGGCCGCTGCCATGGCGCTGTCCGCTCAGGCGCAAGGCCCGGCTTCGGGCCAGGCCGCATCGGGACAGGCGGCGCCCGCGCAGGAGCTGCCCGATGCGCCCCAGGCCACCGCGGCGGCGACCATCGTGCCTAACGGGCCGTTTGTGGTGATGGACACCTCCATGGGCCGCATCACCTGCCAGTTCTATCAAAAGGAGGCGCCCAACGCCGTGGCCAACTTCATCGGCCTGGCAAAGGGCGCCAGGGACTGGACCGATCCCACGACGAAAAAGATCATGCATCGCAAGCCGCTTTACGACGGCACTACTTTTCATCGCGTCATTCCCGAGTTCATGATCCAGGGAGGCGACCCCACGGGCACGGGCATGGGCGATCCCGGCTACACCTTCGACGACGAGGTCAATCCCGATCTGAGCTTCGACCGTCCCGGCCGGCTGGCCATGGCCAACTCCGGACCCAACACCAACGGCAGCCAGTTCTTCATCACCGAGCAGGCGTACCCTTCGCTCGACATGCATTACACGCTCTTCGGCCAGTGCGACGACGCCAGCGTCGACGTGGTCAAGGCCATCGCCCGCGTGCCGCGCGACGACAACGACAAGCCGCTCACGCCGGTGGTGCTGGATAAAGTGACGATCGTGCCTGAAGGCGCGCCCATGCCGCCGCTGCCGGGCGCTGTGCCTCCTCCGCCGCCCGCTCCGCCGGCCGGCGCGGAGGCTCCCTCTGCACCCAAGCGCGTGACCCTCCCGGCGGGCGTGGCGGCTTCGATGCTGCTGAAGCGCACGCCTCCAACTTACCCGCCGGATGCCCGGGCGGCCGGCATCTCCGGTACCGTGGTTCTGCGTGCGGTCATCAGCCAGTATGGAACGGTGAAGGAGCTCAGTGTCGTCCAGGGCCCGCCGGAATTGCGCCAGGCCGCAATGGATGCTGCGAAAACCTGGGTGTACGAACCTTATCTGCTCAACGGCGAACCCGTCGAAGTGGTCACCCATATCAACATCATCTTCACGCTCGGCGGCAACAAGTAACTTCCGGGCCCCGGCACGACCCTGCCTTCAGCGCATGTCCCCGTCGAGGGGAGGATGGAATGAGTCTCGCGGCAGGACGCGGCTTGAGTTTGCGCCGCAATCGGATCAAGAATAGAGGAGCGGATGTTTCAAGTCCCTGAGGATTTCGAAGTCAGGGCCGAAGCCCGCAAACATCACTGCACATAAGTCAAAAAGGAGAGCAAAGGATGCATTCACCCGGGACCTACGCTGTCTTCAATACGTCGGAAGGAAAAATCACGGTGCGTTTGTTTGAGCTGGACGCGCCCGTCACCGTCAAGAACTTTATTGAGCTGGCCGAAGGCAAACGGGAGTGGAGCCATCCCGTGAGCCACGAGAAATCGACGAACAAGCTCTACAACGGAACCGTGTTTCACCGCGTCATTCCCGACTTCATGATCCAGGGCGGCGATCCGGCGGGCACCGGCATGGGCGGTCCCGGCTATCGCTTCCAGGATGAGACCAAGGGGTCGCCGCACAGCTTTGACAAGCCGGGCAAGCTGGCCATGGCCAACGCCGGTCCCAACACCAACGGCAGCCAGTTCTTCATCACCGTGGCGCCCACCGCGTGGCTCACGGGCAAGCACACCATCTTCGGTGAGGTGATGGAGGGCCAGGAGATCGTGGTGAAGATCTCCAAGGTGCCGCGCAACAGCCAGGACAAGCCGCACAAGCCGGTGGTGATTGAGAGCGTGACCATCGAGCACGTGGCGTAGGCGCGCAGCGCGCGATCTGGGCCAACCGGCGCCAGCACGCCGGTTCCCTTCCCCGCGCGCAGGCTTTATCATTCCTCATCGGCTTCACTGCAGCTTCCGCTTTTTCTCGCGCTGCGTGTGCGCCCGTCCTCCATGCACCCCAAAATCCGATGTCTGACCGGAGCCTGCCCATGACGTGTCCCGCAGCCCTGCGCCGATTTCCCGTTTCCCTGGCCATCGCTCTCTTCCTCATGCCCGTGCCTTCCGGCCGCGCGGCCGACGCGCCGCCGCTCCATCGCGGCTACTACACTTATCCCGCGCTCAGCAGCGACACCATCGTCTTCACGTCCGAAGGCGACTTGTGGACGGTGAGCGTTCACGGCGGCGCCGCGCACCGGCTCACCTCCGGCTCCGGAGTCGAAGACAAAGCCACCATCTCGCCCGACGGCAAGACCGTCGCCTTCCTCGCCAACTACGAGGGACCCAGCGAGGTCTACACCATGCCCATCGAGGGCGGCCTGCCCCAGCGCCGCACCTGGGACGGCGGCTCCCAGCCCGAAGGCTGGAACCCGGACGGGCGCCTGCTCGTTTCCACCAGCCGCGACTCCACGCTGCCCCAGTCCGAGCTGGTCCTGCTCGACGATCGCGGCGGCCGCGAGCAGATCCCTTTGGCTGAAGCCGCGGAGGGCGCCTACTCCACGGACGGAGGCACGCTCTTCTTCACGCGCTGGTTCAAGCAGCCCAGCAATACCAAGCGCTACAAGGGAGGGTCGGCGGAAAACTTGTGGAGCTTCGACGGCAAAAACGAGGCTGTTCCCCTCACCGCGGACTACGCCGGCGCCTCCACCAATCCCCTGTACTGGAAGGGCCGCGTCTATTTTCTCTCCGATCGCGACGGTGTCATGAACGTCTGGTCGATGGACCCGCACGGCAAGGACCTGCGCCAGGAAAGCCATCAGCGCATCTTCGATATCGAGTCGGCATCGCTCAACAACGGGCGCATCGTCTACGCCTGCGCCGCGGACCTCTGGCTGCTCGACTTGAGCGCCGGCCGCGAAGAGACAATTCCCATCACGCTCGAATCCGACTTCGACCAGATGCGCGAACATTGGGTAAAGAAGATCAGCGATTACATCACCGCCGTGCATCTGGCGCCCGACGGCTCCAGCGCCGTCTTCACCACGCGCGGAGAAATCTACGTTCTGCCAGCCAAAACCGGCCGCATTGTGCGCGTGGCCGGCGGCGACTCTTCCATCCGTTACCGCTCCGCTACATTTCTGCCCGATGGCAAGAGCATCGTCGCGCTTTCCTCCAAGACCGGCGAAACCGAGTTCTGGAAGTTTGCCGCCAACGGCGAAACCGCGCCCGAGCAATGGACCAGCGACGCCAAAGTGATGCGCGACGGAGGCCTGCCTTCGCCCGACGGCCGCTGGCTCGCCTTTACTGACCAGGACCAGCAGCTGTGGATCTACGACATTGCGAAAAAGCAGGACAAGCGCATCGCGCAATCCATGAACAGCGGCTTCGACAACCTGCGCTGGTCGCCTGACAGTCAATGGCTCGCCTACGGCGAAACCGCCGACAACAGCTTCGAGCAGCTCAAGGTATACAACGTGAATTCGGGCGAGATTCATGCCATCACCTCCGACCGCTTCGACTCGAGCGATCCTGCCTGGAGCTCCGACGGCAAGTGGCTCTACTTCCTGTCGGACCGGAATCTCAAGACCACCATCCCTTCGCCCTGGGGACCGCGCCAGCCCGCGCCTCACTTCGACCGCGCCATGAAGATCTACGAGCTGGCGCTGGTGACGGGTTTGCGCTCGCCCTTTCTGCCCCCGGACGAGCTGCATCCGGATACAAGCGAGAAGAAGGATGAGGAGAAGAAGGACGACGGCAGCGATGCAAGCGCAACCGGCGAAAAAGCGCCCTCGGCAACGGACAAAAACACCGCCGACAAAAACACGGCCGCGCAGAAGAACGAGACCAAGCCCGGCGACAAGGACCAAAACAAGGAAGAGAAGAAGCCGCCCGTGGTGGCCATCGATTTTACCGGTCTCGACGCGCGCCTGGACGCGGTGCCCGCGCCTCCGGGCAACTACGAAGCGCTGCAGGCCACCGAGAAGCGCCTGTGCTGGCTGAACACGAGCGACGAAGTTGAGCCGAAAGAGGCTCTTCAATGCCTCGACATCGCCAACAAGGGCGACGACCCGGAGACAGTGCTCGCCGATGTGAAGGGTTTCGAAATCTCCCTCGACCGCAAGAAGATGATCGTCGCCCAGAAAGACAGCTTCTACGTCTTCGACTCCGACGTGAAGGCCGCGGCTCTGGCCGATCCCAAGGCGCTGCCCAAGGCCACCATGGATCTTTCCCACTGGGCCATCTCCACTACTCCGCGCGACGAATTCCGCGGCATCTTTCTCGACGCCTGGCTCATGGAGCGCGATTATTTCTACGATCCGCACATGCAGGGCGTGGATTGGATCGCCATGCGCGACCGCTATCTCCCCCTGGTCGATCGCGTGGACAACCGCGACGAGCTGAACCGCGTGATCGCGCAGATGGTGGGCGAGCTCTCCTCGCTCCACATCTTCGTCCGCGGCGGCGACGATCGCAAACCCACCGACCAGGTCGATATCGCCACCCTGGGTGCGGTGCTGCGCCGCGACGAGAAAGCCGGCGGCGACCAAGTCGAGCACATTTACCTTCACGATCCTGACCTGCCTTCGGAAGCACCGCCTCTCGCCCGGCCTGAGTCGCGCGTCGACGAAGGCGAGACCATTCTCTCCATCGACGGCCAGAGCGCGCTCGGCGTTCCCGATGTGCGCGAGTTGCTGCGCGGCAAAGCCGGCCAGCAGGTGATGCTCGAGGTTAAATCAGCCAAGGGCGAAACGCGCCCGGTGCTGGCGAAGCCCATCGACGCAAAACAGGACGCCAAACTGCGCTACGCCGAGTGGGAGCTGACGCGCCGGCTCAAGGTCGATGCAGCGTCGGCGGGCGAGATCGGCTACGTGCACCTCCAGGCCATGGGGCCGGATGACATCGACCAATGGGCGCGCGATTATTTTCCCGTCTTCAACCGGGCCGGCCTCATCATCGACGTGCGCCAGAATCACGGGGGTAACATCGACTCCTGGCTCTTGACCGACCTGCTGCGCAAGGCCTGGTTTTATTGGCAGCCGCGCGTCGGCAATCCCACCTGGAACATGCAGTACGCCTTCCGCGGCCACATCGTGGTGCTCTGCGATCAGGACACGGCCTCTGACGGCGAGGCCTTCACCGAAGGCTTCAAGCGCCTCCACCTGGGCAGGGTCATCGGAACCCGCACCTGGGGCGGCGAAATCTGGCTCACGGCCAATACCCGGCAATCCGATAACGGCATTGCCACCGCGGCCGAGTTCGGCGTCTACTCCCCGGAGCGCACATGGCTCATCGAAGGCCACGGCGTCGATCCCGATATCGTCGTCGACAACCTTCCCCACGCCACATTCGAGGGCTCTGACGCGCAACTCGACGCGGCCATCGATCTGCTCCAGCAGCAGATCAAGTCCGACCCTAACCCCGTCCCGCCGCATCCGCCCTATCCTGACAAGTCGTTCCCCTACCCGGCGCAGTAACCTTGGGCGCACAACGCGCAGCAGGAGGACGCCGAAGATGAGCGGAAATGGAATCGTCACCATAGCCGGCAAGCACTCCGTCGATGAGACGGTGGACAAGCTCAAAGCCATGCTGAACGCGAAAGGCGTCACCCTCTTCGCGCTCGTCGATCACAGCGGCGAAGCGGCCAAAGCGGGCATGGCCATGCCGCCCACCAAGCTGCTGATCTTCGGCAGTCCCAAGGCAGGCACGCCGCTCATGCTCGCCCGCCCCAGCGTGGCCATCGACCTGCCGCTCAAGATTCTGGTTGCGGAAGATGAGGCCGGCAAGGTGTGGATCAGCTGGAACGCGCCCGAGTTTCTCGGCGAGCGCCACGGCCTGCCGCAGGAACTCCTGGCCAGCATCGCCGTAGTGGAGACGCTCGCCGGCAAGATCGCGGAATAGCGAAGAAAACTTCAGAGGCCTGCGTGCGCGGCGCGCCGGCTTGAACCGCACGGAAAGAATCACGGCTTCGCGCTGCAGCCGCAGCCCGATCACGCCTCTTCGCCGGAAGAAAATAAAATGGAATCTCGCCCCGCGCGCATCCAAACAAGGGCTGAGAAAAAATTTCCGTGACTCCTCCCGACCGCAACCAGACCCCGGAACTCTCCGCTGTGCCGGCGCCGGCCAGACCGGGTTGGCTCGCGCGCAACGCGCACGCCTGGCGCGCGCTGCGTCATCGCAACTTCCGGCTGTTTTTCGGCGGCCAGAGCATTTCGCTCATCGGCACCTGGATGACGCGCATCGCCACCTCGTGGCTGGTCTACCGGCTCACGCACTCGGCGCTGCTGCTGGGCACGGTGAGCTTTGCCGGGCAGATTCCCACGTTCCTCGTGGCTCCCTTCGCCGGTGTCTGGGTCGACCGGCTCGATCGCCGCAGGGTGCTCATCTGGACGCAGGCGCTCTCCATGGTGCAGTCGCTCCTGCTGGCCGTGCTCACCTTCACCGGGCGCATCGGCATCGGGTCGATTCTCGCGCTCAGCGTGATGCAGGGCCTCATCAATGCCTTCGACATGCCCGGCCGGCAGGCCTTCATGGTGCAGATGGTCGAAGACCGCGCCGATCTCTCCAACGCCATCGCCATCAACTCTTCCATGGTCAACATGGCGCGGCTGGTAGGGCCGTCGCTCGCAGGCATGGTGATCGCCGCCAGCAGCGAGGCGTGGTGTTTCCTGATCGACGGCGTGAGTTACCTGGCTGTCATCGCTTCGCTCCTGGCCATGCGCATTGCCGTTGCGGCACCGCGGCGCAAGGCAACGTCTACCGTTCATGAGCTGAGGGAAGGCTGGAGCTATGTGGCAGGATTCATGCCCATCCGCACCATCCTGCTGCTGTTTGCCCTGGTCAGCCTCCTGGGCATGCCTTTCGTGGTGCTCATGCCCGTCTTTGCGGGCAAGGTGCTGCACGGCGGCCCGCACACGCTCGGCTTTCTCATGGGCGCCATGGGCGTGGGCGCGC
>JASHOQ010000116.1 GCA_030041045.1 Acidobacteriaceae bacterium
CCTTACGACGTCGGCATCCCGGAGTGAGAAGCTTTCGCGGCTGAATACTCGGCCCGCACCTTCCCCTGTCAACGCTTCGTCGCCACCCTCGCGGGCGGCTCCGCATGACTCGGGGCCAGTGTGGATTGCTAATCCTTCACTGTATGAAACTTCCATTCACTACACCTTGCCGGTTTAGCCGGCGCACAAGGAGATTCATCATGGCCAGCTTTTCCATCCCGCTCACGGGCCTCGAAGCCGATTCCACCGCGCTCAACACCATCGCCAACGATCTTGCCAATATGAACACCACCGCCTTCAAGGCGCAGACCACGAACTTTTCCGATCTCTTTTATCAGCAGATCGGTTCCACCGGCTCGGGCGACCCCATCCAGGTGGGCGCAGGCGTCAAGGTGGCCTCGAATGAGACGGAATTCACCCAGGGCACCATCAGCTCCACCGGTAACGCCACTGACGTTGCGCTCAACGGCAACGGCTTCTTCGTTGTCAGCAACGCCAATGGCTCCTACGAGTACACCCGCGACGGCAACTTCACGCAAACCGCGAATGGCAACATCGTCACCGCGAGCGGACAAAACGTGATGGGTTACCCCGCGGTCAACGGCGTGGTCAACACCAACGCGCCGCTTACCGCCATCAATATTCCTGTGGGCCAGGTGCAGGAGCCGCTCGCTACCAACTCCTTCAGCATGACCGCCAACCTCGACGCCGACTCCGCCGCCGGCACCACCTTCCCGGCTCAGCTCACGGTTTACGATTCGCTGGGCGAGCCGCAGGTGGCCACGGTCACCTTCACTGAGACGGCGCCCAACACCTGGAGCTATTCGGTCGCACTGCCCGCCAGCTCTTTTGCCAGCGGCGTCTCCACGCCGGTCACAGGAACGCTCGCCTTCAACGACGACGGTGTTCTCACCACGGTCACGCCCACCGGGGGCGCAGCAGAGACCGTCGGCACCGCCGCCGGCGACGTCTCTTCCATTCCCATCGCCTTCACCGGGCTCGCCGATGACGCCGCCGATCTGAATATGCAGTGGAACCTGCTCGGTTCCAACGGCACGCCCACGGTCACGCAGGTCGATACCGCCTCCGCCGTTTCCTCCACCAACCAAAACGGCTATCCCAGCGGCCAGTACCAGAGCTTCACTATCGGCTCGGACGGGACCGTCACCGTCACCTATTCGAACGGCCAGCTCCAGAACGTCGGCCAGCTCGCGCTTGCCAATGTCACCAACCTTCAGGGCCTGCAGCTTCTTGGTGACGGCAACTACGCCACCACGCTCGCCAGCGGCACCGCCTCTATCGCCGCCTCAGGCACAGACGGTCTGGCCACGCTGCAGGATGGCGCACTCGAGGCCTCCAACGTCAACATTTCGTCCGAGTTCTCCGACCTCATCGTCGCCCAGCGCGCCTTTGAAGCCAACGCCAAATCCGTTACCACCTTCGACACCGTGACCCAGGACACCATCAACATGGTCCACTAAAACCGCGGCGTCAGTCCGAACCTTGCGTGCCCCTCCCCTTCCGTGCCTTTTGCAGAAAGGGCAGGAAAGCACGAAGTCTGGGTGCCCCAACCTTGCGACGTACTTGTTTTTGTCGCAAGGGTGGGAAAGCACCGTCCTCAGCCAGCATTGTCATCCTGAGCGAGTCCGCCGCCCGCGGACGAGTCGAAGGATCTGCGGTTAAGTTCCTTCCGCGACCTCCTGACGCTTTATATCGCACCGCGATATATCTAGCTTTCCTTCCTTACTTCCACAAACACGCCCTTCGCTGCGGCCAGCACCGTTCCCTCTGCATCGCGGATCTCCGCCTCCATCCAGTGCTTGCGTCCCTCGCTGCGCGCGATGCGTCCCTCCACGCGCAGCGGCGCGCCTGAGGGCACGGGCCGCAGATACTCTACTTCCAGCTTGCGCGTCATCGTCGTCAGACCCCGCGCCCGCGCGCTTTTGCTCATCGCCTCATCGAGCAGGGTGGCAATGATGCCGCCGTGCAGATAGCCGGGATGGCCCTCGAACCGGTCCGCGACGACGGGGAGCGTCACCACCCCGCCGTCTTCGGCGAGCAGAAACTCAAGCCGCAATCCCGCCGCATTGGCCGGGCCGCAGCCAAAGCAGCGATTCGAGGCGGAGTGCGCCATGGGCCGCAGATTCTCTTCGGCGTTTTTCAATGCACCTCCTGACTGGCGAGGACAGCAGCATAGGTTGCGCGGTCCACGTTGCCGCCGGTGAGCACGATGCCCACGCGCTTGCCTTTGCATTCTGCGCGCTCCCTCATCGCCGCAGCCATCGCCGCCGCGCCCGCGCCTTCGGCCAGGTTATGCGTGTCCTCGTAGAGCGCGCACATGGCCGCGCGCATCTCCTCCTCCGTCACCTCGACCATCCGCGACACTTCTTTCAAGATCACCTCGAGCGCCTCGGCGTTCGGCCGGCGCACGGCAAGGCCGTCGGCAATCTCTGTCTCCGCCGCCGCTTCCACCACCCCGCGCTCGGCAAAGCTGCGCGCATAGGCGGGCGCGCCGGCCGCCGTCACACCCACAATCTCCGTCTTCACTCCCAGCGCCTTGCGCGCCGCGGCCACGCCGCAGATCGACGACCCCAGCCCAATGGGCACATACACCCGTTCGAGCGCCGGAGCGCCTTGAAACATCTCCAGCGCGTAGGTCGCCGTGCCGTGAACCAGCAGCTCATGGAACGAATCCACAAAGGCATACCCGCGCGTGAGTGCAAGCCTCTCGCCAAACTCGAATGCCGCCTGAAAGTCGTAGCCCTCCTCGATCAGCTCCGCACCCTGCGCCGCCATCGCGCGATTTTTCTCCACGCTGTTGCCCTGCGGCACGACGATGGCCGCCTTCAGCGCATAGAGCCGTGCGGCCATGGCCACACCCTGGCCAAAGTTGCCCCGCGTGGCCGCCACCACGCCCTCGAGCTCCGGCCGTTCTTCCTTCAACCGGCTCAGGTACACCAGCGCCCCGCGCAGCTTGAACGCGCCCACCGGCGAGTGATTCTCATGCTTGATCCACACTTCGGCACCCAGCCGCGCATTCACCAGCGGCCACGTGTACTGCGGCGTAGGCGGCATAACCCGGTACACGATCGCCTGTGCCGCATTGATCTCGCTCAAAGAGGGAAGCTCCATGCGTCCAGCATACCGAAACACGCGCGCAACCCGTGCATGGTAGATTGAGGCTCATGGAGTTTCGCATCCGCAAGGCCACGCTCGACGATGCGGACTCGATCGCCCGCGTGCACGTTGAAAGCTGGCAGACCACCTATGCCGGCGTCGTTCCCCAGGCTTATCTCGATTCGCTCAGCATCGACGCCCGCGCGCAAAACTGGCGGCAGCATCTCACCGCCGCAGATCCCCTCATGGTCGTCGCGGAAGACGCATCTCAAGTCTTCGGATTTGCCTGCGGCGGAAAGCAGCGCGATCCATCTTTCGCCTACGATGGAGAGCTCTACGCCATCTATCTGCTTCGCGCATGGCAGCGGCAGGGCATCGGCCGCGCGCTCGCCCGCGCCGTCGCACTGGACCTGCAAAACCGCAGCTTCCGCAGCATGATCGTCTGGGTTCTCCAGCGGAACCCTGCCGTCTCGTTCTACAAGGCCCTGGGAGGAGTCCGGGTCGGGGAAAAGCCCATCGAGATCGGCGGTGCACGGCTGACTGAAGTCGCCTTCGGATGGTCCAGCCTGGCAGCCCTCGCGCCTGATTCGACCGGTGCCGTCACCGGCCAGGGCTGATCGATTCTGCCGCGCCCGCTGCGCGTTTTACAATCAATGCAAACGAAATGTGCGAGGTCGCGCAAAGAGGCGCCGGAAGATAAAAATCGTTGGACTGCTTCTGGTTCTTTTCATCCCGGCGCTCTACGTGTGCGTGGAGGTCATCAGTCTGTGCTCAGAACTCGGCTTGACTCTCGAGAAATTCCGCAAGCCCTCGTGGCCCTGCCGGGCCCTCCAAATTTTCGTTGTAGCCATCCTCGTCTTCCTGCGCCGCGCGTGATTCGATACGCGTCCCTGATTTCGCCGCTCGCGCTCTTGCTCATTGCGGCCCTCGCCCTCACCTCCTGCCGCAAGTCCCAGCCGGGCCTTACCCCGCAACAGCTCGAAGGCCAGCACCTCTACAACGACCGCTGCGCCCACTGCCACGAGCTCAACGATCTTGCCCTCCAAAAAGCCCCGCCCAACCTCCACGGCCTCTTCAACCTCGCGAATTTGCCCAGCGGCGCGCCGGCCACCGATCTCAACGTCGAGCGCGTCATCACCTCCGGCAAAGGCATTATGCCGCCGTTTCAGGGCCAATTTGACCAGGAGCAGATGGCCGCGCTGCTCGCCTATCTGCACGCCGGCATCCGCTAGGAAGAAGGCAGGAAGGCGAACCAAGCTCGTGGCTACTCGTACCGGATTGCGACCATTGGATCGACGCCGGCCGCCCGGCGCGCGGGAAGAGCGCAGGCCAGGACCGCGACCAGGGAGAGAACACAAACCGCGGCCAGCAACAGTAAAGGATTGCGGGAGCTCTCGGCATCCCAGCCGGCCATCACCCGATTCAGCGCAAAGGTGAGCGCCACGCCGGCCAGGATTCCACCGCCGACGCTCAGGACCATCGACCCGAAGACCATGCGCAGAACATGGCCGCGGGGCGCGCCGAGAGCGATGCGAATGCCGAACTCATTGGTGCGCTGCACTACGGTGTAGGAAACCACGCTGTACAGGCCCACCGCGGCCAGCAGCAGCGCCAGGCCGGCAAAAGCCGCGAATAGCCACGAGATGAGATGGCCGCGCGCCCACTCCGGCTGTTCCATGATCCAGTGATCCAGGTCGCGCACTTCGCCATTGAGCTGCTGGTCGTGATCGATCGAATTGACGGTCTTTCCAATCGTGTGCAGCAGAGTCAAGGGTGGAACCTGCGACCGCACCAGAATCTGCGTCCACATGCCCATGAACAATGTGTCAGGAAGAAAGATCTCGGGCTGAATGGGAGAGGAAAGCCCGTCGTCGCGCTTGTCCTTGATGACTCCCACAATCTGGATCCATCCGTCCGCACCCGGCGCCATGAGAATAGCAGGCGGCTGGATAGGAAGCCCGGGAAGCCGGATGGAGTGGCCCACAGCGTCGCCGCCCGCAAAATATCGCCGTGCGAGCGTCTGGTTGATCACTGCAACCAAGGCTCCGCGCTGGTTCTCCGTCGCATTCCAGATGCGGCCCTGCGCCAGCTCAATGCGCAGCAGAGGGAAATACTCCTGGCTGACCATGTTCAAGCGCAGATTCTGGTCCTGAACGGAGGGCTTGCCCAAAATCTCAAACTTGGTATCGAAGCCGTTGGAAGGAGGGGTCGCGTTGGTGGAAATCGCCGCCATGGTTACACCCGGAACTCCGGCAATCCTGTTGCGCAACTGCTCAAAATAGGCGGTGCGTTCGGCCCAGGTCGTGTATGCACCTTCATGGAGAGGAATTCCGACTGACATGACGTTGTGCGGATCATACCCGAGGGGGATGTTGAGCAGATGCAAAAAGCCGGAAATCGCCGCACCAGCGCCGGCCAGCATTAGCAGCGTCAGAGCGACCTGGCCGCCGATCAATACGCTGTGCGAACGGCGGTTGCGCCGGCCGCCCGCAACTTTGCGCGTGCCTGACTGCAGCGCCTGCGCAGCTTGCACGCGCGCAAGCTCAAGAGCCGGCCAGAGACCGAACAGCAAGCCGGTGCCAACGGAGATGGCAACCGTGAAGCACAACACGGGCAGGTTGATGCGGATGGCCGCCTCATGCGGAAATGAGAACTCCGGCAGATTGGCAACAATTGCGGCCAGTAATCGAAAGGCGAGCAACACGCCCAATACGGCGCCGGTGAGCGCAAGCAGGAGCGACTCCGTCAGCAACTGGCGCACAATGCGGCCGCGGCTGGCGCCAATGGCCGAACGGAGGGCAAACTCGTGCTGCCGGGCCGTCGCGCGCGCCAGCAACAGAATCGACACATTGCCGCAGCCGATCAGCAGCAGCAGGGCCACGGCGCTGAAGAGCAGGTAAAGTGTCCCGCCCAGGTCGCGCACAAATTGCTCGTTGAGTCCGACGATGTGAAGGCGCTCCTGGTCTGGCGGAAAATGCTTAGGCGTCTCGCGCACCCACTGATCGAAGAGCGGCTGCAGCGCGGAATCGGCTTGTGCATGGGTAATGCCGGGTTTGAGCCGGATCTCGGCGAAATACTGGTGAAGCTGATCGCTGTCGATCTTGAGAGGAATGTACACGTCGCCGTCGTTCCAGGTGAAGCGCGACGCCGCCACCCCCACAATGGTGTACGCCTTGTGGCTGAGTTCGATGGTTTTGCCCACGACTTTCGGGTCGGCGTTGTAATGGCGCTGCCAGAACTTGTAGCCGAGCACGGCTACCGGCTGCGGATCTTGCCCGTCGATTGCATCCGAAGGCTGCAGTCCGCGGCCTAAGACCGGCGGAACGCCCAAAAACTCGAACATGTTCGAGCTTGCCGAGGCCGCCTGCACATCTTCAGGCAAATCGCTGCCCGTCACTGTCTCGTTGTTCGTGCCGCAGATAAACGTGTCCTCGACCACAGGGGATTTCTTGAGATCGAGCCACTGGCTCGGCGTGAGATTGACATACCAGCCCGGATCGCCCTTGGGAGTGATCAGGCGCAGATGCGCCATGCGATCGGAGGCGCGGTAGGGATATGGGTCCAGCAGGACGGCATAGACCACGCTGAAGACGGCCGTGGTGGCCCCGATGCCGAGAGCCAGCGAGAGGACCGCGGTGAGGGCGAAACCGGGCATGCGCACCGTTTGCCGGAGCGCATAGCGCAGATCGTGAAATAGGCTGGTCATAGGGTGCCTCTTTTACCGTGAGAAGGCTCGTGGACCCTAGAGAAACCTTTTGAGCACGCGCCCGGCCACACCGCATTGGGCTTAACTGCCACAAAGCCAGGTACGGAAACCGGCGGCGCCGCGTTCACTTGTCCGCTTTTGAGCCGGTGGCGTTCGGAATTGGACGCTCGCAGCATAAGGCTGTTGCCGCCCAAGCGACCGCTATTCGCCCCTCCGCGTTGTTCAGGATTCAAGCCCGAGTGGACTCCGGGCTATACTGAAAAATGTCATGGCGACCGAAAAGACATTCTATCTGGAGACCTTCGGTTGCCAGATGAACGCCCACGACTCGGAGAAGGTGATCGGCACCCTTCAGCAGCAGGGCTACCGCCGGGTCGAATCAGAAGAACAAGCCGGCCTCATCCTTTACAACACCTGTTCCATCCGCGACAAAGCCGAGCAGAAAGTCTTCCACCGGCTCAACGACTACAAAAAGCTGCACAAGGAAGGGAAGCGCTTTGGCGTTCTCGGCTGCGTGGCCCAGCAGGAAGGCGAAAAGATCTTCGAAAAGGCCCCCTTCGTTTCGCTCGTCTCCGGCTCCGCCTCCTACCGCAAGCTGCCCGAGATGCTCGCGCGTCTTGAAGCCGGCGAAAGCCGCATCACCGGCCTTGACGACCGCCAGACCGAAGAGACCTTCGAAACCGAGTTCACGGCGCGCCAGAATCCTTACCGCGGCTATATCACCATTATTGAAGGCTGCGACAAGTTCTGCTCCTACTGCGTTGTCCCCTACACCCGCGGCAAGGAGCGCAGCCGCACCTCGTCCTCTGTTCTCGCCGAGGCGCGTCGCATCGCCGACCTTGGCTACACCGAGGTCCAGCTCCTCGGCCAGAACGTCAACAGTTATCGCGACCCGGAAGGGAAGTTGTCCTTCGCCGAATTGCTCGCCCAAGTCGGCCAGGTCCCCGGCATCCGCCGCGTCCGTTTCACCACCAGCCATCCCCGCGACTTTACACGCGATATCGTTGACGCCATTGACTCGGTTCCCACCCTCTGCGACCACGTCCATCTGCCGGTACAGTCCGGCTCCGCCCGCGTCCTCAAGCAGATGGCGCGCGAATACACGCCCGACTGGTACCTCGAGCGCATTGCCTGGATGAGGTCGGCTCGCCGCTCCATCTCGCTCTCTACCGATATTATTGTTGGCTTTCCCGGTGAGACCGAAGACGACTTCATCGCCACCATGGACCTGCTCGCGCGCGTCCAGTACGATTGCGTCTTCGCTTTCAAATACTCGGCGCGGCCCAACACGCCCGCCCTGGTGATGATCGATTCCATCCCTGACGCTGAAAAGGCCCATCGCCTTCAGGTCTTGCTCGATCGCCAGCGCGAGATTCAAAGAATCAACTATTCCAAGCACATCGGCGATGAAATGGAGGTAATGGTTGAAGGTCTGAATTCCGCCCGCGGCCAAGTGGCCGGCCGCAGTTCACAAAACAAGGCGGTCAACTTTACCTGCGCTCAGCCCATCGCTCCTGCGCCCGGCACCTACTGCCAAGTGCGCATCACAGGAGCTTATCCCAACAGTCTGACCGGCGAATCCATCTAAAGGGGAATGAGGGGGAATATGGATATCGAGGTGAGAATACGCGGATTGATGATGGATCCGGCTACGAACATGCCCATCGTGGTGCTCAAGGACGTGGCCTCTGATACCGTCATGCCCATCTGGGTGGGCATCTTTGAAGCCAACGCCATCGCCATCGAGATCGAGAAGGTGGCTGCGCCGCGTCCCATGACGCATGACCTGGCTCGGAACCTCATGCGCAACTTGAATGCTGAGCTGGAACGCATTGTGATTACAGAGATTAAAGATGACACGTTCTATGCGGTTCTCTGGCTCCGGCAGGGCAACGAAGCCATTGCCATAGATTCCCGCCCGTCCGACGCCATCGCCCTGGCCCTGCGCGCCGATTGCCCCATCTTTGTCGCCGAGCATGTGATGCAGAGCGCCAAGCTCAATACCTCCGGCCCGCCGGACGGCCCCACCGCCGAGCAGTTGCGCGGCTGGCTCGAAGGCCTCAATGACGAGGACCTCGGCCGTTACAAGATGTAGACCGGTCAGGGAGAACGCAAACAACTAGATCGAGATAGAGTCGAGCCAGCCGCCCCAGAACTCCCGCGCCGCTTCCATCAGGCGCGGAGCATGCTCGAGGCCCGCCGCGCGCATCTCCGGCACGGAAATGCCGCGCTTGGCCAGTTCCACCGCGTGGCCTAAGTACCAGCGCTCGAGCCCCAGCAACGTCACCTCCGGGTGAAATTGCAAGGCAAGGGCATTGCCGTTCAGCGCGAATGCCTGGTTTTCATATTGATCGGTCTTCGCCAGTGCCTCAGCGCCCCCGGGCAGGTCAAACGTATCTCCATGCCAGTGGAAGACGCCCACGCCTCTCCCATCAACTTGGGTCAGCAGCGGTGCAAACCACGCCGGAGTCTTGCCGTTATCGCTCTGGGCAAGCGGCTTCCAGCCGATCTCCGCGCCGGCCATCCCGGGGTACACGCGCGCGCCCGCCGCCACAGCCATCAGCTGCGCGCCCAGGCAAGATGCCCAGCATCGGCCGCTTAGCCTCGAGCCGCCGCCGCACGCACTCGATCTCGCCGGCGAGAAACGGGTACGCGTCGGTCTCATAGACGCCGATCGGACCTCCCAGAACGATCAACAAGTCGCAAAGCTCGGCCAGTTGCAGCGGATAGGGCGCAGTCGCCGCGTCGATGATTTCAATCGCAAAGCCGCGCTCGCGTAAAACCGGATGCAGGGAACCGAGATCCTCGAAGGGAACGTGGCTAAGGACGACGGCCAGTAATCCGTTTTCAGGCATGGAGATAGGATAACTCGCGATTCCCAGGCTTTAACTATACAGAATATCTGTTATCAGACACGATACGTCCGAACGGCCCGCCCCCCCCATCGCCCTCGTCCGCTGCTCCTTTTGCCGCCGTACACTGGTCTGCGTTGTCCCATGAATCCGCCGCCACGCGGTCGCTCCCTCGAGGTGAATTTATGCAGCGCTACGCCCTCGCTTTGGCATGCGTGCCCTTGCTCTCAGCCGTTTTTGCCCATCCGCAATCCACCGCCGCGCCGCCGGCTCCCATCAACGTCAGCGCATTTCCCGGCGCCGATATCGGCGCCAAGACCGCAAGCGCGATGGCCAGCTGCAATCCAAACCCCGCCGTGCCTTGCGTTCTGGTCCTCGACGCCGCGCTGGCCTCCACACCTGCCGGCGTTCTGCCTCCGTTCTGCCCGCAATGCTCGCTGCGCGACCAGCGTCCCGCCGGCCCGGCGGGCAATCCGCCGGCTCTGCTTTTGCCGTCCGATACCTCCGTCCTCGACGCCCGCTACTTCGGCGCCGATCCTACGGGCACATTCGACAGCACAGCCGCTCTCCTCCAGGCAGCCAAGGCTTCCTGCCTGCGAGAGGATGAAGTCAAGCCGTTGCTGCTCGCCCCCGGCTTTTACCGAATCGTCAACCTCGACCTGAGCCAAACCCACTGCGAACCCTATTTCGAGACTCCGAATGATCAGTCGGTTCAGCTCGTCTACAACGGCATCGGAACCCCGGGCGACTATCTCGTCAAACTTCCCGACATGAGTTTCGATGGGTTCCGCGGCATCGCCTTTATGGGTGAAAACCCTACGACCGGCGCCATGGCCACTTATGGAGTCTGGCTCACCGGGAACGTCGACAACAATTTCTGGATTCAGCGCTCGCGCTTCGAAAGCTTCCTTGGCCACGCCATCTACCACACCGGCAACAAAGGCTTTACCAACTGGCACATGGATCATCTGCGCTTCGACGGCGTGCGCGGATGCGGGGTCTACTTGACTGGCAGCAACGAGGACGACGGCCAGCCCTTCAGCTTGAAAGACTTCACTCTCGACAATCGCGAGCCCCCCGATCGCCTCGGGCGGCAGTGGCTTACCGACAATCACATCGGCAACGGCGTCAACTGGGGCGACGCCGTGGTCTGCGTCAACAACGGCACCAGCATTCTGCTTGATCTTGAAGACGCCCGTATTGAGGACAACGATCCGCAGGTGCCTATTGGCAACAACGACAACGGCGCCCTGGTTCGCGAGTGGAATACGCTGGCCGGCCAGGCCTTGATCGTCAGCATTTATGACGTGATGGCCGCAGACGTTATTCCTCCCGGCTCCACGGTTGCGCCCGCGCTGGTGTCCTCCCAGGACGGCCGGGTCCGTTTGACTGTTCGCGGAAGTGAATCGATTAACGCCATCGCCTGCATCAAGGTGGTCGCTACGCAGTCCTACTATGGCGACCCATTCTGCTCCGAGGATGGCCTCTTCACCTGGGGCTCGAACAGCCAGCAGGTGGGCGGCATCTCCATGGGCACTGCAGGCTCCATCCCCAACCAGATCGAGTCGATCGGTGACAGCGCCCTTGGCGGTAACTTTGCCCGCTTCCATCAGGGCGATCTTCTTCTGCGCCCTGATACTCAGGCTCATCCGGGAGTCGACGGGCCGATTCGCTGGGTCACCGCTCCGCTCACCGGCGCCTGCGAAACCGCCGCACGCGTCATTACCGCGGATGCAAACGTCACAGCCGGCAATCCATCCATCTCCTTCGGCTCCGGAACGTCTGTCGCCAAGCTCGAAATTTTGCCCGGCGACAACATCACCATCGGTGCAGCCGATTCACCGGACAAGTTTCCTGCCCAGGTCGTCTCCGTTTCTTACGCCTCCAGCAGCATCACGGTGAACCCTGCCCCGCCATCAACCCTCAACCCTGCCCAGCTCGCCTGGCAGGTGTGCACCGTTCATGAGCTTCCGGGGGCGCAATCGGCCGCCGCTCCGCCCCAAACTGGAACCTGGGCCACCGGCGAGCGCGTTTGGAATACGAACGTTGCACCCGGCCAACCCACCTTCTGGGCCTGCGCTCGAGGCGGAACTCCATGCACGCAATGGATCAGCGGCCCTGCCTATGGGCCCGCGGCGCCTTAACGGTTCAGTTTCGAATCTCCGCCAGAAGGCTCTCGACTTCAGCCTTCTCTTCCGCCGTCAGGCCCAGCAGGGGTGACCGCGGCCGTCCGCCGTAAAAGCCATTGAAATCGCAGGCGCATTTCACGCCTGCGATCCCGAGCGAGCCGATAATCCGGTTGTTCGCCGCGGAGATCCGCTGCTGCTTCTCCGCCGCCAGGTTCCGGTCGCGGTCTTTCCACGCCAGGTAAACCTCCTGGCAGGCTTGCGGCGCGCACGCGGCAAAAGCCAGGATGCCGCCGCAAGCGCCCGCTTCCAGTGAGGGGAGCATCGCCGAGGCTGACCCGGCCAGTACCTGGAATCCGACTTCCCTGCTCCGTGTCTTCATTTTGGCGGGCGCCGTCGCTGTCGCTGTCCCGGCACTCGACCCTCCGGCCAGATCTTCGGTGCGCACCAGCGTGCGGTCCGGTTCCGGCGGCGCGGCCAGCATGCGCGCGGTCACGGCCTCAAAGACCGGCGTCACCGTCACCGTCCGCCTCAGCGCGTTCCGCGTCGCATCGACGGTGGCCTCAATGCGCTCCACACTGCCGCTTGAGTCTTTGATTCCAATGATGTTGGGGTGCTCAGCGAGCTCTGCAATCACGTCGATCGGAATCTGGTAAGGCACGCACTTGGGAATGTTGTAGAGCAAGACCGGCAAGGGCGACCGGTCTGCCACGCTCGAAAAATAGGTCAGAACAGCTGCCTTCGTAAGCTGACCCGCATAGTAGCTGGGCGGCCGCACCAGGACCGCATCGTACTGCGCTTCCGCCGCAGCCTCTGCCAGCGCCACGGTCGCGCCCACGCTTTCGCGGCCAACCCCTGCAATGAGAACCTTTTCCGGCGAAGTCGCCTCGGCGCTCGCCTGCAGCACGTCGCGCGATTCGGCGTCGTCCAGCATCACCGCCTCGCCGGTCGAACCCAGCACCACCATGCCGGCCAGCAAAGTGCGCGAATAGCGAGCCATATTGGCTTCAATCTTGCGAAAATAAATGCGCTCATCGGGGTAAAACGGCGTGGTCACCGCGGCCAATACGCCTTCAATCAGCATGGGACCATTCTATGCGCAACCTGGTTCCCGGCAAGGCCGAATACCGGCTCGGTCCGGAAGAAAACGCGGCCGCTTTGCGTGGAGCCGGTTTTATAGCTTTGAGGAGCAGGCAACCTTCATGCCAAATTGCCGCCAAAGAGGTAATTCCAGCGGCACTGTTTACTATCATTGTTCCACGCGGAACGCGAAATCATAGGGTTTTCTCCGGTTTTTTCCGAGATTTCTCCCAAAACCTCAACTAAAACTGCAACCGCGCTTCGAAAATTCTTAACACCGGCTCACCATTCAAGACGTCACTTCCGATAACGTTCGCGCCTCGTGCAACTGCTGCAGCGCATATACGGTCGTCGCCCGCTTTTGCATGGCTGCAATCCCTTCGGCTGCGGCTTGCGCGGCTGCAATCGTCGTGATGGTCGGCACGCGGGCCAGCACGGCCGCGCGCCGGATGGCTTTCTCATCGAAAAATGTATCCTGGCCCCGCGGTGTGTTCACAATCAATTGAATCCGCTCGCCTTTTACCAGATCCACCACGTTCGGCCGGCCCTCCTTCACCTTGAAGACCCGCTCCACAATCAGCCCGGCCCGTTCGAGCGTGTTGGCCGTTCCCTCCGTGGCCACGATCTTGAAGCCCAGGTGCACATAGCGCCGCGCCAGCTCCACGGCCGCCGGCTTGTCGTGGTCGTTTACGCTGAAGAAGACCGTCCCCGTGGTCGGCAACACCTGCCCGGCGGAGAGCTGCGCCTTGGCAAACGCCTCGCCAAACGTGGCCGCTACACCCATCACCTCGCCCGTCGACTTCATCTCCGGTCCCAACACCGCGTCCACGCCGGCAAATTTGTTCCATGGAAACACCGGCGACTTGACGTAATAATGCGCGCCGGTGCCCAGATCCTTGCCCGCAGCTATCTGTTCCGGCAGCAGTTCGCGCAGCTTGCGCCCCGTCATTAGCCGGGAAGCAATTTTCGCCAGCGGCACTCCTGTCGCTTTCGACACATACGGAACCGTTCTGGACGCGCGCGGGTTCACTTCGATCACGAACACGTGGTCACGACCCTGCGCATCTTTCTGGATAGCGAACTGCAGATTCACCAGGCCCACAACCTTAAGGGATAACGCGAGCTCTCTGGTGTAAGTCCGAAGAATTTCAAGAGTTGAATCTGCAATGCTCACCGCCGGGAGGACGCAGGACGAGTCGCCGGAGTGGATGCCGGCCTCTTCAATATGCTGCATGATGCCGGCAATCAGCACGTCTTCGGAATCGCATAGCGCGTCCACATCCACTTCCACCGCGTCTTCGAGGAAGTGATCGATCAGCACCGGCCGCTCCTGCGAGTACTCGACCGCCTCGTGCATGTACTGCTCCACGGCTTTGGCGTCGTAGGCGATCACCATGGCACGCCCGCCAAGAACGTAGCTCGGCCGCACCAGCACCGGGTAGCCGATGCGCTCGCCCACTTCCAGCGCTTCTTTCACGCTGGTCGCCGTTCCCCCTGGGGGTTGCGGAATCCCCAACTCTTCGAGCAATTTACCAAACCGCTTGCGATCCTCTGCCAGGTCGATCGACTCCGGCGAGGTGCCGATGATGGGCACGCCGACGGCGCGCAGCCGCTGCGCCAGATTGAGCGGCGTCTGCCCGCCAAACTGGACGATAACTCCAATCTCTGTGCCCACTTGCGCCTCGTGATTAAAGACCGCCAACACATCTTCGAGCGTAAGTGGCTCAAAGTAAAGCCGGTCGCTGGTGTCGTAATCGGTCGAGACCGTCTCCGGGTTGCAATTCACCATGATGGTCTCGTAACCGTCTTCCCTGAGCGCGAACGCAGCGTGGCAACAGCAGTAGTCGAACTCGATGCCCTGCCCGATCCGGTTCGGCCCCGAGCCGAGAATGATGATCTTGCGTGCTGTGGTCGGCGGCGCTTCGTCTTCCTCGTCGTAAGTGGAATAGAGATACGGCGTCATCGACTCGAACTCCGCCGCGCATGTGTCGACGAGCTTGAAGACCGGCCGAATGCCGTATCCTTCGCGCAGTTCCCTCACCCGCCGCGCGCCCTCGTGTCCTTCGAGCTTCCACTCGGTGGCGATGCGTTCGTCGCTCAGCCCCAGCCGCTTCAGCCGCCGCAACTGCTCCGGAGCCATGGCGTCGGGCGTCGTCTTCGCAATCTCCATCTGCGCCAGGGTGATCTCGCGGATTTGGAAAAGGAACCACGGGTCCATCCCCGTGAGCCGCGCCACCTCGCGCACCGTCATCCCGCGCTCGAAGGCAAAGCGCAGATACCCGAGCCGTTCCGGCTTAGGTGTCACCAGCATCTGCGTGAGCCGTCGCGGCTCTAACACTTCCGCACCAGTTCGCTTGCCCGTCTCCAACGCGCGCCACGCCTTCATCAGCGCTTCCTTGAAGGTGCGGCCCATGGCCATCACCTCGCCCACACTCTTCATTTGCGGGCCCAGCGTATCGTCGGCGCCGGGAAACTTCTCAAACTGCCACTTGGGAATCTTCACCACCACGTAATCGATGGTCGGCTCAAAACATGCCGGCGTCTTGCGCGTGATGTCGTTGGGAATCTCGTCGAGCGTGTAACCCACAGCCAGCTTGGCGGCAATCTTCGCAATCGGGAACCCGGTTGCCTTGGAGGCCAGAGCAGAAGAACGCGAAACACGCGGGTTCATCTCGATCACCACCATGCGCCCGTCGAACGGATTGATGGCAAATTGCACATTCGACCCGCCCGTCTCCACACCGATCTCGCGCATCACGGCAATGGCCGCATCGCGCATCTTCTGGTATTCACGGTCGGTGAGCGTCTGCGCCGGCGCCACAGTAATGGAGTCGCCCGTATGCACGCCCATGGGATCGAAGTTCTCAATGGAGCAGATAATGATGACGTTGTCGGCCAGGTCGCGCATCACCTCGAGCTCAAACTCCTTCCAGCCGAGCACGGATTCTTCGATCAGGCACTCGTGGACGGGCGAGAGGTCCAATCCGCGCGCCAGGATCTCCATCAACTCTTCGCGGTTGTAGGCCACGCCGCCGCCCGACCCGCCCAACGTGAAGCTCGGCCGGATCAGCACCGGGAACCCAAGCTTGCCGGCAAAGTCGAGGCCGTCACGCAGGTTGTTCACCAGCGCCGACTTCGGCACCTGCAGGCCGATGCGGATCATCGCGTCCTTGAACAGCAGCCGGTCCTCGGCCTTCTTGATGGCTTCGAGCTTGGCGCCAATCAGCTCAACGTTGTAGCGCTCGAGGATGCCGGCGTCGGCCAGATCAACGGCCAGGTTCAGCGCCGTCTGTCCGCCCACGGTCGGCAGCAATGCAAACTTCCCTGACACTTTTGGGTAAGGCATGGCTTTCGCCGCGCCATCCGCAGCGTTCCCTGATTCGCGGGGCCTTAGCCCCTGAAGAGAGGATCCATCTGCCGTATCGGCCAGCATCTCCGCGCCCATCATCTCGGCTTCGCGGCGGATGATCTCCTCCACGTACTCCCGCGTCAGCGGCTCAATGTAGGTGCGGTCGGCCAGCTCCGGGTCGGTCATGATGGTGGCCGGGTTCGAATTCACCAGCACCACCTCGTAGCCCTCCTGTTTCAGGGCCTTGCAGGCCTGCGTGCCGGAATAATCGAACTCCGCCGACTGCCCAATCACAATCGGTCCCGACCCGATCACCAGGATCTTCTGGATGTCATTTCTGCGTGGCATCGTCCCCTTGGTTCCCTATTTCGTAGATTCCTCGTCATAGCGCGCCGTGTAGTCGCGGATTGCTTGTTCAAATTTGCCTTTGCTGGTGAAGACCTTTGCACAGTCGTCCGAGCATGCCCCTGGTCCGGCAATCATATACAGCGTTGATCCATGCAAATGCGTTTCGGCCTCGAGGCCGACCACCACCTGCCGGCCTACCGTGGCATAGCCTTTCGCATGTACGTGCAGCCAGTAACGCCCGGAAACATGCTTGATCTCAAACCGCCCGGCGCCATCCGTCTGCGTCGAGTACTTCACCCGATCGTCCTGGTCCAAGGTCACCGCCGCGCCTTGAATGGGATTGCCCCTCGCGTCCACAAAAACCCCGCGCGCATGCGAAAGATGGTACGGCTTATCCACAGAGATCTGCGCGCACGCCGCCGTGCCCATCGTCAGCACCAGCATCGCCAGCCAGCCGATGCCCAAAAAACAGCGGAGCCAAATGCTCCGCTGCCGGCGAAAACCAGATCTGCTGTCCGACACGGCCCTCATCCCTTCCACTCCTCCATCATCTGGCGGAAGTCACGGAAGAGGTAATGCGAGTCGTGCGGGCCGGGAGCGGCCTCGGGATGGTACTGCACGCTGAAGAGCGGTAAGGTCTTATGTCGCAATCCCTCCAGAGTCTGGTCGTTCAGGTTCACGTGGGTCAGCTCCACCTCGTTCGCGTTCACGCTGTCCGGGTCCACGGCAAAGTTATGGTTGTGCGCCGTGATCTCAACCCTACCCGTTACTTGATTGCGAACAGGATGGTTACCTCCGTGATGGCCAAATTTCAGCTTGTACGTCCGCCCACCCAGCGCCAGCCCGCAGAGCTGGTGACCCAAGCAAATCCCGAAGATCGGCACCCGTCCCAACATCTCCCGGATCGCCCGTACCGCGTAGTCCACCGGCTCCGGGTCGCCAGGGCCGTTCGAAAGAAAGACCCCGTCTGGCTTGAGAGCGAGCGTGTCCTCTGCGGCCGTCTCGGCCGGAACCACGGTCACGCGGCAATTTTCGCGTGTCAACATGCGCAGAATGTTGCGTTTGATTCCAAAATCATAAGCAATTACATGAAATTTCTGTTCTTTTATATTTGATTCAAAGTCACTTGCTAGAGAAAAACCGCCCATTTCGTGCCCCGCATCGACCCCATCGAAGGCATAAGCGGACTTGGTAGACACTACCTTGGCGAGATCTGTCCCGTCCATTTTGCGGATGCTCTGCGCCCTCCGCACCAGTTCGTCGGGGTCGGAAACCTGGGTCGAAATCACACCGCGCATTACGCCATGAGTGCGCAAATGCCGCACCAAAGCCCGCGTGTCGACCTCCGCCAGCACGGGTACAAAGTAACGCTCCATGTACTCATCGGTAACTTGCTCGGAACGCCAATTCGAACTAATCTGGGAGAACTCGCGGACGATCAATCCCTCGATATATGGTTTCGTCGATTCATTGTCCGCGCGATTAGTGCCGTAGTTTCCGATTTGTGGATTGGTAAGGACGACGATCTGGCCCGCGTAAGAGGGGTCGGTCGCAATTTCCTGGTAGCCGGTAAGGGATGTATTGAAAACGACTTCGCCTTGGCATTCGCCTGGATGGCCGTGCCCGACGCCACGGAAGATGCGCCCGTCTTCGAGCGCGAGAATCGCCAGCATCACCGCTCCGAGGAGTGGATTCAATCGATTTTAGCAGAGAAGCCGGTGGATATTTGGGGTGAAACGGACTTCCTGCACGCTGCACAATCCGGTGGGGTGACCGGATGTGCACATTCAAGCCGGAACGAAGACAATCCGGCCGTGGCCCCAAGTGAACTTTCCCCTATCCAGCGGTTTAGCGTGGAGTGTTGTGCTGTGCGCTTGAGGAATTTGCTATAAATTCTTCAAAATGCGAGCGATTAACGCACTACACCGGCGTCGCGGGCAGGCCAGTACACGAAGACCGCCTTGCCGTAGATCAGGTCGCGGTTCACGGGTCCGAACTCGCGCGAGTCCGAGGAGATGGAACGATGATCTCCCATCATGAAGTAGCAATCGTCGGGAACCACCATCTCGGGCATGGAGCGGCTGTCGCGGTAGCGGGAGGGAACGTAGTCTTCCCTGAGCGCTCTGCCGTTCAGCCAGACGGTGCCGTGCTCGATGCGGATACGGTCGCCGGGCAGGGCGATGACGCGCTTGATGTAGCTCTTCTCCGGGTCGCGCGGATAGCGGAACACCACCACGTCGCCGCGCTCGATGGCCGAGATGTGGTAGACGAACTTGTTGATGAAAAGCCGGTCGCGGTCTTCAAGTCGCGGAAGCATGCTGGTGCCTTCAACGCGGACCGGCTGGTAAAGGAAGGTAATCATCACCACGGAGGCCACGGTGGCGATGAGAAGGTCGCGCAGCCAGAGCCCGACAATGCTCGACTTACGCAGAGGCTGCGGCGGTTGGCCGGCAGCCGGAGTGCGGTCTGGGATGGTTGGCTGCATTGGAGATCCTGGGGAGTGTTACGAGTGATTCCGGAGAACGGCTCCGAACAAAGTATAGATGAAATACGGAGTGAGCCGTCGACTCTTTCACAAGGTAATCGGCATGGCTATTCTTCCGGTCGCAACCCTGACGCCGAGTGGGTGGGTAATGCCTCATTCGGTGGATTGTTGCCCGATGACCGCAATGATTCAATAGCCTTGACTACTAAAGGAAAGTGAGGTCGCGGTATACCCGCACCCCGACTTATATGGCGACATATCATCAATATTCTGAGATCGTAGCTGCGTACGGATATAGGCTTCCTCCCCCACCCCCACCGCAGGCATCGCGTGTGGGGCTCGCGTTGCTCTACGCCGCCGTCGGCGTTGCCCTGGGCACTTTCACCGGAACCGCTCTTGCGGTTGCCACCTTGCCGCAGCAGGCATCCGTGCTGCCGCACATCAACTTCGCCCGGTCCATTCCTTCGGACTTCAGAATCCATGCGATCGCCAACGCTCCTATGGCGCCAGTGATCCAGAACCATGCCGCTACCGCCTTGGCCAGCGCCGCACCCGCGCCGGCCGTTCAGAACGCCTCCGCCGATCACGCTTCCAGCGCCAACGCCGCCGCCGCGCCGCTGCTGTTCATTCACCAGGCGCCGGAAATCCAGAAACCCGCAACCAGCGCCATGGCCAGCGCCACGCCCGCGCCGGCTATGCCCATCCACACGGCCGCACCTGCTGCGAGCCCGGTCCATGTTCCGGTCATCCTCAGCCATCCGGTTATCCAGATCGCTGATGCCGGCAAGCCGCAGATTCTTAACCTTGCGCCCATCGTACATTCGGCGCCGGCTGCCAAGACTCCATCGCTTCAGCCGCAATCGGTCCAGACCCAATCGGTCAGAGCGCAAACCCTCAACCTGACGTCCAGCAACCCTTCGGGGGTGCAGATCACCGTCGCCCAGCCCTCATCGATCGCGCCGCAGCCGGTGCAAAAGCAGGCTTCGACCGACAGCACCCTCGCCGCAGCCGCGCCTCTGTCCACTCCCGCGGTTGCGCCTCTGGTTGCTTCGGCTCAGCCGCAGCCTCCGGCAGCGCCGTCCAGCGCAACCCTCCCCTCCGCAACGCTTGCGGCGGGTCTCGATGGCAGCTTCAAGCCCCTCACCTTCTATAGCGAAGGCGACGCCACTGTAATGAGCTACGACGCCATTGGAAACACCATCACGACCGACGACGGAAGAACCTTTATGATCGGCGACACGGTCAGCACCAGCAACGCGGTCTCCTGGCAGGAATACCGCTCCAACGTCCACTACCGTTGCGACCAGAACGGAAATTGCTCGCTGGTACGGACCGGTGTGATCGCCCTGAACGCAAAACTGCTGTGAGTTGGGGCGCGCACCCATCCCAGATGGGAATGTGCGCGCTGGAAGAAGTACGAAACAGAAACGCGCAACCCAGGGATTCAACACAACCAGAACTTGGTGACGCACAAACGATGGCATCTTCCGGAAGGGGAAGATGCCATCCTCGCTTTCGGGCGCAGTTGCGGTGGAGCTGCCACTAGCGGCCGGAGAAAAAGCTGGATCAGCGGCAGCCCAGGCTTCCGGGCGGGCATAGGATTTGCGTCTGCCCTGGCTTGGTGATCGGCTTGGGCTGGCCTGGAGCCGGAACCAGGGGCGCCGGCGCGGCCGCCGACCCCGCCGCGGACAGGTTCTCCTCCTGAAGAATCAATGGGCGCTGCAGCTCCATTTCCACCTGCGTACCGGATGGGATGTTCACATCAGCGTTCTTGGTAAACAACGCCACCAGGCCCACAGCCGCCGCTCCCGCGCCCAGCCCGGCCAGTCCGCCTTCGAGGGGATGGCCGGACTCCGCGCCGCCGATAGTACCCACACCCGCGCCGGAGGGTAAGGCCACCTTGGCGGTTTCGCCGGCGTTGCGGCCCTTGTCGCCGTTTTGCTGAATCGTCCCCTCGCCGTCGCCCTTCACCGTCTGCTTGCTGGCGCCGGGCAGATCGTCCACCACCCCCGGAATTTCAACCACTGTGCCGTTGGGAAAAATCATCGAGGTAAAGTGCATGTCGAGCTGTGCCTTGCGGGCGCCGCGGTCGGGATGGATCACGTTGTCCACCACCCCCTGCACGAAAACTCCCACCGGGATCATCACCCGGTTGCCCACGGTGACGGGAAAGATCGAGGAGAGATAAACCCCGTCACCCGGCTTGGCGCTCTTGGTGTTGATGGCGCTGCGCAGCTCGAGCAACACCTTGGTTCCCGCCGGCACGGTGAAGGTCTTTGGCGCCGCAGCCGGTTCTGCAGGCGCGGCAGCCGGCGCGGCCGCCTGCGCCAGTTCTAGGCCTGCCGGACACGCAAGCTTTTCATCGAATGGCTCGTACGGCTCAAAGGAAAGCCGGCAGGGCAGAAGGAAGTACCGCGCGTCTGTCAGCGAGCGGGCCAGCGCCGTCATTTGCTCCGGCGAGAGCATCGGCTGGGCTTGGTCTGGATCGGACTGGCCCGGCTCGGTTTTGCCCGGAGTCGATGGGTTCGAAGCCGAAACCGCCGAAGCTGTAAACTGGCTCGGCGGCTGGGCAGCTGCCGAACCCGCAGCCACCACGCTGCTCAACAGGGCTGCCGGCAACAACCGGCGCGGCAAACGCATAGCTTCCTCCCCGGGGAGATAGACGGGCGCTTCCGAAACAAGGATAGCCCCCTTGGCCGCTAGTGGCGGGAAAAATACGGCGGACCGCCGGAGGGTTTTAGGGATTCGCGATAGCATTCGAAAGAACGGCAAGCGATCCATGGACGCAGAGACCACCGCATCCACCCCCGAGCCCCGCCCGGACCGCAGCCGCTTTGCCGCGGCCTACCGCGTGCTCGAAGATGCCATTCGCGGCCAGGCCTTTCCGGGTTGCGCCTTCGGTGTGCTCGCAGCCGGCGATGTGGTGCTTCAAGACGCGCTTGGCCGCTTTACCTATGACGCGGACTCGCCACGCGTCACCGCCAGGACCGTCTTCGATGTAGCCAGTTTGACCAAGGTAGTTTCGACAACTGCGGCGGCCATGCTCCTTGATCAGCGCGGCCAGCTCGAGCTCGACCTTCCCCTCGCCGAACGGTTGCCCGCATTAGTCGCGGGCCGCTCTGCCGGCGACCCGGCACGCCGCGTCACCCTGCGCCATTTGCTCGCGCACAACTCGGGCCTGCCCGGCTACGTCGAGTTCTTCCGCACCGCTCGCACCGCGGATGCACTTCTCGATGCGTGCCTCAAGACGCCGCTCGAAGCCGAACCCGGCACACGCGCCGAGTATTCCGATCCGGGATTTATTTTGCTTGGAAAAGCCCTCGAAACCCTCATGCGAGAAAACCTGGCCGCATGGACCGCGCGCGAGATCTTTCGACGGCTCGGCCTTGCGTCGACCCTCTTCTCTCCGCCCCCGACCGCACGCGGCGCCATCCCGCCCACGGAGATCGACGAGACCTTCCGCCATCGCCGCATCCAGGGCGAAGTACAGGATGAAAACGCTTTCGTGCTCGGCGGCGCAGCCGGGCATGCCGGCCTGTTCTCCTCAGTGCCGGACCTTCTGGGTTTTGCGGGTGAAATTCTTTCTGCCGCAAATGCAGACGACAGGGCGCCGGCGAGCATCTTCTGCGGTAAAACGATTGACTTGTTTTCCTGCCGCCAGGGCCCCGAGGGTAGCTCGCGCGCCCTTGGCTGGGATACGCCTTCGGGAAACTCTTCATCCGGCCGTCATTTTTCCCCGCATTCCATCGGCCATCTTGGCTTTAGCGGCTGCTCCCTGTGGATCGATCTCGACGCCGGAGTGACCATCGTTCTGCTTACCAACCGCACCTGGCCGCGTCGGGAAAGGCAGAAGATTCGCCAGGTACGGCCGGCCTTTCACGACGCAGTGCGCGAGGCGCTGTGATCAAAAAAGGGGACGGAACACTGTCCTGGAGTAACGTCCGCCCGGTTCCGGTGCGGGTACCGGCGGCGGAGATTTCTTTTTAGCTTGCTCGGTTTAGAGCTAGAATAGAAAATTGGGGACCGACGCGATGCTGACCAGCACGATGATGCCTGAGTCGGCCAGTGCTCGAACCAATGGCACCGGCAACGACCAAGCCTCCCTGCTAGAACACCTCATCACAGAAAGCCCGAATGAGGCCAGCCAGGGATTCGATACCAAATCCGCTCTGGAAATTGCCCGCATCATCAATCACGAAGACGCCAAGATTGCGGCAGCGGTCAAGAAAGCCATTCCGGAGATTGCCCAGGTGATTGACCAGGTGGCGCGCAGCCTGCGCGACGGCGGACGATTGATCTACATCGGCGCCGGATCGAGCGGGCGCATTGCCGCCCTCGATGCCTCCGAGTGCCCGCCCACTTACTCCACGGCGCCGGGCCAGGTGCAATACATCATGGCCGGCGGACCCAAGGCGCTTGCCTCCGCGGTCGAGGTCAACGAAGATTCCGAGGAGCTTGGCCAGCGCGACATCGCGCGGCGCCGGCCCACGCGCAAGGACGTTATCATCGGTGTCTCCGCTTCCGGCCGCACGCCGTATGTCGTGGCCGCTGTTGCCTACGCGCGCGCCCGCGGCGCATACACCGCTGCCGTCACCTGCAATCACGAGACGCCCATCTCTCACGCGGCCGACATCACCATCGTCGCCGAGGTCGGCCCCGAAGTCATCTCCGGCTCCACGCGCATGAAGGCCGGCAGCGCGCAGAAGATGGTGCTCAACATGATCACCACCGGCGCCATGACCCGCCTGGGCTACGTGTACGAGAACCTGATGGTGAACGTGCACATGCAGAACTCGAAGCTGGTCGAACGCGGCATCCGCATTCTCATGTGTGCCTGCCAAATCGATCGCGCCACGGCAGTCGAGACCATCAAGAGCGCCGGCCGCAGCGTGCCCGTCGCGCTGGTCATGCTCAAGGCTCGTGTCGACAAGCCGGAAGCCGTGCGCCGCCTCGCCAAGTCCGACGGCAACGTGCGCCTGGCTATCGAAGACACCGTGCTCGAGCTGTGAGTTGCATTTTGCGCGTGCCAGCCCTTTTCATCGCGCCTCGCCCTTCACGCAAAAGAGAGAAAACACCATCCCCCGCTCCTCCCCGCTCTCCTACTCTGCTGAGATTCGCCAGGGCATTGCCGCGTTCCGATTTCCTTTCACGGAGAGATGATTCATGCCGCACGATAACGGCCAGGGAAGCGGCCTCGGGCAGCCCGAAAAAGACAAAGCGCTTCCACCCGTCATTGAGGCCGAGGGGGTGCAGGCCAGATTTCTCCGGTTCCTTGCCAATCCTGAAAATCTGAGCCTGATCGGCGCAGCAGTCCTGTTCATCGGCGTCCTCTGGATTGCATCCGAGTCAGTCGAGATTGCGCATACCATCAAGGAGACGGTCCAGGCCTTGCTCGTTGCGGCCTGTGAGGCCCCGGCAAATGGCGCGGCCGGCGCCGGAGAAGTGAAACCGTGGTTCGTTGCGGTCGTCATCTTCTTTCTGGGCGTGGTGTTTGTCGCCGCCGTTTACGCCTTAGCCATGTATTTTCGTGCACGCAAACTGCGGAGCAACCTCCGGGAATGTTCTGAAAGGCGGAGTGAACTCGCCGGCAATCTTCAAGCGGCAACCTCGGAACGGGACCATGCCAAGGGCGCCCTGGCACAGGCGGCCACCGAAAAGGAGTCGCTTGAGAATGCGCTGCAGAAGGAAAGAGAGCAATCTCAGCAGACCCGCACCGCGCTCGCGCAGCAACTGGAGGGCATCGTGGGCGAGACCGTACGCGCGGTTTCGAAGATCAGCCGGCAGATGTTTCCGGCCATCGTGGGTGTCAAAGGAAAGACCTTTCGCCATGTCCGTTATACCTACAATGTGTCCCGGGACTTCAGCGCCGAGGTGCACCGCCGCTGCACGATCCGCGCCGGCGATGCACCGCTGCATCTATGGGTAAGCTCAGTCAACGCATCCAGCGATGCCAAGCCGGCAGCCACCTTTGCCGATATCCAGTTCCGGCTGATGAGCCGCGACATCAACTCCGATGTGGTTTACCTGCCCGCTGAGAACGACCACTTCAACAAGTTCGCATGCGTCTTCTTTCTCCCGCCCGTTCCGCCCGGCCAGGAGCGCGAAGTCGAGTTGAATTATTGCTGGACCGGGCTCTTTCTCGGGCTGCAAAGGAACGGCTGGGAAGATTTCAGCTACCCCTTGAAAAGCGCTGGCATGATTGAGGAGTTTGAGCTGCAAGCATTCCTTGAAGACGGAACCGGAGGGTACTTGAAGGCTTCGGAGATTGGGCTCAAGCTGCCCGGCTCCGCGATCACCGCTGCCGCCAACGACCGGGGTTGGCCGGGTTTCCGCTATCGCGCCGCGAACATCCAGCCTGAGCTGCTGAGCGAGGAAATCGTCGCCCGCGTGGAGTGGAAGCGTACCTGACGAGCCAGCTGCTTCAGGCTTCGAATTCGTCTTTTTCCCGGATGCGCATCGCTTGGTCTCTCCCGAGCCCACGTATGCTGATTATAGCATCCTTCGCTTCGGCTTGCGATCCCTTGCGCCGGATGCGGGGTTCCCGTCAATGGTTCAGCTTCGCTGGAATCTCGACCTTTCTCTACGATATTTCGCCACGCTATTCCTTTGCGTCTCTTTCTTGTTTGCGTTCACGGTCTTTCTGCCGCACGCGTACCTGCTTCACAAGGCCTTCGGCACGCACGTCACCTGGGGCGCAGTCGTCTTCTGGCCGCTCACCGCGGGTCTGTTGCTCGCGCTGATCGAGGCGGGCAGCCTGGTCTTCAATTCCTTTGTCATCCTCGACGCCGCGCATCGGAATCTGCGCTGGGTTTCGCCTGCGGACGGACCCTACCGCATACGCCGCCGCCCGCGCGCATGGGACAAGGTGACGGTCGCCGTGGTGGGATTTCTCTGCATGTTGCTCGAGTGCTTCTCCTCACTCGGCCGGCCGTGGTGATCGGGCCCAGCTCCCGAGGAGCGGAGCTGCGGATTTTCGGGACCCGGGGGCCACCTGCCGAGATTCGTGTTTTCCCCGGCGACGTTGAAATCGATTTTGCGTGGACGGCCCGGCTCCGCGGCCCACTCATCGCGATCAAGCTGCGACGAATGGGGCACAGATTCACCTTAGCGGGGAAAAATCATCACCACCGAAAGGATAGGATCCTCGGAAGATCAGGGCCACCTGCCAATACAATCTTTGACATTGGATGTGCCGAACGAAGGAGGGTCCATATGAAACCGCCGATCTGGCTCTTCCTGCCGATCATCCTGTTGAGCCCGACCGCGGTGCTTGCCCAGGATGCGCAGCACGGCGACCCCTGTAAAGCCATGCCGGCCGCCGGATCGGCCGCGGCAAAGAATTTCCTCACCTTCGAAGCGTTTGAAAAAGAGCTGCGCGCCGATATCACCGGGCAGGATGCAATTGCGCTGGCATTTTTGGTGAAGTTTCCCTTGCCCATCCGTGAGACGGGAGGCGGCATGATTTCGTTGACCAACGCAGCCGCGCTCAAGTCGCATTTCGAAGAGGTATTCACGCCGGCGTTGCGCCAACAGATCTTGACCGCGACCAGCGACGACGCGGACGACGTTGATTGCGACGAAGGGCAAATCTCGCTTGCGGAGGGAGTGCTTGCGATCATTGCCACCGATCGAGGATATGCGATCTCTGCGGTGAGCCAGAATGGGACGGTTACGCCGGAGACTTATTACGTATGCGAAACGCAGACCCATCGCATCGTGGTGGATACGGTGGCGGGTGGAGAACTCCGCTATCGCTCCTGGAACAAGCCGCGGGCCGTCACAGAGGCACCCGACCTGGCGCTCACGAAGGGAGAGAGCACCGTTGAAGGCAACCGTTGCGGGACACCGGTGTACACATTCAAGAGCGGTGCGACGGAATATAGAGTTGAAGGCAGCCTGAACTGCTACCCGACTTTGGAGACGTATGCACCGCCGAAGGGCGCCACCGGACGGCTGGAGGTGACTGTGGCCGGCAAAACCGCAGATGCGTGGTGCTATTGACGGCATGCGGAGTTGGCGGGCCACGCGCCTGTCGGAATTCCACCCGCTTGTCGGAATTCGAGGAGCGGTGGAAGTCGAGTCAGATCCATCGGCGTGGCGTTGCGGCCCACTCATCGCCCTCAACAAGATAGAATCCCTCCTGAGACCGGGGTCGCCGGCCAATGTGAAATCCGTTGCGCCCAAATTACGAAGACTGCAGCCTCTGGAGCGAGCCGCGTTCGTCGGCGCACTGGCAATGTTCCTTTGCATGGCCGGCCCTGCGACCGTCCGCCTTGGTCACGCTTCACCTCCACGCGTTCAGAAAACTCTGATCTCAGCCTCCGATGAAGCAGACGATTGCGTCGATTGCCACGAGCAGGAAGTCGATGGGTTTGCTCGATCCAAGATGGCGCATTCAATGCGTCTTCCCGGGCAGGAGCCTGAAGGAATTGTGCGTGTTCCCGGTACGGTCATCCGCATGGATTCGAATCGCGAGGGCGCGTGGCAGACTCTCGAAAGCGATGGCGACACCGCGAAATATCGCGTCGCCTATGTCATTGGTTCAGGTGCGCACGCGAGCGGCTATATCATCTCGCTTGCCAATCATCTGTTTCAATCTCCTGTTGCCTATTACCGCCGCAGAGCGGCCTACGGGTTGGCTCCCGGATATGAGAATAAGCCCGATCCGGATTTCACCCGGCCGGTTGAGCCTGGTTGTCTCTTTTGCCACGCCGATTCGTTTACGGCCGTTTCAGGAACAGAGAATGAATACGCAGCAACACCGTTCCAGCACCTATCCATCAGCTGCAGCCGGTGCCATGGCCCCATCGATGCTCATCTTCGACACGCAAGCTCCACGAACATTGTTAATCCTGCCAGGTTGGAACCTGCCGCTCGCGACAGCGTCTGCGAGCAATGCCACTTAAAAGGCTTGGCGCGCGTCCTCAATCCGGGAAAGAAACTCACTGACTTCGTCGCCGGCCAACCGCTGGAACAGACATTTACGATTTATCGGTATGCAGTGCCGATAGGTACAGAGCCACCGTTCAAAGTCATCAGCCAATCTGAGGAATTGGCCTTAAGCCGTTGCAAGCGCGCCAGCGGAGACCGCATGTGGTGTGGCACCTGCCACGACCCGCATAACGAGCCCCAGGACCCCGTGTCCTACTATCGCGCAAGATGCCTCAGTTGCCACGCGGATACTCACTTTGCCTCAGACCACCCACCCAGGACCAGTGACTGCATCGGATGTCACATGCCGAAAAGGAAACCCAATGACGGAGGGCACACCGTATTTACCGATCATCGAATTCAACGGACAAATCACGACACGCCTGCGGCGGAACCCACGGGGATCGTGCCCTGGAGAGATCCTCCAGCCGAACTGGCAAAGCGTAATCTTGGCATGGCGTCGATCGAGGCAGGCATCGAGGGAGGATCGGAGGGGGAGGTTGAGAGCGGATATCGCACGTTGACTGAGGTCCAGGATCAGTTCCCGCTGGATAGCGAAATGTATTGGACGATTGGCTATGTGCTGTACCTCCGCCGCCAATACGGAGAAGCAGCGACTAACTACGAACTGGCAGTGCGGTTTGATCCTAATTCTTCACCCAAGGAGGCGAGCCTCGGTTCGGCCTATGCCGCTTTAGGAAGGAGTGAAGTCGCCGAAATGTACCTCGAACGCGCCCTCGATCTCGATCCGCTGAACCTCAGCGCTGCCGAACTTTTGATCGGCCTCTATGAGAAAAACGGAAGGCCGGAAAAGGCGGAAGCGGTAAGACAAAAAATCCAGGATCTGATTCATTGAAACGCTCGTGCTTTCCCCGGGCTCAAAAGCGAGGGACCCTTCGCCTTCGCTCAGGGCAGGCTCGAGGGCACACACAGCGTGGTTTGGCAAGATCGCAGGGATCGAAACCGCGCGCTTGTACTTGTGCCTTCCCCGGTCTCAAAAGCGAGACCGGGGGCACCCATCGGTTGGTGGCGGGGAAACGCAACCGAGACCGGGGCCACCCGCCAATGGACGATGACTGCTACATCGACGGCGGCTACTTTTTATTGGACGTGGACCACCCCGGAGTTCAAATCGAACTGACGATCGTTGGGTGAGCTCGGCGCCGCTGGCCCGGCGTCTTCGCTTCCCCGGTCCCCAAATGCGAGGGACCGGGGATGGCGCGTTCATTGCGCTTGCGGCTGGCTGTTGTGCTGCGCGTGCTGCGCGCGGCGGTTGGCGAGCATCTGTTCGTACTGCTGTTTTTCAGTGTCAGTGAGCAGCGCCTCAATCTG
>JASHOQ010000117.1 GCA_030041045.1 Acidobacteriaceae bacterium
AGGTTGCCAAGGCGGCTCATGAGGTTGAGGGTCTTGGGATTGTTTGCCCCCAATGCCCGGCGGTAAAGATCAAGCGCCTGCTGCAATTGCTTCTGCGCCTCCGGGTAGAGGCCAAGGTCTTCATAAGTCTGCCCGACGGTATCTCGAATGGCAGCTTCTACCTCGGGCTGGTCGGTAAACTTGCCGCTAATCCGCACCGCGGCGCGATCCAGCGCCGTGCGCACCTTCAAATCGGGATCAGGCTTCGTACTTACTGCCGCCTGTGTGCTGGCGCTGGCCTGAGCCAGCAGGTCATTTTGCAAAAAGTCGTTCACCGCCTGCGCCGTTTGCTCGGCACGGCGGGCCTTCAAGGCTTCGCTCGCGCTCACGATGATACCGGCAACGAGCACGGCGAACACCGCCGCCGTTGCACCCACGAGCGCCTTGTGGCGGCGCGCGAACTTTCGCAACTGGTATGTTGTGCTGGCGGGCCTTGCGGTGATGGGTTCGTCGGCGAGTTGCCGGCGAATATCTGCCGCCAGTGCCGCTGCCGAGGCGTAGCGTCGTGATTTATCCTTCTCGAGAGCCTTGGCTACAATCGTCTCCACATCGCCACGGCAGGCGCGGTTGATCGAGCTCAGCTTCGCGGGATCCTCTTCCAGGATGGTGCGCACCGCTTCGGGAAGCTGGTTGCTGAGTTGGTACGGCAGCTTCTCCGCCAGCAATTCATAGAGAATCACTCCCAGCGCATAGACGTCGCTGCGCGTGTCCAATTCCAGCGGATCAGCCAGCACCTGCTCGGGGCTCATGTACGCGAGCGTGCCAATCAGTTGCCCCACGTCGGTCTGCCTGGTAGCCTGCGCGTCGCTGTCGGTGGCGCGCGCTACGCCGAAGTCCAGGATCTTGGGCTGTCCGTTTTCTTCGACGAGAATGTTGCCGGGCTTCAGGTCCCGGTGAATGATGCCGCGTTGGTGCGCGTGCTCGACGGCGTCGCAAACTTTGGCCATTAACTCCACGCGCTGGCGCACGTCCAGGCGGTGGGACTCGGCATAGGTTCGCAATGGTGTGCCGTGGATGAACTCCATGGCGAAATAGGGCTGCGACCCCAGGCCGGTGTCAGCGCTGCCGGCGGCATAAATCTGCGCGATTCCAGGGTGCTGTAACCGGCCCAGGACCTCGGATTCACGTTCGAACCGCCGCAGCATTTCCGGGGTAGCCAAGCCGGGTTTGAGGACTTTCAGGGCAACAGCGCGCCGTGGCTGGTCCTGTTCGGCTTCATAAACGGCGCCCATTCCGCCTTGTCCAATGAGGCGGATGAGGCGGTAGGTGCCAAGCTGCTTTCCGCTCCAGTCGCAGGTTGCTTCGGCGACCGCAGCCGCTGCCTGCTCCACGATTCCGGTGATGCCATCGCCGTCGCTCCGGAACATTGTCTTCAGCTCACGGCGCAGATCCTCGTCGCCGCGGCATTGTTCATCCAGGAAGCGCGCCCGATCCTCGGGCGAGAGCTCCGCCGCCGCGTCGTAAAGAGCTTCGAGTTGTTGCCAACGTTCCGCTTTCATTCGGGTCGTCTACTGAGGGCCGCGCGCAGCCATGCTCCCGCCATGCGCACGTCCTTCTCCACCGTCTTGATGCTCAGGTTGAGAACCTGAGCAATTTCTGCCATTTCCAATCCGCCGAAGTACTTCAGTTCCATGGCGCGCGCCTTACGCGGATCGACTTCAGCCAGTTTTTCCAGGGCCTCATCCAAAGCCATCAGGTCCGCAGAGCGGGGATTCGTGGACGCGGGCGCATCCTCGATCGGGATCATCGTCTCCCCAGAGCCGCGTTTCCCGGCATTATGGCGCCGCGCATGGTCCACGAGGATTTGGCGCATATGCCGGGCGGCAATGCCAATGAACTGCGAGCGGCTCTCCCAGTCGACATGATCGCCCTGGTCCATGAGGCGCAGAAAGGCTTCATTCACGAGCGCGGTGGGCTGCAAAGTGTGGCCGGGACGTTCCCGTCTGAGATAAGAGGCCGCAAGGCGACGCAGTTCGCGGTCGACAACTCTGGCTACCTCTTCCAGAGCAGACGCATTCCCGTGCCGCCAGTCCTGGAGCAGCATCGTTACGGATGCCGGGTGTAGCTCTGTCATGAATTGCCCCGGGGGATGACCTCAATATACAGCAGGAAAATCTGCATACCGCAACAAATCTGGAGAACCGCGTAGGGGTTTGGAGGGATTTCTACGCTCTACCAGCCAGGAGGCAGACATGCAAACCCTAGCGAACATCCTTGCGACCTCGAATCCGCCGCTGGTGGATTTCAAGCGTACGCTGGACATCGTTGATGAACAACTCCAGGCGGGACGGATTGCCCAACCGTTGGATCTGCTGTTCGAGGATTTGCGAGAGCGTCGCGAGGAAGATCCCCAGGATTGGGCAAGTTACGCCCGTTCCTGCCTCGGCCACCCGCTCCGCAGCCTGCTGCACCAGGACCCTTTTACCTACCGGGCTTTCGCCAAGCCGCGCGGCTACGCCGGCGACGCCGTCATGATGGATTACATCTACGGCCTGGGGGAAGCCGGAGCCGCCGCGCGCGGCGCCTCGCCTCTTGGCCGGGCAATCTTTCAGCACATGGACACGCGGCCATCTGCCAAGGCGGTCCGCTACCGCCGCCGGCTGCTTGCCAGATTGGTCGATCAAGTGGCCGGGCGCGGAGGCTCGAGCGTACTGGCCATAGCTGCCGGTCACCTGCGTGAGGTGGAACTCTCCCAGGCGGTTCGCACCGGAAAGCTGCAGGAATACGTCGCGTTCGATCAGGACGAGGCCAGCCTGGCCGTGGTTGCCCATGATTACGCTCACCTGGGCGTCCGCACCATGCCCGGCTCCGTGCGGCAAATCCTCGCCGGCAAAGCGCAGCTGGGCAAATACGATTTCGTTTACGCCGCGGGTTTGTACGATTACCTCGGCGAAGCGGCCGCCGTGGCCCTTACCCGGCGCATGTTCGAAATGACGCGGCCCGGGGGCTCGATGCTAATTCCGAATTTCCTGGTGGGCGCTCGCGATACCGGCTACATGGAAAGCTTCATGGACTGGCACCTCGTCTACCGCGACCACGCCGACATGCAGTCTCTGGTAAACGCCCTTCCACGCGGTGAAGTGGCCGACTGCCGGATCTTTGACGACCCTGACAACACAATCACGTTCCTGCTGGTGTCTAAAGTTGCGGTTGTCTCTGTGCCCACCGAGCGAAGCTGTTGAGTTCGTCCAAGACTGCAACCTCATCGAACGACATTGTTTTGATCTCCACGACGAGAAGCAGACGTTCTTCAAATTTGATGAGCAGATTCAACCGAATATGGGTGATCGGATATTCCCTTTAATATAATGAGCTTTCCCGAAGCGCATTCTTGAAGAAAATTCTCATCTCGTATGCCGATTGACTTCAATACTCGACCGGGATCCCAAATTTGTTCCAATATCCATTCCAACTAGTCTGAATGCGTTTCTTCGCGCTTAGCGAAGAGCCAGCGGGGAACGCCGAAATCGATTGCAAGTGGGTCCGCCAGTGGACCGAAGGTCAGATTCGACACACGCAGAGATTCCTTCAAAGAGCTACTGGCTGAATCCTCGGCTGCCATAGCGAACGAGAGCACCTGATCAGCCGCCTCCCATTCGCCAAAAGACAATAATCTCGGTGCGCACCGCGCTGAAATAGATTCGTCCTTCATTTATGCCTCCAATAAGGACGGAAATGTTCCTTTGGCCGTTCCGACCATTATGAATTCCGGGCCAAATTTTGCAGCAAGAATGCAGCCTTCCGCGCCGGAGACAAAATCGACATCGTTAATGGCCGCCCGTGTACAATTACGGGGTCCATAGAACGATAGTGGAAATCCTAACTGCAAACGAGGAGGATCAATGAAAAAACTCTGGTTTATTGTTGCATCGGCAATCGTAGCGGTTGGCATGGCGAGTGCAGCGCCGGCGGTTCACGCACAGGTTAGTGTCGCCGTCGATATTGGCCCGGCGCCTGTCTGCCCTTATGGGTACTATGACTATGCCCCCTATGCGTGCGCGCCTTACGGTTATTACGGCCCGGAATGGTTTGTGGGGGGTGTTTTTATTGGCGCAGGCCCTTGGTTCCACGGACCCGCCAACTTCCACGGGCATGTGAACAATCACTTCGATCCGCAGCATGGATACAAGGGCCCAGTGCCGAACCGTGGTGACAAGCCCGATCCGGCCAAGCCTGTAGATCATGTCAAGCACTTCAAGGCGAACGAGACGCGCGATGGAAAGGGACACTCCGGACAATAAGTACACGCAATATTCGCGGCTGATCCCATCGGAGTGAAGATCAGCCGCCCGCCATCACCGTCTAGGACGCAACCAGCCAGCCGCGCAAGCTCACATACTGATTGTTTGAGCCGCCCCCGCCAGTAACATTAACGCCTCCGAGTCCCGCCGAAGTGGGTTTATGAAATCTCCGTATCCCTCTTGGTACAGCAGAAGCCAATTTTGACCATCTGGAGAAATCTGGGCGTTGAGGTAAGTGCCGTCGTAATACCACCGCAGATACACCCCACCAGTCATGTTCTGCCATGTATTACCGGGATCGTATACCGTGCTTCCGTCTGTGTTCACATTGGTGATGTGCTCAACACGAAATTCGCCAAACGGTCCTGCCCCGCTGGTGTTCTGAATCAGGCACTCAATGCCCAGCAACTTCGTGCCGTTGTACAGGTAAAGGCCAAAGTCTGTGCTGTCTACGGTGTTATTGCCTCCATACTGACTTGCACCGATGAGTGCCTCGACCCACCACGTACCCGAGTCTGGTACACTCTGGCTCAAAATGGTCCAGTTTAGGGATTCCAATGCACCAGCGGATGCCGACTTCCGGCAGAGCGCATCTTGCTGACATTGAGAACACCGCACGAACGGCTCGGGCAATCCGCCTAGAAGTCGCTTGCGTCTGTCCATGCATCGGATGCCGATCTGAAAAGGCCAAGTTTACTCTCATGATCCAAACATAGCCACTGCCGTGCCTTCTTTGCCCAAAGAGGACGGCCATTAAGGAGTTAAACTCGGGCGATGGCACCGGATGTTTCTCATTTTGCGGTGAGGTGTTATGTGCTTAGGGGAAGATGATTTCGGATTCAATCAGCGTCGGAGTCGAGACGGTATCTTTGACCTTATCTGTATGCAATGGTTCCAGATCGTCGCCGTCGCGGTTGAAGAGCGCGACCTTGAGCAGTTTGAGCATGAGCACGTCTGCGTACCTGAGGGTGCCCATTCAGCGTCCGTGCTGGCAATGAAAAAGGGCAGGACTGAAGCCCCGCTCCTCGATCTGCACCCCGCGCGATCAGGCAAGCGTGGTGCTAATGTTGCTAAACACAGTGTTGATCGCCGACGCCACATTGTTTATACCTGCAACGCAGCCGAGAGCGACCAAAACAATGACCAAGGCGTATTCCACTAGGTCTTGACCCTCTTCGTTGTAAAGCTGGCTGTAAAACTTGAGACATACCCGCTGAATCAATCTAATCATCTGCGTTTCTCCGCTTTTGAGGGGCTATAGGGTCCCGGGTTATTGGCGCGGATCAGCATCTTGCGCTGGCCGAGGAGCAGAGAGTCGTGAGTTATGCGAAGCCTACCACGTTCGCGGGGTCAATCACAGTTAAGAACTATCTTAATGCTGCCGATTGGTAACCGGAGAATGCTTCCCAAAGTCACTCTGAAAGCGACTGCTAGTTTCCAAAAAACCGAAGGGCAGGCCCGAAGGCCTGCCCTGTGATGCGCTACGTATCAGTTACGCCGCTGCCAGCTTCGCGATCATCTCTGTCCATCCTTCGGAAGTGGGCGCCGCATCATCGCGCAGCCACCCCAAGGCATTCAGGGCACTCGATAGGGCATACTGCTCGCCGTCCTCGTACTTGTCGAAGACTTGTTCCATGGTCAGCTCGGCGCCGATGACGTGTATCTCTGCACGGATCGCCTGACTGTTGTCATCGTCAAAGGCGGTTGTGCGCGGGATTTTGTTCCGCAGCGTGCGAAGGTCGGGGAGCCCATTCACGATCTCCTGCTTGCTTCGGCACGGCTGTTTTGGCACCGTGATAATCATAGGATTCATCCTCCGTGGTGTGTAATGACCGAAGAATGACCGAATCCGCGCACCGCGCAAAGCATCGAGGAAATCAAGCCTGTACTTTTGTGGTAAACCATCGCTGAATCGGAAAGGCTTTCGGGCGCAAAAAAGCTTCCCGAAATTTGTCAAAGATGGCTAAACTGTGTTACGCAGCCAGCCGTCACTTCTATCCACGCACTTTATGAAAGTGCTTCTATCGTTCGCATTCGTCGTCGAATGCATAGAACGCTCGAAACTCATCGACTAGAACTCTGCGAAGATTGCCGATGAACCAGCGGTAATATTTCGGCATCGTGCTCGGAGGCGCTCGGCCGCTTCTGCAATCGTACAATTCCATCATCAATCCTTTGGAAAGCATCGTCTAAGGATCCAACTGCGGCCAAATAACGAGCAAGGAGGCGATTGATCAATGGACCGCTGGCCTACGTGCGCAGGCCGTGCTGCTTCACAGGCTAGAATGGCAGTACTGGAGAACCTGGAATTTGAAGTTTGCTGCGAATTGCGCGATGGCTCTTACGTTCTTGTTAGAGGCGCACATGGTTGCGCCAGCGCAGGTGGCGCCGCAAGCGACAGCATCGGGGCAATCGCGGCCGGAGGAACCGGAGAACGTGCCGCGCGTGCCCGGCGTGAGCACGCTTTTCCGCGGTTTCAATGCGGGCGTGAGCTTCTCGAGCGTCTACAACTCAGCGGTCGGATGGTTTGAGGTCGCATCGCCGGCCGTGAACTACACCTTCTTTCCGCACTTCTCGGCTGACGCCAGCACACCGATCTATCTGCACCGCTACGTGGAGAACCCGAACCAGCAACAGAGATCGACCAGACCGCTGGTGCTCGACGCCGACGATGCAGGCGACACGTTGATCGGTTTCCACGCCAACTTCAATCCGCGGACTTTTGCCGACACGGCGACCGCTTCGCTTACTGCTCCCACCGGTAACCGCGCTGCGGGATTCGGAGCCGGTCAGGTTACGTTCGACTTCGACAATCACCTGCAGGGCTACGTAGGCCAAGCCGCATTGCTGCTCGACCTCGGCATCGGCGACTCCTCTACACTGATCAACAACCTGGTAACGAAGAACTACACATCCGTGGGCAAACTGGCGCACTTCCAGACCGGCGCGATGATCTGGCTTTTTCGGCGCTATTCGCTTTCGTCGGTGGCGTATGAGGACCTTCCCTTCGGTAGCCAGACGGTGTACACGGCCGTCAATCGGTCCCACGGCGGCGGCTCGTCGACCAACGTAACCACCAGCACTGGCGCGAGCGAAGACAACGGCTTTACCACCTCGGCCGTCATTCCCATCACGCCGCACCTGACGTTGTCGGGCTACTACAACCGGAGCCTGCGCCAGCATGAGGACACGGTCGCAATGGGGATGACCTATGTGCTGCGCGGAACGCCGCTCGGGAGGAGGGTGTCACTGATTGACCGGGCGTTGCGCGAGGCGGCGGGCGAGAATGCAAAGTAGCAGCGACTTTGGTAAGTGCAGGCATAAAGGCCCGCACGAGCCGGTCAGGAGGCCTAGGTGAAATCTTCGGCCCTATTGCAGCTTCTGCAGCTTCTCAACCTGATCCGCAGTCATCTGCTGGCGGATCTGGAGATACATCTGCGCTACGGTCTTTTGTAAAGCGGCGCGGGCCTGGTTCACGGCATCGATGGCCGCAAAGGTCTCTGACTGACTGGCCTTGGGATCTTTGCTGACGGTGGCCAGATTCACCTGCTGCATCAAAAACTCGCGATACGCGGCGAGAATGGCCGGTTTGTTGGCGTCGAAGATGGCGTCGATCTGCTTTTTCTGCTGGCTGGTCAGGCCCACTGTCTTGGCGACATTTTTGTCATCCCACCAGCGGCCCACGGGGCCGAATTGAACGCCTGAGCTCGGCGAAGCACCCGCGTCTGACGACTTTCCCCCCGAGGAAGGCGGAGCTGGCGGGTTGCCGTGATTGCCGGATGCGCCCTGTGTACCGGAATTGCCGCCAGGTGGGCCCATGGGCGGCCATCCGGGACTGGAACCCTTACTCTGCGCGTGCAGGCACGAGCCTGCCGCGAGGAGGCCGGCACAGAAACACAAACTCACAAAGAGTGGTGCTCTCATGGAAATCCTCATTGCGGCCGTTGCCTGTGACGAGGAGGCGGCGTCTTGAAAAGATCGTACTCCTTAAGCTGCGACATCTCATCCGGATTAATCGCCGCGTTGACTTCCTTGAGCAGTTCGTTATCTTGTGCAATCTGCGCTTGGGAATCTTCCTGCTGAGCCACAGCCACGGCACTGTGCTTGGTACCAAAGACTCCGCTCTCGCGCCCAACAGGAATAACCATGGCCAATAGAGCCACAGCGGCCAGTGCCCAGCCCACAGCCGCGGGCGACAGCCGGCGATGCGGAGCTGGAATTCGGATTCTCTCTCCCTGCTCGGCCTGGACCTGACTCCATGCCAGAGTGGTTGAATTCCACACACCCAGATCGGCCTGAAATTCTTCTACCTTGGCTCGGCAAAGAGTGCACGTAGCCAGGTGCAACTCCGCCGTCGAACTGCCCATGCCGATCAAAGTGTCGTTCAGAGCTTCCTCGGATAAGTGATCCATGGCTTCGTCCGTCATGGCTTTGCTCCCATCCGGCCGCGCACGGCATTTAGAGCACGGTGCAGATGCGTCCTCACCGTGGCCACAGGCATGCCCAGAGTCTGGCTGATCTCATTCACGGGCATCTCTTCGACAAATCTCATGAGAAACACAGTTCTCTGATTGGGCGAGAGGTCGGCAACCGCCTGCGACAACTCCCGAACCTTCTCCTTTGCCAGTACCTGCCGTTCGGGATTCGATCCCTCCGCGGGAAGGACCGCAGCCATCTCCTCCATATCGAGCACCGTCACACGGGTCTGCTTCCAAAACTTGAACTTCCTCGAACGGAGATGATCTCGCGTCACATTCAGAGCGATTCTGGTGAGCCACGTCCTTACGCTGCAATCGCCGCGGAAGTTCTCGCGGCCCATCCATGCTTTGAGCAGCGTGTCCTGCGTGATCGTCTCGGCCAAGTCAGGATCGCCTATCGAAAATGCTATAAACCGGAGGATCTTGGCGCGGTAATTCCTTACCAAACCATCGATATCGTCGAGTTCGCCAATCGCCCTTGCCCTCCGCGCGCAGCGCCATTCTAACCGGGTTCCGGAAACCATGTCTATGAATTCGGACTTGGCATAAGCACCCATCCGGTCGCGGTCCTTTCCTGGAATTAGAGCCGCTATAGTGCCTTAGTCGCATTTTTTCAGGAGAATGATTACATCGACGGCGTTGACTCTCCCAATTTGAATCCTAACCTCGGCTCAAAACGGTAACCCTCCCACATCGCCAGCCCAAGACTCGCCCACAGTCCCGTTTTTACGTCAAAAAATTTTCTGCGGTCTGTAAATGAATTTTGGGCACTCCGCGTCGGAAGTGTTGCATTCTATCGGACTGCGATAGCGAAGGGGCCTAGCGCTGTCGATGTGGTAACAAGACCGGGCCTAACCGGCTTAAGTCCTGTATCGGCTTTGTGGTCAGTCAGTTGCAGAGTGCCAAGGTCTCTCGCAATCTGAGGAGGTAATCATGATGCGTAGGACCTTGCTTTTTCTTTTTGTCCCGGCCCTTGTAAGCGTTCTTCTGGCGGGATGCAGCTCCAACCTCACCACTACCCCCACGGGCACCGCCGCAGCGGGGACGGTTCCCGTTTCCATCTCCATGACCGACGATCCGCCGGCCGGGGT
>JASHOQ010000118.1 GCA_030041045.1 Acidobacteriaceae bacterium
CGCCCGCGAAGCGGGCAATAGAAGGTAGCCCCAGGCGCAAGCCTGGGGTCGCGATCATCCAGCCCAACCGCAAGCCCGCTTCAGCGGGCGCAAGAAGAGGCACGAGGCGTCGGGGCACCGCTGGTAGGTCAGGGCTGGCGGGTCAGGGCTTCAGCCCTGACTGACCGACTGCCGCAAACGCCGCATAAACCTTAGCGCTCAAGGTAGTGCGTGACGCATCAACTTGCGCAGTCTTGTAAAAAGGCACGGCTGGCCGGGGTCCCCATCGAGCGATTTGTGCTCGATGGGGTGACCTCAGCCGGGCCGGAAGACGCCCCGACACGAAGAGGTTTTAACTCCTGCGCAACGCTTTACCTGCGCGCATTCGCGTCCCTTTCGATTTGTCAGACACTGCCTGGCCACCGGGAGAAATTCCTCCATTGCCTTCGTTCACGGATGCCGCCATTAGGAAATGCTCCCTCCCGCTCCTTATGCCTCCGCGCTCGCACCGTCCCAGCCACCCGGAAACCGCCGCTAAAACGGCATCTTATTCGTCCAGATGCACAGATTCGGCGGCTTGGCCATCTTCGGCCACTTCAGCGGCCGGCTGCGCATCTCCAGCTTGAGCGGTTCTTGCTGGTGCCATTCATGCACCGGCTTCACGACCAGCGTCTTCACTGAGGCTTGTGTAAACAGGCAAACCGCGCCCAGCCAGTCCCGCATGTAGCCATCGGCCCACCACGCAATGTGCACGCCCTCCCAGTCGTACACGCCGTCCTCGTCCACAAACGCCAGCGCCTGGCCCTCCAAACCGTAAAGGTTCCCATTCGCGTGCAGCCACGCGTACGCCTGACCCCGCTCGTTGTAGAGCGCCTCCAAACCCGTCCCTACTTCCACTATAGTCAGGCGCCTGGTTGCGCACGCGCGTGGTTGCGTGGTTGCCCCTTTGGGCGCCCTCTGGGCCCTGCGTTCTTTGCGGCAAGGGCGGGTAATCACAAGCCCGCGCCGACTCGCTGACTCGCCGACTTGCTGACTCGCTGACTTGCTAAGCTTCCCCCCATGCGCCTCTTCCTTGCCATCCCGCTGGCCGACTCCGCTGCCAAGGAGCTCGCTCGCCTCATCGCCGGCCTGCGCAGCATCGCGCCTCATCTGCGCTGGTCCGCACCCGCGTCCTGGCACATCACCCTCCAGTTCCTCGGCTCGACCACGGCCGCGCAATACGATTGCCTCATCCCGCGTCTCGCGGCTCTCGATTCTCCGCCCGTCCCCATCCGGCTCGCCGGACTCGGCCTCTTCGAGCGCGCCCAAATCCTTCACCTCGGCGCCGAACCCACGCCGGATCTCCTCGCGCTCCAGCAGCGCATCGTCGCCGCCACTACTCCCTGCGGCTTCGAGCCCGAAGCCCGCACTTACCATCCCCACATTACCCTGGCCCGCACCAGGGACCGCGGCAGTTCCCGCAGCCTGCGCACCCTCGCCGACCGTCTTCCCCCTCTGACCCGCTTCACCCCCTTCACTGCCCGCGAATTCCTGCTCTACGAAAGCCATCTCTCTCCTGCCGGCTCAACGTACGAAGTCCGCCACCGCTTTGCCCTAACCCCGGAGAAGCCTCCCAGCGTCACTCTGATCTCTGACCCGTGTTCCCTGATCCCTGTTCCCTGTTCCCTTGGTCGGTACTGGGTCTCTTTGAAATTTAGCCGCTTGCGAATCGCGTTAAACTTGTGGCATGCCGAAACGCGCAAAGAAGGAACACGATTTCGCCGTCAATGCATTTCGTGTTGTCGAGCATGCAATAGGCGAACACATGGACGGGTCGCCTCTCGTGCAAGAGTCTCGCAGTGTTCGCAGCGAATCACGATTGAAGCGAATCCCAGAAGAGCACAGAAAAGCAATCGCCCAGAAAGCCGCAAAGGCTCGCTGGGCGAAGAAGGATTGATCGACAAGTATACGCAAGGTATCTTGCCAGGCAAGCGTAATGCTGCTACGCTCGTTTCCAGGTAACGGACGCGAACACGGTCTTGCCATCACCGACAGTGATGATCGTATTCCGTCCCTTGCGGAAACTGAATGTCACTCGCAAATGTTGTTTTCACCTCCTCAGAGCCTTAGTGACAGCTAAGGCTCTTTGGTTTTAGTTGACATTCACAGATGTTGCCACCTGCGAATCTTGAACGGGCATATCCAACAGCCCAAAAGTGTTAGGCTGCGGCCTATAAAACCATTTGTTTTGCCGCACCAATGCTCCCAGTGACCCCGCGAGTGACATTCTGTTCTCCCTTGTCACCTCTTTCCCAATCGCGGTGAGTAGATCATCCATGTAAAGGGGATGACCTGCGCTCCTGATAGCCCTCATGCTTTTGCCCACATCGGTATCTGGGCGCGGAGCATCCGCAGGTTTTCTGCCTCTACCTGCACGGGCAGAAGGATCAATCTGCGGCGATCTGGGCTCTTCTGGAGGCGCAACAGGGACCTTGGCACTCATCGAGGCTTTTGCGCGCTCTAGTCGTAGCAAAAGGCCCTTGGCGATAGCTAGCTTTGATTCAAGGCCGGTGATCTCACGGCGGACTTCCTGAATCTCGTTATCGAGGGGTGAAGAATTTCGTGGGTCCATGGTTTGCACTCCGTTGATAGATATATAGCACGAATGATGGGGTTAATTCACGCTTCCCACGAAATTTCTTTCTTGACATATCTCATCACCTATAGCATAATTTGGTCATTATGAATTTGCTCGATAGAGCCCTTCAGGTCCAAGTCGTTAAGTGCCTTTGCGAAGGAATGAGCATTCGCGGCACCGTGCGCGTGACTGGGGTGTCGAAGAACGCAGTCATCAAGCTGTTGGTAGAAATGGGTAACGCCTGCGCCGATCTCCATGACCGCACGGTGCGCGGCATCAAGGCGAAGCGACTCCAATGTGATGAAATTTGGCAATTTGTGGGGTGCAAGCAAAAGAACGCGTCCCCGGATCAGAAGGCCGCAGGGTGGGGCGATGTGTGGACATGGGTCGCCCTAGATGCTGATTCCAAGTTGTGCGTGTCGTATTTGGCCGGTGGACGCGATACCGGATGGGCTACCGAATTTGCTTGGGACATTCGCCAGCGAGTCATTGGCCGTCCGCAGATTACGACTGATGCACACAGGCCCTATCTAGCTGCGATTGAGATTGCCTTTGGTGCGAACGTGGACTATGCGCAGATGCACAAGATTTACGGTGCGTCGGGCGAAGTGGAGGGACGCTATTCCCCGGCAACTTGCATTGGCTGCGATATGAAGACAGTAATTGGAGAGCCGGACTATCGTTACGTAAGCACGTCCTACGTTGAACGTCAGAATCTTACCATGCGCATGTCGATGCGCCGCTTCACGCGTTTGACGAATGCCCATTCAAAGAAGCTGGAGAACCATGCAGCAGCAATATCGCTCTACTTTGCGTTCTACAACTTCTGTCGCATGCATCAATCGATTCGCGTAACCCCAGCGATGGAAGCTAAGATCGCTGACCATGTTTGGAGTATCGAGGAATTGGTTGCGCTGCTCCCTGAGCCGGAAGCGAAGAAGCGCGGACCCTACAAGAAGCGCATCAAGGCATCGAGTCAGGAGTAGTACTCCGCGATTGCGTTTCGAGCGATTGACTCGGGGCTCATCTGAGTATTACCGCTAGTTGAAACCAACACAACCTTGCCCGCGCCAATATGCACGGCTCTCGGCGCAAACCACTGCACTCCGTGCCGCGTTTGGATTTTAATATGATTTGTATCTCGGGCAAAATGACCAACTACTATAGCTTCCATTGCGTCTGGACGCACGATAAAATCGTTCCCGCCAGTCAAATGAAGTGCTAAGGTTCGCTCCGGCTTCATTTGCTCGTTTATGGCATTGCAACACTTCTGAAACTCTTCGCAAAGTTCTTTCCAGACGAGGGGCGTCTGTTCCGCGATAATGTCGCGGTTCATGGACACTCTTGAGGCGTTCCTATCTAAATCCGCTTGCTTTGCGTCATGCGCCGCCTTCAGTGCACGTGCCCATTCATCATGCGTTCCCATGGCTCCTCTTTTCTCAAAAGAAAGCGTTAGGAACATGATACCGCTATTCTTGATTTGCAAGATGGCGCGCTCCATGCGATGATTTCGCACAGAGTCGCGGTGAGTCTTGGCTCGACAGGCTAAGGTATTGCTAGACTCGGCAAGGTATGGCGCACACGAACCCGCCCGCAACGGCGGGTTTCGTTTTCAGGGTAGCACGATTTCAAACAGACCCAGCACCCCTTGGTCCCTCCGTCCCTGGCTCCTTGTATACTGAACTCCTGGAGTCTTCGAGTCATGGCACAAACCTGCGACATCTGCGGCAAGGGCCCGCAATTCGGCAACAACATCTCCCACGCGCATAACGTCACCCGCCGCCGCTGGAACGTGAACCTGCAGGCCGTCAAGGCCATCGTCAACGGCGCTCCCAAGCGCATCCGCGTGTGCGCCAGTTGCATCAAGAGCGGCAAGGTGGCCAAAGCGTAAGCGCAACCCAAAAAAGGTTTTGAATGCAAGAAGCCCCGCCCACGAGGACGGGTTTTTTGTTGCGTTGCCCCATCCGGGCGCTCCTTGGGCGCCGCGCCCATCGTGCCCCCGCGGACAGGCGCTCGTCCGCGCGGCGGCTCAGCAGGAAGGGCCGGAAAGCACGAACCCACTTCGACTCGCTGACTCGCCGACCCGCCGACTCGCTGACTCGCTGACTCGCTGACCCGCTACCTTTCAGCGTCCCGCGGCCAGCGGATTGTCCCATGGAAACGCACCCGCATCCAGCCCATCCGGCGCCCATCGTTCAACAACGGCTGCAGCCAGCCGCCCCAGCGTCTTTTCGCCCTCGTTGTCGCCCGTCCAGCGCTGGTCGGCGTTGTCCCAGGTAAACGCCGCGATCACAATCGGCCCATCCTTCGTAGCAATCAGCGCCACGTCATTGCGCACCTGGTCCAGCGCGCCGGTTTTGTTCGCAATCGCAGAACCATGTTCGCCGGTGTCCAGCGGCTCCAGGTAGCGCGGAATCCCGTCACGGTCCTGCTGGCTGCGCAGCATGTGCAGCATCGCCCCGCACAGCGGGCCGTCGCCTGGCCCCTTGACCGATTTTGCCTCGCTGCCGTCGAGCGCCAGCCGGCACTCGGCAAACCTTTCCATGACCGAAGCCATCTCCCGCGCCGTCGTCTTGCCCAGCCCGAACTGTGCCTGCTCGGTCGGCATCGGGCTTGTAGCCGGAACAAGCACCTTCTTGTAGAGCACCGTCTGCTTCAACCCTGCAGCGCGCAGCGTCGCGTTGATGTGCTTGAGGCCCAGCCGGTCGATGGCCATGTTGGCCGCCGTGTTGTCGCTCACCGCCACCATCAGGTGCAGCACGTCGCGCAGGCTGAGCGTGATCGGCGGCGTCAGCTGGCCGAGCACGCCCGATCCGGGAACCTGATTCTCCTTCGTCAGCGTGAGCTTGTCGTCGAAGGACGCCTGGCCCGCGCGGATCTGCTCGGCTGCATCCAGCAGAATCCCGAGCTTGATCACCGATGCCGTCTTCACCGGCTCATCGGGCGCAAGCGCGGCCGTGCGGCCGCTGCGCAGGTCGTGCGCATACACAGCCACCCTCCCTCGGTGCGCCTCGGCGATCGCTTGCAATTGGTTTTCGAGTTGCGCGTCGTCTGAAAGAGTCGGCTGCGGCGGAGCGGACGCAACACCCGCGCAGGCAAGAAGAAAAAGTCCCGCGGCCACGCCTCGAAAACCCATGCCGTCGAGTGTATCCCTGCAGCCGGGCCGGCTCGCCGCTTACTTCGCCCGCTCAAATGTCAGCGAAGCCGAATTGATGCAGTAGCGCATTCCCGTTGGCCGCGGACCATCCGGAAACACATGGCCCAGGTGCCCGCCGCAGCGCGCGCACGTCACCTCGGTGCGCCGCATCCCGAAGCTCGAGTCCTCGTGCTCTTCCACCGCCTTCGATTCCGCGGGAATCATAAAGCTCGGCCAGCCGCATCCGGAATCGAATTTGGCCCCGCTCAGAAACAAGAGCGCTCCGCAGCCGGCGCAGTGATAATTGCCGGTCTCATGGTTCTGGGTCAGCGCGCCGGTAAACGGCCGCTCCGTGCCTTTCTCGCGCAGCACCTGGTACTGTGCCGGCGTCAGCGCCGCCCGCCACTCGGCTTCGCTGCGCACCACTTTCTCCGGAGTCTCGCTCAAGCCACACCTCGCTCCTGCAGGCGATATAAGCGTTTGGTGATTGGATGCGCAAGGCGCGCGGCAAGCGGCAAAACGCCGCGCTTACACTTCGGCCACCAGCTCGATTTCGATGAGAACATCCTTGGGCAACCGGGAAACCTCTACCGTGGACCGCGCCGGCGGCGCCGCGCCGTTCTTGCCCAGATAATTGCCATAAATCGCGTTCATGGCCATAAAATCGCTGAAGTCCTTGAGGTAAACCGTCGACTTGACGGTCTTCTCCAGGCTCGTTCCCGCCTCTTCGAGGATGGCTTTCAGGTTTTCGAGCACCCGCGCCGTCTGCTCTGCGATGCCGCCCATGACCACCTGTCCCGTACTCGGCTCCAGCGGAATTTGACCCGCGGTAAAAACCAGATTGCCTACGCGGATGGCCTGAGAATACGGCCCGATGGCTGCTGGCGCCCGGCCGGTTGTAATTGCTTCTGCGCTCATTTCACCCCGTGCCCTGTTCCTCTCCTGATCTCTACAATACGCCCGCTACGCCCGCCGCCCTTGAGAGAAAGCTGCTGCGGCTCGCATGCCCCTATACCGGATTAGGAATGGGTGCAGGGTTGGTTGATGCTCTCAACTGCCCCTCGCCGCGGCGAACCGCACCTTGCACGAGGCCAAATTCCTTAGGTAAATTCCTAATCCAAATTCCTAATCCGCTCTAAAGCGCCCAACGCGCATCCGCCCCGGCGAAGGAGCGGACACGCATGCTGAAAGGTTTCCCATGAAGGAGTGCCGGCCGAAATGGCAGTTAGCCGGTTCTACAGCGGTTTCAGAGTTGGTGCATCCCCGAGGCCGACCAGGCGAAGTGGCTTTTTCCCCAAGAAAAAGCCGCCCTGCACCATGCCGGAAACTGCGAAATGGACTCTGAAACCGCTCTAGCGGACGTGCAGATTGGCCAGCGTTCCCCCGGCAAGCATCATCGCCAACAGCCAATAGGCCGCGTTGATGGCAAAAAGAGTGGCCGGACGGCGCTCGAAAATGTGCTGCGTGAACATGGGCGGCGCCATGAATCCAAGCCAGCACAACGCCCCCAGATAAACACCGTCAGGGAAGCGCGAGCTTCCGGTGAAGTTGATGATGTACGCCAGGATGAACGACAGAATCAGGCTGGCAATGAATGAAGTCACCATCCCGAACCAGGCGCTCTTCGGCTTTCCCTCGCCGGGGCCCACCAGCTTCATCCATCTTTCCTTGAACACATAGCCATACCAAAGCCAACCCAGCAGCCACTGAATCAGGGTAGCGATCAGGACTGCTATCCAATTGACGCGAAAATGGTCCATAGTTTGAAAGACCCTCCACAGGTGTTGGTTCCGCTCCCACAGGGATGGGCGAACGCGGAACCCTGGATCAAGAAGCCGATCGCGAGATACAAGGATTCGCTTCTTCACTCTGCGGTCTGTGGTTACCAGTGTCAAGGTAAAACACACGAAGGTAAGTTACTTAACTGGCACCTGTACAACTTTGGGGGGTGATGCCTGACGCCCTTCCCACGGCGCGCTCAGCGCCGCTTCAGCGCTTCCAGCTCTTCCAGCGTGCGCGGCCAATCCGATCCCAGGAGGCGCGATAAGCTCCTGTCCGCCAGCACTTTGCCCCCGGTCTGGCAAACCGCGCAATAGTTGGTCTCGTTGTCGGCGTAGCGGATGCGCTGCACCGGGTTTCCGCAGCGCGGGCAGGGCTGCCCAAAGCGGCCATGGACGGCCATCTCCGGCCGGAATGCCGTAACCCCTTCGGGGAATATTCTCCTGGCCTCGGATGAGAGCCTTTCCACCCAAACCGCCAGCGTCTCCCGCGTCGCCGTAAACAGCCGCTCCCACTCCTCCGGCTTCAGCTTGTTGGTCAGCGCAATGGGCGAGAGCCGCGCCGCGTGCAGAATCTCGTCCGAGTACGCGTTCCCGATCCCGCTCACAATCCGCGGATCGGTGAGCGCGCGCTTGAGCGTGCGATTCTCGAAACTGAGCGCCGCACGGAACTCGTCAAGATTTGCGCAAAATTCGCCGGAATTCGCGCCCCCTTTCGCACTTTCGTTCGAAAAAATCTCCAGCCCGCCCGGATCGACGGACCGCAAACCCTCCTCGCCGCGCAGCACGTGCAGCGACGCGCGCCGTTTCGAGCCGGCCTCAGTCAGCGTGAGTGATCCATCCGGAAAATCGAGCGCCAGCAGCGCGTTCCTGCCCGCCAGCTTGGCGCCCGGCGCCTTCCAGTGCAGCCGGCCCGCAATCATCAAATGCAGGACGAGCCACACTAACCCGGGGTCCCCAACCACAGGTCCTTGTCGTTGGAGTGGGTCAACACCAATCGCAATCCGTTTGCCCACGCGGCGCAACCCGCGCACGGTTTTTCCTTCGACGGAAGAGACCGGCGGATCGACGGTCCGCAGCACAAAGACGCTCTGCAAACGCACGCGCTCGAGCGTCTGCCCCACGATGCGCGGCTCCAGCGCGGTGATGTACGCGGTGATGTCGGGCAGCTCCGGCATTGCATCTAAGATTGCCGCGACTCGATGTGCTTTCGCAATCCCTCTCGCTGCCGGCGCAATTCTCTTCGGCGGGAATGGACTTGCGGCTCAGAGTGCGCTTCGGACTGTGGGCGGCGGTTGACTGCCGATTTCTTAACATCACTGGACCCTGGCCGACTTGTCGGTACTGATCGGATCTCAACCAGCGCATTCGATCACGCACTCGCCGAGGTCCGCCGGTTCAGATTGCCGACATGCCGCCGTCGACGGACAAATCCACCCCATTCACGAAGCTCGAATCGTCTGAAGCAAGAAACAGCGCAACCGTCGCAATCTCCTCAGGACGGCCCATCTTTCCCCGCGGAATCAGGGATTCGAACATCTGCTTCCCCTCCTCGTCGAGAACCTGGTCCTGCATCGGTGTGGCGATCGGCCCCGGGCTCAGCACGTTCACCCGGATCTTCCTGCCCTTCAGTTCGTTGAGCCAGGTGCGTGCGAATGAGCGCAACGCCGCCTTGCTCGCCGCATAGACGCCGTAACCGGGAAAACCCTTCACCGAAGCAACTGACCCGGTCATGAAGATCGATCCGCCATCGTTGAACAGCGGCAACGCCTTCTGCACCGCAAACAGCGTGCCGCGCGCATTCAGGCCGAAGATTGCATCGAAGTGCTGCTCGGTAATCTCGCCCAGTGGTACGGCTTCGCCCCAGCCGGCGCTCGCGTACAGGACGTCGATCTTGCCCTTTTCCCGCTTGACCGTAGCGAACAGGCGGTCGAGGTCGTCGAGATTGGCCGCGTCGCCGCGCACGCCGCTCACGTTCCGGCCAATCAGCTTGACGGCTTCATCGAGCTGCTCCTGCCTTCTGCCCATGATGAAAACGTAGGCACCCTCTTCAACAAAGCGCCTGGCGCTCTCGAGCGCCATGCCGCTCGATCCGCCCGTGATGACTGCGACCTTACCTTCCAGCTTTCCCATAACTGCTCCCTTCGCTAAACGCCTGGTTTTGATGTTCAGCTTTGCCGTGTAGCATTCCGTACAGAGGAGTAGATTTCTTTGGCGGTGGACGAGAACTGCTCGGAAGTCCTAATGTTTTGTCTATTCGTCCAAACTGAGAGGCTACCTTGGACCCCATAACCGACATCTTCAGAACCATGCACGTAACCGCTTTCGGCCAGCACAGGCTCGAAGCCACAGCCCCGTGGGGATTGATTCAGGAGGGTCAGACCGAAGAAAAAGTCACTCCTTCCGGCAAAAAAAATTCACCCACAGATTTGGCGCACTTCGCCATGCTGTCGCGCGGTAACTGCTGGCTCAATGTCGAAGGCATTCCGGACCCGATTCCCCTCACCGGTGGCGACTGCTTCTTGCTGGCCCGCGACACTCCGATCGTCATGCGCGATAGCCCGCGAACACGTCCAAGGTCAACCTTCCGCGAAATCGCGGCTAAAGCCAACAGCAATGTCGCTCATTACGGAGGGGGCGGCGCACCGACGACAATCGTCTGCGGCTCCCTGAGTTTCGATCGCGCCAGCCTGAAGCCGATCACGCAGCTATTACCGCGCTTCATTTTGATCAAGGCCGATCAGGCCCACACGCTTGCACTTCACAACACCATGCAGGCGCTGGCCTCAGAAATGGCAGAACAAGCGCCGGGATCGGAAGTCGTGGCGACGCGGCTGGCCGAGGTTCTGTTTATTCAAGTACTCCGGGCGCATATCGCGTCGGAAGTGGAGTGGCGCAACAAAGGATGGCTTCGTGCGATCTTCGATCCTCAAGTAGGCGCTGCCCTCAGTGCCGTTCACCACAGTGTGAGTACACCCTGGACAGTCGAATCCCTGGCCGCAGCGGCGACCATGTCTCGCTCCGCATTCGCAGTCCGCTTTAGAGAACTACTCGGACAAACACCACTGGAATATGTAACCGAGTGGCGGATGCAGAAGGCGATGCAGTTACTCCAGCGGCGTGACAAGAAGCTCATCGACGTCGCCCGGTTAGTCGGTTACGAGTCCGACGCTGCGTTCAGCAAGGCGTTCAAGCGGGTTGTCGGGGCCAACCCTGGTGAATATTTCAAACGCGGTGATCAAAACCGAGGCCACGTCTGAATGGCGGAGGTATTTGGAGTGGAGGATTCTGACTTTGGCAGCGGGCCTGGGCATCATGGAAGTTTGTTCTTTCAATGAGATGCGTGCTCCAAACACTTCGGATCTGGGGACAGCAGACGCAGCCGAACCGACCAAAGCAGACCAAGGTCGGTTCCGGTGAACGGGCCTCAGTCCCCGAATCTTTTTGAGAGCGTCAGCGCATCATCGCCAGGCCGCTCATCGAGAGACGTTCATCGCCGGTTTGCTGGTGAACCTCAGTACCAAAGCGCATCAGCGAAGGACCGCGTTATCGATCAGCCGCGTCGCGCCCACCCACGCCGCCACCGCAAACAGCGTCCCCGGCGTAGCAATTTCCACCGGCTCGAGCGTCGCCCAGTCGACCACTTCCGCATACTCCACGCGCACCGCCGGCTCAGCCGCAAAAACCTCCCGCGCCGCGGCAATCAGCGCGCTCGCCCGCCGTTCGCCCTGCGCCACCAGCTCTTCCGCGCGCCGCACCGCCCGGCTCAACACCAGCGCCTGCGCCCGCGCGGCTGGACTCAGATACGCGTTGCGCGAGCTCAGCGCCAGCCCATCCGCATCGCGCACCGTGGGGCACACGACAATCTCCGTGGCAAACCGCAGATCCCCCGCCATGCGCCGGATCACGGCCACCTGCGCCGCATCCTTCTGCCCGAAAAACGCGCGATCCGGCTCGGCGGCAATGAGCAGCTTCGCCACCACCGTGGCCACACCGCGAAAATGCCCCGGCCGGGACTGGCCGTCCAGGCGACTCCCTAAATCGCCAACGTCAACAATCGTTGCCGCGCCCGCGGGATACATTTCCTCGACACTCGGAGCAAACAGCGCGTCGACTCCTGCATCTCGCGCCAGCGCGCAATCCGCCTCAAACGCCCGCGGATAGCGGGCAAAATCCTCCTTGGGGCCGAACTGCGTGGGATTGACGAAGAGACTCAACACAGTGAATCTGCACGACGCGCGCGAAGCTCGGATGAGCGAGACGTGACCGGCGTGCAGCGCGCCCATCGTGGGAACGAGGCCGATTGAAGGCCCAATGCCGTTGCCGCCGTCCTTCCGTTGACGGCGCGACCACTCCCGCAGTTCGGCAACCGTGCGGAAAATCTCCATCAGGATTCGCAGTGGTTGTTCAGTGGGTGAACTCTTCCCACTCTTCGAGCGCGTCCTGATTCACAACTGCGTCGCCGTCGAGCTCCATGCGCATGCCTCTGCGCGCGGCGCCCGGCAGGTGGTAGCTCTCTTCATCGGACGGAAATACGCGGTGCTCCACGTCCTCGCGATACTGTTCCACCGCGGAACGGATCAGCGCGCCCATATCCGCATAGCGGCGCACGAATTTGGCCGCGGGCGCAAACGTAAGCCCGATCAGATCGTGGAATACGAGGATCTGGCCGTCGCACCCCGGCCCCGCGCCAATGCCGATGGTGGGAATTTCGAGCTCGGCCGTGATGGCTTCAGCCGCCTCCCGCGGAATGCCTTCGAGCACCAGCGCGCCCGCTCCGGCCCGAGCCAGCGCACGCGCATCGGCCTTGAGCCGTGTAACTGCTTCCGCTGTGCGCGCCTGCACGCGGTAGCCGCCCATGCGGTGCACGCTCTGCGGCGTCAGACCCAGATGACCCACCACGGGAATCTCGGCCCCGGTGAGCGCGCGCACCAGCTCCGTGCGCGGCCCCTCGATCTTCACTGCCTCTGCGCCACCCTCCTTGAGAAAACGCGCCGCGTTCGCGACCGCTTCCGGCAGCGACGCGTGATAACTGCCGAAGGGCATATCGGCCACCACCAGCGCGCGGCTCACCCCGCGGCGCACGGCGCGCGTGTGGTGCAGCATCTCATCCACGGTGACGGGAAGCGTGTTCTCATAGCCCAGCACCACCATGCCCAGCGAATCGCCCACCAGCACCAGGTCGATCCCGGCCTCGTCTACGATGCGCGCCGTCGCGTAATCATACGCAGTAAGCGCAGAGATGGGCTTGCCCTGGCGTTTCATCTCCGCCAGTGCAGGCATGGTCACTTTAGGGAGGGATGGACTCGCACCCGAGGCTCGGGCGCTGACGGGGAAGTTGGTAAGGCTCATCGTGTCTCCAGTGCCGCTCCGCAAACTCAGGATGCGGCCCGAACAGGGTTAAGTATACGCCGTCTCGCAATTCGCTGCGTCCCATCTTCGCCGCTCCAGCCGGCGGCGCCTTCCCGTCCTTGCGATCTGCGGCCCGCGCGTCGCACACTGGTAGCCGTGATGCTTTCTCCCATGGCAACAGGGGCTTGCGCCGCGGCCGGCAGCGCCGCCGCAGTCGGTCTCGCCGCCGCCGCATGGGCTTACACCTCGCGCTCGCCCGCCTCGCGCCTCTTCGGCGGCGCGCTCACCGCACCCCCCCGTCCCGGAGAAATTGCCCTCACCTTTGACGACGGCCCCAACCCCGCCTGGACGCCGCGCCTGCTCGACACGCTGGCTGCGCACCGGGTGCAGGCCACGTTTTTTCTTCTCGGCAAATTCGCTGAGGCAGAGCCCGATCTCGTCCGCCGTATCGCCGCCGCCGGCCATTTGATCGGCAACCACTCCTGGTCGCATCCCGATCTTTCGCGCACGCCGTCCGATGCAATTCGCGAAGAGCTGCGCCGCACCAGCGCCACGCTTGAACAGATCGCCGGCGCCCCAGTGCGCTTTTTTCGCCCGCCTTACGGCGCGCGCCGCCCCGCGGTCTTTCGCATCGCGCGCGAGCTCGGCCTGCAGCCGGTTCTGTGGAACGCCATGACCAGCGACTGGAGCGAGCCCTCCGCAGAGCGCATCGCCCAGACGCTGTCGCGCGAAATCGCCAGGCTCACGGGGCACGGCCGCGCCGTCAGCCTCGTTCTCCACGACGGCAATCACCGGGAGCCTCGCGGAAACCGCGGGCCCTCCGTCAGTGCGGCAGGCAAGCTTCTCGCGCAATACGCGCCCACGCACCGCTTTGTGCGCCTCGATGCGTGGACTGCTTGAGCTGAAAACTGCAACTCGGAAAAATGAACCGCAGAGGCAGAGCGGGTCAGACCTTTTCCTTGAATTTGAGAGCAACCGGCTCCGCGGGAATGAACTTGAACTGCATTCCTAGGATGGCGCGGCGCTCGTCGCCCATGGTTCGCTCCAGCGTCTCCTGGCTCTCGTGCAGATCGTCGGCCAGGCTGATGCTGGCGTCGGCGATATTCACGGTGCGGACCCCCTGCGCGACCTCGTGAAAGACGTTCAGTGCGTGGACAAGCTGCACCATGCGCACCGCCGATCCGTAGGCCATGGGCGCGGTCACGCCCATCATGGCTGCGCTCACGCCGATGCGGGCAATCTCGAAACCAAGCTTGAATTTTTCTCCGGTTGTCATCCCCTCCTTGCCGAGTTTGGCATTTTCAAAGCCGAGATAGCGGACGAAGAGCCGCGTGTACTCATTGCCGTAGGTGCGTGAGGCGCCGCCTTCGAATGGAACCGTCGAGAGCATGTTCAGCGGCGCCAGGTAGATTTGTTCCTTGGCCGTTTTGAGCACCACGAAATTGTTCTGGGTCGCGATTCCTTTCAGATCTTCCGGCTTGATGGTCACAGCCTCGGCGTTGGCATCGGGCGGCACCTTGGCGGAGATCACCAGGTTGCCCAGGTCGTCGTCTCCGGCAGACTGGTCGGGAGCTTCAGAGATTTTCTTGCTGGGATTGTAGGTGGCGAGCGTGACCAGACGGATCGCGTTCGGGCCCACTTCCACCTTGGTGGCGCGGATCTGCTTGCTGTCTTCTCCGGAACTCGCCTGTGCGTAAAAAGAAACGGGGAAACCCTGGCTGGCGACGGCGTCGTAGCTGCGATAGGCATCGGGCCAGTCGTTACCCTCAAGGTAAATGAGCGCAATCATCTCATTGGCTTCAGCGCCCAGCGGGAAAAGATCGGCGGCAGAGTCCAGATCCTGCCGCGCGCGGTCCAGCTCGCGCTGCACATAAGGCTCGGGAAGCTTCTCCGTGGCCCTGGTCTCGGACTTGTAGCGCGACGAGGCATAACGGCGCTGGCGGTGCGTGAGCTTGCCCTTGTGTTTGGAGCCTTCATTGCTGATGCCCAGCGACGCTTGCAGGAGGTCGGTGAGAATGTCCTGCGCATCGGAGATATTGGCGTCGTAAACCTCGCGCCGCCGCTCGAGATTGGCAACGTGCGCGGTGGCTGCGGCGTTGCGCGCCGGGTCCTTTTCCAGCTGCTGGAAACGTGCCAAATGCTCGCGGGTCTCGGCCACGTCGCCGTAAGCCTCGTAGAGCAGGCCAAGCTGCCACTCGGTCTCCGCATAGTCAGGGAGGGCCGTTGCCGCTGCCTCATATTCCTCTATGGCGCGATCGTAACGGCGATAGTCGAGATATCGGCTGGCATTGGCGTAGTGCAGGCGCACCGCTCCGCCGGCCGCGCCCGGAAGATCGGCAAGCGACTTCCAGCTTTGTTCGAGCGCTTCGGCGTCGGCGCGGTCCAGCGCGTCAGGCGCAAGCTTGATGTAGTCCGCCAGGAGCGACGCCGCATCGGCCTGATGCGCGTCCTCCTCGCCGCACTTGGCGGCGTTAAACAGGACAGCCGGGTTGGCCGGGAGGGCGGTCTTCAGATTTGCGGTTTGCTGGCACAAGCTGCCGCCGGGCGCCTTCGGATCGGCGGCATCGCGGTCTTCCTCGCGATAGGCATCGTTGAAAGAAGCTGCAGCGGGCGGATCAGCGGATGGGCCGGGCGGAGGTGTTCCCATCAGCGCGACTGAATCCAGTTCCAGCAGTTTCGGCTTGTCTTTTTCGTCGGAGCCCGCGGCGGCCATCTCCAGATACAAATCCCCGTTGGCGCGGTCGCCGAGCTTGAGATAGCACATGGCCATGTCCTGCTCGATGGAGGCGTCGCCCGGCTGGCTGGCGAGCCCGTGGCGCAATTGATCCAGACTCTCGGCATATTTTCCTGCGTCATAGAGCCGGTGCGCCTCGCTCAACAATGAGAGCGTCTCCTGCTTTTGCTGATCGTTGATTTGCTGGATTGCATCCTGGGCTTCGTTGGTGGGAAACACCGCTTCCGAGTCAATGTACTTGTCTTTCGCTTCGGCGAGCTTGCCCTGGCTCTCGAGGGCCTTGCCTTGCGCAATCAGTTGTTTGGCGTTGGATTCAAGCTGCTTCTTGTCGGGCTGGCTGCTCTCAGCCAGCGCCCACACCGCGAACGCGACGGCCGGAATCCCGCACACCCCAAGAATCCGCAGTCCTGTCATTTCCACCTCCGGGGTAGGATCCAGTGTTCCGCTGGATCGAAGAATCGCCAGGGGAGGTAGTTGTTTGGCCCGGGGTATGGCGCCACTCTACACCAAAATCAAGTGCGCGGCTCACGAAATGAGTTTCCGCTTTGGAAAATTCCGGGATCCCGCTTCCTTGGAGAGCGGGGTTTTCAGCAACCGGCAGCCGCAAGCGTGAAGAGTGGCTGAACTGCTTGCGTAAATGGGTTAGTAACAGGGCACGGCTGGTAGGTGAAAGCTGGCAGGTCGGGGCCGGTTGGTCAGGGCTGGTAGGTCAGGGCTGGTAGGTCGGGGCTGGTAGGTCGGGGCTGGTAGGTCAGGGCTTTAGCCCTGACAAAGGAAAAACCTCACAAACGCTGGGGCTTCAGCCCCTGAGGGCCGCTGCTTCATCGTGCCAATCCATTTATGCAACGAGTTTAGGGAGCCGGGAGCAGAACGCTGCTCGACCGGATTTACGGTACGCTCTTGTTATGGAGCGCATCTGCACGCAGTGCCACGCCGTGCTTGCGGAAACCACCAAGGCCGACGGTTGCCCGGCGTGCGGGGGCGCGCTTGCGGAGCGGATCGCGCTGGCTGAGGGCGACACGGGCACGCTTGCGGAAGTGGATCATCGCGGCATCAAACTGCCGCACCGGCACGCGCTGGGCGGGATCATCACGCCGCAGTGAAGGAATTGGATCGCTGCGCCGTTGGTCAGGGTGCTGTGTCAAGGCCGACGGCCTGCGCGAGCCTTTCCTGCCGCTCGTCGAAGGTCCAGAACTTCTTCGCGCGCAATTCCAATGCGCAGGCTACGTGGAGTGAGTCGAGCGTACGGACACCGAGCACAGCCCCGAAACGGTGAGAAAGTCTGATACAGGATTCCCACAGCTCTTCAGGCAGATCGATCGCGGTCCATACGCCATTTTTCCGGTCCTGCTCAAAACCGGCCCACGCTAGGTGTGCTTCGGCGTCAGAGATGGCTCCGCGGAAAACATAGCGTTGTATGGCAGCGGCCACTTCGGCTCGGTTGAGAGGCGTAACCCAAACCGAAGGCCGCGGCCCCATTCGCAGCGCGACTTCGGCCGAATGGGTGTCGCGAATACAGCTCGAAACGAGAAAGCTCGAGTCCGCATAAACGCTCAAATCCTATCCTCGCGATCCTCGATCAACATCGCGGCGGCGGGGATCACGCGATCCCCGAAAATCGCCTTGAGGCGCGCCTCGAAATCCGGCCACTCGGCTGGCTGGGGCTTTGGTTTTCGCGCCTCGGGTACAAGGTGGCCAAGAACTTTGTTGCGCTCTCTGACTTCAACCGTTTTTCCCGCCTTGAGCCAGGCCTTGAGCTGGCGGGTGTCTCGAAGCTGACGAAGATTCACGCTCGGCATGGTTCCAATGTGACACAAAATGTGTCACATTGTCAACCTTCTCACTCATAGCGCAGCGCTTCGGCCGGCAGCACGCGAGCCGCGGAGGCCGAAGGGTAGAGCGTGGCCAGCAGAGACATGCCGATGGAGACCGCGGAGACGATGACGGCGTCGCGCAGGCGCGGCGCGAAGGGCAGGGTATCGATGGAGTAGACGTCGGGGGAAAGTGGAATGTGATAGTGACCGCCGACCCAGGAGGCAAGATAACCGAGGACGAGGCCGAGCGCGGTGCCGATGACGCCGATCAGCAGGCCCTGCAGCATAAAAATGCGGCGCACCTGGCCCGGTTCCACACCGAAACTCATCATCACGGCGATGTCGCGGGTTTTCTCCATCACCATCATGGTGAGCGCGATAAGAATGTTGAGCGCGGCCACCATGACGATGAGCGCGATGACGATGAAGGTGACGGCCTGCTCCAGCTTGAGCGCGCGAAAGAGCTCGCGGTTGGTGTCGGTCCAGTTGTCGGTCATGAATCCGGGGCCGGCAGCTTCTTCGATCTCTTTCGCGATCGCGGGCGCGCGGTTGGGATCGTCGACGCGGAAGCCGATCACTGAGATCAGGTCGGGCTCGTCGAAGAGGTGTTGCGCGTCAGAGAGGCGCAGAAAGCCCATCTCCGAGTCGTACTGGTAGAAGCCGGTGTGGTAAGTGCCGGCGAGGCGGAAGTGCACGTAATTGGGAATAATGCCCATGGGCGTGAGGTCGCCCTGCGGGCTGATGACGAGCACGGAGTCGCCCGCCGACGCGCCGATGGTATCGGCGAGATCGCTGCCCAAGACGATAGGCGGAAGCGCGCCGCCTTGCGCGCCCGAATCCTGAACGGGCTGAAGCGCCTGAATCGCGCCCGCCGTGGCGTGATCGAGCAGGTGGCTCACCCTCATCTCGTCGTTCGGCAAAACGCCGAGCACCAGCGCGCCGCCGTCGCGCGGCCCGCGCGCTACCAGCACCTGTTCCCACAGGCCGGGCGAAGCAGCCACCACGTGCGGCAGCTTGCTCACGCGCGCGAGCAGCGGGCGCCAGTTGCGGATGCCCATGCCGTTGGCAGCCATCAACTGAATGTGCGCGGTTGAGTCCACCAGCTTGCCTTCGAGGTCGCGCTGCATGCCGTTGGTAATCGCCAGCGCGATGATCAGCGCCGCCACGCCCGCGGTGACGCCGGCCACGGAGATGGCCGTGACCACGCCCACCACAGCCTGCCTCCGCTTGGCCTTGAGATAGCGCGCCGCGATGAAAAACTCGAATCCCATTATTGCGCCTGCGCGGGCCCGCCCAGGCCATCGGGGCGGGCGGGAATCACCGTCTTGGCCGCGCCGATGTTGTCGTAACGGTCGTAGGCGCGCACCGTGATCAGATGCTCCGCCGGCGGCGCGGACGCTGGCAGGGAAATGCGCACATCGTAGTGCTCCGTTTTCGCGTCAGAGATCTTTCCTACGGGCTCGATGTACTGCCAGTCGCTGGCGTCGAGCGAATACTCGGCATGCGCGATGGGTGATGTCGAATCCGCCGCATCGAAGGTCAGGTGAATCTGCGCGGGACAGCTCGCGTTGCCGCAGGCGCCGGGCTCGAGGTAGGCCTTGAGATCCTCGACCTCTGGCGGCGTGGTGTCGAGCACGAAGCGGTCGCTGATCTTTTCGCCCGTCAACGCCTGGCCCGGCGGCTCGGAGGGCGCGTTCGAGGCCACCACCTTGATCTGGTAGCCGCCGTCGGGAACCAGCGTGGCGTCGAAGCTGTAGGCCTTGTCGGTGATCTTGTCCTTGAGCAGGCGCCAGACGCTCTCGCCGTCGCCGCGCAGGTAAAGCGCGAAGTCCATGTCGTCGCCGTTGTCGTCGTGCGCGCCCCAGCGCACGGTCACGGCGGTGCGATCCTTGGTGGCCTGCAGGGGCACGTTTGCATCCGCGGTAAAGGTGACGCCCTGGTTGGCCGAGGGCAGGGAAATATTGATCGTGGGCGGCTGGTTGATCTGGTTCTGCGGATTCAGGCGCGCGCCGGGCACCACCACGATTTCATCCACCACCGGCGCGGCATTCACGGGCAGGTAATTCACGCCCACGCTGCCCAGCACGCCGCCGGGCTCGAGCACGGCCTTCCACTGCAGAAACCGTCCGGGCGGCGAAGCGACAGCGTCGCCCTTGAGCAGCATCCAGTCTGACCATCCGCGGATGGGCTGTTCCACATTGCCCGTGCGGGTGAAGAGCTGGTAATGCGCCGAGCCCGGCTCGACCTCGACGCGGCCAAAGCGCGCCAGCGCGCCGCAATCGAGCACGTCGCTCGCGTACTCGTGTTGGGGAGCGGTGTTCAGGTGAATCAGCTTGCCGGTGTTGCCGGTGCCGATGAGGACGCCGCCTTTCGAGGACTGGAGCACGGCCATGCTCAGGCCCTGCTGCGCATCGAGATGGCCGATGTCGGCGTAACTGCCATCGTCCTCGATGCGGAAGATGCGGCCGCGATTGCCGCTGAGCGCCAGCAGGCCGTCGGGCTGCGCGGCGAGCGCATAGACGATCTCGTCCTTTGCCGACCACAGCGCGCGGGGAGCCTGATTTTCATCCAGGGCGTAAATCTCCGAGCCCTCGGGAACCGAGGTGCTGGCGTTCGCCGCCTGCTGCACGCTGCCGGGCTGCACCACGGTGATGGTGATGGTGGCCTGTCCCTGCACAGGCAGCGGCGGCAGGGTGTTGTGCGTCTTGTCGCCCACGCTGGCCACGTAAATGGTGCCGCTCGCCGCCACGGCGACAGCGGTAATCTCGCGGCGCGGCGCTTCGAAGAGCACGTAGCCCTTGCCCTCGGGATCGATGCGGTAGACCAGGCCCGAGCCGTCGGAGCCGGCAATCAGATTGCCTTTTGCGTCCCATGCCAGCGCGCGGATGTGGGCCTCGTCGCTCTTGAAGAAAAGCTCAGGCGCGGCGTCAGGTTTTTTCGGATCCACGCGATAGACGGCGCCGGGATCGCCGGTGGCGATGTAAAGGCGCCCCTCGGGATCGAACGTGAGATCCCAGATGTAGCGCGATTTGGAGCTGGATTTGTCGGCGGCGGTCTTGTCGGAAGTTGCCTTGTCGTCGCTCGATCCATCCAGTTTTGCGAGATCGAAGACCACGGTGGCGCTGCCTTCGTCCTGCTTGCTTTCCGCGACGGGGTTCAGCTTGAAAACTTTGCCGCTGGGCATGGTCGCCGCATAGAGCGCGCCGTCGGGGCCGAGGCGCAGCACCTGCACGCTCACGTCCTTGGATTCGAAAAGTGTGAACGGCTTCGCGTCCTTCTCGGGAGCAACGCGCAGAACGGTTGCCGGCGAGCCGGTGCCGAGATAGGCTGTGCCGTTTTTCTCCGCGGCCACGGACCACACGAAGGTGGAAGGCGTGGTGACGATTTCGTTCAGGCCGGGCGCTTCGCGCAGATGACCGTCGCTAGTGAGCGCAACGCCTTCGGGCGTGCCCTTTTCAAAATCGTCGAGCGTGGATTGCGTCCACAAGTGCGTGCCTTGCGCGCGCGCGGGCGAGGGAAGAGAAGCGGAGGCAAGGGCCAATACGCAGGCAAGAAGCGGAGCGGAGAAGTGGAGCGCGAAGCGCGGAGAGAAGCGCAGAGAATCGATGCGACCAAAAAGAACCATGCTGCCGTTGAGTCTACTAGAGTTGGCGGCCATGCACCTATCCGGCTTGAGTCCCTCCACGCAACTCGCGGCGGAGGGCTGTGTCTATACCGCTCAATGAACCGGATCAGACGATTCGGCAAGAAAGAGGAGAATCATGCAACGGAAATACCTTTCGATCGCGATTGGATTGTTCCTGTCTGCAGGCCTCGCGATTGCGCAAGCGCCTGCTCAGAACCAGCCCGACCAGCCGGCCGCCGCGCAGGATGCGCAACAGCAGCCGCTGGCAGGGGAAAATGCGCCGCAGCAGCAGGGGCAGCGGCCGCATGCACCCAACCCCGCGCGCGTGGCGCACCGCCTGGGCCGGCAACTGGGGCTCACGCAGGAGCAGGTGGCGCAGATCAAGCCCATCGTCGCCAACCGGCAACAGCAGATGGCGAGCCTGCGTGCGGACTCGACCCTGACGCCGCAGGACCGCAGAGCCAAGGCGCGCAGCATCATGCAGGACAGCCGCAACCAGATTGAGGCGCTGCTCACCGACACGCAGAAACAGCAGTACGAGCAGATGCTCGCGCAACACCGCGCGCAGCACCAGCACAACAGCGCGCCGCAGGCGCAGTAAGACGAGACGCCTACGGTCACTGCGGGTGGCGGGCGGCCCCGGTCTCGGTTGCATTTCCCCGCCACCAACCGATGGGTGCCCCCGGTCTCGCTTTTGAGACCGGGGACGGCACAAGTCCAAGCGCGCGGTCCCGATCCCCGCGATCTTACCAAACCACGCTGTGCGTGCCCCCGAGCCTGCCCTGAGCGAAGGCGAAGGGTCCCTCGCTTTTGAGACCGGGGAAAGCACGCGCGTTTCAACGAATCAGATCCTGGATTTTCTGTCTTACCGCTTCCGCCTTTTCCGGCTCTCCGTTTTTCTCATAGAGGCCGATCAAAAGTTCGGCAGCGCTGAGGTTCAGCGGATCGAGATCGAGGGCGCGTTCGAGGTACATTTCGGCGACTTCA
>JASHOQ010000119.1 GCA_030041045.1 Acidobacteriaceae bacterium
GCGAGCGCACGCTCACGTCGGGGTTGCGCATCAGCTTCAGGCTCTCCGTCTCGTAATCGGAATAGAGCAGGAAATTGAACCGCCGCACCTTGTAAGGGCAATTGTTCGAGCAGTAGCGCGTGCCCACGCAGCGGTTGTAAATCATCATGTTCAGGCCTTCGGGCGTGTGCACCGTAGCGCCCACCGGGCAGACCTGCTCGCAGGGAGCGTTTTCGCAGTGCTGGCAGTTCATAGGCTGGAAGTGCGCGCGCGGCGCGGACAGATCGCCCTCGTAATAGGTGTCGATGCGCAGCCACTGCATGTCGCGGCCGATACGCACCTGCTGCTTGCCCACCACGGCAATGTTGTTTTCGGCATAGCAGCTCACGATGCACGCATTGCAGCCGGTGCAGCTGTTCATGTCCACCGACATGGCCCACGCGTAGGCTTCGTTGTACGGCCAGTTGGGGAACAGCGAGGTGTTCTTGTCCGGCGTCTCGTAGTCAAAGCCTTCGTGGGCAAAGTTCGGCTTGGCCTTGAACTCGTCCAGGGTCGCGTAGCGGATAATCCCGCGTGGACCCAGCGCCTCATCGCCTTCAAGCGAGTTGTCGCCCGTTCCCTGCCCCTGGAGAAACTTGGCGCGCTTGTCCTGGTAGTGGCTCTTGGTGAGAGCCACGCCCCACTTGCCGTCCAGCTTGCGGATGGCGCCCGTGGCGTAGAGCGGCGCCCCGGTATTGCGGATCAGGCTGGTGTTGAAGCCCTGCCCCGAGCCCACGCGCCCGGCGTACTCGCGCCCATAACCGAGATAGACGGTGATCGAATTCTGCGGATGCCCGGGAGCCACCACCACGGGCGCCTTCACGCGTCCGTTGCCCACGCTTATTTCAATAACGTCGTCTTCTTCCAGGTTGTACTTGGTCAGCAGGGCGCCGCTCATGATCGCCGCGTTGTCCCAGGCCAGGCTGGTGACCGGCTTGGGCAGCTCCTGCAGCCAGCCCACATTGGAGAAGCGTCCGTCGTAGATGGTCGGGTCGGGACGGAAGATGACTTCAAGCGCATCCTTGGGCGCAGGCGCGGGAACCGCCGTGTTCAGCCTCACGCCGGCCGCGCCGCCCTTGCCATACGCCGTGTCGGCAATCCATCCATCGTGCAGCGCCTTGCGCCAGCCGGTTTCGAACTCACCCTTGATGTTTGCCTTCTGTGTTTCGCGCACCGCGTCGTAGGCGCTCAGCATCGGGTCGTCGAGCAGGTTCTGGAAGAAGTCGTGTGCGCTGTGCCCGCCGTAAAGCGGATCGATGAGCGGCTGCACGACGGAAACCGTGCCGTCGTAGGCGCGCGCGTCGGACCAATGCTCGAGATAATGCGCCGCGGGAATGTGCCAATGCGCGATCTGCCCGGTCTCGTCCACATGCGATCCGAGATGGGCAACGAGATTGGCCTTGTTGAAGGCGGTCGCAAAATCGAGGTCGGCGGGCGCATCGTAGATGGGGTTGGCGTTGAGAATGATGAGCCAGTCCACCTTGCCCGCATTCAGATCGGCGACCAGCGACTTGAAATCGCCGAGTTGATCGCTGGGCAACGGGATCGCCGGCTCGGCGGAGACATTCGCCGTCTTGCCTACATTACCCAGCGCCTGATTGATGGCCAGAGCCAACGCCGTCACCGACGCATCCTGATAGATGCCCGGGATCACCGCGCTCCTGCCCGCGTTCGCCTTGAGGTCTTTGGCCAGCGCGGCCAAGAATTTTTGCTGCTCGTCGGTCCATGCATAGCCCGGAGCGCTCACGCCGGGAACGCCCACGGCCGCGGCCAGCGCTGCCGTAAAGGCCGGAATCTCGCTCGCGCGCAAGCCCAGCCGGTGCTCGGCCTTGAAGCCGGTCGTGGAGGGCGTGCTCTCGATGGTATAGAGCCGGTTCATGCCGTTTTCCGGCTGCTTGCGACGGTCGGCGTAGTCGCGCACTAATCTATGGAAACCCGGGTAAGCTGCGCTTGAAAGAAAATCCGCATCGAGCGAGACCAGCACATCCGCGGCGCTCAGGTCGTACTGGACGTTGATGCCTTTTTCCAGCGGCGTTCCCGCCACGGCCGCGTCATACTGCACCAGCCTGGCTTTGGGGTACGCCTTCTGGACTTCGTTCCACTGCCGCGCCAGCGTGGGCGAGAGGATGGTCGCACTCAGGAAATAAATCCCCGTGCCGTCGTTCGTTGAAGCTACCTTGTTGCGAAACGCCTCCGCGAACTCTTCCCACTCGCGCTCCTCGCCGCGATAGAGCGGGCGCTGCGAGCGGTCCGGATCGTAAAGCGCGAGCAATGTCCCTTGCGAGTAAGGGTCTGAGCCGCCGCGGATGTACTGGTGCTCGGGATTGCCGTCTACCTTGATGGGGCGGAACTCGCTGCTCTTGACCAGCAGCGGCACCGCGCCTGTGGGAAACGGGTGCGCCGTAGCGAAATACATCGACTTGCCCAGGACCAGGTCCTCCGGCGCTTTGACGTAAGGGTAGATCGGCTCATCGGGCTGCTTGGTGCATCCGGCCAGCCCGGCCAGCGCCATCGAGGCGCCCATCAACTTCAAAAATCCGCGCCGCGAAACCGGATCGATCCACTCCTGCGCTGAGTTGGGAAACTCGCGCTCCACCGCGGCGCGAAACTCCGGCGTGTCGGCGAGCTCGTCGAGAGAGCGCCAGAGCTTCTTTCCGCGCACGTCCTTCAATTCCCAGCGTACCGCGGAAAGCGTCATGGGCATCGCGCGTTTTTCCTCTCCGCTCATCGGTGGCATACCTCGCAGCTGGTCAGGTCCTTGGGGGTGCGGATCTTGTAGTGCACGAGCAGGTAGTGTCCCATCTCATCCTGGCTGGTGAACTTCTGGTAGGTAAGCGCCGCGGATTCGCCCGTTCCCGCGACCGTGGTGAGCGCGGCCGGCCGCAGCAGGGCCAGCGGTTGCGACGCTGCGGCTGCACCCATATTGCTGGCGGGATCGGTGGTGGTGCAGCTCACGCTCTGCGCGGTCGGAACGCCGTATCGATCGTCCACCGCCGTGCACCACACCGGCCTGTCTTCGCTCGGCTCCTCCCACGCCATGTTGTAAATCTCGCTGGTCGGCCGCAGGTTTTTCGAAGGGTTGCGATGGCAGTCCAGGCACCATTCCATCTGCAGCGTGTTCTGTTCGAACATAAGCGGCATCTCGTCTACGCGGCCGTGGCAGGTTTCGCACCCGATGCCTTTGTTCACGTGAATTTCATGATTGAAATAGACGAAGTCGGGCAGGTCGTGCACCTTTGTCCACACGATGGATTGGCCTGTGTACCAGCTGTTGCGCACCGGCTCGAGCAGTTGCGCATTGGTCCAGATCTGTGCGTGGCAGTTCATGCAGGTGCGCGTGGGAGGGATGCCGGCGTAACTCGATTTCTCCACCGTGGTGTGACAGTACTGGCACTGCAGTCCCAGCCCCTGCACGTGATGCTTGTGACTGAAGGGAACCGGTTGATCTGCGCGCTGGCCCTGCCGTGTGACCCATGGAGAGCGCTGCAGCTGGTCGAGCGTAAATCCCAGGGCGATCACGATCAGCCCCGTCAGCACCAGGCACATGCGCGCCAGTGCATTGGAGCTGCGATCAAAGATTTGCGGCATTTTGTACCCTGCTCGATTACGTGTCTTGAATGCGGCCGCTGTGCCGCGGTCACACAGGTTATGTACAAGAATTGCTCATGAATAGACTGATTCCGTGCAGTGGATCAGCCTAAAAATTCAATATAACAGTCCGGAGTGGGGGTGCAAGGCCCGCCGCTCGGAAAGCTGGAAATCAGGGGCGAAATGGGAACCGCCCGCATTCCCGCAAGAGTGCATGCGCGGCCTGCATCCACGCACGCGCAGCACGCGCGCGTGCCGCGCTGCGCGTACCAGAAATTGGGACTCGCCCCGGGGCGACCGTGCGCCGCATGGAGATTTCTTTTTTCTTGCGCCTGCGCGCCATCGGGAGTTCAACCATTACAGTTGGCGCAACTGCACCCCCCGTCGCACCGGCCGGCGCGGCGCCCGCCGCTCTGGGGAAAGAAGCTCGCCTTGGCTGCCGGCGGCCAGCCCGCAATGGCGAGAAATGCATCCAGTACGAAGAGCCCGATGGCAACGTCGTTGAACAACGGCGCTTGCGGCAGGCTGGGCCAAAATTGGTTCGCCGCCCAGAACAGAAAGGCGGCCGCCAGCACCGATGCCTTGGCCAGTTCCATCGCCCCCGTGCGGTGCGCAGCCTGAAAGGCCAGGCAGGCGCATGCGATCATCCCCAGTGAAAATGCGGCGAGAATTCTGTGGCTGCCCGCAGGGAACAGCCCCGGGGCTGCGTCCTGAACCAGCAGCAGAACCACTACGGCGAGCGTGGCCAGGCCGAGAATCCGGGGAAGCTGCCTGCGCGCGTAATCCCGATGAGAGCTCACAGCTTATTGTTTTCCGCAAAACGAAAGGAAAATATAAAGGCTCGCGGATTCTCCTGCATTGCGAATCGGCATCCCGAGGAAGCCCGCGCCCTGCCGGTCTGCGGATTGCTTGCTTTAGAATTCATAAGGAAGTAATAATCGCTTTCCCCTGCAATTCACTGCGCGGGACTCCCGTAAATTGCTTTGCTCGAGCATGCCGGATGCGCCCTCGGCGGCAATCCGCCACAAGGAAGATGGATGAAATACGCCGGATTATTGGTGTTGCCCGCAGGATTTTTCCTCACCGTTGCCGCTCTGGTGCTGTTTTCCGGCTCCGCGCAACGCGCCGTCTTCGTGGTGTGCGGGCTGGCGGTTGAAGCGCTCGGCCTGGGCGTGGCCGTGCGCGGGCACATGCTGGCGCGCGGAGAGAGCCGGCGATGAATCCTGTCGTGCCTGTCCCTCCGGTCGAGGCCTCTCTCACGGAAACCGCGGTTGCGCTTACGCTGGTCCTGTTGCTGCTGGCGCCGCTCTCGATCGCCGGCCTGGCGCTCATCACCACCGGCCTGGGGCGCTCGCGTTCCGCGGCGCAGGCGCTGCTCGGCAATCTCTCCGTCGTGGCGGTTGCGGCCATCGTTTTCGCCCTTGTGGGCTCGACACTCGCCGGCCATCTCTCGGGCTTGAGCCACGCCATGCACCTGGGCGGCAAGCCGTGGAACTGGACGGGCGCGGGACCGCTGTTCCTGCACGGCTTCAGCTCCGCGCCGGTGCAGACGCAACTCGAAATTCTCTTCGAATTTTTCGCCGTGGCCTTCGCTGCGCTCATTCCCTGGGGATCGGGCGCGGACCGCCTGCGCCTCGCTGCCGGCTGCGTTATCGCCGCGGTGCTCGCCGCACTCCTCTTTCCCCTCGTCGCCCACTGGATCTGGGCCGGCGGATGGCTCGCCGCACTGGGCGCCAACTTCTCGCTCGGCGCCGGCTTTCTCGATCCCGGCGGCGCCGCTGCCGTGCATGTGCTCGGAGGCCTGAGCGCGCTGGCCGTGGTCTGGATCGTGGGCGCGCGCCGCGGCAAATTTCCCAGGGAAGGTTTGTCGACCGCCATGCCCGGCCACCAGGTGGTCTACGTGCTCTTCGGCTGCTTGCTCTGCCTCGTCGGCTGGCTGGCCTGGAACGCTGCAGGAGCCATTTTGTGGCTCAACGCCCCGCTCTCTGCCCTTCCCGTCAACGCCATGAACACCCTGCTCTCAGCCTCCGCCGCGCTTCTGGCCACGCTCGCCGTCACCCGTTTCCGCTTCGGCAAGCCCGATGCCAGCATGTGCGCCAACGGCTGGCTGGCCGGCCTGGTGGCTTCGAGCGCCTGCGCCGCCCTGGTCACGCCGGGCGAGTCTCTTTTCATTGGCCTGGCCGCCGGCTGCATCACGCCGCTTCTCGTGGAAATGCTCGAGCTCGCGCTCTCCATCGACGATCCCTCGGGAGCCATCGCCGTCCATGCGGTCGCAGGGCTTTGGGGACTGTTAGCCGCGGGCTTCTTCGCGCCCCAGCGGGGGCAGCTTCTGGCGCAGGTGGTAGGGATTGCCGCCCTGCTCGGCGTGGTGTTGCCGGCTGTCTATCTGCTCTTCGCAATTTTCAACCGCATCGTACCCTTCCGCGTCGATCCGGACGGCGAGCGCATCGGCATGGACCTGCACGAGCTAGGCGGCGGCGCTTATCCCGAGTTCGTCATTCACCGCGATGAATCCTACCGCTAGCCCCTTAATCCCTGAGCGCCTTGTTCCCTTGTTCTACGGCTTCGCCCCCTCGCTCCCCGTCGGGCTTGCCGGAGGATTGGGATACGCCTTGTCCACTTCGTCGCGGAACTGCTGCAAGAGCAGCATCTGCGGGGCGCTCAGCCCATCTCGGAATGTGCGCGTCCACAACGGCTTGGAGAGTTTTCCATCGGAATTTACCAGGCACACTTCCAGCAGGTCGTCCGTGGTGAGGCTTCCGCCGGGTGCAGCCGCCGGTCCGGCTCCGCCCTGCCCGGGAATCGGCGATCCGCCCATACCCGGCCGGCCAAGATTCGGGGTCTCCATGCCGGCACTCCCGTCGCGCGCGATCACCTGCCCTTTGCGCACCACGAAAACGATATCCGCTTGCTCGCGCTGCGTCACCAACCGGTAGCGCTTCCACGCCTGCAAGGCATCCTGCACGTCGGCTATGGCTTCTCGTTCATCCGGAGGTAGATCGCGGTCGAATTGCTGCCCCTCGACGGCCTCAACATAGGCGGTGTGCGCGCGCCCGAAAACTTCCGGCACGGCCGGCTTCTTATCCTTGGCGCAGAGCTCCAGCGGCGCCGCAAGTGACAGCAACAGCAAAACCCACCAAGTACACCCCTTCACGCAGCACCCCGCTTGGAGCGCGGCCCTCGGCGGCCCATCCCGGACTGGTCCAATCGCGCGCCCGCTTCCAGCCTACGCCCTTCCGGAATGCGGCACGGAAAAGGCCGCCATGGGTCTTGATCCTGGTACCGGGGAAAGCAGGATTTGCGGTCTATCGTTTGGCCAGCAGCAGCATCACCACAAAGAGAAGAATCGGCGCCAGCGCCAGCCCCGCGTAAAGCAGCAATTTGCGCCCGCCGGGCAAGCGACGCCGGCGAAACACCGGCCGACGCGCGCCCTCATCCACGCCCACCTGCTCCTGGTGCTCCAGGTCCCGCGCCATTTCGGCGGCCGTGGAATACCGGTGCCGCGGATCGCGCTCGAGGGCACGGAAAAGAATCTCCTCGAGCTGCGGCGAGACCTCCGGATTCAGCGCGCGGATCGGCTCCGGATCCTTGATCACGCGCTCATTCATCACCGCCAGCGGATTGGGGCCGGTAAACGGCGGCTGGCCGGCCAGCATTTCGTAAAGCATCACCCCCAGCGCATAAATATCGCTGCGCTGGTCGCCGCGCTGGCCCTTCACCTGCTCCGGTGCAATGTAATCAGGCGTGCCCAGCGCCGGCGACATATCGGTATAGGTCAGCCGCCGCGCCTCCTCTTTCATGGCGATGCCGAAATCGATCAGCTTGATGGAGCCGTCCGCGCCTACCATGATGTTTTCCGGTTTCAGGTCCCGGTGCACCACGCCGTGCTTGTGCATGTAGTCGAGCGCATCGCAGATGTTCAGCGCGATGGCCACCGCGCGCTCGACGGGCAGCTTGCGCTCTTCATTCAAAATCGTCCGCAGCAGCTTTCCCTCTACCCATTCGATGACCATGTACTGCCGGCTGCGCGCCTCGCCGTTATAGGTCTTCACGATGCCGGGGTGGTCCAGCTCCTGGCCGATCTGCTGCTCGCGCTCGAACCGCTCCAGCAAAACCGGGTCGGCTTCCAGCTCCGGAAGCGGAATCTTGATGGCCACCTGTTTTCCGTCGCGCAAGTCGGTAGCGCGGTAGAGGGTCGACATCCGGCTCTGGGCAATGGGCGCCTCCAGGCGATAGTGGTCCAGCGTGTCCCCGGCTTCAAGCATGATGGCCATTACCCATTGCATAACAAATTTGATCCTTTCATGCGAGTCATAAGAAAAAAGCAAGGGAAACGCAGGCGAATCGTTAGGATTTCCAGGGGCGAGGTGCACAGAGCCGGGTGTTCCCGAGAGTTTCGCGGCGGGGAACAGGAAGTCCCTAATCCGCGTATATCTATTTGAGAGCGTTTCAGGAGGTGAGCATGTTCTGCAGCGGATGCGGTCAGGAACTCGCCGCCGGTCAGGCCTTTTGCGCGCATTGCGGAAGGCCTTCGGCAGGCGTGATTCCGCCGGTTCCCGGCCTTCAGTTTCAGCTTGAGAACTATGCGAGCAAGTTGAAAACCCTCAGTATTTTCTGGTTTGTTTACGCGGGCTTGTCGCTTCTTCTCGGCATTGCCGGATTAACCTTCGCGCACGCCTTCCTCTCCAACGCACCCTGGATGCATGGGCCGTGGGCGCACAGCCCGGTGCCGCCGAATTTTCTCGCTTTCGCCATTCACCTGGCGTGGGAATTGCTTGTTGTCCGCGCCGTGCTCGGCCTGGCTGCCGGCTGGGGCCTGATGGAGCGGGCGCCCTGGGGCAGAATTGTTGCCATCGTCGCCGCCATCCTCAGCCTGCTCAAATTCCCCTTCGGCACCGCGTTGGGCATCTGGACGCTGGTCATGCTGCTTGGCTACCGCAATTCCACGCTCTACGAACAGCTGTAGATGCAGCTTCTAGCCTCTAGCTTCCAGCTTTCAGCTTCCACCCTTTAGCACGATGCTGGGTGCCCCAGGTCCGGATTTTCGGACCTGGGAAAGCACAAGCACGCCCCGACCGGCTGACCCGAGGATTCAAAGCATATAGAATTTCCGCAATGACGTTTCCGGCCACGAGAATGCGCCGTTTGCGCCAGAGCGAGCAGCTGCGCGCGCTGGTACGCGAGACTGCGCTTGCGCCGGGCGACCTCATCTATCCGCTCTTCCTCTGTCCGGGCAAAGGCGTGCGCAAGCCGGTGGGCTCCATGCCCGGCGTCTTCAATCTTTCCGTGGATGAAGCCGTGCGCGAAGCCGAACAAGCCGCTGCGCTGGGCCTCGGCGGGCTGCTCCTCTTCGGCCTTCCCGAAGGCAAAGACGAAACCGGCTCCGGCGCGTGGGATGAGAAAGGCATCGTGCAACTGGGACTGCGCGCGCTCAAGGCCTCCGCGGCGGCCCAAAAGTTCGTCCTTATCGCCGACGTTTGCCTGTGCGAGTACACCAGCCACGGCCACTGCGGCGTGGTGGTCAAAGGCGATGAAGGTTTCAGCGTCGACAACGACCCCTCGCTCGCGCTGCTCGCGCGCACTGCCGTGAGCCTGGCCCAGGCCGGCGCCGACGTGGTTGCCCCCAGCGACATGATGGATGGCCGCGTCGGCGCCATCCGCAAAGCCCTCGACGGCGCCGGCTGCGCCAACACGCCCATCCTCAGCTACGCTTCCAAATTCGCGTCCGCGTTTTACGGACCCTTCCGCGAGGCAGCCGACTCCGCGCCCCAATTCGGCGACCGCAAAACCTATCAGATGGACGGCGCCAACCTGCGCGAAGCGATGCGCGAGATCGAGCTCGACCTCGAAGAGGGCGCCGACATGATCCTCATGAAGCCGGCCATGCCTTACCTCGACGTCATCCGCACCGCGCGCGAGCGCTTCGGCGTGCCTATGGGCGCCTACCAGGTCTCCGGCGAATACTCCATGCTGCACGCGGCCTTTGAAAAAGGCTGGCTCGACCGCGACCGGGCCATGCTCGAGTCGCTCATTTCGATCCGCCGCGCCGGCGCGGATTTTATTGTGACCTATTTTGCGAAAGAGGCGGTGAGGCTGCTTCAATAACGACCGGGGCAGGAGAAGCCGGCGAGACTCTCGGCCGATTGCTGCAACGCTCCATCCAGCGTGGAAATCATTTCAAAAGGTCGTCACGCCCAGCGGCAGATCAAGAGTGTTCTGTGAGGCGGTCCCGGTGCCGGCGGAGGTGAAATTTGCGCTTCCAATCACCGTGGTCGCATTCATACCGCTGCTGAACGGAGGAGCGAAGACCAGCAGCCGGTTATTTGCCTGGTCGGCCACCAGCAGATTGCCGCTGGTATCGAAGGCCACGCCGACCGGCGCGTGCAAACTGCTTTGCGCAATCGGCGAGGATGACGCCTGTGTAAAGCCGGACTGGCCCAGTACCAGGGTTGCCGCCATTCCATTGCTGAACGGCGCAGCGAACTGCAGAATCCGGTTGTTGCTGCTGTCCGATACCCAAAGGTCGCCGTGGGCGTCGAATCGAATTTCTGCAGGATTATTCAACACGCTTGCCGAGACGCTTCCGCCATCGTTCGCCTGGCCGGCGGTAAATGCGGTCGCGCCCGCGGCATGGCCTAACTCGAGTGCGGCCGGCATGCCGGTTGAGAATGGCGGAGTGAACTCGAGAACGCGATTGTAGCCGCTATCCGCCGCCCAGAGATTGCCGTTCGAGTCAAAAGCCAAAGAAAACGGAATGCAGAGATCGCTGTTGGTCGCGTCCGAGGGCGAATTACATACCACGCCTGCCGATCCGGTGCTGGTCGATCCGATGGCAATCGACGCCGCCATGCCGGAAGAAAACGGCGGCTTGAATTCCAGCACTCGGCCATTGGCGCTGTCCGCTACCCACAGGTCTCCAGTGGCGTCGAGAGCAACTCCGATGGGATAGATCATGCCGGTTGCCGCAGTGGAAATACTCGAGGATGTGAAATTGCTTTGCCCGAAGACCAGTGTGGCATCCATGCCGTTGCTGAGCGGGGACACGAATTGCAATACACGATTGTTGGCGGTGTCGCCAACATAGAGGTTTCCGGAGGAATCGAAGACCACGCCCCCTCCGAAATTCGAACCGAGTATGTTCTGCGCGGTAACGCCGGCAGAATTACAAGCGTGCGTGAAATCGGCCTGGCCAATCTCCACGCTGGCGTTCATGTCGCTCGTGAGAGGGGTATCGAAGATCATGACGCGGCAATTCGAGTCGTATACGGCGACATACTTCGTGGTTTGCTGGCCGCCTCCTCCACCACCCCCGCCGCCTCCGCCATTGCCGCCAGTGGTGGTGGACGAACCGCCGCCGCACGCGGTCAGGCAAGCCAGCGCAAGCAGTGAGAACGACGCAAAAATCCCTGACAATGATCCGCGTTGAAATTTCATTGCCGATTCTTCCTCGGAAATTTCTCTGTCTCGGGGCCGTTTCAGACTAGCACAAACTGTGGCGGCTATCCCGCGGTCCACCCTGTCGCCGGCCCGGCGGAAGACAGTCGGGAATGCGCTGCTTCCACAGCTCCAGCGCGCTCTTCGCCCCGCCCATCATTTCCGTTGACACTCGCACTCCGGCATGAAACGCTAGCGGGAATTCTTCATTTACTTTCTCGGCCATCGCATTCGCTCGAAGTTGCAGCCAGGGCCCCGGTTAGATCGCACGCGAGGTACACCCATGCAGCGTCGAAAAGGATTCGTCGCTCTTGCCGCATTCTGTTCCTTCCTACTTTCAGGGGCAAGCTCGCCTAATGGTTGCACGCCGAGCAGCAGCGGCAGCAACAACATCCCCGGCACGAGCATTACCACGGGGCAGGCGACGGCCATCGTAGTCGGCTCCGCCGCGGCCATCACCGTCGGCACCATCGTTCTGGTTGAGGTCCACAAATCCCACCACAGGATCAAAGGCTGCGTCACTGCCGGCCCTGACGGCCTTCAGGTCCACAACGAAGGCGACCTGAAGGTCTATGCCCTGACCGGCGTCACCGCCGACGTCAAGGTAGGCGACATCGTGAAGCTCAACGGGAACAAGGAAAAGAATCAGAAGGACGCGGCCGGCGACGAGGACTTCATGATCCAGAAAATGAGCCGCGATTACGGCCCCTGCAAGGCCGTGCTCGCCGCGCCAGCCGCCGCACCCGCCTCGAGCTCAGCGCCTTAGCGGGTTGCCCCATTTCCGGCACTGGTTCCCTCGACCTGGGCACTGGCTGCCCCATCCCGGTCGCATTTTTTCTGGCTGCAGGGTGGGGGAAAACGGCCTCCATTCGCCGATTCTGCAGCGTGGGACGGCACGAATCCCGGCCATTCCGTGCTATCCTCGCCGCGTGACCACAGCCACAGAAGTGCGCAAAACCGGGGCCGTCCGCCACTCCGCGCTGGTACGCGTCACCCACTGGCTCACGTTCTTGAGTTTCGCGGCCCTGCTCGTCACCGGCGGCGAAATCGTCATCTCGCATCCCCGTTTTTACTGGGGCGAAACCGGCAACGTGAATATGCGGCCCCTCTTCGTCATCCCCATCCCCGCTTCGCGCTCGACCGTCCCCACCGGCTATGGCTACATCCTGCCCGACCAGAATGGCTGGAGCCGTTATCTTCACTTCCAGTCGGCATGGGTGCTGGTTTTCACCGCTCTTGTTTACGGCATCGCGGGCGTGGTCAGCGGCCACTTCCAAAGAGATCTCGTGCCCGAGCGCCGCGACTGGACATGGCGCGCCTACTGGGCGCGCACGGCGCAGTATCTTCATCGCAAGCCGCCCGACCGCGCTGAGGCCGGCTCGTACAACGTGCTGCAGCGGACCACGTACCTGATCGTCATCTTGGTCTTGTTTCCGCTGACGATCTGGACGGGCCTGGCCATGTCTCCGTCGTTCACCTCCGCGGTGCCCGCAACGGCCGCATTCCTGGGCGGGCGACAATCGGCGCGCACGCTGCACTTCTTTCTTTCCATCGCACTCCTGGTCTTTCTCTTCGTCCACGTGGCCATGATTGCGCTCTCAGGATTCAGAAGCCGCATGCGCGCTATGATCACCGGAGAGGCAGGCGATGGTCGAAGGGAGGCGCGATGAACCCTGTGACGCGGCGCAAGCTCATCTCCGGCGGCGCAGCAGCGGTTGCCGGCGCAGCCGGTCTCGCGGCAGCCGATCGCATCGCCACACGTTACGGCCTTATCCCGCCCGACGGCGGCGGCATCTACGGCCCCGGCGAGACGCTCACCTACGCCTGCCAGCGCCTGCTCACCCGGCGCACGCCGGCGCGCGAGTTTCCGCGCAGCATGATCTCGAAGAAACCGTTTGCCAATGCCGTTGCGCCGCCCACGGAAGAGTTCAAGCGCCTGCAGGCCGGCGGATTCAGAGACTGGCGCCTTCAAGTGGATGGCGCCGTGGCGCGGCCCACCTCGTTTTCACTCGCCGACCTCAAATCCCTGCCCACCCGCAGCCAGATCACGGAGATCGCATGCGAGGAGGGCTGGTCCTATATCGCCGAATGGATCGGCACACCGCTCTCCGAGGTTCTGCGCGAAGCCGGCGTACTGCCGCAGTCGCGCTACATCGTCTACTACTCAATGGAAAAGGACACGTGGGACAGCATTGACATGGCCGACGCCATGCATCCGTACACCCTGCTCACCACGGGCATGAACGATGGCGATCTTCCCGTGCCCTTCGGCGGGCCGCTGCGCCTGCGCCTGCCGCGCCAGCTTGGCTACAAGAGCCTGAAGTACGTGACGCACATAACGGCGACCGACAACATCAAGAAGTTCGGCAGCGGACTCGGCTCCGTGGATCCGGATTACGGCTACGCCTGGTATGCCGGAATCTGAGGCCCGCGTCAGTCTTCGCGCAGGGCCCGCATCGGCTGCACGGCCATGGCGTGCTGGGCGGGTACAAAGCAGGAGGCCAGGGCCGCCAGCGTGAGCACCGCGGCTACGCCGATGTAGGTCTTCGGGTCCCACACGCTTACCACCACAAAGCTGCCCACGGCTCTGGCCATCAGCAGGGCCACGGCCAGTCCGGCCGCCAGGCCCGCGGCGATTATGATGATCGACTGCCTGTAGATCATGCGGAACACCGATCCGCGGCTGGCGCCCAGCGCGATGCGCAAGCCGATTTCGCGCGTGCGCCGGCTGACGGCATAAGAGATCACGCCGAACAGGCCGATCACGGCCAGCGTCAATCCCAGAAGTCCCATAAGCGCGGCCAGCGTAGCGCCGATTTGAAACAGGAGCAGCCCGTTCATGGTGTAGAGGCCCTGGCGCATGGTCTCCATCTCAAAGATGGGCAGCTCGGGAGCGAGCGCATGCACTGTCTTGTCGGCCGCCGGCATCAGCGAGGCCAGGTCGCGGTCCGAGCGCAGTTGGAAGATCATCAGGGTATAGCCCTTGGAGTGCTGCGCGTAGGGCAGGTAGAAGAAGGGCGCCTTTTTCGCTCCGCCGAAGACCTGGAATTCCACGTCGCGCGCCACGCCCACCACCGTCAGCACGCGATCCTTTTCCGTGCTCATGCGGAAGGTGCGCCCCATCGCATCCAGTTTCGGCCAAAACTTGTCCGCCATGCTCTCGCTCACAATCACCACATCCCGGCTCTGGAGGTTGTCGGAGTCGAGGAAGGCGCGTCCGCGATTGAGACCGATGCCCATCACATTGAAGTACGCGGGCGAAATCACCGTGTAGGCAGCGTTCCAGTCGCTGGGATCGGCCGGCGGCGCCGCACCGTCGATGATCAACTGGTCGCCGCCGGTGCCCAGGTATCCGAACGGCACGGAGGTGGAATGGCTCACGGATTCAACCCCCGGCAGCGCGCCCAGCCGCTCAAGCAGGCTGGTTGCCAGAACGCGCGTATCCGCATCGTTCATCCCGATCTCGTTCGAATCCACCACGAAGTTCAGCACGTGATCGGGCTTGAATCCCAAATCCATGGTCTGCATGGCGTTCAGGCTGCGGACAAACAGGGCCGCCACCACCAGCAGCACCAGGGAGCCGGCAATCTGCAGCGCCACCAGCGTGTCGCGGAGCCAGTGACGGCTGCGGGTCACGCCGCGGCTGCCTTCGTGCAGCACTGCGTTCACGTTGGCCTTGGCGCTGCGCCGCGCCGGCACCGCGCCCACCACGACGCCGGCCAGCAGTGCAATGGCCAGTGAGAACGAGAAGATCCGCCAGTCAAAGGGGAAGACGAAGCGCACCGGCAAATCGGCGTGCAGGTCCAGGTGGCTGAGCAGCCCGCTTGCCGACATGCCCAGCACCACCCCCAGGGCGCCGCCCACCAGCGCCAGCAGCACGCTTTCGGTAATCAGCTGGACCAGGATGCGGGATCGCTTCGCGCCCAGCGCCGTGCGGATGGCCATCTCCCGCTCCCGCACCGTGGCGCGCACCAGGATCAGGTTGGCCACGTTGACGCAGGCCAGCGCCAGCACCATGAGGGCGAGCGAAAGAAACAGGCCCGCAATGATGTACATGGTGTTGGGATCGCCGGGATTGATGCGCAGTTGCGGCTCGGGATAGACCTCGATGCCGAGTTGCTTTTCAACCTCCGGCTGCAGGCGGATCAGATTCTGCGCCACGCCGGCCAGAGCGGCGTTGGCCTGCTTCATGCTCACGCCCGGCCGCAGCCGGCCGAACACCTGCACGATGCGCGTCTGCCACTGCTCGATCATCTCCGGCGGCGCGCCGCTCGCACCGATCTCCGAAAGCGGCATATAGGCGGCTATGGTCAAATAGCTCTGCATGCCGCTGAAGCCCTTGGGCGCCACGCCAACGACGGTCATCGCGTGCCCATCGATGGTCACCGGCATTCCCACCACGCCGGGGTCCTCATTGAATCGGCTCTTCCAGTAGTCGTATCCCAGAACCACCACCGGGTCCTGGCCCAGCGTCTCGCCTTCGCTGCTCAGGATGAGCCGCCCGGCTGCGGGTTTCAGCTCCAGCGCATCGAAAAAATTTCCGCTTACAAACGCCGTCATCACCCGGTCCGGCTGCTTCCCCTTCACGGCCAGCCCGTCGATGTTGAGCCCGAAAGCGAAGACGTCGCTGAAAACGCTTCCGCTCTGCCGGCGAATCTCCTTGAACTCGTTCAGGGAAAAGGGCTGCCCCAGGGGTCCCTTGCCGAATCGCGGCGCCAGCGAGGCAATCTGCTCCGCATGGGGAACCGGGAGCGGCTTGAGCAGCAGATAATTCACCAGGCTGAAGACGGCGGTGTTGGCGCCGACGCCGAGTGCGAGCGTCAGCACCACAGTGAGGACAAATCCCGGCGATCGCCGGAACTGGCGGAGCGCAAAACGTATATCCTGCACCAGGGTTCCCATCGCGCGTTCTCCTGCTCAAGGGCGTTGTCTTCCAATCCTGCATCTTGGCTTCCGAACTGCGCGCGGCGTAAATCCCTCATTCCAAAGATTCCTGTCAAACTCCAGCGGGAGAGGCGTTTGTCCGTCTTCGTAAACGCTTGTTCGGAATCGAACACCCGCGGCCACGCCCTCGCGCGCCTCCACCGGGCGCACAAATTGCTTTGTATCTGCCGTGGTTTGTGGTTTTCTAGTCAGAACCTGCCCTATGCTGAAACGCCTCGAAAACTACTTCGAATTCGCCCGACTCGAGACCAACTGGCGCACGGAAATCCTGGCCGGCGTGACCACCTTTTTGACCATGGCCTATATTGTCCTGGTCAATCCCGCCATCCTCGCGGCGGCCGGAGTTCCTTTGCCCGCCGTTACCGCAGCCACCTGTCTTTCGGCCGCTTTCGGCTCCATTCTCATGGGTGTGATTGCGCGCTATCCTATCGCGCTGGCGCCCGGCATGGGCCTCAACGCCTACTTCACTTACACGGTCTGCCTCAAAATGCACGTGCCCTGGCAGACGGCGCTCGGTGCAGTCTTCATCTCCGGCATCCTCTTCCTCGCCATCACCGCGGTGGGCATCCGCCAGATGATCCTGCGCGCCATTCCTCACCAGCTTTACGCAGCCGTCGCCGGCGGCATCGGCCTTTTTATCGCTTTCATTGGTTTCCACAATGCAGGCCTCGTCGTGGGCGACCCCGCAACCCTCGTCGGCATGGGCAACATCAAGGCTCCCACTGCCTGGCTCGCGCTCCTCGGCCTCATCTTCATGGTCGCCCTGGAAGCGAAAAAGGTCCGCGGCTCCATCCTCATCGGCGTGCTCTCCATCACCGGAGTCGCCTGGGCCATGCACCTGGTCCACTGGACGCACTCGACCATCGGCTTGCACGCGCTCACGCAAACCGCATTCAAGCTCAACATCGGCGGCGCGCTCGGCAAGGGACTTCTTGAAATCATCTTCGTCTTCTTCTTCGTCGACCTCTTCGATAACCTGGGCACGCTGGTGGCCGTCACCAAGCGCGCCGGACTGATCGCACCCGATCATTCCATCCCGCGCCTCAACCGCATTCTCTTTGCCGACGCAACCTCCACCGTCTTCGGTTCCCTGGTCGGCACCTCCACCGTCACCAGCTACGTGGAGTCGACGGCCGGCGTGGCCGCCGGCGGCCGCTCCGGCGTCACCGCCATCGTGACGGGCCTGCTTTTCTTGTGCGCCATCGGCGCCGCGCCCTTCATCGGCATTGTGCCTTCCGCAGCCACCGCGCCCGCGCTCATTCTGGTGGGATCGCTCATGCTCGCCGCCATCACGGAGATTCACTGGCACGATCCGCTGGTCGCCATCCCCGCCTTCCTTACCCTCGTCCTCATTCCATTCACCTATTCCATCGCCAACG
>JASHOQ010000120.1 GCA_030041045.1 Acidobacteriaceae bacterium
ATTGATGCGGATGCGAATGCCGGAGGGCAGCTTGACCTGCACCTGTTCGAGCGCGGTGACGGAGCTCAAGGTGATCTTCGATGCTTCCTCGTCGCCCATGAGCACGCCGCGGACGAGAACCGGCGATTCGATCTTCAGCTGCTCGCAGAGGCGCTCGTAGTCGCGGTTAAAGCAGATCACTTCCATTTTGCCGGTCGCATCTTCGAGGAAACCCTGTGCGTAAAGCTCCCCGCGTTTGCTCTTTTTCGGAGACGCTGTGCCATGCAACATGCCGGCGACGAGGATTTCGTCGGCGGGGTCGGAGTCGCGGCCCCAGCGGCGCTCCGGCGCCTTGCGTTCGAGGGCCTCGGCGACGGTGATCACGCCGGTGAGATTGCGCAGTTTTTCGGCGTACTTGTCGAGAGGATGACCGGAGACGAAGAAGCCGAGGACTTCTTTTTCGTTGGCGAGGCGCTCGCTCTCTTCCCAGTCGGGCGCATTGGGCAGATCGTCGGAGTGAGCACCGTTGCGGCCGTGTGCGGGCGTCTCGTCAAAGAGGCCGAAGAGGCCGGTCTGTCCCTGCGCCGCGTCTTTCTGCGCCTTCTGCGCGCGCTCCATGGCCTTGTCGACAGCGGCGTAGAGGCGGCCGCGCGTGCCCAGCGAATCGAGCGCGCCGGCCTTGATAAGCGACTGAATGACGCGGGAATTCATCACGTGCAAATCGACCTTCTCGCAAAACTCCCAGAAGCTCTTGAAGCGGCCGCCCACCTCTTCGCGCGCTTTTTTGATGGACTCGATGGCGTTGCCGCCGACGTTTTTAACCGCTGCCAGGCCGAAGCGGATGGATTCGCCCTCGGGAGTGATGGCGGGCGTGAACTGGGCGCCGGAGATCTGCACGTCCGGCGGCTCCACGCGAATGCCCATCTCGCGGCACTCGCCGATGTACTTGACCACGGAGTCGGGCTTGGAGGTTTCCGAGGTGAGCAGCGCGGCCATAAATTCGACCGGGTAATGGGTCTTGAGATAAGCCGTGTGATACGCCACCTGCGCGTAGGCGGCGGAGTGCGACTTGTTGAAGCCGTAGCCGGAGAACTTCTCCATGCGGTCGAAGATTTCGTTGGCCGAAGCGCGGGGATGCCCATTGGCCGCGGCGCCGGAAAGGAAGCGCTCGCGCTGCTCGGCCATGGCCTTGGGGTCTTTCTTCCCCATGGCGCGGCGCAGCAGGTCGGCTTCGCCGAGGGAGTAATTGGCGAGCACGTTGGCGATGCGCATCACCTGTTCCTGGTAGACGATGACGCCGAGCGAATCTTTGAGAATGGCCTCGAGCGCAGGGAGCAGGTACTCGACCTGGCGGCGGCCCCACTTGCGCTCAATGAAGTCGTCGATCATGTCCATGGGGCCGGGACGGTAGAGCGCGTTCAACTGCGTGAGCTCTTCCACGGTGTCCGGCTTGTAGCGGCGCAACACATCGCGCATGCCCGGCGACTCAAACTGGAAGACGCCGGAGGTGAGCGCGGTGTGGAAGACCTTGCGGAAGGTCTCGGGGTCGTCAAGGGGCAGCGCCTCAATGTCGAGCTTTTCGCCGCGCGTCTGCTCGATGAGAGCGATGCAGTCGTCGATGACGGTGAGCGTGGCCAGGCCCAAAAAATCCATCTTGAGCAGGCCCATCTTTTCCACGGCCTTCATGTCGTAGGCGGTGACGATTTCATCGTTCTTGGTGCGGTTGAGGGGAACGAGCTCCATGAGCGGGCGCGGGGCGATGACCACGGCGGAGGCGTGCACGCCGGAGCCGCGCACCAGGCCTTCGAGCTTCTTGGCCGTATCGATCAGCTCGCGGACGGAGTCGTCGTTGTCGTAGGCCTTGCGCAGATCGGGCGATTCTTCGAGAGCCTTGTCGAGGGTCATGCCTACGGTCGAGGGCACGAGCTTGGCGATGCGGTCCACGTCGCCGTAGGGCATGTCGAGGGCGCGGCCGCAATCCTTGATGGAAGCCTTGGCGGCCATGGTGTTGAAGGTGATGATCTGCGCCACCTGGTCGCGGCCGTACTTGCGCGTGACGTAATCGATGACCTCGCCGCGGCGGTTCATGCAGAAATCGACGTCGACATCGGGCATGGTGACGCGCTCGGGATTGAGGAAGCGCTCGAAGAGCAGCACGTTCTGCATGGGATCGATGTTGGTGATCTCCATGGCGTAGGCGACCAGCGAGCCGGTGGCCGAGCCGCGCCCCGGGCCGACGGAGATGCCGTGATCGCGCGCGTATTTGATGAAGTCCCAGACGATGAGGAAGTAGCCGGAGTACTTCATCTGCTTGATGATGGAGATTTCGTACTCGAGGCGCAACCAATATTCTTCGGGTGTAGACCGGCGCGCGCCGCGCAGCTCGAGCTGGCGGACAGCGGTGTCAAGGCGCTTCTTGAGGCCTTCGCGGCAGACTTCTTCGAAATAACTGTCGATGGTGTGCCCTTCGGGAACGGCGAACTCGGGGAAGGGATTGTCGACCTTGCTCAGCTTCAGGTTGCAGCGTTCGGCGATCTCCAGGGTGCGGGCGAGGACCGCGGGCGCATCGGGAAAGCGGCGCGCCATCTCATCGGCGCTCTTCACAAAGAACTGGTCGCTGTCGAAGCGGAAGCGGTCTTTGTCATGCACCTTGGCGCCGGTCTGCACGCAGAGCATCACGTCGTGGGCGTGCGAGTCTTCGCCGCAAAGATAGTGCGAATCGTTGGTGGCCACGAGGGGAATGCCGAGCTCGCGCTCCAGCCGGTAAAGATCGGCGTGGATCTTCTTTTCCGGCTCCAGACCCTGATCCTGGATTTCGAGGTAGAAGTTTCCCCTGCCGAAGATGTCCTGGTATTGCGTGGCGACTGCGGCGGCGCGGGAGTATTCGCCGGCGAGGAGCGATTCGCAGAGCTCGCCGCTCAGGCAGCCGGAAAGCCCGATGAGGCCGTTGGCGTTTTCCGCGAGAAATTTCTTGCTCACGCGCGGCTTGCGATAAAAGCCGTGGAGCGAGGCCTCTGACGTGAGGCGGATCAGGCTGCGGTAGCCCTCCTCGTTTTCCGCCAGCACGAGCAGGTGGTTGTACTCGTCTTTGGGGACCTCGGCGCGGTGATCCTCGGCCTGGCAGATGTAGAGCTCGCAGCCGAGGATGGGCTTGATGCCTTTCTGCTTGGCCGCATCGAAGAAGTGCACCGCCCCATAGATATTGCCGTGGTCGGTCATGGCCACGGATTTCTGGCCGAGGGCGGCCACGCGCTCGATGAGCTTGGTGATGTCGCAGGCGCCGTCGAGCAGCGAGTATTCGGTGTGCAGATGGAGATGGGTGAACTCGGCCATGGCTCCATTCCATTTTATCTGTGGGTGAATCGCATGGCAGCATGCCGGCCCGGCTTCACGGCACCGCGGATGAGGAAAACCAGGCGCAAATTCCGGTTGGCGCCTTCGCGACTCCGCGGATGCAACCCATGCGCAACGGGAGTAAGCTGGTTGGCAAGATTCCCGAACAGGAAATCCATTGCAGGAGATCCCCCATGCTCAGCATCGGTCAGAGAGTTGTGGTGATCACGGATAAAGGGCTCAGCTACGACGGCGTCATCCTGGCGCGTGCCGCCGGCGACGCTCAAGTGGCGGCTTACAAGGTCGGGTTGGAGAGCGGCAGCTATCAGCAGCACGGACAATGGCACAAATCCTGTGACGTGTTTGTGCCCGAAACCAGCGAAGACGAGGAGCCGTACGCCGGCGATTCGGCGGTTTGAGGGCGCGGACACCCGGTCCTTTGATTAAAGCCGTTTCAATTGTGCATGGCCGGTGCCTTTTGTGTAAGCAAAGGGCCATTTTTCTGTTGCGCAAGGTGGCCTGCATCTGTATTTTTTCTCCCGGAGGGTTTTCCGATGAACGTACGCAAGATTGCACTCGGCTCCATGTTCGGCCTGGTGATGTTCGCGGCCGGATTCACGGTGGCACAGGGCCCCCGGCATCCCAACCTGGAAGCCGCGCAGCGCCTGATCAACCAGGCGTTTGACCGCATCACCGCAGCGCAACAGGCCAATGAGTGGGACATGGACGGCCATGCCGCAAAAGCAAAGGATTTGCTTTCGGACGCAAAAGAGCAAATCCGGCTTGCGGCCGCGGCTGCCAACCGGCACTGATTTCCCCTATCTGGACAACTTGAGCTGCAAGGGCGCGCGAGAGCCTCGCGGAGCTGCGCGCGCATGAGGTTCGGCGCGGGCCCGAATGTGGGCCTTGGCCGGGCGGACGCGGATTTCTGTTTTCAAATAAGCGCGCGGGCGTCCGCGAGCGGTGCGTTCTTTGCGCTTGCGCGAGTACTCGAAGGGCTGAGGGATCGGTCTGGTCCGGAGCCAAAGAGCGAACCCTTCAGACTCCCGGCCTTGCACGCGAGAGAGTGGAAGTCTGAAGGGCGTTGCATCTAATCCAACGCTTAATCTAATTCTCTAAATTCGAGCTTTATGCGTTTACGGCGTCTCCGCGACATCCAGGATGCCCACACGTGCAGACGACCTCCGTTCTGCCTGCGGTGCCCTCGCAGTGGGCGCTCGAGTATTTCGATCCTTCGTCCGGAATGCAAGAACACGCGGGGTTCGCGCATTTCTTCGATTGAGGCGTTGCCTTCTCTTTTCCGTCCGCCGGATTCCTCTGCGCCCAGTCAGGGCATGGCGTATACGATGCCGCTTCCGGGGCAAAAGGATGGTGACTGCCTTGGCACTCGTTCAACCAGTAATGGGATGCTTTGAAGAAGCAATGCGCGGCGGTGCGCAGATTGGGGCAAGAAGGCCATTTGCAGATCATTTCCCCGTGCCGCACTAAGATGGATTTCATCACCCGAAACAAAGCTTGATTGGGATGAAAAAGGAGTGCGCCGCGCCGTGGCTGACTTCACAGTGGCATTTCAATGGGCGATGCAGTTTGAAGATCCGATGCGTGCCTGCGCGCAGGTTCCGGATGCTGCGCCGGCGGGAGTGGCGGGGCCGTGTTATGCCATCAGCGGCATCAACTCCGGCGCGTGGCCGGAGCAGTTTGCCGCGATTGCCGCCTTGCCGCAGGGCCAGCGCGCGGCCGCGGTGGAGGCCTTCTATCTGGCGGAGTTCTGGAATGGCTGGCTGGCGCAACTGGCTTCTGACGATGTGGCGAAACGCGTCTTCGATTTCGGCGTGAACGCGGGATCAGGCACCGCGGTGAAGACGCTGCAGCAGGCGTTGAACACACTGGGCGGAAGCCTGGCGGTGGATGGGGGTTGGGGCCCGGTGACGCTCACCGCAGCCAATTCTACCGATCCCGCAGCTCTGGTGGGGGCTTTCATTGCGGCGCGCGTGGCCCATTACCGGGCCATTGCCTCCGCCAACCCGGCGGATGCGGTCAACCTGAACGGCTGGCTGGCGCGGGCCCGGAGTTGATGCGGAAATCTTGAAGTTGCAAGCACCTAGGGGTTTTCCCCGGCGGTCTCTGGAGGCAATTCTTTGCTCTTGCGGGAAGCCGCGGCTGGTATACTGAGGCAGTGACCAGTACCGTCCTCGCATCCACCGCAAACGGCACCGAAACCGGGACTTCCCACATCTCCAAACGGGTTTTGCTGCTCAAGCCGCGGGGCTTTTGCGCCGGCGTGGTGCGCGCCATCGACGTGGTGAAGATTGCCCTGGAAACCTTTGGGGCGCCGATTTACGTGCGCCGGGAGATTGTGCACAACCGGTACGTGGTGAACGAGCTTGCAGAGAAGGGTGCAATCTTTGTTCATCAGATCGAAGAGGTGCCCGACGGCCAGCGCGTAATTTACTCTGCGCACGGGGTTTCACCCGCGGTGCGCGAGATGAGCAAGCAGCGTCATCTAAAGGTGATTGACGCGACCTGCCCGCTGGTGACCAAGGTGCACATCGAGGCGGTAAAGTTCGCCAAGCAGGGTTTTTCCCTGGTTTTGATCGGGCATCGCGATCATGACGAAATAGAGGGCACGCTGGGCGAGGCGCCGGAGGTAACGCAGGTGGTTTCAAACGTGGCCGAGGTGGAGAAGCTCGAGGTTCCCGACCCCAACCGGGTGGCTTATCTCACCCAGACCACGCTCTCGCTCGACGAAGCGCGCGACATCATCCATGCGCTCAAGGTGAAGTTCCCGAACATCGCGGGCCCGCATTCGCAGGATATCTGCTACGCCACGGAAAACCGGCAGGTGGCGGTGCGCAACGTGGCGCACCAGGCCGGGTTGGTGTTGGTTGTGGGTTCCACGAACAGCTCCAATTCCAATCGCCTGGTGGAGGTTTCGCGCAACCTGGGCACCATTGGATACCTGATCGAGAACTCCAGCGCCATCGATCCCAAGTGGCTCGAAGGCGTGACTACGGTGGCGGTGACGGCCGGCGCTTCAGCTCCGGAAGTGCTGGTGGAAGACGTGGTGAATTATCTGCGTCTAAATGGTTTTTCCAGCGTCGAAGAAGTAGAAGTGATGCCGGAGAATGTGCGCTTCGGCCTGCCGGCTGAGATTGTGCAGGCCATTGGGAGCGCAGGCGGCGGCACGGCGGTTGCCGTTTAGAGCGAGAAAGCTCGGTTAACTCAAAGCAGCAGGAAGGGCGCACGAAAGATGGGCGCGCCATAAAGCCGGAATCGGGCAGGTGTGTGACGATCCGGACGGAAACTGAGGCATTTCGAGACCGCATGAGTTTGAAGCAGGTAAAAGCGCAATCCGCGCCGCCAGAGTTCGGCCGGCCCCGGTTTGGCCGCATTGACGCAGACATGGCCGACGTGGAGTTGTCCATCGACCGCGCGCGCGAGAATGTGCTTTCTCTGCAGCACCCCGATGGCTACTGGTGTGGCGAGCTCGAAGCCGATTCCATGCTGGAGGCCGATTACATCTTTCTGCACACGCTGCTCGAGTCGGGCGACCCCGGCCGCCTGAAGCGCGCGTGCACGGAGATGATGCGCTACCAGAACGCGGACGGGAGCTGGAGCATTTTTCCCGGCGGTCCGGGGAATGTCTCGCTCTCAGTCAAGTGCTATTTTGCCGCCAAGCTGACGGGCATCGGCCCCGACGACCCGCGGCTGAAGATCTGCCGCGAGTGGGTGCTGGCCCATGGCGGCGTGGTGGAGTGCAATACCTTCACCAAGATGTATCTCTGCGCGCTGGGCCAGTACGACTACGACGCGGTTCCCGCCATTCCCCCGGAGATTGTTCTTTTTCCCAACTGGTTTTACTTCAATATCCATGAGATTTCGTCGTGGTCGCGCTCCATCCTGGTGCCGCTGGCCATCATCTACGCGAAAAAGCCGTTCAAGAAGATTCCGCCGGAACACGGTATCGATGAGCTGTTTGCGGGCGGACGGGCGAACTCGGAACTGCGGCTGCGCTGGGATCGCAAGTCATGGCTGTCGTGGCGGAACTTTTTCCTGCTTCTGGACAGGCTGATGCACTGGTCCGAGGCTGTGCATATTCGCCCCCTGCGGCGGCTGGCGCTCAAGCGCGCGGAAAAATGGATGCTCGAGCGCCTGGAGATGACAGACGGCCTGGGCGCAATTTATCCGGCGATGCTGAACGCGATTCTGGCGCTGCGCTGCCTGGGCTACTCCGAGGACGATCCCCAGGTGATCCGCGCGCGCGACGAGTTTGAGAAGCTGGGCATTGAGCAGGCGCCGAGCGAAGCAATGCCCGAGCCGACCTTCCGTATGCAGCCCTGCATGAGCCCGGTATGGGACACGGCGCAGGCGGTCTTTGCCTTGGGTGAAGCGGGTGTTCCGCGCAACGACCCGCGCATGGTGAAGGCCGCGGACTGGATTCTTTCGAAAGAAGTGCGGCACAAGGGCGACTGGGCGGTGAAGGTGCCCAAGACCGATGCCGGCGGATGGTACTTCGAGTTCAACAACGAGTTTTATCCCGACACGGACGACACCGGCCAGGTGCTGCTGGCGCTGAGCCGGGTGGACAATCCGCGCGAGCGCTATCAGCACCAGGTGGCGCAACGGGCCATTGACTGGATCTTCGCCATGCAGTGCAGGAGCGGCGGCTGGGGCAGCTTCGACAAAGACAACACCAAGATGATCTTCCAGTACATTCCCTTTGCCGACCACAACGCCATGCTCGATCCGCCTTCCGTGGACATTACGGGAAGAATCCTGGAGATGCTGGCCACGTATGGATACACGCGAGACGATAAGCGCGTCGAGAAGGCCATTCAGTTCATTTTTTCCGAGCAGGAGCCGGACGGGAGCTGGTTCGGCCGCTGGGGCGTGAATTATCTTTACGGCACGTTCCTGGTGCTGAGGGGCCTGGATGCGATCGGCGTAGACCGGCACGAGCCGCAGATACAGCAAGCGGCGGAGTGGATTCGCATGGTGCAGAACGCCGACGGCGGATGGGGCGAGACCTGCGGCACATACGACGATCCCAACACGCGCGGCGTGGGCGCGAGCACACCCTCGCAGACGGCGTGGGCGCTGCTGGGTCTGCTGGCGGCGGGCGACGACCGCTCCGACTCGATCGCCAAGGGCGTGCGCTGGCTGTTGGCGAAACAGAGTCCGGACGGCAGCTGGGATGAGTCGATGGGAGCGGGAGCCGCGCGGCAGGCGCTGTACACTGGAACCGGTTTTCCCCGCGTCTTTTATCTCGCCTACACGATGTATCGCGATTACTTCCCGCTGCTGGCGCTCACCGGCTACAAGCGGGCGATGGAAAGGCAGCTACCAGCTCCTAGCTATTAGCTTTCACCTTTTGCGAGAGAGTGTCGATTTTTCTGTTTTTTGCTAGAAGCTAGCGGCTTAAGGCTAGGAGCTAGCGGAGGATTTCTTAACGATGGCAGTTCCCATCAGCCAAATGTGGACGGTGGCCACTTATGTCCTGAAGAAGCGGCTCAAGGGCGAAAAGCGCTATCCGCTGGTGCTCATGCTGGAGCCGCTCTTCCGCTGCAACCTGGCCTGCGCCGGTTGCGGCAAGGTGCAGTATCCGCCGCACATTTTGAAGAAGGAGCTCACGCCGGAAGAGTGTTTTGCCGCCGCGGAAGAATGCGGCGCGCCCATGGTGTCGATTCCCGGCGGCGAGCCGTTGCTGCATCCGCAGATCGTGGAGATCGTCAATGGTCTGGTCGCGCGCAAGAAGTACATTTACTTGTGCACCAACGCGCTCGAGCTGAAGCGGAAACTGCCTGAGTTCACGCCCTCGAAGTACCTGACGTTCAGCGTCCATCTCGACGGGCAGCGCGAGCATCACGATTTTTCCGTGTGCCGTGAGGGCGGCTACGACATTGCCGTGGAGGGAATCAAGGAGGCCGTGAGGCGCGGCTTCCGCGTGACCACGAACGCGACCTTCTTTGACGGGACTGATCCGAATGGCGTACGCGCATTCTTCGACGAGGTGATGGCCATGGGCGTCGAGGGCATTGTGCTCTCGCCCGGCTACAGCTATGAGAAGGCTCCCGACCAGCATCGCTTTCTGGGCCGCGCGCGTGTGCGCCGACTCTTCCGCGCTGCGCTCTCGAACCGGAAGAAAAGCTGGAAGTTCAACATGTCGCCGCTGTTTCTCGAGTTCCTGATGGGCGACAGGCAGTACGATTGCACGCCCTGGGGCTCGCCTGCGTACAACATCTTCGGCTGGCAGCGGCCGTGCTATCTGCTGCAGGATGGATACGCGGAATCGTTCAAGGAACTGCTCGAGACCACGCGGTGGGAAGAGTACGGCGTGGGCAGCGGGAATCCCAAGTGCGTGAACTGCATGGTGAGCTGCGGCTATGAGCCCAGTGCGGTGATCGACGGCTTCGGGTCGCTCAAGGGGTTCTGGGCCATGGTGCGCGGCAGCTTCTCCAAGTACCGCGACCGGCACGCGTTGAACCTGCTCAACGAACCCATGCCGCACGGGCCCGCTTCCCTGGTGCAGATCAAGCGGCCGGCGGAGGCGCTCGAGGAGACGCGCGTATGAGCGCCGAGGTGCTCAAGTACACACGTGAGCAGGTGGAAGCGCTGGAGCTGGCGCCCGGCGCCGCGCACGAAGAGCTGGAGGGTTGGGTACCGGAGCTCGCCGGCGAGAATGAGCTGCGCGCCGCACTCGAGAAGGCCTTCGATTTTCGCGGCGACGTGACCATCACCACAAAATCAGGCGAGAAGTTCGAGGCCTACATCTTCAACCGGAAGACGGGCGCCACGCTGACTGACTCGTGGCTGCTGTATTTTTCTCCCAAGTCGAATGACAAGCTGAAGCTGAGCTACGCCGAGATTGCGCGCCTCGAGTTCGGCAAGGACCGCGCCGCGGGCAAGCACTGGGAAGACTGGGTGAAGGCCTACAACGAACGCAAAGCCGCGGGCGAGACGCAGATTGGGCTGCATCCGGAGAAGCTGGAGTAGCTTGTGTTCGACGGAGAATTTGTAGGGGAACTCGTCGGAAATGTTTGCGAGTTTGCTTTTGAGGCTCTCGTAAGCGCAGCATTCGAATCGCGCTCGGCAAGGCCAAAACTGCCGAACCGCCCTGACGGGCTGACTATCTTGGAACTCAACGCTCCTGAGGCCCAGCCGGAAAGCTCTTCCTCGGCGACCAGCCCAGTCAGCTTTGACTTATTTAAGTCGGCTGGCCTATGATCTCCCTATGAAGGGTTCCGCGATCCGCACCTCCATCGATCTTCCGCGCGAGCTGCACCGCCGGCTGCATGAGGCGGCTGCGCGCAAGGGCTGTTCCGCGCGCAAGCTGATTCTCGCTGGCATTGAGCGCGCCGTGGAAGAGAGCAGAGCTGCCCGCCCAAAGCGCAGGCTCAGCCTCGAACCTCCGCTCATTCGACCTGCTGGCCGTCGCATCGGGCTCACGAACGAAGAAATCTATGAGCTCATCGAACTTCCCTGAAATTAGTTTGCCCGACGTAAATGTCTGGCTCGCGCTGGCCGCGCCGGAACACGTCCACTCTGCCCCCGCCAGGGACTGGTGGGGGCAGGAGCCGGGTGCTATTGCTTTTTCTCGTTTCACACAGCTTGGCTTTCTGCGCTTGACCACGACCGCGGCTGCGATGGATGGTAAGCCGTTGACCATTGCGCAGGCTTGGCGCGTGTATGACCGTTTTTTCGAGGATGATCGGGTTGTTTTCGTCGCCGAGCCTCCAGAGGCGGACCAACGATTCCGGCAACGGGCAGTTGGACGTCAGGCTTCGCCAAAGGTCTGGGCCGATGCGTGGCTGCTTGCGGTGGCAGAGAGCGCAGGCGGCGTACTGGTCACATTCGACAAGGCGCTCGCCGCTCAGGGCGCGCATTGTTTGTTGAAGACGGGTGACTGAACCCGCGTACTCGTTAAGATGGAAACTCACCATGCGCATATTCCTCACAGGCGCGACGGGGTTCGTCGGTCATCATGTGGCCAAGGCTCTGTCCGCCGAGGGGGCCGATCTTCGTCTTCTCGTGCGCCCGACGAGCAATCTGAAAAACCTGGAAGGCATCAATTTGGGCGGGAAGGGCGAAACGCATGTGGGCGACTTGTCCGATCCCGAGTCGCTGCGGCCGGCGCTCGCGGACTGCAATGCGGTGGTGCACGTGGCGGCCGATTACCGTTTGTGGATTCCCGACCCGGCGGCGATGTACAAGGCCAACGTGAACGGCACACGCGAACTGTTGCGGCTGGCGCGCGAGGCGAAGGTGAAGCGCGTGGTCTATACCTCGAGCGTGGCCACGATGCACTTCCGCAGCGACGGTATTGTGATCAACGAGGACACGCCGGTTTCGCTCAAGGACATGGTGGGGCATTACAAGCGTTCGAAGTACATGGCGGAGCAAGAGGCGGTGAAGGCTGCGGAGCAGGGGCAGAGCGTGCTCATTCTGAATCCCACCACCCCGATCGGGCCGAACGACTGGAAACCCACGCCAACGGGGCGCATCTTCGTGGACTTTCTCAATCGCAAGTTTCCGGCGTATGTGGATACGGGTTTGAATCTCGTCGACGTGTCCGAAGTCGCGCGCGCGCACGTCCTCGCGTTGACCAAAGGCAAGCCGGGACGGCGCTACATCCTGGGCGGCGAAAACCTCACACTCAAGCAGATTCTCGACAAGATGTCGGCGATTACGGGGATTCCCTCGCCGAAGACGAAGATCCCGTTTGCGATTGCGGCAACCTACGCGTTTTTTGAAGAGTGGATCACAGGGCGCATCCGCGGCCGTGAGCCGCGGGCTACGCTCGAGGAGGTGCGCATGGGGCGCAAGAAGATGTTTGCTTCAAGCGCGCGCGCGGCGCAAGAGCTGGGCTTCCGCATCCTGCCCGTGTATCCGGCCATGCGCGCCGCGATAGACTGGTTTCGCGCGAACGGGTATGCGCCGTAGAGTGCCCGGAAGAGGCGCCGTAAACGCAGATTCTTCGCTCACCACCCCCAAGCTCGAAAGAACGCTTGGGGCCCCGTTCGCTCAGAATGACATCGATGATCCTTATGGAGTTTCAGGAGCAGTGCTCGAGGGGAGACTTCGCAGAAGGCGATGGCTACGAAATTGATGCTCGCTAAGTTTCGCATCGGCACGCCGGCGCAGCCGGGGCAGGGGTTGCGCATAGGCGCGACGCGCAGGCCGCCGCGCGGTGTGCCCAAGAGCCGCTGGGCCGCGGATGGGTACTTCGATGTGTGGCTGCCGGCGCTGGCGCCGAGCGCGAAGCTGCTGGGCGAGATCAAGAAGTACGACTTCGACAATCCCGCGCAGCGGAAGAAATTCTTCGATCGCTACGAGAAGGAGCTGCTCGCGAGCGCCGAATCGCGCCAGACGGTCGAGTTCGTGGCCGAGGTGGCTGCGCGCATGCCCATCAGCATCGGCTGCTTCTGCGAGGACGAGACACGCTGCCATCGGTCGCGGCTCTACAAGATTATCCAGGAACACGCGGCAGGCGGGAGTAAATGATCCGCACCGCGATCATCGCCGCCATGCCCGGCGAGCTGAAGCCGCTGGTGCGCGGATGGCGCCACGAGAAGCGCAACCGCGTGCACCTGTGGCGCTGGCGAGCAGGTCAAATCGAGTGGGTGGCCGCATGCGCGGGCGTGGGGCAGAGTGCGGCCGCGCGGGCGCTGGCTGAGATCGAGCGCGACGGGCCGGTGGCGCAGATTTTTTCCGTCGGCTGGGCGGGGGCGCTGAAGAGCTGGTACAAGCCCGGGGAGGCGTATCGCGTGCATGGCGTTGTGGACCTGCCCACGGACACGCGTCTGGCCTCGGCGTCCTTCAAGGCAGTGCGGACCGACGAGCCAGCAGTTAAACGGGACATCTGGCTGGCGACGGCGACCAAAGCAATCACCGAGCCGAAGGAGAAGCAGGATATCGCCATCAGCTTTTACGCGGACCTGGTGGATATGGAGGCGATTGCCGTGGCGCGCACGGCGAAGGCGCGGGGCGTGGCCTTCCACTGCATCAAGGGCGTGAGCGACGGCGCGGCCGATATTCTGCCCGATTTCAACCCGTTTCTTGCCGCCGACGGGCGGTTCAAGCGCGCGAAGTTTATTGTTTTTGCGCTCTTGCACCCGGGGTACTGGCCGGCGCTCAAGCAAATGGGAGAAAATAGTAAGCAGGCTGCCCAACGCATTGCGGAGCTTGTGCTCGAACTTCTGGATCCCGAGGAAACAATCAGAAAACAGAATGGCTACCCAAACTTCAGCGGCTGAAATATTCACGCGAAACCCCATCCCCGCAAGCATGCGCGCCGTGGTGTATCGCGGCATCAACGACATGCGCGTGGAGACGGTGCCGGTGCCGCGCATCGGGCGCGGCGAATTGCTCATCCGCATTGCCACTTGCGGAATTTGCGGGACGGATCTGAAAAAAATTCACGTGGGCTCGCACTCGGCGCCAAGGATCTTTGGTCACGAGATGGCCGGGACGGTGGCCGAGGTGGGCGAAGGCGTAACGGATTTTGCCGTGGGCGAGCGCGTGATGACGTTTCACCACGTGCCCTGCGGCGAGTGCTACTACTGCCGCAAGCAGACGCCGGCGCAATGCCCGCTTTACAAGAAGACCGGCGTGACGGCAGGGTTTGAGCCCTCGGGCGGAGGGTTTGCCGAGTACGTGCGCGTGATGGATTTTGTGGTGGCGAACCGCGGCGTGGTGCCGGTGCCGGACGATGTGCCTTTCGAGCAGGCGGCCTTCGTGGAGCCGGTCAACACGGTGCTCAAGGGCGTGAAGATGCTGAACCTGGCCGCCGACGATACGGTGCTGGTCATCGGCCAGGGCCCCATCGGCTTGATGCACGCGGCCCTCGCCCGCCGCACCGGCGCGCGCGTGCTCACTTCCGATCTGTTTGCTGAGCGCCACGCCACAGCCGCGCGGTTCGGGCTTACCAATGCGATCCACGCCGGCAAGGAAAACGTGGTGGAGCGGGTGCTGGTTGAAACCGAGGGCCGCGGCGCGGACGCAGTAATTCTGGCCGTGGGCGGCAACGGGCTGATCCGCACGGCCATGGACGCGGCGCGCCCCGGCGGCAAGGTGATGCTGTTTGCGCAGACGCAGCACGGCGAGGCGACCATCGATCCGGCGGCCGTGTGTGTGGACGAAAAGACCCTGCTGGGCTCATACTCTTCTTCGTTCCCGATTCTCGGCGAAGTGACGGGACTGGTCTTCGGCGGCTATCGCAACGGCTTCGACCTGACCCAGCTCATCTCGCACCGCTTTCCGCTGGAACAGGCAGTTGAAGCAATCGAAATCGCATCCAATCCTCAGCCCGGGTCGATGAAGATCATGATCGAGCCCAAGCCAGGCGCGGGGGTGGAGTAGGAGCGTTCGATGGCTGGCAGAGTGAAGAGCGCGATCAAGCGCGGCCGCGCCACGGTCGAAACAGCGATCGAGCATGGCCGCGCGACCGTTGAGACGGCTATCGTTCACGGCCGCGCGACGGTCGAGACCGCCCTCCATCATGGGCGCGCGACGGTGGAAGAAGCCTTTCATCATGGCCGCGCCACGGTGGAAACCGCACTCGAGCATGGGCGTGCCACCATGAGGGCCGCGATTCTCCACGGCCGCGAAGACATTCGCATCGAAAGAGTACCTGTACCCCGGGCGGAGGTGGGTGAACTGATTGTGCGCGTGGGCGCAGCGCTCACCTGCGGCACTGACCTGAAAGTCTTCCGCCGCGGCTATCACGCCCGCATGATTGTTCCGCCGGCGCTTTTCGGACACGAACTGGCTGGCACCGTAGTGGAAGCCGGAGAAGGCGTGACACGATTCGCTCCCGAACATCGCGTGGTCGCGCTCAACTCAGCTCCCTGCGGCCGGTGCTACTTCTGCCTGCGCGACCAGGAGAACCTTTGCGACGACCTGCTGTTCAACAATGGCGCCTACGCCGAGTTCATTCGCATCCCCGCGCGCATTGTGGCCAAGAACACGCTCAGGGTTCCCGACCATGTGCCGCTGGAGCACGCCGCGCTGACGGAGCCGCTGGCCTGCGCGGTGCATGGCTTTGAAGATTCCAATCCCCGCAAGGGAGACATCGTCGCCGTCATTGGCGGTGGGCCGCTGGGATTAATGATCCTCCACGTAGCCGCATTGGCGGGTTACGAGACCATCGCCATTGTCAAGCACGACGGCCAGATGGAAGCCGCGCGCCAGCTCGGCGCAACGCACCTGGTGCAGTCCTCGAGCATCCGCAAAGCGATCCGCGATACGCGTGCGCTCACTCCCAACGAGCGTGGCGTCGACGTGGCAATCGAAGCGGTGGGCGTGCCGGAGGCGTGGCAGGAAGCAGTGGAGATGGTGCGCAAGGGTGGCACAGTGAATTTTTTTGGCGGATGCGCGGTGAACACGAGCGTGCTGCTCGATACCAACCGCATTCACTATAGCGACATCACGCTGCGGGCTACATTTCATCACACGCCGGCCATCTGCCGCAAAGCGCTCGACCTGATTGCGAGCGGCCGGTTTCAGGCCGGCGCCTTTATCACCGGCCATGCGCACCTCTACGAGCTCAATCGCGTCTTTGAGAAGCTGATGAACCGCTCGAGCGAGATCAAGACCGCCATTGTTCCCTGAGGCTCAATCGATGACCGCGGCGCGTGTACAACCGGAACAGGACCCCGCGCAGAAGGAGCGGGAGGAATTGCTGGCGCGCGGCTGGGCTGCGCTGCCGGCCGCCCATCGCATGCCGGAGACGGCGCCGACTTTGGCTGAGGCGCTGGCTTACTGCAAGCGGCTCGCCGGTTCGCACTACGAAAACTTTCACGTGGCGACGCGGTTTTTGCCCGCGCGGCTTCGCCCGCATTTTTACGCCATCTATGCCTACTGCCGCATCGCCGACGACCTGGGCGACGAAGTGCCGGACGCCGCGCAGGCTCTGGCGCTTCTCGATCAATGGGGCCGCGAGCTCGATGCGTGCTACGCGGGGCGGTCGCGGCATCCGGTGTTTGTAGCGCTGGCCGAGACCATTCGCGCGTGCGCCATCCCGAAGGAGCCGTTCGCCGATCTGCTCACGGCGTTCCGGCAGGACCAGACGGTAAGGCGCTACGAGACCATGCAGGAGGTGCTCGGCTATTGCCGCTATTCGGCCAATCCCGTGGGCCGGCTGGTTCTGTATGTTTGCGGCGAAGTGAACGAGGAAAATTTCCGCCTCTCCGATGCCACCTGCACGGCGCTGCAGCTTGCGAATTTCTGGCAGGATGTGCGCGTGGATTTTGAGAAGGGCCGCGTGTACTTGCCGCAGCAGGACATGCGCCGCTTCGGCGTCTCGGATGAAATCATTGCGAACGGCGTGGCAACGGCCGGGTTTCGCGCGCTCCTGCGCCAGGAAGTGGAGTTTGCGCGGGCGCTGTTTGCGGACGGGCTGCCGTTGATCAGGCGCGTCGATCGCGGGCTTGCGGTCGATATCGATCTTTTCAGCCGCGGTGGTCTGGCGATTCTGCGCGCCATCGAGCGGCGGGACTTCGACGTGCTCAGCGCGCGGCCGGCGCTCTCCAAGCGCTCCAAGCTCGCGCTCGCGTTGCGCGCCATCGGCGGCAAGGCGCTGCCGTTTCTTCGCCTCGGTGCGCGCGCGGCAGGGAAGGCGGCTTGACCACTGCGTGGGGCGGAGCAGATTTAGCCCGTGCCTATGCGGAATGCCGCGCGATCGCGAAACGCGAAGCGAGGAACTTTTACTACGCTTTTGTGGCTCTGCCCAAGCCGCGGCGCAACGCCATCTGCGCAATTTACGCCTTCATGCGTCAGGCCGACGATCTGGCCGACGACGAGAGCCTTTCGCGCGAGGAACGCAGGCGCCTTTTGCAAGCATGGATGGAGGAGTGGCGCCGGGTTGCGCACGGGGAGACGACGGCGAATCCGGTTTTTCTGGCAGTACGCGACGCGACGGAGCGCTACGGAATTCCGCTGGCGCTGCTCGACGAGCTGGTGGCCGGCGTGACCATGGACTTGCGCCACGATGTGCGGGGGCAGGACGCGCGCGACACGCCCGACACCTATGCCACCTTTGCCGATCTCTATCGATATTGCTACCTGGTCGCTTCGGTGGTGGGCCTGGTGTGCATCCGCATCTTCGGTTACCAGGATGCGCGCGCGGAGAAACTGGCAGAGGAAACGGGGATCGCCTTTCAGTTGACAAACATTCTGCGCGATGTGAGCGAAGACGCGGCGCGGCATCGCGTGTATCTGCCGCTCGAAGACATGGCCGCGCATGGCGTAACCCTCGAGTCTCTGCTCAACCGCGCGCCGCATGCGCCGCCCACGGGGAACGAGCGCGCGTTGCTCGCCTCGATTGCGCGGCGCGCCGAGGATTATTACGGGTCGGCGCGAGCGTTGCTGCCGCTCATCGACCGCGAGAGCCGGCCGGCGCTGCGGGTGCTGGTCTCGATTTATCACGCGCTGCTCAGGCGGATCGAGGCGGCCAATTACGATGTGTTTACGCAGAGGGCGAGCGTGCCCACGGCGCAGAAAGTGTGGATTCTGGCGGGGGGGCTGATGCGCATCTGCGTGGCCAGGCTATTCGCCTGAGCACGGGCGTCAGATTTGAAGGGTACGGGCTTCAGCCCGTACGCCGACAAGACCACGAATCGCGGGCTTTAGCCCTGAGGAAAATGAATGCGGCCGAAACGAGAACGAGCTATGAGAGGACGAGCTGCGTACTTTGTCTCGACTCAGACTATCGAGCGCAGACCGTTTTTTCGCTATGAGCGCTGGGCATCGCTGCTGCTCGATACACTGAGACACTACGAAGGCACAAGATATACGCTGCATGCTTATGTGATCATGCCTGACCATTTGCATTTACTGATGGTTCCTAAGGAAACACTTGAAAAGTCCGTTCAGCTCATCAAGGGAGGTTTCTCCTTCCGCGCAAAACGTGAATTGAATTGGAAAGGAGAAATCTGGCAGCCGGGTTTTAGCGATCATCGGATTCGTGATGAGGACGATTGGAGACGGCATCTCAATTACATTCGTGAAAATCCAGTTCAAGCCGGTTTGGTATCCGATGGTCTCGATTTTCAGTTCATGGGCTTTCCCGCAGGCGATTTTCCTCAGGGGCTAAAGCCCGTCAATCCCTAACCGGGGCTGAGGCGTACGGGCTGAAGCCCGTACCCTTCAACTAAAGCCCGCATTGTCAGGATTCTCGTTGGCGAACTCTTCAAGCAAATCGGGCAGGTCCGTGACGGTCGTCGGCGGCGGTGTGGCCGGCATGAGCGCGGCGTGTGCGCTTGCCGAATGTGGGCTCGAGGTCCATCTCGTCGAGCGGCGCGGCTACCTGGGCGGGCGCGCGAGCTCGTATCTGCATCCCGGCGTGAACGAGACCATCGACAACTGCCAGCACGTGCTGTTTGGGTGCTGCACGAATCTCGTGGGATTTTACGAGCGCATCGGCGCGGCAGGAAAAATTCACTGGACGCGGGAGATGACGATGATCGAGCCGGGAGGGCGGCGCTCGCTTCTGGGCCCCACGCGCTGGCTGCCGGCGCCGCTGCACGGGTTGCCCAAACTCCTGCGCGCGCAGGCATTCACGCGTGCAGACAAGAAGGCGCTTGCCGCGGCGTTTCGCGCCATGCTCAGGCGGGCATCAGCGGAATCGACGGAGACGCTGGCCGGATGGCTCGCGCGCCACAAGCAGACCCCGGGCGCGATTGAGCGCTTCTGGAAGCTGGTGATTGCGAGCGCGCTCAATGCGGAGATCGAGACCATCGCCGTGCCCTATGCGGCCAAGGTGATTCGCGAGCTGTTCATGAACTCGGCCTACGCGGGCGCCATGGGCATCAACACCGTGCCGTTGAGCGAGCTCTACGCGGGCGTGCCGGCGCTGCTCGAAAAGGCTGGAGGCGCGGTGCACTTCAACAGCAACGTGGAACGAGTGGAGTGGGACGAGGAGACCTCGACGTGGACGGTGGAGACTAAAGATGGTGCGGCCACATCGGATGATCTGGTGCTTGCCGTTCCCTTCGAGGTCATGGGTAAGCTGGCTGCGCAGATGCCGCCGGCAGAGGGAGTCGAAGCGCTGCTGCGCCAGATCGAACAGCATACGCACTGGCCCATCTGCAGTGCGCATCTCTGGTTCGATCGCGAGATTACGGAGCTGGATCATGCGGTGCTGCTCGACCGCGAGATTCACTGGCTCTTCAACCGCGGCAAATTGCAGTCCTGGCGCAAGCAGGAGGGCAGCTACATCGAGATCGAGGTGAGCGCGTCGCGCGAGTTTGCTGCGCGCAGCCGGAATGAGGCCATCGAGCTCACACTGCGCGAGCTTGCGGAGTTCTTTCCCGCGGTCGCGCAGGCCAGGCTGGTGAAGGCCGCGCTGGTGAAAGAGGTGCGCGCGACCTTCGGCGTGCCGCCGGGAATCGACAACTTCCGGCCGGACGCGCAGTCGTCGCCGTGGCCGAACTGCGTGCTGGCCGGCGACTGGACGCGGACGGGGTGGCCCTCGACGATGGAGAGCGCGGCGCGCAGCGGGCACCTGGCGGCGGAGGCGGTGTGCGCGGCGATGGGCAGGCCGCGGAGATTTCTGGTGGAGGATCTGAAGCCGAAGGGGTTGATGCGGCTTGCGGCCGCCAGCTTTTAGCTCTCCCAGAAGTGAAGTTTTCCTTCAGCGCGCCGTCGCTTCTTATCGGCAGCGTCGAGGTCAGCGAGTGATGCGAGCCAGTCTCGGTAGAAGTCATCGACAATGTACCCCTCTTTTATGACTAATTTCCGGAGCGGCCTTGCGTTGGGAACGATTACGGTCTGTCGACCGTATCGTGTGTGCTGAGCTCGACACCCTAAGATTTGCGTGAATTTGAGCGCTCTTAGCCCGTAAAGAAACTCAACCATAACAGCATCTGCCGTAAGTATGAGCACACGCTTCCAGTAAGACCGGAAAAGCGCGATGCCTTGTAGGACCATGAATCCGCCAATTGCTGCGGAAAGGCAACAGTAAAGCAACGCAGCGGGACGAGGATCGTTCCGAAGTTGAGCGATTTGGGAGGGAACCAGCGTTGCCAAAACCCAGATTCCCGCTATGAAGACAAAACCGCCGGAGACGGCAATAAAAGTCCGCGATCTCTTTGAGGGGCGGTAAATCCGCATTCCAATCGGCGAGTGCGGTTCCATGGAAGACATGCTACCGCATCGGCGTAGGCCAGCTCTTGCGCGGTTGTGTGAGCTTCTTATGCACGCTTGGATGTCGATTCAATCGACTTACCGGCGCGCCACTCTCTTCCTCAGTGCGCGAGCAGATACACGCCCACGCAGACGAGCACCGCCGCGGCCCAGCGGCGGCGATCCACATTCTCCTTCAGAAAAATCTTGCCGGCGATGGCGTTCGTGACCAATGTGAGCGAGGCCGAGGCCGGCGCCACCAGGCTCAGATCGAGATGGTTGAGGGCGAGCAGCAGCGCGAAGAAGGCGAGAGCGAGAAAGAAGACGCCCAAGAAGAAGAGCGGGCAGGTGAGAACCGCGCGGACGGCGCCGCCCAGGCCCGAGTGCGCGCGAATCTCGTCGAGGTCGCCGATTGATTTCATGGCGGCGGCGGTGAGCACTTCGCCAGCGGTGGATGCGAGCACCACGGCGGCGATCATGGCCACGGCGGACCAGAGACCGGGCTGCGCGCCAGTGAAGTGATACGTCATCGCGCTCGCACCTTGGCCGATTCCTGAGATGGAGCGGGCTCTGTGGCGGGCACGGGCTGCTCGGTGCGCGACGGCCCCTGGGCGACGAAACTGACGCCCAGCGTAATGAGCACTATGCCGGCCCAGCGCTCGAGCGAGATGGGTTCCTTGAGCCAGAAGCGCGCCAGCAGCGCGACGATGACGTTGCCGAAGGCTGTGGCCGGAAGCACGAAGGTGAGGTCGGCCCAGGAGAGCGCGGTGAGGTAACTCGAGAAGAAGCCGATGAGCAGCGCGATGCCGGCCCCGATCCACGGCGTGAAGACGGCGGCGACGAGCGCGAGCGGGTGGGCGAGGCCGATGGACGGCATCGCGGTCATGCCGCGCGAGAGGCAGGTATCGCCCAGGGGCGCGCAGAGAGCGACGAGCGCGAGAATGAGGTATTGCCGGGGCGAGAGGGTGGGATGGGGCATTTCGGATTCTCCGCTCTCAGCCGCCATGTGGAGTGCGATGAAAGATGATCACAAGGGACAACTGCAGGTCCTTCGGCTCGTCCGCCTTTCACCCCACGGACGAAGACCTGTCCGTGGGGACCCCCGATGCGGCGGACTCGCTCAGGATGACAGCAGAATACGAGGGAGGCCGCTATGCGCCGGCGTTCGCGGTTGCGGCCTTTTCCGCCTGCTGGCTGCGCTTGATCTTCACCATCTTGTTGCGCTGCGCGCGCAGCTTCAGGAACGATTTGGCTTCCTGATAGAGACGTGGCACGTCGCGGTTGACGATCGCCTTCCAGATGACGCGCGCTGCGGCCTTGGGGCGGAAGTAGTATTCGTCGTAAAACTTGTGCACCATCTCCATCACGTAATCGGTGGGCAGGCCGGGGTACTCGATGTGCGCCATCTGGTGGCCGCCGCCGTCTTCCATCTTTTCGTTGGTGATGAAGCCGTTGCTCTTGGCGAACTCGTAGAACTCCGTGCCGGGGTATGCGTGAGCAATGGAGACCTGGATGGTTTCGACGTCAAGCGACTTGGCGAAGTTGATGGTGTTGCGGATCGACTCCCGGGTTTCGCCGGGAAGGCCGAGGATGAAATCGCCGTGGATCACCAGCCCCAGGTCGTGGCAATCCTTGGCGAAGGCGCGGGCGCGCTCCACGGTTGCGCCCTTCTTGATGTTCTTGAGAATCTGCGGATCGCCGGACTCGAAGCCGACGATGAGCAGCCGGCAGCCGGCGTCTTTCATCGCCTTCAGCGTTTCGCGGTCGGTGGTCACGCGCGAGGTGCAGCTCCAGGTAAGGCCCAGCGGCTTGAGTTTCTCGCACAGCTCGATGGTGCGTCCCTTCTGGATGTTGAAGGTGTCGTCGTCGAAGAAAAACTCCTTCACGTAGGAGAAGTTCTCCTTGGCCCAGGCCAGCTCCGCGGCCACATCTTCGCTGGAGCGCTTGCGCCAGGCGTGACCGCTCAACGTCTGCGGCCACAGGCAGAAGGTGCACTGCGCCGGGCAGCCGCGGGTGGAGTAAAGCGCGATGAAAGGATGGAGCAGGAAGGGCACGTTGTAGCGGGTCACGTCCATGTCGCGCTTGTAGACCTTGGTGACCCAGGGCATGGCGTCCAGGTCTTCCACCTGCGGACGGTCGGGGTTGTGATGGATTTTGCCGTCCTTCTTGTAGCTGATGCCGAGAATTTCGTTCAGCGGCTTACCCTGGGCGAACTCAATCACGGAGTAATCGAACTCGCGGCGGCAAATGAAGTCGAGCGCGCTGCACTCGTTGAGGGCGCGGTCAGGATCGGTAGTGACCGGCGGCCCGACGAAGGCGATGCGAATGGAGGGACTGGCTGCCTTGATGGCCTCGGCCAGGCGCTGGTCGCCCTCCCAGCCGACAGTGGACGTGAAAAGCACCAGAAACTCGTAGTCATTGCAAATCTGGATGGTTTCCTGTGCGGAGACATGGTGCGGCGGCGCGTCAAGAAGGCGCGAACCCTCAAGCAGTCCGGCCGGATAGGCGAGCCAGACCGGGTACCAGTAGGATTCGATCTCGCGCGTGGCCGGCCAGCGGGAACTTGCGCCTCCATCGAAATTCTCAAACGAAGGCGGGTTCAGGAAAAGTGTCTTCAAAGGCATCGGCATCTACCCCATTTTAACATTCCGTCAGACTGTTAGATGAAATTACTCGGCCCGCGTCACTTGGTGTGTAACTCATTGAGCCAGTTCTGCATAAGTCCGAGCGCGTGGAGCAGATCGAGGCGTGCTTTGGCCAGGTCAATTGAGGCATCAAGTGAGTCGATATACTTCTGCCGCTCGTCAATGCGGGCGTTCTGCTCGGCTGCGGGGGTGGTCTGTGACGGTGCGTTCGGCGCGCCGGCGGCGCCGTTGCCGAATTCCATCTGCGCCAGCACGCTCTTCAACTGCTCCGCCGCGAGCTGCGATTTGAGATTGGCCACCTCAGCCTGCGCGTCGAGCTCCCGCAGGGTTGCGTTAAGCTCCGCAACCTGAATATCGTTCTGCCTGCGCGCCTGCTCGGCCTCAGCGCGGGCGCGGACAGCTTCCGCGGCCGACTCGCGCGCCTTGGCGCGGACTTCCGCGTCGAAGAGCGGCAGGTTGATGTTGAATCCGGAGCTGAAGTTATCCGCCGGAAGCGGGTGTTCAAAGTTGAGGTAATACTGAACGTTGTTCAGCAGCGTGGTGTTGCGATTATAGAGAGCGCCAAAGGCAATCTGCGGAAACCAGACTCGCTCCTGGTCGCCTTTGGCCACACGCTGCTTTGCCTCGGCCTCGGTCTCGGCTGAGTCCAGCGCCAGCGTGGAGTGCTGCGGCGTGTCCCCGGTCACGGCGGGAATCTCGGGAATGCTTGCGTGATCGGTGGTGATGGAGTTGAGAGGCAAGGCGGTGAGCGTGGCCAGTTGCTGGGAAAGCGTGGCGGCGCGGGTTTCGAGATGCAGACGGCTCAGCTTAAGCTGCGCTGCCGTCAATTGTGCCTGAAGAAGCTGCGTGAGCGGATCGACGCCCGCCTCCGTGCGCTGCTGTTCGATCTCGACCAGTTTGGCGCCGTAATCCTCCTGCTGCCTGCTCGCGGCCAACTCCTCGTTCACCGTGTCGAGCTCTATATATGTCTCAGAGGCGTCGAGGGCGACCTGGTCGCGCGCCTGGGCCTGATTGAGCATGGCGGCCTTAACGCCGAGTCGCGCGGCCTGCACGTAGCGCAGTTGCGGCACGCTGATGACCATCGATTGCACGGTTGCGTCCCAGAGGCTGGGCAGGTTGCCGGTATAGCCGACCTCAGGAAATGCGGGAAGGCCGGAGCCGAAAGAGATGGATGGAATGAAGGCGTCGTGGCTTTCGGCCAGTTGGGCCCGGGCTTTGGCCACATCGGCATCGGCGAGCTTCACGGAGGAGCTGTTTTGCTGGGCGAGTTCGACGACCGTGGTGAGCGAGACCTGCGCGCGCGCAAAGGCGGGCGCGAGCAGCGCGGCAAGAATCGGCGCCAACACGCGCGCAAGCCTGCGCGCGGCTGGGGCAGCGCAGTTCGAGTGCGGCCAGCGGCGCTGCGAATTGTTCGGCCAAAGCTTCGGCATCGATGGCTTCATCTGGATCTGTCAGTGTTCCTGCGGGGGCCTGTACTCGCGCGCCATGGCATAGGCCGCCGCCTGCTCGCGGCGCGCTCCGGCGCCGTCGCCCAATTGCTCGAGCAGGCGCGCCAGCCGCCAGTGGGCGACAAATGCGGGCGCCTCGTCGGTCTTCGAATCGCCGGCCAGATAATCCTCAAGCATTCTGGCTGCCAGCTGCGGGTCTCGCTTGGACTTGATCAGCACGCCGGCGCCATCGTAAAGGGCAATGGCGGCGGAGGGGTCGCGATTGGCAGCGGCGACGCAGCTGTGAATGGCCGACTCCATCTGCGGCCAGTCCTGCCGGTGGTAATAAAACGAGGCCAGGACGGTCCACTCCAGAGCGGGATGGGCGCTGTCGGCCACGGCCTGCTTGAACTCGCGCTCGGCGCCGTCGAAGTCCTTGCGCTGCTCGGCGATTTCGCCCCGCAATTGATGTCCCCGCGCGAGGTCGACTTTGTCCAGCTGATCGGCCACGCCTTCGGCCTTGTCGAGTCCGCCTCCCATCAGCGCGGGAGCGTCCTTGTAAAACGAGCCCAGATCGCTGAGCGCGGCGGAATTGCGCGGATCGAGCCGCACCGCAGCCTCAAACTCGGCGCGCACGCGCTTGCCCAGTGAAAACGCGCTGAAGAACGAAGTCCGGTCAGCCCACTCCCCCAGCGTGCGGCCCAGCCAGAGGTGATAATTGGAGTTTTCCTGGTCCAGATTCACCGCCTCCTGGCACTCGCCTGCCGCGGCATTCCACTGTTGCAGCGTAAAGCGCACCCGGCACTCGAGGTTCTGCGCTTCGGGGTTGTTCGCGCCCGCCTGGGGAAGCGTATTCACCAGGGCCAGCGCCTTGTCGGCTTCGCCCTCCTGCAGCGCGGCATTGATTTGCGCCAGCGTGACTTTCTGCGCGAGGCCGGTGAACGCGCAGGCCGCGGCGGCGCCCGCAAGCAGGGCCGCTGCGAACACGGCCTTGAGACGCAAGCTGGCCAGCGGGACCCGCATCAGCGTTCAACCTTGATGGGAAGGTCTTCCTGCAAAGGCTGCCCGCTGATGGAGCCGGTGGCCACCACGTCGCCCTCCTTCAAACCGGAGAGAATCGCCTGGTGCGTAAGGTTGTACGTGCCCGTGGTCACCGGCGTGCGCACCAGTTCATCGCCCTCGACTTGATAGACGAAGGTCTTGCCGTTCTCCACGTGGATGGCCTCGCGCGGCACGCTCAAGGCATCGGGCTGGCTCGAAGTGGTTACGGTGACGGTCACGTTGGTGTCGGGAAGCAGGCCGGTGTCAGGACCGTCGATGTGCACCAGCACTTCGCCCACTGTACGGGTGGAATACGTCACCACGGTGACCGGCAGCCGCTCAATGTGACCATGCCATTCCTCGGCAGGCTTTGCGTCCCACTTGATTGAGATCGGCTGGGCGAGGGCGAGCCGGCCGAGGTCGGGCTCATCAAAATAGGCGCGCACGCGCTCGCGATGCAGGTCGGCCATCTGCAGCAGCAGCTTGCCGGCTTCGGCATATTCGGTGGGCGCGGCGTCCATGTCGTAGACTGTTCCCGGCGCCGGGGCGCGGATGGTGGTCTGCGCCTCCACCTGGCGCGCGTCAGCCAGATTGGCCTGTGCCTCAGAAAGCGCGGCCTGCGCGCGGGCAATCTCATCCTGCGAAAAACGGTGGTGGAGGCTTTCCTGCGAAGCCTTGAGGCTGGCATTGGCGGCATCGAGCTGCTGGCGGGCCGCGGCCACTTCGCTCGAAGAAGCCGCGCCCGAAGCCACCAGCTTGTTGAGGGCATCGAGATTGGCCTGAGCCTGGTCGCGGGTGAGTTTCTCCTGCGCGATCTCGGCCTCCGTGGCCTGGCGCTCCTGCTGCGTGCCGCTTTGCTCGGCAGCGTCGAGTGCGGCCTGCGCCGCCTTGACGCCGCTCTCTGCCGTGGCCACCTGCGCCCGCGCAGCCACGTCGTCAAGCACGATCATGACCTTGCCTGCCGGGACCTTGTCGCCGGTTTGCACGTAGACCGCCTTCACCGTGGTTGCAAGCGGGGAATAGAACTGGTAATTCACTTCCGGCTCGACTTTTCCGTTGGTGCTCACGGTGCTCAGCAGCACCTCCCTCTGGGCCTCGGCCACACGCACCGTCAGCCGCTCGCGCAAGAGAGAGCGCGCGATGAAGAACACTGCAATCGTGACGACTGCCGCACCCATCCAGAGCCAACGTCTGCCCGATTGCCTTTGCTGTTCCGCCATTCGTCTAACCAAAGTCAGTATATAAGACTCAAAACCATGGGTTTAAGGAGCGGGAAAATCGGCGCGCGGCGAGGCGCGGAGCGAATGAAATGTGACCTCCCGTAAAATGGAAGCATGAAGCTGGAAACGCCCCGCTACACCGACGAGCATGCCAAAGCTGGACTTGATTTCGATTTCCCCGCCATCGAGACCTGGCAGAACCAGTTTCCCGGCTACGAGATCGCCATCGACGATCCCGAGCTGACCTCGGTATGCCCCAAGACCGGCCTGCCCGACTTCGGCACGCTGACCATCCGCTACATGCCGCGGGAGCGGTGCCTCGAACTGAAATCGCTCAAGGAGTACCTGTTCAGCTACCGCAACCTGGGCATATTTCAGGAGAATCTCGTCAACCAGGTGCTTGAGGACGTGGTGAAAGCCTGCAACCCGGTGTGGGCGGTGGTGAAGGGCGAGTTCCGGCCGCGCGGCGGGATCGGCACCACCGTTGAAGCGCGCTGGCCGCGGCCGGCGGCGTAAAGCAGCAAGTCAGCGAGTCGGCGAGTCAGCATGGCAGCTGGGCCGGAGCGGCAAATCCTGAATGGGCTTGACCCGAAGAAAGCTCGCTTCCATCCTTCGGTGGAGGAATGAGCGGGCCTGAGCGGCGTAAACTGCCCCAATGCAAACCGAACCCATTGGCAGCATTCCCCGGCCGCCGGCTTTGCTCAAAGCCATGCAGGCCTTCCAGGCGGGAGCCATCCCGCGCCAGGAGCTGGACGCTTCGTTTGCTTCTGCGCTCCGCGACACGATTGAGCAGCTGGAGCAGACCGGTTCGCCGGTCATCAGCGACGGCGAGCAGACCAAGCCGAGCTTCGCCACGTACCCGCTTTCGGGGATCGAAGGCCAATTGGCTCCCGATGGCGTGGTGATACCCTTCGCCGACGGGCACACGCGCCAGTTGCCGCGGCTGACGAGCGGACCGTTCCGCTACGGCGTGCACGCCGCGAGTTTCACCTCGGCGGCAAAACGGTACGCGAAGGCGCCTTTGAAGCAGGCGGTGATCTCGGCTTCTGCGTTGAGCCTGCTGTATCCGGCCGATGGCATTCCCGGCTACGCGCGCGAGGGGTTCTTGGCCGACCTCATCAACGAGGCGGAAAGCGACATCCGCGGCGCGCTCAGGGCCGGCGCGGATTCCGTACAGATCGACTTCACCGAGGGCAGGCTGTCGCTCAAGCTCGATCCCTCGGGCGGGCTGCTGCGCAACTTTATTGCGCTCAATAACCAGGTGCTCGACCGGTTTTCGGCAGAGGAGCGGCAGCGCCTTGGCGTGCATGTGTGCCCGGGCGGCGATCACGATTCCACGCACAGCGCCGACGTGGACTATGCGGGCTTTTTGCCGGACCTGTTTCAGATGAACGTGGGCCGGTTCTATCTGCAGATGGCCAGCGAGCGCGACCGGAAGCGGGTGCTCGCGCTGGTCAGCGGGCTTTTGCGCCCCCATCACACGGTCTTCATCGGCGTGATCGACGTCATCAATCCGCAGGTGGAAACTGCTGCCGAGGTGCGCGATCGCGTGCTGGAAGCGGCGCGGATATTGCCCGTCGCGCAGATGGGCACGTGCGACGATTGCGGGTTCTCTCCGTTCGCCGACGATACTTCCACAGCGCGCGATGTGGCCTTCAGCAAGATTCGCGCGCGGGTGGAAGGAACGGCGATGGCCGCCCGCGACCTGGGGCTTTAGAAATACGCCGGCTTCCGCCCGGAGGCAACGGCAAATATGGAGCGGCCTTGCCCGAACTCCAGTTTTGGCAGAAACAGCCGCAGTTGATGCGTTGGATCAATCGATCGCTGCGCGAGATCAATTGGCGGCTTTCCCGCAGGGCGTCGTTTGTGTCAAGAAGCGATTCGTTCAGATCGTGAATCGCGAGGTCGCTGATATCCATGCGCCTGCGCGAAGAGGACAGGACGATTTCCACTTGCCCGTACATGCCGGCTCCTTCAAGATTCGTGCAGAAGATGCCGATTCTTAGCATCACGTTACCATGGTTCGGGTGATCCTGCTGTGCGTTCGATCACGCGATGTACGCGACCCTGGGGTCCGCAAGAGAGCCGCGAGTGTCGAAGGAGAGCGACTGCGGATCGGGGGAAATTTTTCCGGGATTGTGATATTTGTGGGTTTCCGGCGGTTTCCCGGAAGACGGGTGTACCGTGTCGACGTTGACAGAGACTCAGCCAATGCGCTTTCGCACCGGTCCGGCATTGGGCACGGTCGGGCTGCTGCTCGCGCTCAACCTGCTCAATTACATTGACCGCTATATTCTTTCCGGCGAAGTGTCGCCCATCCAGCACGAGTTCCATGCCACCGACCAGCAGATGGGCGCGCTGGGCACAGCGTTTTTCTTTGTCTACATGTTTGCCGCGCCGGCCACGGGCTGGCTCGGCGACCGCTTCCGGCGCAAGCCGATGATTATTGCCGGGGCCACGCTCTGGAGCCTGGCCACGCTGGCCGCGCTCTGGGTGCACAGCTACACCACGCTCTATCTGCGGCAGGCGCTGGTGGGCATCGGCGAGGCCACCTTCGGCATCTTTGCGCCCGCGGTGCTGGCGGATTTTTATCCCGAGCGCGAGCGCAACCGCATTCTCTCCGTGTTCTACATCGCCATTCCCGTGGGCGCGGCGCTGGGTTATCTCGCCGGCGGCGAGATGGGCTCGCTGTGGGGCTGGCGCGCGCCCTTCTTTGTGTGTGCGCTGCCTGGCTTTCTGGCTGCGGCGCTCTATGGCTGGATGGGGCGCGAGCCGGAGCGGGGTTCGACGGACCACATCCGGCCATCGCTCAATCGAAATACGGTCGCGGGCCTCTTCCGCAACCCGGCGTTTTTGACGGCGACCTTCGGGCTGGCGATGCTGACTTTCGCCATGGGCGGCATCTCCTGGTGGGTGCCGGAATTTCTGCGGCGCTTCGCGGGCTTGTCCATGGGCAGGGCGAGCCTGACAGTGGGCGCAACCACGGTGATTGACGGCATTGTGGGAACGCTCGTCGGCGGCTGGATTGCGCAGCGCTGGCTGCGCACCAATCACCGCGCACTCTACCTCGTTTCCGCTTGGAGCGTGGCGCTTACGCTGCCCTGCGGCGTGCTGCTGTTCTTCGGGCCGCATGCGTGGGCCGTGCCCGCGCTCTTTGCCGCGGAGTTCTTCCTCTTTCTCAACACCGGTCCGCTGAACACGGCCATTGTGAACTCAGTGAATGCGCCGGTGCGCGCGACCGCCATCAGCGTGAACCTCTTCTGCATTCACGCCTTTGGCGACACGTTTTCCCCGCAGATCATCGGCGCCATCAGCGACCGCACCCACAACCTGAGCCTGGGCCTGGGCGCGACGCTCATCTTTCTCCTCATCTCCTGCGCAATTCTGTTCTTCGGTGCGCGGTTTGCGCCGCTGCTCGAGGAGCAGCAAGTCAGCAAGCCAGCGAGTTAGCGAGTCAGCGCCCGGGCATGATTGAGATTCGCGCTTTCCCACCCTTGGCGCAAAAACAAATGCGCGCCAAGGATGGGGCACCCAGGATCGCGGTCCTACTTACCCGGCGCCGGTTCCTGATCGCGCGAGTTCATGAACGCGCGGCCGCCGCCCTGCGCGTGCAGGTTGGGATCGTTCAGCGGCGGCTTGCTCTGGTCGGCGCTGAATCCGCGCGCGAGCAGCGGATTGGGCCGGAACTTGGGCGGCCCTCCGTTGAACTGGCGCACGTGGCTCAGGACCATACCGGCGCGGCCGTGCATGGGCTGCACGATGCCGCGAATCTGCACGTCCTGGTTGCGGTACTTCGCGAGCTCGCCCACGTCTTCGTGATCGTCCCACAAGCTGACGATGGTGAAGCGGCATTGCTCGTCTGTGGTTTGCGGCGAGCAGACGTCGAGGAAGCGCGTGCCGTCGGGCAGTTCGACCACGTCGTAGATGTGCGCGGAGACGCAGACATCCTTGTTGAGCAACTTGGCGGCCTGCGCGGCGGGGACGCAGGGCTTGGGCGCAGCGGCAGGCGCATACGCCGCCAGAGACAGACCGCAGGCTGCGAGCATAGCCAGCCGATTTCGCCGGCAAAGCGCCATGAGAAGTCTCCAAGATCGATGCAAAGGGGAGTTGCCCATGAGCCTAGCGCGATTCGCGGGAAAAGGGAAGCCTAGTGTTTTTGCCGCTGCGGGTTCGGGCCGTCCGGGACAAATGGCGCGAGATGCGACCTCGATACGCGGGAAATTCATGCGCGACCGGAGAGCGAGCAGCTACGATGCACTCGATGGCAATTCGCCGAATCGCGATGCTGATTTTTGCCGTGCCGGGCATGATGACGGCACAGGCAAAACCGCATCCGTGCGGCGCGGATGCCTCAAGTGCAATCTCGACCGACCGGCCGCAAATCACGGAAGCCAGCACCGTGGTTCCCTGCGGAAGCCTGCAACTCGAGAACGGCTTTGCCGTGACCGGCGACGCGGGCGAGGGCGGGCTGGACCTGACCGAGACGTGGATGCGCTTCGGGATTCCCGCCAAGGGTGAGGTGCGCGTGGGCGTGCCGGACTACTATACGAATGACAGCGTGACCTCCGGTTTCTCAAGCGGGTTCGGCGACCTGAGCCTGGGCTTCAAACAGCAGCTCGGACCCGCGCATGGGTTCGATGTTTCACTGATTCCCTCGCTGAGCTTGCCCACGGGCGCGAACCGCATCTCGAGCCATGGCTACGATCCGTCGCTGCAACTGCCGTGGTCGCGCGGGCTCTCGAAAAACTGGACGGTTGCAGGCATGTTCGCGGTCTATTGGCCCACGCAGCCGGCTGGGCGCAACACCACCGGCCAGGCGACGCTTTATTTCGACCGGCAGATGACCACGACGATCGATGCGTGGGGCGAGTACGCAGGCTCGTTTCCGGAGCGGGGCGGACCGGAACACATTCTCAACTTCGGCGCATGCATGAAGCCCACGCCGCATCAGCAGATCGATTTTCATGCGAGCTTCGGGCTTTCCGCCGCAGCGCCGGATTATTCCGTGGGGCTTGGCTATTCGGTGCGGTTCCAGTTGGTGCGCGGCAAGGTGCCGGTTCGTTGAATTCCCGCTGGCGACAAGGCCTGACCGGATATTCCGTTGACCAGTCCTCGATAAGGCAAAATACAAGAAAGCAAAAGCAGATTCTTCGCTCACCACCCCCAAGCTGGAGAGAACACTTGGGGCCCCGTTCGCTCAGAATGACAGCCGCGATTAAGGTGCCGGAGCGCTATTTTAATGCGTGCCCACCAGTTCGCCGCTTGCGGCTTTCTGGCCATAGTGCGATTCGACGTAGCGGTCGAGGATCTGCTTGAACTCGGCCACGATGGTGTCGCCGCGCAGCGTGGTCGAAAGCTTGCCGTCGATGTAGACCGGGGCCTTGGGCTCCTCAAACGTGCCGGGCAAGCTGATTCCCAGGTTCGCGTGTTTTGACTCGCCGGGGCCGTTTACCACGCAGCCCATCACGGCGAGCTTGAGCTCCTCTACTCCGGGATATTTCTTGCGCCACTCCGGCATCTGCGTGCGCAGGTAGCTCTGAATCTGCTCGGCGAGCTCCTGAAAATACGTGCTCGTCGTCCGGCCGCAGCCGGGGCAGCTCGTGACCTGGGGCATGAAGCTGCGAATCGAAAGCGACTGCAGAATCTGCTGCGCGGCCTGGACCTCTTCCGTGCGGTCGCCACCGGGCTTGGGCGTCAGACTTACGCGGATGGTGTCACCGATGCCGGCGAGCAGCAGCGGCGCGAGGCCGGCCGTGGAGGCGATGACGCCCTTGGTGCCCATGCCCGCTTCCGTAAGGCCGAGGTGCAGCGGGTAATCGCAGCGCGCGGCAAGCGTCGAGTAGACATCGATGAGGTCGCGCACGCCGCTGACCTTCGCCGAAAGAATGATCTGGTCGTGGCGCAAACCGTAGCGCTCGGCGGCCGCGGCGGAGTTGAGCGCGCTCGCGACCATGGCTTCCATCATCACGTCGCGCGCGGAAAGCGGCTCGGAGCGGTGCGAGTTCTCGTCCATCATGCGCGTGAGCAGCGACTGATCGAGCGAGCCCCAGTTGACGCCGATGCGCACGGGCTTCTGGTTTTCAACCGCGCACTCGATCATGGTGCGGAAGTTGTCGTCATCTTTCCGTCCAATCGACACGTTGCCGGGGTTGATGCGGTACTTGGCCAGGGCGCGCGCCGCGGCGGGGAATTTTTTGAGCAGGATGTGGCCGTTGTAGTGGAAGTCGCCGATGACGGGCACGCGGAGGCCGCGCTTTTCGAGACCCTCCACGATGTGCGGCACGGCGGCCGCTGCGTCCTCGTTATTGACGGTGACGCGGACGAGTTCGGAGCCCGAGAGCGCGAGCGCCGCAACCTGCTCGATGGTGGCCTGGACGTCGGCCGTATCGGTGTTGGTCATCGACTGGACGACGACCGGAACTTCCCAGCCTACGCGGACGTGGCCGATTTTGACTGTGGGCGTTTTCCTGCGCTGAATCTCCGCCATGATCCCAGTTTACCCGCTCCTTGGATTGCCGGGTTGGCGGCGGAGGAGCGGGCGCCCGCCATCCACGGCATCAGTATTGGTGCAAATCACTTCGGGTTTTGCAGGTTTTCTACAGGTTTCTACGGGTTTTGCAGGGTCAGCAATATTGTAAATCATTCATTGCGAATGGGTTAGGCTGGAAAATGGCGGTTCGTGGGGGGGTAGGGGGAGGGGGGTGGTCGGATGGTATCGACCGGGCGGATGCGGGGCATGTTCCGCGCGGTCCTTCCCCAAGGCCATTGTGCAAGAACAGGTGGTTATTTTCTGCAAACGGAGTGAGTGGCTTCGGCCCTGGCAGGTTTTGGCACTGTGCACCGAGATGCGCCGCCCCTCCGGGGCTTGCGTCTCTTTGGGATGCCTGCTTCCCCACGCTGAAGCGCGGGGGTAACCACCGTTGCGCCTCCGGCGCGGTGATCGACCCCGCCCAAGCGAAGCTTGGACGGGGCACCCCGGGTTCGGTGGACAGTGGACAGTGGACAGTGGACAGTGAACAGTGGGCAGTGGGCAGTGGGCAGTGGGCAGTGAACAGTGGGCAGTGGGCAGTGGACAGTGAAAAACGAAGGCGCCCCGGGGGGCGCCTGTTTCGTTTACGGCAAAGCGAACTGTTTGCAAGGAAAGGAGCGGCGGCCGGAGCTAACGTCGATCCGAGCTAACGCCGGTCGGAAATCGTCCACTCCCCATTCTTGCGAGTGAAGGTGAATTTGATGTTGTGGGCGTACTGCACCGGCTTGCCCTCCGAAACGATGATCGAAGTTTCCGTGCAGCTCCAGTTGGCGGTGTTGCCGGAGATGGACAGTTCGTCGCCGGAGCAACGATCGGTGACGGTAGCGCGCGGGTTGTCCTTGAAGAAGCGCTGCCAGCCCTTCACGCTTTGGGGCTCAATGCCGGAAGCCAGAAGCTGCTGCACGTCGCGCGAGGCTAGCGCGGTGTCGAAACGATTCAGGGCGTCCTGCACCTGGAGAGCGTCATTCACCAGTTGGCAGGCAGGCAGCGTGACCACGGCCTGCTGGTCCTTGTTGCTTTCGGGGTTGCTTTCGGGACCCTGGGATAACGCAGACGTCGCGGCAACGGCGAGCACGGCCGCCGCGGCTGCGAGAGTAAGAAGAAATCGGTAGGATTTCATATGGAGTGCCTTCGTTTCTGCGGTCCGGCGTTCTGAAGGACCGCGCTTAAATTTATGGCGTCTTCCCAACCGCCTTGCACCCTGAAGAGATTGTGCTGCCGCTCATTCCGCGAGGAAAATACCACTTTGCGGCTACCCCTTCGGTGTAAACGGTCGGTGAAGACGCCATGCGCCACACGCTGGTTGCTGCGGTGGCTGCCTGCGCTGAACCGCCGTCCCTGGGCGCCGCCGACAAGGAGGAAATCGGCGGGGCGGAGTGACACTTAATGGGGATGAGGAAGTCTGCAATTACCGAGGTGCCGTGACCTAAGTGTGATGCGCGGCGGGGCTAAGGCCGCGGCCTGACGCGAACCGGAAATGGAGGGTGTTCAAGAAACCTGAATAGGGTTGCGGTAAGCTGAGGCCATGGCGGATACGACCTCGAGTCTGGAAAAGGCGGAGCTTTCGGCGCTGCGCGGGGGAAGGCCATCGCTGCGGATTCGCGGCCTGAAGAAGGCCTTCGGCGAGGTGCGCGCGGTGGATGGGCTCGATCTGGAAGTGGCGCCGGGTGAGTGCTTCGGGCTGCTGGGGCCGAACGGCGCAGGGAAGACGACGACCATCGAAATTTGCGAGGGATTGACGGAGCCGGATGAAGGAACCGTCGAGCTGCTGGGGCTGAACTGGAAGACGGGCGCGAAGGCGCTGCAGCAGCGCATCGGCATTCAACTGCAGGAGACGCAGTTCCCGGACAAGATGACGGTGGAAGAGGCGATCAGGCTGTTCCGCAGTTTTTACCGGCAGGGCATTTCGGTGGACGAGTCAGTGCGCCTGGCGCAGCTCGAGGAGAAACGCAGGGCGCGGATAGGGACCCTGAGCGGCGGGCAGAAGCAGCGGCTGGCAATGGCGGCGGCGCTGGTGGGCGATCCGGAACTGCTGTTTCTCGACGAGCCGACCACGGGACTCGATCCGCAGGCGCGGCGGCATTTGTGGGACCTGGTGGAAGGGTTGAAGCGCGCGGGGCGGACGATCATATTGACCACGCATTACATGGATGAGGCGGAGCGGCTGTGCGACCGCGTGGCCATCATGGATCACGGCAAGGTGATTGCGCTGGGCACGCCCAAGGAATTGATTGCCACCGTGGGCGGCGAGGACATTGTGGAGTTTGCGGTGTGTGCGACTTCCCCGCCCAAGCGGAGCTTGGACGGGGCACCCCATACGAAAGAGGGAACCGTTGAAGACCCTTCTGCTCGTCAGGGCTACGGCGGACTCGCTCTGGAAGACGGCGAAGAATGCCTGCCGACGGCGGTGAATGTGGAGAAACTCACGGCGATTTCCGGCGTGCAGTCGCATCGTGTGGATGCGGGCGTGCACCAGCTTTCAGTGAGCGAGCTGCATACGGCGGTGCCGCGCATCTTTGCGGCGCTCAAAGAGCAGGGGCTGCATCTGAGCGAGTTCCGCACGCACTCGGCCACGCTCGAAGATGTGTTTGTGCGGCTGACGGGGAGAAATCTGCGCGATGAGTAAGCTGGAACAGAGCAGCCTTTATCAATTGACGTTGATCCGTTTCCGGCTGGTGATGCGCGAGCCGGAGGCGATCTTCTGGATTTTCATTTTTCCCATTCTGCTGGCTGTGGGGCTGGGGATTGCCTTCCGCAATCGCCCGCCGGACATTCTGCCGGTGGGCGCGACCACGCCGCAACTGACGCAGGCGCTGGCTGCGGACAAGGGATTGCGCGCGGAGCAGATGGATGAGGCCGCGGGCGTGCACGCGCTGGCCACGGGCAACATCCTGCTGCTGGCCGTGGCGCGGACGGGCGGCGTGGATTATCGCTACGACGATACCAATCCCGATGCGCGGACGGCGCGCCTCCTGGCGGATCGAGCGATCCAGGCCGCGGCGGGACAGACACCTGCGGTTGCGGCGGCGAACGAGCTGGTGCATGAGAGGGGCTCGCGCTACATCGACTTTGTGGTGCCGGGACTGCTGGGCATGAACCTGATGGGCTCGGCGATGTGGGGGCTGGGCTTCTCCATCGTGGAGGGACGGCAGAAGAAGCTGCTCAAGCGCATGGTGGCTTCGCCCATGCCCAAGTGGCAGTACCTGACGGCGTATCTGCTTTCGCGCCTCGGACTGCTGGTGGTGGAGTTGGTTGTGTTTCTCGGCTTCGCCTGGATCGCGTTCGGTGTGCCCTTTCGCGGGCCGCTGTGGGAGCTGGGGTTTCTGTGCCTCCTGACATCGGTGGTCTTTTCCGCGATGGGGCTGCTGGTGGCCTCGCGCGCGCGCACCATGGAGGCGGTGAGCGGGTTGATGAACCTGGTGATGCTGCCCATGTGGATCTTGTCTGGCGTGTTCTTTTCGGCGTCGCGGTTTCCGGCCGTGGTGCAACCGCTGGTGCGCGCGCTGCCGCTCACGGCGGCCATCGACGCCATGCGCGGGAATATGCTGCAGGGGATTACGCTGCCGCATCTGGGGATGCAGGTCGGGATTCTGCTCTTCTGGTTTGTGGCGCCGTTTGCCGTGGCGCTGAAGATTTTTCGCTGGAGATGAGACGAGCGAGTCGGCGAGTCAGCAAGTCGGCGAGTCGGCGAGTCAGGGGGGCGGTGAGCAGAAGGTCAGGTTCGCGGGTTCCCACCCATTCGACAAGGAGCGTCGAATGGATGGGGCGCCCTGTACGTATGGCGTGAGCGGATTTATTGCTGCGGGTTAGTGGATGGGTTGGAGTAGTAGCCGTCGCGTGTGCGCGCGGCCAAACCCGGCTTGTCGAGCTTGATCTCGATGTGGTGATAGGCGTCGGGCTTGTCGGCGGGCGGGGGCGCGAAGGTGATCTCGTACCAGGAATTCAGATCGACCAGCGCTTTCTGGATCATCGATGAAATGTCGGTGCTCGATTGCAGCACCTGGCCTCCGCTCTGCTCGGTGAGCACCTGCAAACCCACATCGCCCATGACCACCTGGCCCGGCTTCTGCACGCCCTTCAGAAAGCCCTCATAGGTGCTGGTCTCGCGCGCTTCCTCGACGGCGGCGGCGTTAAGGTTGTAGAGAGTGATGTCGGCCTGGCGGAGCCCGGTGGAGATGGACTCGATTTCCTCGAAGATTTCGTGCGCCATGCGATTGTCGAGGGTGTAATTGGGTCCGGAGAGCAGCGGCCAGCCGGGCGAGATCCAGAGCACGATTTTGCGCCCCGGGGAGCCGGAGAGTGTCTGCATCAATTGGTGAAGCGCGGTGAGGGAAAGGCGCACGCGATCGAAGTCACCGAAGGAGGTGCCGCGGGTGATCGCGCGCTGGTCGAGCGGCATGTGGTTGAGCGCGTTGGCCATGGCGGCGCCGTCGGTGGAGAAGGTTTGCTGAATCTGCGCGCCCTGATCGGTGAAGATGGCCACGGTTGAGGGATAAGGCAGCTTGCCGCTATCCGCACGCAGGTAGCGCAGCACGCCGTCGCGCTGCATGACGGCGGTTTTGTAATCGGCATTCACCTCGTCGAGAAAGAGAACGAGCGATACCGGCTCCTGGCTCGGAGTGACGGCTTTGACTTGCTGGATGGGCAACGCGGCCTTGTTGTCGAGAACGGTGAAGTCCTGCGCGGTGAGGCCGGAGACAGGAACGCCGGACTTGGGCGCGACCAGCACGTCGAGGGTCATGGAGGGCGAGGCGGACTGGCCGGAGTCGGCCGGCTCCGCGGGGACGGCGGGAGCCTGGGCGCAGGCGAGCGCGGGCAGCAGGGCGAGGATGGAAAGAAGCGGGCACTTCATGGCGAACCCTCCGGGAGGGGGCGACAGCGAATGGTAAGTCCCGGGAGTTCCCGGCGACGGTCAAGAAAGCAAGGCTCGAGGAAACAAAATTCAAGGAAACAAAGTTCAGGGAAACCAGCCGGAAAACTCTGCTCCCGATGGTAAGCGAATTGGCATTGCGTGACGCCAAAAAAAATTTGGAGAGCCGCGCTTTCCCGCCCTTGCGGCCAGGAGCGCGCAAGGATGGGTCACCGGTTTTCGGGCCGGGTTTCGAGAGGCTGGTTGGGAAGAGCGGTTTTCGAGCTCCCCGCGGCCGAGCCGGGCGAGGCGCCTGGGGCACGCTGCCGATTTTGTGTGCGCGCTGGCGGATTCGTCGTTCTGCTAGAATTGCCCGCATTCTCACCATGTGAGGCCGTTCATGCCATCCCAGTTGAACCGGCTCATTTTGTCTGTTATGCCGGCCTGCGCGCTTTTGCTTTTGTGGAGCTGCCGTTCGGGCGCGTTGCAAAACGCGCCGAAGAGTCACGAGCCAACGGTCAGCCAGGACCGGCTTACTCGGGAACAGTTGGCCGTTTACAAGGCTGTTCTGGCGGAAGCTTACAATCGCGCCGATCCGCCTCCCAGCCGTTTAGCTGTCCGGACGTCGCTGCTCGATGATTCCACATATAAGGCCTGCGCGGGGATGGCGCAGCGCGGCGGAGCGGAGATGGAGCCGCGGAATGATTCGACGATGCATCGATTCCGCGCCGAAGACCTGCCTGCCATTACGGACAAGCCCGTAAGACTTGAGGATATGGATGCGATCAGCGGATCGCCGGCGGCTACGGATACCATGCTCGCTGCCGGCGCTTATCTCAGCGAAATCAGCTTCGACCAATCGCATCAGTACGCGATCGTCCGGCTGGGCATCGGATATGGATACAGGGGTGAGAGCGCAACCCTGATCATGAAAAAGGACAGTGCGTCCGGAGACGTGTCCTGGAGACCGTGGGGAACGTGCATGCATACAAGCGTCACGCCTTAGCGTTGTGATTCACGCGGTCGCATCTGTGGCGCCGCGCGGAGGCTACAATCAGGTGCAGAGACTCCGGCTGAATGGGCGCAACCGAAAATCCTGCCTCCTCCGCATCGCCATCCGACTCGCTGCTTTCCGGCGGGCGCTTTGTGCGCGCGTGCCTGCGGCGGCCGGTGGATCGCACGCCGGTGTGGTTTCTGCGCCAGGCGGGGCGGTACATGCAGGAGTACCGCGAGGTAAGGAAGCACCATACGCTGGTGGAAATTTGCAAGCAGCCGGAGCTGGCCGCGGAGGTGACCATCACGGCCGCGGAAAAACTGGGCGTGGATGCGGCCATTATTTTTGCCGATCTGCTGCTGCCGCTCGAGGCCATGGGCCTGCCGTTTGAGTTTCAGGCCGGCGAAGGGCCGGTGGTGCATCATCCGGTGCGTACGGACGAGGATGTGCGCGCGCTGCGCACCGACCGCGGCGCCGAGCTCGAGTACGTGGGCCGCGCGATTCAAAAAGTTGCGGCGCACTTCCGCGACCGGCTGGACGTGATCGGCTTTTGCGGCGCGCCGTACACCCTGGCCAGCTACATGATTGAGGGCGGCGGCTCGCGCAATTACGTCGAGACCAAACAGCTCATGTACCGCGACCCCATTGCGTGGGGCAGCCTCTTGGAGAAGTTGGTTGCCGTATTGACGGGCTACTGCCGTCTGCAGGTGCAGGCGGGCGCGGACGCAATTCAAATCTTCGACAGCTGGATCGGGTCGCTGGCCTTGGCCGACTATCGCGAGTATGCGTTTGAGGCTTCAAAGCGGCTGGTGCGCGCGGTGCAGCAGATGGGCGTGCCCGTAATTTACTTCGGCGTGGAAACGGCGGGGTTGCTGGAGCAAATGGCGGCAACGGGCGCTGACGTGATCGGCGTGGACTGGCGGCAGCCGCTGGAGGTGGCCTGGCGCGCGGTGGGACCGGGCCATGCGGTGCAAGGCAACCTCGACCCCATCACGTTGTTTGCGCCGCTGGAGATTCTCGCGCTGCGCGTGAACGAGATTCTGCGCGCGGCGGGCGGCCGGCCGGGACACATTTTCAATCTTGGCCACGGCATCGTGCCGGGAACGCCGGTGGAGAATGTGCAGGCGGTGGTGAAGATGGTACGGGAGTACAGGGAGTAGGGAGTAGGGACTAGGGACTAGGGACTAGGGACGAGGAGACTCGGTGAATGGCGAAGCAGGCGGTGTTGCTTTTGGCGCATGGGACGCCGGAGACGGTGGAGCAGATTCCCGAGTATCTGCGCAACGTGGTCAGCGGACGGCCGGTGCCGCAAGCGCTGGTGGAGGAGATTCAGCACCGCTATGCGCTGATCGGCAAGAGCCCTCTGACCGAAATTACCTTGGAACAAGCGCGGCTGGTGGAGGAGGAAGTGAATGGAGCGGTCCTTGCTTTTCACCCTAGCGACAAAAACAAAGGCGTCGCGAGGGTGGGGCACCCGCAAGGAGGAGATCGAGTTCGCGCGTACGTGGGCATGCGCAACTGGAAGCCGTACATTCCCGACGTGGTGAAGCAGATCCGCGCCGATCAGGTGGAGCAGGCTGCCGTGATCTGCATGGCGCCGCAGAATTCGCGCACCAGCGTGGGCCTCTACCGGCGCGCGGTGGAAGCCGAGGCGAAGGGGCTGCGCATCGACTTTACCGAGGGGTGGGCGCGGCATCCGCTGCTCATTGAAGCTTTTGCCGAGCGGCTGCGGCCGGAGTGGGAGAAGCTGAGCCGGGAGACGGGGCAGCCGGTTCCGGTGCTGTTTACCGCGCACAGCGTGCCGAGGAGAACAGTGGAGCCGGTTGTTGAAGTGACGAGGGAGGGCGGTTCCCACTCTGGCGACAAAGACAAAGACGCGGCGAGAGTGGGGCACCCAGGTCAAGGTGGAGGGGTAGAGCCGCACTGGCCGGGGCAGGGCGCCGATCCCTACGCCGAGGAGGCGCGGCACACGGCGGAGCTGGTGGCGGCGCGCGTGCCGGAGATGCGCTACTGGCGATTCGCGTTTCAGAGCCAGGGCGCGAGCGGCGGCGAGTGGATCGGCCCCACCGTGGAAGAGACCCTGGAGGCGATGGCGCGCGAGGGCGTGAAGGCGCTCCTTCTTCAGCCCATTGGATTTCTCTGCGATCACGTGGAAATCCTTTATGACGTGGACAAGTTGTTTCGCGCATACGCCGCCAAGCTTGGGATTCGATTGGAGCGTCCCCAATCCCTGAATGCCTCGCGCACCCTGGCCAGGGCGGTTGCGGATCTGGCGCAAAAGGGCTTGGCGCGCCTGTCCGCGTGAAGCGAGGCGAGGCAGGCTGGTACGAGGGGCACGCTTGCCGTGAACCGGGGGCACGGAGCGGGAACGGCGCAACCCGCCGGGGTTTCGAATGGGTTTGAGAACGAGGCAGCGCTGGCGTTTTTTGTGTTCCGGCAACGCAGCCGGATGAGTAAAATGTGGGGTTCGCTGCGATCCTGGTTTTTCTGGTTCTACTCGCCCGGCGTCCGAGAGCGCGGGTGTCGGCCCGGATTGGGGCGGGATTCCAATGGGGATTGCGCCGGGGGCTTTACCAGGAATACATTGCGGAGTACGGGGGAACTGACACAAATCAGCCATTGCCGGCGGGATGTCCGCTGGTGTGAAGTGGGGTTGTCATCCCGCGGGGCTGGAGCGTTCGAAACCCTTTGCAAAAGGAGCCAAGAGTTTCAGAGTGACGATTGGAAGCGGTTCAGATGCTGCATCCGGGTACGTGGGGCAAGCCGGAGCGACGGCGAAAATTCGCTGCCCCAGCTGCGGTGACGGCCATCCACGGCGGCTGGAACGGAAGGGCTTTCTGGAGAAGAGAGTCTATCCGTTGTTCGGTTATTTTCCCTGGTTCTGCGCAAGCTGCAAGTCTACCTTCCTGATGCGCAAGCGCTACCGCAGAAAAGCGAAAATGAAGGAATACGCCGAGTAGACGCGCGGTTATCTCAGGAGCGAAAGAGATTGCGCGCGAGGAAGAAAAGGTTGGCGGGCCGCTCGGCAAGCCGGCGCATAAAGTAGGGGTACCACGCGCTCCCGAACGGCACATAGACCCTGACGCGATAACCCTCCTTCACCAGCAAGCGCTGCAGATCGCGGCGGACGCCATACAACATTTGAAATTCGAAGCGGCTGGGGTCGATGCCTCGCTCGCGTGCGTAGGCTTTGGCTGCGGCCACCATGGCTTCGTCGTGCGTGGCCAGGCCGTGATAGACGGGGCTATCCAGCAGGAGATGGCTCAGGCGGATGAAGTTCTCGTCCACGTCCTTCTTGCGCGGAAATGCCACTTCCTCGGGCTCCTTGTACGCGCCCTTGCACAGGCGGATGCGGATGCCCTCCTCAAGGAGGCTTTCAATATCGGCCTGCGAGCGGTAAAGGTACGCCTGGATCACCACGCCCACGGCGCCGCGGGTTTCAGCATGCGCGTGAAGGCGGTGCACGATGTCGAGGGTGATTTGCGTCAGGCGCGAGTCCTCCATGTCAATGCGCACGAAATTCGAGAGAGAGCGCGCGTGCTCCACCAATTGGCGCACGATGGTTTCGGCCAGAGCGGGCGAGATCTCCAGACCCATCTGCGTGAGCTTGACGCTGATGTTGGCGTCGAGTTTGCGCTCGGCGATGCGGTCGAGGACCTGGTGGTAGATTTCGGCGGCCTGGTGCGCCTCGCTTTCAGAGGTCACGCTTTCGCCCAGCGAGTCGAGGGTGACGGCCATGTCCTGGGCGTTGACGCTGGCGGCGGCGCGCAGAGCGTCCTCGACCGAGCGGCCGGCGACGAAGCGCGAGCTCAAGCGCGCGCCCAGGCTGGATTGCTCAGAGAAATGCCGCAGCCCTCGGTTACGGGAGAGAGCAATAAACGCGGAGCGCAGGATGGGCATGGTTGAACTCACGTCGCAGGCGGCGCCGGGAATGCGGGGCGAGCGGGGACAATACAGTTTCGCATAGGGCGCCGCGGCCGAAGGCGCACGGGCGGTCTGCGCGCGGGACAGAATTCCCGGTGAGGAAATGGTGTATCCGGGGAGCACCCGACCAAAGTGAACGCTACCATCAGGGAGCGGCGCCCCGGTTTGACGTCGCGCGGGCACAGTATTTCCAAATCCGCGTCAGCCCGGACCAGGGACGGAGCAGGCGCCGGCTCACTGCGCGGCAGGAAGATACAGATTCAGGTTTCTCGAGCGGTTGAGCCTGAGGGTGGCGGCGCGGTCAACCTCGCTCATGGAGATGCGGAGGTGGTTCTCGTCGGGGTCGACGTAGTGCAGGCCGTCGTCGGAGGCAAAGACCATGACGGCGGAGAGGGTCGATCCGTTCTTGAGAACAATGCCAAAGGCCTGGCTCTCAGACTCAATGCCGGCTGAGGCGGAGGACGCCGCGCCTGCGGCCGGCCATTTGTACTCCGTAATCACGGCATGCCCCGCTGGATAGGCGACGGGCGGCGCGGGCGGCTCAACGACGACCGGCGGCTGCTGGACAAAAACCGCGGGCTCCGGCTCGTAGGAGTACGCGTCGCCGTAGTCGTAGGGCAGGTACGCGGACCCGTATCCGTAGGGCGATATGTACGGAGCGCGGCTGAAGCCGCGACCACCCCGGGCGAAGCCAAGCCCCCCTCCGCCGCGGCGCTGGGCACAGGCATGGTGGGCAATACCGGCAGCCAGAAGCGCGAACAGGCTGAACAGGATCGTCCGCCGCGTGAGGGTCTCTCGCATGATGGGACCTCGTGAAAGGGAGTCTAGCACCGGGGCATGCGGTTGTACAGATTCCCCGCGGCAACGGCGCACCCGGGATTCCGCCTGCGGCCTGCCGCTCCGGTCGCCGGCACATAATTCGCTGTCATTCTTGCTCTTAGCCAGGCAGCTCGAGGAAGAGCTTGAACGCCGGGCAGTCAATCGTCACGCGATATCGCCGCAGAAGGTTGTTGCCCAGGATGCCGTCCAGCCTGGCTCCAGCGGCGGCGCCGATGGCGTCGAGAAATGTGCCCACCACAACCGGGAGGTCGCGAACGGTGATGCCGCCGAGAGCGAGCGAATTCAGGGTCGCGGGCCGGCTATCCATCTTTCCTCCCACCCCGGTGCCCGAGATTCCCTGGTCAACCGGGATCCTCAGCCGCTCGGCAAGCTCGGGCGTCACCACGGTTCGGCTTGCGCCCGTATCGAGAACGAACTGAAAGGGCCCCTGGTTGTGCACAACCGCTTGCAACAGGATCAGCGGCTCAACGGGCGTGAGGGTGAAGTCCACAGATCCATCGGAGCGGCCGTCGGTACCGGCGTCTTCAGAAGGCAGCGCAAAATGCAGAACACGCTGCTGATAGTCAATCGCGAGGCGAAAGCTCCTCATGAAATCAAACCCAATGACGCCGTCCACCTTGGTTTTGAGCGCGGCGCCAATTGATTCCAGCCCATCTGAAATGCAAACCTTCATCTCCTCTTGGCGTGCCGAGCCCACTTCGATGGAACGCAGCGAAGCGGTGGGCATGCGCACGCTGCCCCCGGCGCCAAACGCGTCCTGGTTGAGTTCAGCTTCGATTCCAAGGTCCAACGCAAGTCCAGGCGAGATCAACGAGCGCGAGGCGCCTGAGTCCAAAAGGAAATCGCAGGCGCGGATTCCGTTTACGCGGGTAGGAACGAGGGACAGGGGATTCGACCCGCCAACCGGCCGGAACTCCACCGCACTGCCGGGAATGGGTCGCATCTGCACTCCTCCAGGTTGGCCATCGCCTGGAGCCAGTGTAAGACCCTGGCTTATGAAAAGGTGCATGGGGCGAATCGCGGGCAATTTGGAGACGGACGTTGAGCACCCCTCACGCGATACTTTAAGAATGCGGCCCTAGGACGAAGTCGCGCCGCGGCAAACCATGACTCCGGATTCGCCCAGCCACTTCGGCGCGCCGATTCTTGCGGTTGACACCTGCGGCCCATCCGGCTCGGTCGCGCTCGGCCGCCTCGCCGGCCGCGACCTGGAAATCCTGGGCCAGACCAAGCTTGCCGGCCGCACGTATTCGGCCACGCTGGTCTCGGCTGTGGCTGCGCTGCTTGAATCCGCCCGCGTCCCGCTGAACGCCCTCGGCGGCATGGTTGCAGTAAACGGTCCGGGGAGCTTCACCGGGGTGCGCGTGGGCCTGAGCGCCGTGAAGGGCCTGGCGGAGTCCGCGCAGATTCCCGTGGTCCCGATCTCCCGGCTGCTGGTACTCGCGCGCAAGGCCGGCACACCCTCGGCCGCGCTCGACGCGCAGCGCGGCGAACTCTACCTGCGATTCGAAACCGCGGGCCGGGACGCCATCGAAATCCTGGCCGGACCTGCGGAACTTGCCGCTCTCCCGCCTCCGGTGCGCATCGCCGTCTGCGATGAGGCCGCGGCCGGACTCATCGGCATGGCCTGGCCCTCCACGCAGCTCGTCAGGAGCGCGCCGCCGCTTGCGGCCGATGCGCTCAGGCTCGGCGAGTCGCGCCTGGTGGCCGGCGTAACCGCCGATCTCGCCCTTCTCGACGGCCACTACCTGCGCCGGCCGGATGCGGAGATCTCTGCGGAGAAGGGCGCCGAAATCTTCTCGGCTCTCGCGCCGGCCGAGGCCCTAGCTCGCCGGGCGCCGCAAGCCGAAACATTCGACCCGGACGAGATCGAGATCCGCGAACTTGAGGAGCCCGACCTCGAAACCATCCTCGGCATGAGCGAACTTCTGGATACGGCTCCGCGCTGGCCTGCTGCAAAGTGGAGAGAGCTGCTCTCCGGCCGGCCCGCCGCGAGACGCGTCGCGCTGGTTGCGGCCCACCGCCGAAGCCGGGCCGTGATCGGCTTCGTTCTCGTAGGCCTCATCCCTCCCGAGGCCGAAATTGAATCCATGGCCGTGATGCCTTGCGCGCAACGGCGCGGCGTGGGCCGGAGCCTGTTGGCATCGTTGGTCACCTGCCTGCGCGCATCGGGCATCTGCGCTTTGCACCTGGAGGTACGGGCCTCAAACTCTGCCGCCCTCGGGTTTTACCGGGCGCAGAACTTCAACCAGACTGGCGTTCGACCGCGCTATTATGCTGATCCTGAAGAAGATGCCATTCTCATGACCCTCCGCCTGGCCTGAGCCGGAAGCCGCAAGACCGGGCGCGCCGCGCCGCTTTCCGGCTCCCGCAGGACGACCCGGGTCGCGCGCAGGGGGAATTTTCTTCCCGAAATTCACAGCCCTGCCGTTACTTTCGTCGATTTCCCGCTTGCGTACCGCCTTCGAGCGGAGCTATATGTAAATGTTCGTAAGAAAGCGGCGGACCCGCGGCGAAGGCATGCGGCCGCCCCCTCCGGAGGTGCTTGATGGATGAAGTAAAGGGCTCCACGCTGAGCGAAGAAATCGATCGCCTGCACGCGGAACATCATCGCTACGCTCAGCGGTTGGAAGAGTTGCTGCAGAAACCCTATCTAAGCACGGACGAACAACTCGAAGAAGTACGTCTGAAAAAGCTCAAATTGCACGCAAAAGACCTGATTTACGCGCTCGAGCGGCGCATGCCCGTCACCGTCTAGCCCGCTCGAGGTCTTTGCGTCCGATTCTCCCGCTCCAGACCCGCTGCGTGTCCGCAGTGGACGGTGTGTTCTTCTGTACCCTCCCAGAGCAAATCTTCTTCGCCGTATAATCGTTGGGGACGATGGTACGCGACGGTTACATCTACGCGCTCTGCCTGCTTGCGGTGGGCGGCCTTGTGGTCTGGTTCACGCATGGATGGGGCTGGGCGGTGGCGCCGGTTCTTCTGGCCGCATTCTTTCTCTGGTTCTTCCGCGATCCGCATCGATCCATCCCCGGCGGGGAGGGCCTGATCGTTTCGCCCGGCGACGGCCACGTGACGGAAACCGCAACCATCGCCACCCCCGAGGGCGAGCGCCAGCGCGTGAGCATATTCCTGAGCGTTTTTGATGTGCACGTCAACCGCGCACCCATCGGCGGCGTCCTTTCGAGCGTCCGTTATCAGAACGGCCGTTATCTGAACGCCATGAACCCCAGCTCCGCCGAGCGCAACGAGCAAAACGTGGTCACGGTTCTCGGCCAGGGCCCCGACCGCGGTCTCGAGGTGACCTTCAAGCAGATCGCCGGACTGCTGGCGCGGCGCATCGTCTTCAACTTCGGCGAAGGCCAACTGGTGCAGCGCGGGCAGCGCGTGGGCCTCATCAAGTTCGGATCCCGCGTGGATGTGGTGGTTCCCGCCGGCGCCGCCCTGCAGGTGAAGGTGGGCCAGCGCGTGAAAGGCGGCGAAACCGTGCTCGCCGTCATGCAGCGGGGAGAGCACGCGTGAACCACGACCGCCCGGCCGAGGCCAAAGCCAGGAATCGGGCGCGCGTGCGCCGCGGCATGTATCTGCTGCCGTCGCTCTTTACCGCGGGCAACATCGGCGCCGGCTATTTCTCCATCACCCAGACGCTGGCCGCCATCACCGGCGACGCAGCGCAGCACCTCGACTGGGCGGCCATCGCCATTCTCTTCGCCATTCCCTTCGACTCGCTCGACGGCCGCATCGCCCGCATGACCAACACCGCCAGCGAATTCGGCAGGGAGCTCGATTCGCTTGCCGATGTGATCACCTTCGGCGTGGCTCCCAGCCTGCTGGCCTTCATCTGGGGCTTTCATTTTCTTCCTCAATCCGTCAATCCCAGCCTGCGCCAGCACCTTATCCAGGCCGGAGGCTTCATCTGTTTCCTGTTCCTGCTGAGCGGCGCCTCGCGCCTGGCGCGCTTCAACATCAGCCCTGACGCCCAGCCGCGCAACCCGGGCCGTCCAGGGCGCAAATACTTTGTGGGCATGCCCATTCCCGCGGCCGCCGGACTGGTCGCCGCCTCCGTGCACTTCTTCTACGCCTATCCCGTGGAATCCTGGTGGGTGGCCATCGGCTGGCTCATGCTCGTGGCCGTCTGCGCCTTCCTCATGGTCAGCACCTGGCGCTTCTGGTCGGCCAAAGAGATCAACTTCTCGCGCAGCCACCCGTTCCAGGTACTGGCGCTGCTGGCTGTGGTGGCTTACATCGTGGTGCGATTCTCCAACGGCGTGGTGTTTCTGGCGGCGTTGCTGTACATGTTTTCAGGAATCTGGGCCCGGGCTGCTTACGGCTGGCAACGGCGGCGCCGGAAGCCGCGCCAGCCGGCGGCTCTGCCGGGTTCGGAGGCGGAATCGCTGGGGCCCAGGTACTCGGGATAATTGGCGGCCGAATCCGACACTCGAAGGAGCGACCTTTCATCGCCTTCACCCGCGCTCTTTCACTAACCGATTTCGAGGAAGACCTTGTTCAAGATTGCCATTGCCGGTGCATCAAGCCTATTGGGCAGGGAGTTGAAAGACGTGCTCTCGGAGTCCCCGCTTGCCGGCGCCAACTTCGCGCTGCTCGATGAAGAGGATGCGCAAGGCCAGCTGGACCAGGTCGGTGACGAGGTCACCTTCATCCAGGCCATCAGCGCCGACGCATTCGATCGCGCCGACTTCACATTTTTTTGCGGTTCCGAGAATCTGACGCGGCAGCACTGGGGCCAGGCGCTCCGCGCAGGCTCCACGGTGCTCGATCTTTCCGGAGCACTCGACCAGCAG
>JASHOQ010000008.1 GCA_030041045.1 Acidobacteriaceae bacterium
CCCAATGCGCGCTTGCGCCGCGCGATGGCGTCGCAGACGATGGTGGTGTACGCGGTTCCCAGGTGCGGCCGCGCATTCACGTAGTAGATGGGCGTGGTCAGGTAATAGCGGTTTGGATTTGCGGTTGACTCCGTCATGGAAGAGCGCATTCCCTTCGCGCTCTCCAGTGGAAGGGAGTGTCGCGCGGCGATCCATCTTCATCTTACGGCATCGAGCGGCCGTGATTGCCGCGCGGAGACTGAGTGAAGGGCGCGCAGCAAGGCGCGGGCCGACCCCGCCGCAGGTGCTAAAATCACCTTGAAAATCAAGGATTTTTGAGGCCTTCCCGCGTGCTTCTGGAAATGCAGCAACGGCTGGGTGAACGCATCCGCGCCGTGCTCAAGGAAAAATACGATCTCGAGATTGCAAGCATTCCCCTGGAAACGCCGCCGGATCTGCGCCTGGGCGAAATCGCCACGCCCGTCGCCTTCGAGCTTGCGCGCACGCTGCGCAAAGCGCCCCGGGCGATTGCGCAGGAGATCGTGGCTGCGCTCGGCTCCGCCCCACACGCTATCGACGGCTTCGCCGGATTCGAAGTCGCCGGCGCGGGCTACATCAATGCGCGGCTCGATCGTGCGGCTGCCGTGCGAGACGTTGCGGGAGAGCTCACTGCCTTTGCGAAAAGTCTCGCTTCCTCGCCACGCGGCCATGTGCTGGTCGAACATACTTCCATCAATCCCAACAAGGCCGCGCACATCGGCCATCTGCGCAACGCCATCCTCGGCGACACGTTTGTGCGCCTGCTGCGCGCCGCAGGCTACAGGGTCGACGTGCAGAACTACATTGACAACACCGGCGTGCAGGTGGCCGACGTGGTCGTCGGTTTTCTCGATCTCCTGAAGCTTTCGCCGGACGAGGTCCGCACGGTAGTCCCCGCAACCGACCGGCTGCTTCGAGGCGGAGGCCAAAAAGGGATTGACTACTATTGCTGGGATCTCTACGCGCGGACTTCGCAGTGGTACGAGCTTGGCAGCGACGAAGAAAAAGCCGCACGCAAAAAGGTCAGGCTCGACACGCTGCACCTCATCGAACAGGGCGGCAATGAGACAGCCGAAGTGGCCGAGCTCATTTCGACTGCGGTCTTGCGCCGGCATCTTGAAACCATGCAGCGCCTCAGCATCGAGTACGATTTTCTGCCGCGCGAAAGCGAAATCCTGCACCTCCATTTCTGGGACGCAGCATTCGAGCAGCTCAAGCAAACAGGCGTGCTTTACTTCGAAACCGAAGGCAAGAACAAGGGCTGCTGGGTGATGAGCAGGACCGGCTCACCCGCAGAGCCGGCGCAAAACCAGACCGGCCCGGCGGGCGGCGCAGAAGATGACGATGGCCGGAAGGACGCCGACGAAGACGCGAAAGTGATCGTCCGCTCCAACGGCACCGTCACGTACGTGGGCAAAGACATTGCCTATCACCTGTGGAAGTTCGGCCTGCTCGGCCGCGACTTCGGCTACAAGCGATTCTTTCAATACCCCGATCACGAGTGCTGGATCTCAGCCGAGCAGGGTGAAGCGGAACATCCCCACTTCGGCGGCGCGACGGCTATCTACAACGTCATCGATTCGCGCCAGGCTGACCCGCAGGCCAACGTGATCCAGGCGCTGCGCGGCATGGGCTATACCGACCAGGCCGACCACTATACGCACTTCAGCTACGAGATGGTGGCGCTCACGCCGCGCTGCGCCGAAGAGCTTGGCTACAGCGTGACCGAAGAGGACAAGAAAAAACCGTACATCGAAGTGAGCGGCCGCAAGGGCTTCGGCGTAAAGGCCGACGACCTCATCGACAAGCTCATCGCCGAGGTTCAGCCTCTGGTGAATGAAAAGCAGGCTGCAAGCCCCGAGAGCGTGCGTACGGGCATCGCCCGCCAGATCGCCATCGGCGCGCTGCGCTACTTCATGCTCAAGTACACGCGCAATTCCGTGATTGCCTTCGACTTTAAAGATGCCTTGAGCTTCGAGGGCGAAACCGGCCCGTATATCCAGTACGCCGTGGTGCGCATCCGCAATATCTTTCGCAAAGGGGCGACGAGCGCCGAAGCGGTATTCGCGGAGTTGGCGGAATTAGCAAGTCAGCAAGTCAGCGAGTCAGCAAGTCAGCCAACCGGCGTTTTGTATCAGGGCACGACTTCAGTCGTGCCGTCAGAGAAGCGAAATGATGACGGGGCTTTAGCCCCTGAGCAGTCCAATCTGGCCGCTTTTTTGAGCGGCGAGGAAAATGAGGACATCTGGGCGTTGTGGCTGCGCGCCGGGCGTTTTTCCCTGGTTCTGGAGCAGTGCGTCGCCGCGTCCGAGCCTGCGTACCTGGCCAAGCATGCCTTCCAGCTGGCGCAGGAGTTCGCCAACTTCTATCACCGGCACCACATCCTCACCGAAGAAGACCCGCGGCGCAAGACCTTTCTGCTGGCCACGGCGGCCATTACGTTGCGCGAGCTGGTGCGCTCGCTCGAGCTGCTGGGCATTGAGAGCCCGGAGGCGATGTAGCGCGAGCAATCCGCACGCCGTTGGTGGCATTTAACAATCTGCTGACATCTCTCTGACAATCGCAATCGATTGCCTGCCTATACTCGCGCGTGATAGCGAACGGCGCGTCCGCAGCGTGCGAACGACCTCCGGATTGGGCCGCGTGGGGATTCCAAAATCCTATTGCCGGGGGATACCGAACCCCCATTGCATCGACATGCTTTTTGCGCATGGCGACGGCGGGAAATCCCTGTTCGAGCGACGCCAAACATTTTCCAAAAGGAGGAGCTTTCCATGAATGCACACCATGAAAGAGAAGTCTCGATGCAATTGAATCTCGGACAAACGATCCAGGTCCTGGCGGGATGCCGGCCGCGTTCGATTACCTCCAAGCCAAACTCCTGCGGCAGCGCCGCCAGGGCGGTTGCGCTCGCCCTGGCCGCAGCCATCCTCTCTTTGCCCGCCTTCGGGAGCCTCAGGCGACCCAGTCCCACGCCGCCGAGCACGCCGGCCGATTTTCATGCCACTGCAGTCACAACCAGCAGCGTCACGCTTGTCTGGGACGCCTCAAGCGGAGCTTCCGGATACACCATCACCAACGAAACCGGCGGGCAGATCCTCAACGTGGGCAATGTCACCAGCTACGTCTGGGATGTAGGCGTGGAAGCCGGCGGCACCTATTCGTTTGAGATCGTGGCCTACGCCGGGGAATTCGGGACAGAGGTATCGGCGCCCAGCCCGGAAGTGACGGTGACGCTTGCGGGGACTCCGCTGCCCACGCCGGTGCAACCGGCCGCGCCGGTGATCACGCAAACCAGCGCGACCTCGAATACCATCACGGTGTCGTGGACGGAAGCGACGCCTGCCAGTGAGATCAACAGCTATACGATCCTGGTGAACGGCTACGGGAGTGCCAGCACTCCTTCCCCCAACACCTCGGCCACGATCACCAATCTGTGGCCCGGCTATACGTACAGCGTCACCGTCACTGCCTACAGCCTGAACGGCACAACGGGAGCACTGCATACAACCAGCGCACCGGTTACGGTGACGACGGCGGCCGCGACAACCGCCCCGGCGCCGGCCTCAGTTCTCACCGCTCCCACCGACCTGACCGGCGGCGCTGCTCCGGACGAGGGCCAGATTTCGTGGAACCCTTCGACCTCGGCGAACGAGCCGCAGGAGGACATCCAGTACGACATCTATCTCGACGGGGTGCTTGACATCAGCGACAGTACGGTCGGCCAGACCGAAGATGTGTACATCTTCCCGCTAGGAGCGGATTTCCCCTTGCAGATATGGGTTGTTGCTGTCGACAACCTGGGCAACGTATCCGCACCCAGCAACACGCTCACAGCGACCGACTGACCGGCTGCCACCAAAGCAATCGTGCTACTGAGCCTGGTGTGGCACGACAACAACCAGAGACGAGCGCCATGGAAGGCGGGGGCGTCAAAACCCCCGGGCGCTCGTCCCGGGGCGCCTTGGTTGCGTCTGCCGTGATCGAGGCTGACGGGTCTTCGGGTCTTGCAGGTTTTCTACAGGTATCTACAGGTTTTGCAGAGTGGGCGGGTCGCAAGGACCGTTCCTAAATTATGTTTTTTGTGTCAGTTGCAGGATTCTATGCACTGCGAACAGTGCACTCCGCGGGGGGAGGGGGAGGGGGGTGGTCAAAGGGGTTAGACCGGGCGGATGCCCGACAGGTCAGGCCGGGGGCTTCTCCGACACGATCGACGCGGGTCTCTCCCTGGCTATTGTGCAGGAGCGGAGGGTTATCTTCTGCAATGGGCGTGGGCCGGCATTTGTCCCTGCCAATTCGCCCGCGCCGGAGGCGCAGCGGTATTTAGCCCCGCGCTTCAGCGTGGGGTAGGGCGATGTAGAACATCGCCGAGTCCCTTAGGGACGACGCCCATTCACCCGAATACATACCGCGCGTCGAATTCAACACCGCAGCTCCGCAGGAGCGCAATGAATTCGTCCTCGAAACTGCGCCTGCGATGATGCTGCTCCTGGTTTTCGATGTACTTTTTGACCATAGGAACCTGTGAAGGGCTGACGCTGAAAGCGCCGTAGCCCTCCTGCCAGGAAAAACGGGATCCCATCCAGCGCGAAGAACCTCCCTTGAGCTTTTGAACGGCTGTGGCGAGGGAATACGGCGCCGGCAGAATGAACAACAGGTGAATATGGTTTGCTGTGCCGCCGGCCGCAATCAAGGTGAGGCCCTCGCCCCGCGCGATTCCGCCCAAGTACGCGTAGAGCCCGGTCGTGCGTTCAGCGGGGATCAGGGGCCTGCGCTCCCTGGTACTGAAGATGCAGTGGATGAAATTGCTGGCGTACGTGTGGGCCACGGAGGCACCATCCCTGGGGACTCCAAGTCTACAAGACGAATTTCGCGTTGGGGATGCGCCGCCCCTACGGGGCTTGCGTCTCGTCGTTGCGCTTGCATCCCCACGCTGAAGCGCGGGGCTAAACACCAGTGCGCCTACGGCGCGGTGGCTTTCCCAGGTCTCATCCGCCGCGGCGAACCTGGGGTGCCTGCACCGCCCCTACGGGGCTTGCGTCTCGTCGTTGCGCCTGCATCCCCACGCTGAAGCGCGGGGCTAAACACCGGTGCGCCTACGGCGCGGTGCTTTCCCAGGTATCAGAGTCGAGACCTGGGGCACCCGGCTGAAGGCTGATCGCTGATGGCCGAGTGCTAGTCGCGCTTGCGGCGCTGGTGGGTGGAGGGGATATTCATGTCTTCGCGGTATTTGGCCACGGTGCGGCGGGTGAGCTGGATGCCCTGGGACTGGAGCATCAAGGCGAGCTGATCGTCGGTGAGCGGGTGGCGCGCGTCTTCGTCCTCGATGAGCTTGCGCACTTTGCGCTTGAGCACGAGCAGCGGCGTATCGGCGCCCTCGGGGCCATTGGCGCCCTCAGAGAAGAAGAAGCGCAGCTCCAGCACGCCCTGCGGCGTGTGCGCGTACTTGTTGGCCACGGCGCGGCTCACGGTGGAGGGGTGAACGCCGATCTCCTCGGCCACTTCCTTGATCATCATGGGCCGCAGCGACTCGACGCCGTGCTCGAGGAAATCGGCCTGGCGGCGGACGATGATCTCGCAGGTGCGCAGGATGGTGCTTTTGCGCTGGGCGATGTTGCGCATGAGCTGCAGCGCGGAACGGAAGCGCTCCTTGACGTAATCTTTCACTTCCTTGTCGGTCGAGTCAGAGAGAAGCAGGCGGCGGTAGCGGCGGCTGAGGCGCAGGCTGGGCAGGTCTTCCTCGTTCATGCTTACGGTCCACTCGCCGCCGCGCTTGACGAAGACCACGTCGGGCTCGATGAGCCGCGCCTGCTCGCGGTTGTAAATGCGCCCCGGGCGGGGGTCGAGGGTGCGGATGAACTCGACCGCGGCGTGGGCCTCGTCCACGGTGACCTGCGCGGCGCGGGCCAGGTCTTTCACGTCGCGCTTCTGCAGGAGAGGCAAGTGGCGGTCCACAATCGCGGCCGCAATCTCCATGCTGCGCCGGCGCATCTCCAGTTGCGCATCAGCTTCGGCGCGGAAGGCGCGATGCGGGTCATCGCCGCTCTCGGCCGCCTGGCGCGCATATAAATGGCCGAACTCGTGCTGCTGCGCCGCCACCTGCAACAGGAGACACTCGCGCAGGTCACGCGCGGCTACGCCGGCCGGGTCAAGCCCCTGCACCACTTCAATGGCCCTGCGCACCAGATCGAGCGCACGGGCGAGCTCCGGCGCGTGGCCGTTTTCACTCGCGGTCTCTGCGGGAATCTGCGTGAGCGCGCGGGCCAGCTCTTCGTCGCTCGCCGCCAGGTAACCGTCTCCGTCCAGGTTGCCGATCACCAGGTCGGCTGCTTCCTCCAGCTGCCGTTCCAGGCTCAGCGATCCCAGCTGCCACGCCAGGTGATCGGACAAAGTCGTGGGCTGGGAGAGAAAGTTCTCGAACGAGGGCTTCTCGCTCTCTTCGTATTCAGGCTGCGTGTGATAGCCGGGATCGAGATACTCCTGGAAGTACGATCCAAAATCAATCTCGTTGAATACATCCTTGGGTGGGGCCGCGGCTTCGTCAGCGCTGCGCTCCAGGCGCTCTTCGCGGCCCGCCACTTCATCCAGCATCGGAACCGACTCGTCAATCTCTTCCAGGACGGGGTTTTCCACCATCTCGGCATCGATCATCTCCTTCAGCTCGAGCTTGTTCAGAGCGAGGACACTCACCATCTGCATCAGGCCGGGCGTGAGCACCTGCCGTTGCGCGACTTTGAGGCTCAATTTTGGTTGCAACAGCGCCATAATGGAATTCGTTCCCCGCTGAACCTGATGTGAGTGTAAGCGTGTGAGAAAAGCTTAAAGCGAAAGCCGTTTCTTCTCAAATCACTCGTTTCGGTCACCCGTTCCGGATTGGGTAACGATCCATTTGGGAATCGCTGCCTGGATCGGGTTGTCCGCGGCCCATCCCGTCTCCCCCGGAAGAAGCGTTACTTCCGGTACGGCGGCTGCTGGGGCCTGCTAACCCAGGGAGAATCCCTCGCCCAGATAGACGCGCCGCACCTCGGGGTCGTTCCCCAGCTCGTGCGGCGTTCCGGACCGGAAGATTCTGCCCTCAGCAATAATGTACGCCCGATCGGTGACGCTGAGGGTTTCCCGTACGTTGTGGTCGGTGACCAGAACGCCGATGCCCCCTGTTTTCAGGTCGAAAATAATTTTTTGCAGCTCCAGGACGGCAATGGGATCGATGCCGCTGAAAGGCTCGTCGAGCAGGATGAACTGGGGCTGAATGCAGAGCGCGCGGGCAATTTCCACGCGACGGCGCTCGCCGCCCGAAAGCGCGTAGCCGCGCGTGGTGCGAATGTGGCCCAGGTTGAGCTGGTTGATCAGCCGGTCAGCGCGCGCGCGCCGCTCGCGATTGCCCAAGGGCTGCGCTTCAAGCACCGCCAGGATATTTTCTTCCACCGTGAGCTTGCGAAAAACCGAAGGCTCCTGGGGAAGATAACTGATGCCGAAGTTGCGCGCGCGCAGGTACATGGGTACGCGCGTGATATCGGTTTCATCCACGAGCACGCGGCCGGTCTCAGGAGAAACCAACCCCACGATGATGTAGAAGCTGGTTGTTTTGCCGGCCCCGTTGGGGCCCAGCAGGCCCACCACTTCGCCGCGCGAGATCTTCAGGTTGACTCCGCGCACAACCTGGCGACCCTTGTAGCTCTTGCCGATGCCCTCGGCAAACAATGTCTCCATTAAAGTCTTAGACTCGCTTCCGCCTTACTTGGGCGCTCTCGTCTGGGTTTCCGTCTCCCGGGCGCCGCCTTCGATACTGACGCTATCATCGCGGCTATGGAAAATCAAAGCCTCGCCGGTTACGCGGCCGCGCTCGGGATCGGTCATTTGGGGCGGCGCGTTGGCTGACCCGGTGAGCACATAATCACCGGTCGAGCCGGTGTAAACCAGCGTGTCGCCGGTGGCGACGCGGCCCTGCGATTGGAGAACCACGTGCCCGGTGGCCGTCATGCGGTCAACTCCCGCCTGGCTGACGGCTCCCTGCGCCTGGCTGACGGCTCCTTCCGCCTGACTGACGGCTCCTTGTGTTTGGCCGGAGGCTCCTTGCGCCTGGCCGGCGTTGCCGGGCGCAGGCTGGCGCGAGCCCGGCATGAGCAGCAACTCCACCTGGTCAGATGTGGAGGTCGCCGTGCTTGTCTCAGCCGTGACCCTGTGCAGGACGCCGCTCTGCATGACGGCGCGATGCTCCGCGTCAGAGTAAGCAAAGGCGCCGCCGCGCACACGAATCACCGCCGGCGCGGAGGTTTTCGCGCTCGCTCCCTGGGCCGCGTTTTGGCCGGCGCCCGCGCCGGGCTTCGCTTCGGACTGATCGCCCGCGGGCGCGATGGCGGATTCTGCCGATAGCAGCACGGCGACAACCGGATCGGCGGCGCTCGCGGTCTGCGCGGTGAGCATCTGCCGCTGGCGGTCGAGCACGATTAGCGGCGCGCTGATGGAGTTTGCCAATTGCCACAGGCGCGCGTGCCCGCGGAAGGCGGCGGTTCCGGTGGACTGATTCATCTCCGCCTCAGACGCGACGATGTGCGTGGGCGCGCGCGCGCCGAGAGACGCAGCGCTTGCCTCGCCCGCGTCCGCCGTCGACTGATCGCCGGGCGAGAAATACGTTGCCTTCACGTTGCCGTGCGCAAAGGCCTGGTTCGACTGGCGCGTGATATCGATCTTGTCCGCGGAGATCTGCGATTGCCCGCTCTCGATGCGCGGGCTTTCTGTCAGATGCAGCCACTGGCCCACATCCTCATACACGGCCTTGCCCGCCCAGGCTTGAATGGGCGCGGCAAAGCGCGCGCCCGGAGCGGGTGTCTCTGTGAGCACAACGTGGCCGGTGAGCACGGCCGACTCGAACTGCGCTCCGCTCGCGCTTGCGCCGGCCGCGCGCGCCCCGGTTGCGGGCGGAGCGAACTGCGCCTCCAGATGGTCGCCCGCCGCGGTCTCACCGGCGCCGGTGGCCGCAGTTTGCTCCATGCCGGCGTGACCCGCTCCGGTGACGTGCTTCAGCTCCGAGCCGTTGGCAAACTCGCCGTCGAGTTCGTCGGCCGTCAATCGCGAGCGCGCGATGGCGCCGTCTCCGCGCTGGCTGGTTCCGGTAACCACCACGCCGCCGAAGCCGTGAATCGTGGCCGGTTCCACTCTTCCCTGGCCCGCTTTTCCCCGGTCCACCTTTCCTTCGTTGGTGCGGCCTGGCGCCGAACCGGCTGCGCGAAACTCAATGTCCGCGACCGGCGAGCGCCAGGTGCGGCTCACGCGCGCGGGCGCGGATTGAGAGCCCGCGGCGCCGAGAATGGTCTGCCGGCTTTCGAACTCCACGCCGCGCTCCAGATGCGCATGGCGCAGCTCGCCCTGGGGCGTGAATTCGAGCTCCATGGTGGGCGAGGCGCCGTGCACGGTGCGTCCGCCGCTCGCCGAATCCATGGTCACGCCGCCCTCGAGATGCCCGTGCCGCGGCTGATTGCTCTCGTCGAAATCCATGGCGCCCGTGGGCGCGGCCAGATGGTTTCCGCCGGCCGTGGTGAGAGTAAATCCATCGGTCGCTTCCAGGCGCACCGCGCTGCCGTCGCTGCGAAAGAGAATCTGCGCCCCGTGCGCGGTCGCGTGCCCGCCGCGATAGTCGGCCGAGGCTTCGCGCAGATTGCAGAGATTCTCGTCGCGTTCAAAGGAGGCGCGATCGGCGTGAATCTCCACCGGCTGGCCGGCCTGGCCGCGCCGCGTGGTCAGCTCCACCGCGTGCTCCAGCACCAGAAATCCCTGGATGGAGTCGTACATGGCGCCCACCGCGCTGCCGCTGCCGTGGCCTGAGGAAAAATCCACCTTCTCCGCGGTGGTGAGCACTTCGCTCTTTTGGTCGAAGGTGATGCCGCTGGTCTTTACGTGAATCTGGTTCGCGGGCGGCTGCGCGGCGGGCGCAGCCTTGCCGTTGGCCGGGAGCGCATTCCCGTTTGCGGGCTGGGAGCCCGCGGCGGCAGGCCGCATCAGCGTCATCTCCACCGGTCCGGACGCCGTGGCCGTGCCGTCTTTCTGGTCATACTCGAATTCGTCGCCCTGAATGCGGTCCACGCGGCTGCCATCGGCGCCGTAGAGCTCAATCTCCACATCGTGCAACTGGGCCATGTTGCTCTTGAGCTGCACAACTTTGGAAGCGTGAATTTTGAACAGGGTATGCCCGCCGTGCGCCTGCGTGTAAGTGACGCCGTTCGCTTCCTGCTCAATGTCGATGCCGAGCCGCTTGGGAATATCGCGGCGATTGAACGGGCTGCGGAAGCGGCCGATGGCGAGGAATGCGCCCAGCGCAACCACCAGCAGCACGCCGCTGACGAGCACCAGCGTCCGGATTCGCTCGATGGTCAAGCGCACCTTAATTCGTCATCCCCAGCCGGCCGGCGAGCCGCGCGGCAAGACTTTCGCCCAGCTCGCTCCACAACAGGCGAGCCGTTGCTCCCGATTCCTTCTCGATCGCGGCGGTCAGCTCCACCAGCCGGCGCACGTTCTCTTCCACGTGCCGCGCGCCCACAGCGCCAAGATCGACGCCCTCCTCGAGAAACGGCGCGTCCGGACCAAAGTCGACTTTGATGTGACCCTCCTGCTCGTACGCGCCATCGTCATAGAGCGGCCCGAAGCCGGTGACGCGCACCAGGCGCGGCTCGCGTACCCAGCGAGGGTCTGGAACCGCGGAGGTTTCCAGCTCCCACAAACTCCATTCGATTTGAAACTCGTAGGCGTAGTCCTCGTGCAGCAGCTCGAGCGCCTCTTCGACCGCCTGGCTTGGCTCAACTCCCCGCTCGCCGTGCCCGTACACGCGCTGAAACACCGGCGCCTCACTCCAGCTGACCGGCCATACCGTGGCCGCATAGACGCGCCCTTCGCCGCCGTGCGCGGCAAACGCGCCCAGCACCGCCGCCAGCTTGTCGGCGAGTGCAGCCAGGCGCAGATTCGGGTACCACAGACTCAGATAAAGCGTGTCCGCCATCACTCTCGATTTTAGACGCGCGAGCGCAGCAGGCAGATATTCTCGCTTGCCGCGAGCGCGATCTCTGCCCCTCGCCGCGCCGGAACGCTGAAGGGCGCGAGCGCCGGTGACGGCTTGTACACTCATTCCATGAAAAAGCGCGCTGCGCATTTCCTCCGTTTCCTGGCCGTTGTGGCTCTCGCCCCGCTCACCGCGGCAGCGCAGCCGGGCCGGCAGCAGATTGCCGATCTCGGCGTCTGCAAGCTGGTAAGCGGAAAACTGATCGAGAACTGCCGCGTGGGGTACCGCGCCTGGGGCACGCTCAATGCCGAGCGCTCGAACGCTGTGCTCTTTCCCACCTGGTTTGCCGGCGTGAGCGCCAACCTGGCCGACGCCATCAAGCCGGAAGGGCTGGTTGATCCGACGAGGTATTTCGTGGTCGCCGTGGACGCGCTCGGCGACGGTGTGTCGTCTTCGCCCTCGAATTCAGCCGCGCAGCAGGGGCCGGATTTTCCGGCGATTTCTATTCAGGACATGGTGAACGCCGAGTATCGCCTGGCGACCGAGACGCTCGGCTTGAAGCACTTGCACGCGGTGATGGGCATCTCCATGGGCGGCATCCAGACGTTCGAGTGGATGGTCGATTATCCCCAGTTCATGGATGAGGCGATTCCCATTGTCGGCTCGCCGCGTCCCGACAGCCGCGACCTGCTGCTCTACCGCACCGACGAAGACGCGGTGAGGTCCGATCCGGAGTGGGACCAGGGCCGCTATGCGAAACCGATCGCAGCGCCCGTGGCCGAGCTGATTTGGCAAATGAACCTGGCTACGCCTGCCAACTACGCGCGCACGCACACGGTGGGGCAATTCGAGTCAGAGTATCAAAAGGGAATCGCAAGCGGCATCCGGCCGTTCGACGCCAACGACTGGCTGGCGCAAATAGACGCTGTTATTCATCACGACATCAGCCACGGCGGGACGATGGAAGACGCGGCCAAACGCGTGAAGGCACGGGTGCTGGTGGTGAATGCGGCCCAGGACCACATGGTGAATCCCAAACCCGCGCTCGATTTTGCCGTGCTCCTGGGTGCGAAGACGTTCGTGCTTGAGGGCGACTGCGGCCATGTGGCCACGGGTTGCGAGGCGGCAAAGCTGGATCCGGTGGTGCGGGCGTTTCTCGACGGGCAATGAGCATGGACGGGAGCAAGTCAGCGAGTCAGCAAGTCGGCGAAAGCGACAGAGACGCCAATCGAAGACGCCTTCGATGGAAAATTACGCGGCCACGATCTCGCTGAAGTCGGCGATGGTGGAGAAGTTGCGCAAGATGGCGCTGATGAGGGCGAGATTGGCGCCGCGCGTTCCGGGATCGGGATCGAGGACCATCACCTTGTCGAAGAACTTGTCCACGGCGGGCCGCAGCGTGGCGATGAGGGCGAGGGCCTGAACGTAATTGCGCTGCTCGCGGAGCTGGGCAACTTTTTCCGCGAGCGATTGGATTGCGCTTCTCAAGTTCTTCGCTTCATCCGCTCTGATATCAGCCCAATTTCCGTGAGCGTACCCCTTTTCTTCCGCCTGGCGGAGAATGTTCTTGATGCGCTTGAAGGCGGCCGAGACGGCGAGAAAGTCTTCGGAGCCGCGCGCCGCCGTAAGCGCCTCGGCGCGGGCGATGGCATCGCGCACATCGTCGGCGCCGGCGGCGAGCACGGCGTTGACCACGTCGTAGGCGAAGCCGCGGACATCTTTGAGGTAGAAATGGAGCCGCTCGCGGAGAAACTCCGCAACCTGATCGTGATTCTGGCCCTCGCCGGCGGCACGCAGAACATCGCTCAGCGAGAGCGGCAGCTCCGACTCCGCAAGAATCTTCACGACGGCATTCGCGGACCGGCGCAGCGCGAAGGGGTCCTTCGAGCCAGTGGGCGCCATGCCGATGCCGAACATGGCGACGATGGTTTGCATGCGGTCCGCGAGGCCGAGGAGCTGGCCCTCGACGGAGACCGGAATTGCGTCCTCGGTCGATGCAGGGGCGTATTGCTCGTAGATGGCGAGAGCCACGCGCTCGCCCAAGCCCTGCGCACGGGCGTAAAGGCCCCCGATGATTCCCTGCAGTTCAGTGAACTCCTTGACAAGCTCCGCCGTGAGATCGGTCTTGGCCAGCTTTACCGCTGCCAAAAGTGCGCTACGATCGAAATGAGGGAGGTCGTTTGCCTCGACGGCTCCAAGCATCGCACCAATTCGACTTAGGTAACCGGCTAAATTCTCAGCGATGCGGAGATTCTCCTCAGTCTTCCACGCATAACTGCCGAGCTCCTTTTGGAAGGTGACGTTCTTCAGGCTCTCCACGCGATCGACGAGCGGCGTTTTCTGGTCGAAGTCCCAGAAAAAGCGCGCATCCTTGAAGCGCGCGCGCAGCTCGCGCTCGTTGCCGTGGCGGATGATGGCCGCGCCCTGTTCATCCACCTGCGTGTTGAGCACGGCAAGAAAATGCGGCGCCAGCTTTCCCTGCGGGTCCTCGACGGCGAAATACTTCTGGTGGTCGCGCATCACCGTGACGAGCACTTCCTCGGGCAAGGCGAGGTATTCGGACTCAAAGCCGCCGAGAATCACGCTGGGCCACTCGGTGAGGTGGGTGACGGTTTCGACCAGCGCCTCATCTTCGCGCCAGCGCGCGCCCGGCACCGTGCGCGTGGCCGCGTCGAGCGCCTTGCGAATGATCTCGCGCCGCTCGGCCACGTGGGGAATCACGAAGGCGCCGCGCAGATTCTTGGAGTAGCTGCGTGGCTGGTCGATGACGACGGGTTCGGCGCCGTGCAGCACGCGATGGCCGCGGCTGGCGCGGCCCGCGGCGATGCCGGCGATCTCAAGCGGGACAATTTCGGAATCGAGGAGCGCGACCACCCAGCGGATGGGGCGAACGAAACGCTCGGGCTTACCGGCACGCCAGTACATGTTTTTGGGCCAGTAAAGGGCCAGCGCTTCTTTTGGCAATTCTGCGGCGAGCAACTGCGTCGCGCTTACTCCCTGACGCTTGACGCTGACTGCAACGTACTCGCCCTTGGGAGTGGTGAGTTTTTCGAGGGCGGCAACGGCCACGCCGGCTTTCTTGGCGAAGGCCTCGGCGGCAGCGGTCGGCGCGCCGTCTTTGAAGGCCACTTTCCACGAGGGACCGGTCAACTGCTCCTCGGTATCAGCCTGTTTTTCGAGCACGCCCTCGGCGAGTACCGCCAACCGGCGCGGCGTGGAGTGCGTCGACAGCTTCGCGTCCGGCGCAAGCAACCGCGCGCGCGTGAGAAGATCGTTGACGCGCTTGCCCAGCTCGGCCTCAGCCGAGGCGATCATGCGCGCGGGAACTTCTTCGAGGCCGATTTCCAGTAGAAAGTCAGACATAGTTGCTTTCAGTGGACAGTGAACAGTGGACAGTGAACAGTGAACAGTGGACAGTGCACAGTCGTCAGTGGACAGTGGTCAGTGGTCAGTGGTCAGTGATCACGCATCTTGCTTCCGCCAAATCAGCTGACGCGCTAACTCGCTAACTTGCTAGCTTGCTGACTTGCTGTTGTTGCGCCCACGCTTTGGCCACGCCCACGGCCAGGTTGCGAATGCGCGCGATGACGCCTACGCGCTCGGTAACGCTGATGGCGCCGCGGGCATCGAGAAGGTTGAAAAGGTTCGAGCATTTGAGCGCCAGCTCGTAGGTCGGCAAGAGCGGGAATCTTTTCTTTTCTTTTGACCCCGCGTGCTCGTCGGCCAGCAATTTGTTGGCTTTTTCGAGCAGCGCCTGCGCTTCGGCCTCATACGAGTTGAAGTGTTCCCAGAGGCGCTGCACGTCGGCCATCTCGAAGTTGTAGACAGAGAACTGCAGCTCCTCGGCCAGGCGCACATCGCCGTAGGTGACTACCTCGCCGGTCTCCGACCCCAGCGACAAAGACCTGTCGCCGGGGGCCCCCGGTGTGTCGGGATCGCGCGCCCATACGATGTCGTAGATGGAAGCGGCGTCCTGCAGGTACTTGGCGATGCGCTCCATGCCGTAGGTGAGCTCGGCGCAGATGGGGTCGAGGTCCTGCCCGCCGCACTGCTGAAAGTAAGTGAACTGGGTGATCTCGAGGCCGTCGAGCATCACCTGCCAGCCCACGCCCCACGCGCCGCCGGCCGGCCACTCCCAGTTGTCTTCTTCGAATTTGAGGTCGTGCTTTTTGAGGTCGATGCCCAGCGCCTCGAGCGACTGGAGGTAGAGCTCCTGCACATCGTCGGGCGGCGGTTTGAGGATGAGCTGGAACTGCGTGTGCTTATAGAGCCGGTTGGGATTCTCGCCGTAGCGGCCGTCGGCGGGCCGGCGCGAGGGCTGCGCGTAGCCCACTTTGTAGGGCCTGGGGCCGAGCACGCGCAGAAAGGTTTCCGGGCACATGGTGCCGGCGCCGACTTCGAGGTCGTAGGGTTGCTGGATGACGCAGCCGCGCTGGGCCCAGAAGGCCTGCAGGCGGAAGAGCAAATCCTGAAAGGTGAGCGCGGAGGGCTTCAATGCTTGCGTTGGTTGGAGCGGCGCGGATTGGGCAGCGGGCACGGGCGGATCTCTTTCATCGGGACTAAGGGTTGATTTTAGCAGCCCACGTCTGCCGCCCTGAATGATTTACTCGGCCTCGAACAACGACTTGGCAAGCCCCGATTGGCGGACGATGCTCTGGAGCGTCCCGCGCTTGAGTGGGTCATGGAGTGGTACGGGCACAGTGACTGTGCTCTCTTCCGTTTTCAATTGCATGATCCGATGGCTGCCACGTTGTCGCACGGCGACGAATCCATGCTTTTCGAGAATCTTGCAGACCTCCGAGCCCGAGAGGACTCGCAGTCTACCCAACGGGCACCTCGACTTGCGTAACGAAGACCTCGTTGTGCAGGCGCCGTGCGATTTCGGAAGGAGAAGCAGTCTCGAAGAACAGCGTCAGGGCCTCGACGAGATTGGCGCGCGCCTCCTCGATGGTTGCACCCTGGCTCGCGATATCGAGTTCCGGGCACAAAGCGACGAAGCCATCGTCCTCGCGCTCGATAATCGCCGTCATTCGATGTGGGCTGGGCATAGTTGGATTCTACGCCACCTTGCGGATTCCTCGGATCTCAGGCGGGGGCCCGGATAGTCCTTCACCCGCCCAGCCGCGCCAGCGCTTCCGCGGTGCGCAGTTTTTTTTCAAGATGCCGCTCGAGGGTTTCGAGCGTGAAGCGGCGCAGGTCCTGGGCGCGCCGGCGCGTCCAGGGCTCGGCGGCAAACGCGCTTACCGGCGCGCGCAGCATGCGCTGTGCCAGTTGCCATGAATCGGCGCTTAAGGAATTGGCGCTGCCGTTGCGGTGCAGGGCGCAGAAGAGGCCGTCGGCGTGGGGCGTGAAAAAAATGCCGGAATCGTGCGAGTGCGTCTTTTCCGCTGGAAAGGAGTTTCCCTCAGGGGCTAAAGCCCCCGATCTTCCTTCGCGGCTTGCGGCACGGCTGAAGCCGTGCCCTTTCAAAACTTCGGCCCCGGCAACAAGGTCGGCGGCATCCGCGGCCGCGTTCCGGTCAGGGTTTAAATCCGCTGCATGCAGTGCCTCGCCGCAGACAATGCAATGGGCGATGTCGGGAAGCAGACCCATCAGACGCGTCATCCAGAGCGAGAAATAACTGAGCGCCATCCAGGATCCGGAGGATCGGGGTCCGGAGGGTTGGGGTCCGGAGGATTGGGGCTGCGTAGCTCGCGGTCGATCCGCGTGGGGCCGATCCGGTCTGCCTCGTCCCAAAGCCGGGACCAGGGGCACCCCGACTTCAGTTCCGGCAGCGACGGCCGCCGTCTGTTCCAGCACCGAGACCACCAGCCGAAAGACGGCGTCCTGCGGGTCGTGCTCGGGCAGCGCCTCGTCCAGCACCTCGGCATAAAAACTGAGCGCTGCAAGCCGCACGGCATCGACAGGGCTCGAAAGCGGAGAGCGAAGGATTTCCAATTGATCGAGCCGGACCAGCTCAGTCCTGGGCTTCTCGGCGAACCACGCTCGCACCACCGTCATGGGCTCGAGCGCGCCGCCGAAGCGCTTGCGGCTCTTGAGCGCGGCCTTGGCCACGCCGCGCATGCGGCCGTAGTCGCGCGCGAAGAAGCTCACAATCAGGTCGGCTTCACGCAGCGGCCAGGTGCGCAAAATCACGGCGTCTGAGGTAAGGACGGGCATGCTTTTTCATCATCGCACTCCGATCGCCCCCACACACACAAACGCGCATCCCGCCGGGGCAGGACGCGCGTTACGGCAATTTCTGAGTTGCTGTGGCCCTTTCGATTCCGTGCAGGGTCGCCGCTCCTTGGGGTCGCGTCGACTTGAGCCTTGCGCCTTCGGGGTACAGTGACTCAGAAATTGCTCAAGACATTCCCGGAATCCTGCGGTGGGCAGCCGGTTACCGGCCGAAGTGCGCGGAGTTTTTCTCGGCGAAGTGCGCCCATTTCTCCGGCAGGTCATCCAGCGCGAAGATGGCCGAAACCGGGCACGCGGGCACGCAGGCGCCGCAATCGATGCACTCGACGGGGTCGATGAACAACTGCTCCGCCTCGGCGTGGCCGGCCTCGTCCTTCTTGGGATGAATACAATCAACCGGACAGGCGTCGACGCAGGCCGTGTCCTTGGTGCCGATGCAGGGTTCTGCAATCACGTATGCCATCGGGAAATTTCTCCGTAAATCCTGACTTCTCGAGGCTGATAGTAGCACACGGACCCGGCGGTCAATCCCATTTCTCCGCCCTCGAGCACCATTCCCGGCGGTGCGGTTTTGCCATGCGGGAATGGGGCAGAAACAGGGAACAGGGAGCAGGGAGTAGGGAGTGGGCTCAGGAGCCTTTTTCGCTGGAGAGCTGGCGAAGGTAATCGCGAGGCGTGGGAAGGGGCGCGAGATTGCGCCCGGCGAACATATCCTCAAACAGGCTCACCAGCTCGGCATGAATGCGGCCGTTCGAAGCCAGAATCTCGCGGCTGTCGAGGCGGTAGGGGCAGCCCGAAAAATCCGTCACCATGCCTCCGGCTTCGGTCACCAGCAGAATGCCCGCGGCGGTGTCCCAGGGATTGAGGTTGAACTCCCAGAAAGCGTCCATGCGGCCGGCGGCCACATAGGCCAGATCGAGCGCGGCGGAGCCGGCGCGGCGCACGCCGTGCGAGCGCAGCGTGAACTCGTGATAGAAGTGGATATTCGGGCTCAAGTGGCGCTTGCGGCTGGGGAAACCCGTGGCCAGCAGCGATTCAGCCAGTTGGGCGGCGCGCGAGACGTGGATGGGCTTGCCGTTCAGCTCTGCCCCGCGCCCGCGCCGCGCGGTGAAGAGCTCGTCGCGCATGGGGTCCATGACCACCCCGGCCACCAGGGTCCCGTCCTCGCCGGGCGCCGTGCCCGGGGGCCGATGCTCGAGCCCCAGAGAGACACTGAACTGGGGAAAGCCGTGGGCAAAATTGGTGGTCCCGTCCAGGGGATCGACATACCAGCGGTACTCGGCATCGAGCCGTTCCCGGGTGCCTTCTTCGCCGTAGACGCCATGGCTGGGAAAGCTTTGGCCTAGGCGCGTGCGGATGAGCTTTTCTACGGTGCGGTCGGCCACCGTGACCACGTCGGCTTCGCCCTTGTACTCCGTGGCTACGCCCGCGGTGAAGAACTCGCGCAGCCGCGCACCGGCTTCGCGCGCAATCTCCGCGGCTTTGCCAACAAAATCGGGATCGTGTTGAGCGAGTTGGTCAGAAGGATGCGGCGAGCCACTCACGAAACCGCCTCGCGTCACGAAATGGCCTCGTCGCGCCTGCTACGCGCGCCGTCCGTCTCATAACGGGGCGTGCGCCGCCGGCCGGCTTCGCTGATGGTGCGGATCTGATTCTTGTAAATGAAAAGATTGGGCTGGTTTTCGCGCGTCAGGCGCAGCATGGAGTCGTCGAAGTATTCGATCCAGCCGCGCACGGTTTCGCCGTCGCGCAGCTTGATGGTCACAATTACCTGGCGGTCGCTGAGCGAGCGCAGATAGAGCGCTTCCTGCCCGGTTTCGCCGGGCGGGGGCATCTTGGAGCGTCGGCGGTTCGGCGGCGGAGGGGTCATGCTGCCATTTTAGATGCAGAGCAATGCCAACGGGAATGGCGGCAAGATACTTGCCCGCACGCCAGTACCCGGCCGGGCGGGCCGCGCGTCAGTTGTTTTCCACCGGGTCAGCGTAATAGCCGGTCTTGTGGCGGAGGTTGTAGACGTCCGGCGCAGCCCTCGGGATGGTCACGTTGAGGCGGTGAAAATCGGTGCCCGGCACCTGGTGCTGCGGGTAGTAGCCGAGCAGATATTGCGTGCGCAGGTCGTCGCTCACCTGGTCAAAGGCCTTCTCCAGCCCGCCCTGGTCCACGTAAAAGTACTTGCCGCCGGTCTGCTCGGCCAGGGTGATGAGCGCATGCTCGCCGCCGGTGTCGCGGCCGGCGTCGGAAGAAATCGGTACGTCGATAATCGAGTAAATCATCACTTCATTGCGCAGCGCCTCGGCCAGCGCCTGGGCGTAGGTGGTCGACTGCACCGTATCGTCGCCGTCCGAGACCACCACCAGCACCTTGCGCCCTTCTTTGGCGCCCAGCGCATCCGAGCCCTGGTAGATGGCGTCGTAGAGCGCCGTGGCCCAGTCGCCGCGCATCTCGCTCAGCGCGTGGTCAATCTGCGGCTCCTTGTTGGTGAAGGACGTCAACTGGCGCACGGTGGTGGCGAACTGCAGCACGCTCATCTGGTCCTGCGGGCGCAGGATGGCGTGCACAAAGCGGCGCGCGGCCGCGGCCTCCTGGGACATGTCTTTGGCCACGCTGCCCGAGGTGTCGATTGCCAGGGTCAGCGCGAGCGGCATTTCGGATTCGCGCTCGAAGACGGCGATCTGCTGCGGACGGCCGTCTTCAAACACGGCAAAGTCGTCTTTCTTGAGACCGCCCACGATGGCCCCATTGTGGTCGGTCACGGTGACGAAGACGCTGACCAGCTTCACGTCGACGTGCAGGGTGGTTCCCTGGGCGGCGGCGAAGAGCGGAGAGAGCGCCGATAAGAGGAGCCAGAATCTTCGCTTTCCCGGGTCCCAGAAGCGGGACCTCCACCCCAGCGAGCAAAAATCGCTCGCCGGGGACCCCGGGGACCCGGGGCACCCAGGGGATTTGGGTCTAGGGGCTGCGCGTTGCCACCCTTTGCGCAGAATGCGCGCACAAGATGGGGCAACCGGCTCAGCCCACGTCCGTGCTTTCCCAGGTCCCAAAATCGGGACCTGGGGCACCCGGAGTAGTGACGCGACAAGTGTCGACCAAGCGCCGGTCATTGGCCGGCCTCGCTGTCGCCGTCGTCAGTCGCGAGCGCGATCTCTGCGGGGAATGGTTCGCCGGGCGACCAGACGGCGCCGTCGGTAAAGGTCTCCTTCTTCCAGATGGGGACGGTCTGCTTGAGGGTGTCAATGAGCCAGCGGCAGGCCTCAAAGGCTGCGGCGCGATGCTCCGAGGCGACCACGATCAGCACGCTGGTCTCGCCGATCTCGAGCCGTCCCAGCCGATGCACCACGGTCGCGTGGCGCACGGCGAATCTCTCTCTGGCCTCCTCCGCGAGCTGGCGCATCTGCCTGAGGGCCATCTCTTCGTAGGCTTCGTATTCGAGATAGAGCGTATGGCGGCCGCGGCTATGGTTGCGCACAATGCCGTCGAAGACCACCACGGCGCCGTCTTCGCTGCGCTTGGCTGCGGCAATGAGGTTTTGAGCGTCGATGGGCTCACGGGTGAGCGCGACGGTTGTTGGCTGGCCGACGCTCTCATCCAAAACGTTCGCGGCACGCGTAGTGCCGCCGGAGACGGGCGGAAGCAGGCCGACTTCATCGCCTTCGCACAGCACGTGCGCGGCCTGGGCGTAATCGGCATTCACGCTGACGGCAATGCCGCGCAGGGCGGATTCGGGGATGTCTGCGCTCAGGCGCGCGAGCAGTTCGGCTACGGAAGCGCCCTCGCGCAGCTCCACGGCCGCCGGAGCCGCGCCCAGCCAATCCTTCAACACCCCGAAGGGGATCACGCGTACCTGCATGGCTCCTGACAAGAATAACTCCCCCTGAGCTTAGACGCGGGGAAGCGGGGATCAGGGGTCAGGGGTCAGGGAGTGTACCAATCGTCGCTTGCAGTTTTCGATCCTTTCACGTTTGTGAAGGTAATCTTTTGGAATGTCAGCTGGATCTCCTCCAGCTCGTTCGCGTCCGCACCCCTTCCAGCCCCCGCGCCCGGCTTGGAGTAACCCGGCACATACCGCCTATGGCCCACGATGGTGGCATTGTTCAGTGAGATCGTGTGATAAACCACCGGCTGGCCCCCACCGGACGAAGAACCTGGCCCGATGATTTGGATTACGACGTTCTGCAGCACTTCAGAACTCCAATGGGCGTTGAGCAGCTGAGGCGAGGCGGCGCCCAGCTCTTTGGTGATGATGAGGGGCTGGTGCCGCCGCTTTCCGGCCGGAACAGAATCGCTGCGCATTTGCGAGAGAATCTGGTCCAGGTTGCGCGGCGTGATGGCCGTCGAACCATAAGCCAGAGCAAAGAGCTGCTCGCCCTTGGAGCTCGCGATACGCCCAGGGGCATTGATGGAAATGCTGAACGCCATAGGAGATCTCCTGATCGAAATTGAGGCCCGGGACTCTGGGGTCAGGCCAGCGGGTTTTCGCGCATACCGGCGCCGGTGGAGCGACTCCAGGCTGCGCTGGCGCAAATGCAGGATGGTGCGCTGATCCTTGCATTCGTATCACAGAATCCGGTGATCGGGGAAGTGTTTTCTCCCGGTCAAAAGAAGGCTTGAAAGATTTACTCTCGAAGGCAAACGGAGCAAGGAAAAAGGCCGGCAGGTTCGCCGGCCTTGATGGGAAGTTCGTTCGAGCGCGCTTACGCGGCGGCGCCGTTGGTCACCAGCTCCGGCACGCCGGGGTGTTCCTGCGCAGCCGGCTGTGTCTTCAGGTGCGGCAGGGCCACGGCCAGCACGTCGTCGATGCTGGAGGCGTAGTGCACGGTCACGCCGTCCATCATGTCGGGCGTAAGGTCCTCCTCTACGTTCTGGCGGTTTTCCGCCGGCAGGATGACAGTTTCCACCCCGGCGCGCCGCGCGGCCAGGAATTTCTCCTTGATGCCGCCCACGGGGAGCACATTGCCGCTCAGCGTGATCTCGCCGGTCATGGCGGTCAGCGGCCGCACCGGCATCCCCGTCAGCAGCGAGGCCAGCACCGTGGCCATGGTCACGCCGGCCGAGGGACCATCCTTGGGGATGGCACCTGCGGGAACGTGGATGTGCAGGTCGAGATCCTTGTTGAAGTCCTCAGACAAGCCCAGCTTGCCTGAGTTCGAGCGCACCCAGGTGAGCGCGGCCTGCATGGACTCCTGCATCACCTCGCCGATCTGGCCGGTCATGGTGAAGCCGCCCTTGCCCTTCATCTTGTTGGCCTCAATGAAGAGCACGTCGCCGCCGGCCGGCGTCCACGCCAGACCCACGGCCACGCCGGCGCGCTTCACGCGCTCGGCCACTTCGGTCTCCACGCGCACCTGGATGCCGCCGAGGAACTCCTTGAGAACATCGCGAGTGACTACGAGTTTTTCCGACTGCCCTTCGACCACGCGGCGCGCCTGCTTGCGGCAGACGGTGCCGATGACCTGTTCCAGCTTGCGCACGCCGGCCTCGCGCGTGTAGTGGCGAACGATGTGGCGCACCGCTTCCTCGGGAAACTCGATCTGCTCCGGGGTGATGCCGTTCTCCTTGATCTGCCGCGGAACCAGGTAGCGGTTGGCGATGTGCAGTTTCTCTTCCTCGCTGTAGCCCTGCAGGGGAATGATCTCCATCCGGTCCTGCAGCGGGGCCGGCACCGTGTCCAGCATGTTGGCGGTGCAGATGAAGAGCACCTTGGACAAGTCGAAGGGCACGTCGAGATAGTTATCGCGGAAGGTGCAGTTCTGTTCCGGGTCGAGCGTCTCCAGCAGCGCCGACGCCGGGTCGCCGCGGAAATCGCGGCCGAGCTTGTCCACTTCATCGAGCATGATCACGGGGTCGTTGGTTTCCGCCCGCCGTATGCTCTGGATGATCTGCCCGGGCAGCGCGCCGATATAGGTCCGCCGGTGGCCGCGAATCTCGGCCTCGTCGTGCATGCCGCCGAGCGAGATGCGCTGGAACTTGCGTCCCAGGGCGCGCGCGATCGAACGGCCCAGGCTGGTTTTGCCCACGCCCGGAGGGCCCACAAAGCACAGGATCGGTCCCTTCATGGTGGGCTTGAGCTCCAGCACGCTCAGGTAATCCAGGATGCGGTCCTTCACCTTTCTGAGCTCGTAGTGGTCTTCGTCGAGAATTTCCTTTGCCCGGTTGATGTCGATTTTGGAGCCGGAGCTCTTGTTCCAGGGCAAAATCGCCAGCCACTCGATGTAATTGCGCGTGAGCGAGTAGTCGGCGGCCATGGGCGACATGCGACCGAGGCGATTCAGCTCCTTCATCGCCTCTTTCTTCACCTCGTCGGGCATACCGGCGTCGTCGATCTTCTTGCGCAGCTCATCGATCTCGCGCTGGCCCTCGTCCTGCTCGCCCAGCTCTTTCTGGATGGCCTTGAGCTGCTCGCGCAGATAGTAGTCGCGCTGCGACTGCTGCACCTGGTCCTGCACCTCGGTCTGGATCTTGGCGCGCAGTTGCTGCACCTCGATCTCCTTGGCCAGGAATTTGTTCAACTGCTCCAGCCGCCCATAGACAGCAGGAGTCTCGAGCAGCTGCTGCTTGTCGTCGGTGGTGAGGAAAGGCAGAGAGGAAGCCACGAAGTCGACCAGGCGGCCGGGCTCGTCGATGTTGGCCGCGATGGTGCGCAGCTCGTCAGAGAGCGTAGGCGACTCGGTCACGATCTGCTGGAACTGCGCAATCACGTTGCGCACCAGAGCTTCGAAGCCGGACGTCGGCGCGGGCTCGATGTCCTCGAGCGGCTCGATCTCCGCGGTCATGAACGGCTCGCTCTGCGTATAGCGCACCAGGCGCACACGCCCGATGCCCTCAGTGAACACGAAGCGGCTCTGGTTGGGCATGCGCACGACTTTGTGCACCGTGGCCACGGTGCCGATGGCGTGCATGTCGGCGGGCTTGGGCGTGTCCTGGCGCGGATCGAGCTGCGCCACGACCACGATCGTCCGCTCTTCGCCCAGCGATTCAATCAACTGGATGGAGCTTTCCCGGCCCACGGTCAGCGGCAACACAGCATGGGGGAATAAAACCGTCTCCCGTACCGGCAACACAGGAACTCTGCGTCCGGCGGTTTTGGCTGCCGGATCGCGAGATGGAGTAGGAGATTGGGTAGACATTGAGTGTCCTCGTATCAGTTTTTCTATAATTAGACCACGAAAGCTTCAAAAAGATTCAACAGGCGCGGAAGGCTTTGAGGCCACGCCCACTTTCTGCCGCCCTTGAGGATCATCGATCCCTCCGGTGAATACGGCTTCCATACGAATTCAGGGGTTTTGGGGTTCGAGCACGCGCACGGGGAGAATGGGGGTTCCCGCCCGGGAGCACAAACATCGGGAAACTCAGGCACTTCCGCCATCCTCCGCTGTCCGGTTGGATGGCGCCTTTGCGTTGTACGGGTATATCGGCCAAAGTGCGGCAAAAGTGAGAGGATGCAGGAATTCATCCGGCGCTGCGGGACCCCTTCCCGGAGTTGCCGGAATGAGAATGCGCCGGGAGCCCCAAAAGTCCGCGGCTCACGCAATAAGCCTTTTTTCTTCAAAGGCTTATTGCTTATGAGTCATGCCGCGCTCCGCCTTCCCTTTTACGCCGTTCAGGCTTTCCTTTTTCACGCCGTTCTCGCTCTCGCTTTTGATGGCGGTTTCAATCTTGTCCCAGAGCTTTTCCGGCGGCTCTTCCACGGGGAAGAGCTGGCGGGCGGCTTCAGCGATGGTCTCGAGATCGGCCAGCAGGGCGCGGCACAGATCGCAGTTGCGGATATGCTCGTGGTTCTGGACATTCTCGCCGGAACCGATCATCTCTGCCAACTGGGCCTGGAAATCTTCGCAGCTCATTTTGCCGGTTTTCAAGTTCACGAGCGCGCCTCCTGCTGAGCATTCGAACGCAATGCTTCGCGCAACTTCAGGCGCGCTTTGTGCAACTGCGACTTGCTGTTGCCGATGGAACAATCCAGCATCGCCGCAATCTCATTATGTTCGAAACCCTCCACGTCGTGAAGGATAAAAATGAGCCGGTACCCAGCCGGCAAATCCGCAACGGCACGCTCCAGGGCCAGGCGGTCAATGGCCCCGGCCAGGGTCAGATCGGGAGCGCCAAAGCTGCGCCCGGGACCCTCTTCGGGCGCGGGCTCCATGGCCTCATCCAGCGAGATGAGCGATAAGCCCTTCTTCCTGAGCTGCATCAGCACCACATTGATGGCCAGCCGGTGCAGCCAGGTGGAGAACGCCGAGTCGCCGCGGAAGGTCCCGATCTTGCGGTGCAGCTGCAGGAAGGCTTCCTGGGTGAGGTCTTCGGCCTCGGCGATATTGCCGACCATGCGCAGGCAAAGGGAGTAAATGCGCCGCTTATGGAGGGAGTAAAGCTGGGCAAAGGCGTGGTGGTCGCCGGCCTGGGCGCGCGCCAGCGCCAGCGCTTCACTGGGATCGGGCGAAGCTGCGGGCGAAAAGGGGGTCGGCCGGTTGCTTCGAGCCCCGGACGGAGACGCCTGGTCTTGGCTGTTGTCGGTCTTCGCGCTCTTGGATTGCGTGGGGGTCGAGGATTCCGGCATACGCTTCCTTCGGCTTACTTTGAGAAACCGGTGTCGTGCGCTGAACTTCCTACCTCATTAGTATAAAGAGGAGGCAGGCGGTGTGCGGCGGTGCTTCACTTTGTGTGGAGTGTCCAGATTCATTTAAGGTTGCTTTCACGTCCATCCAGAGACTCAAAAACTGTTGTTGGGGCGCCGGGTTGGAGAAAAATGAGCTCCCCGGTGCTGCCCGGCAGGTTGCCGCCGAGGAATCCGGTGGGGTTTCCTGCGCTTTTTGGAGAGATAACGCCTTGTGGTGGACGATGCCGGCAGCGGAGCTTGACCGGGAGCGGGGGCAGAATATCCGGCGGCAGGCTCCCGGCCGTTCCCGCCAGCGCATGCGTCTTCCCCGGTCCTGCGCCGGGTTCGAACTGCCACGCTGCCCGGTGCTGGGCATGGCCGCCGGCCTGGCCGCATTGCTGATGTTGACGCTGGCCGGCGGAGGCGGGGCTGCCGCCTGGTGCCAGCAGCCGGCAGCCGCGACCCCTTCCTCTGCGGCTGCGCCCCCGGCGGCTGCTGCGGAGCAATCGCCCGGCGGAAGTGCGAAGGCAAGCGGCTCGCCCCCAGGCGGCTCGCTGGAGGGTCTCGCGGTTACGGCCATCTCCTTTACCGGCGTACCCGCCGGCCGGCTCGCTTCCATCGCCGAGCATCTGCCGGTGGCGGTGGGCAAGCCGCTGGACGGCGAAGACGTGGAAAACAGCCTGCGCGCGCTGTACGCAACCGGGCTCTTCGATGCCCTTCAGGTCGAGGGCGAACGCGCGCCGGGCGGGGTGGCGCTCACCTTTGCCGGCCGTCCGCGGACTTTCATCGGCGTAGTCGGCGTTGACGGAGCCAGCGGGGCCACCATGAACGCCCAGCTTGAGCGCGCATCGCAGCTCGATGCCGGCACGCGCTTTACCCCGGAGAAGATGAGCCGCGCGCTCGATCAGATGCGCGCCACGCTGGCGGCCAACGGCTACTATGAGCCGGTCATCAACTCCGCGCTGACGCCTCACGAGGACAACCAGCTGGTCGACATCGCTTTCCGCGTAGCCTCCGGGCCGCAGGCGCGGGTGGGCAAGGTGGCCATCGACGGCGAGCCGGGCATCAGCGCCGCGGAATTCCGGCGCTACGCGCATCTGCGCTCCGGCGCGCACGTGGATCACGACACCGTCAACCGCGCCCTGGACGGCGTGCTCCGCCACTACCAGAGCGAGGACCGGCTCGAGGCCGACGTCAAGCTCGAGTCGGCGCCGTACGACGCGGCGGCCAAGGTGGTGAACTTTCGCTTTTCCGCGACCCGCGGCCCGGTGGTGCGCGTGTATGTGGAGGGGGCCAAGATCGGGCCGGACCGCATCAAGCGCCTGGTCCCGGTTTATGAAGAAGGGACGGTGGACGAAGACCTGCTCAACGAAGGCAACCGCCGTCTGCGCGACTACTACCAGCGCCTAGGCTACTTCGATGCCAAGGTGACGCACCAGCAGCAATCGCAAGGGACCACGCTCGAGAGCATCGTCTTCCGCGTCCAGCTCGGTGCGCGCCGGCGCGTGGAGCATGTGATCATCACCGGGAACCGCTACTTCGATACCCCGGTGCTGATGGCCCTGCTGAGCGTGCACGCGGCCGCTCCGCTCGACCCCCATGGCGCCTACAGCCAATCGCTGGTGGCCGCGGATGTGGGCGCGCTCGAGGCTGTTTACCAGAACAACGGATTCGCCAGCGTGAAGGTGACGCCGGAGACGAGCACTCCGGAAACCATCCTGGCCGATACCGGCCCCTTGGCAGCCGTCGCCCCGCCCATTGTGAGCAAAGAGGCCCCGCTCACCGTCACCTACCATATCGACGAGGGGCCGCAGATGCGCGTGGGCACGGTCGAGATCGAAGGCAACGAGCACATGGACGCCAAGGCGCTGACGCCGCTGCTCAACACCACCCCGGGACAGCTGCTTTCGCCGGGAAATCTTTCCGGCGACCGCGACGCCCTGCTCACGGCCTACATGAGCCGCGGATTCGAGCAGGTTGCGGTCGACGTCGGCCAGCAGGTGGAGGCGGACAATCCCAATAAATCCGACGTGGTTTTTCACGTCCACGAGGGCGAGCAGGTGTTCGTGCGCAAGGTGCTCATCTCCGGGCTTACGTACACGCGCGCAGATACGGTGGCGCGGGCCATCACCATTCATGCCGGCGACCCGCTCAATCAAACGGCGCTCCAGGATACGCAGCGCACCCTGTACAACTACGCGCTCTTCAATGAAGTGGACACCGCGGTGGAAAACCCCACCGGCGACGAGCCGGAAAAAACTGTCCTGCTGGAGCTCGCGGAGGCGCGGCGCTGGACGCTGACTTACGGCTTCGGCTTCGAGGCGCAGACGGGGCAGCCGCAGAACAACTGCGCCGGCGCCCTGGCCGGAGGCGTGGCCTGCAGTCCCAACGGCAAAACCGGCGTGAGCCCGCGGGTGCTGGCCGATATCACCCGCAACGGCCTCTTCGGCAGAGAGCAGTCGGCTTCGCTGCAGGGCACTTACGGTTTGCTCGAACAGAGCATCGAGCTGCTGTACCAGATCCCGCACCTTGGGGGCGCGCGCAACTTCGGCTTCAACTTTTCCGGCGGCTACGCCAACAGCGAAGACGTGGCCACCTACGTGGCTTCGCGGCTCTCCGGTGACATTCGCTTCACCCAGAGCTTTCTCAACCCCGGATCATTTCTCTCCAAGGCGAATACGCTCATCTACGAAATCGATTTCCGCCGCGTCAAGGTGGCCGCGGATACGCTGCAGGTTTATCCGGCGGAAATTTCCTCTCTGGCCGCGGCGACGCGCGTGAGCGGACCCTCCTTCACCTGGATCCGCGACACCCGCGACCAGCCCATGGATGCGCGCCGCGGCACCTACTCCAGCTTTCAGGAGTTCTTTTCCGAGCGGCACTTCGGCGCGCAGGCCGAATTCAACCGCATCGACGTCACCAACTCCAGTTATTACGGCTTCGACAAGGACAAGTTCGTGCTCGCCCGCGACACGCGCTACGGCCAGATGCGCGCTTTCGGCGCGGGAGCGAGCGAGCTGATTCCGCTGCCCGAACGCCTCTACGCCGGAGGACCCACCACCCTGCGCGGTTTTCCCTTCAACGCAGCCGGGCCGCGCGATCCCGAGACCGGGTTTCCCATCGGCGGCGCGGGAAGCCTCATCGACAGCACGGAGCTGCGCCTTCCGCCGCCGCCGTTGCCCTGGTTCGGGAATACCGTCAGCTTTGTGCTCTTTCACGACATGGGCAACGTCTTCACCAACGCCGGCGACGCGTGGATCAGCGCCACGCGTTTCCACCAGCCGGAGGTGGACCTGTGCAGGGACCTGAACGAAGGCGCGAACCAGATTGCGAATCCGATCCCGTCGGGGCCGTACACTTCCACCGGCAAGCAGGGACAGTGCAGCTTTAATTATTTCTCCCACGAGCCGGGCATCGGCCTGCGCTACCATACGCCCGTCGGGCCCATTCGCTTCGATTTCAGCTATAACCTGAATCCGCCCATCTATCCCGTCAACATCGACTACTCGAAGGCGCCGGATTACACCAGCCCCTACGTGGGGCACGCGCCGCATTTCAACTTCGTCTTCAGCCTGGGGCAGGCCTTTTGATGCGCAGACGCTTCTCAACCCGGATGAGCCATGCAGGCGCGCTGATGCGCCGGGGAGGGATGGCGCTGGCTCTCGCCTGCGCACCGGCGGTCGCGGCAGGCGCGCAAACGCCGCCATCTCCGCCATCTGCGTCGGCGCCGCCCGCGGTGCTCGACAGCGTGGTCGCGGTGGTCAACCGCCATGTGATTCTCTCCAGCGATCTCGACGAAGAGATCCGGCTTTCCGTCCTCGACCCCAACAACGCCGGCCAGACGCTCACCCGCCCGCACGCGCTGGAGCAGTTGATCAGCCGCGCGCTCATCGAGCAGCAGATCGGGAAGGAGGACGCGCAGGCCGCCATGCCCGGCCAGGCGGAAGTGGACGCGCGCCTGGGTGAAATTCGCCGGGAGCTGCCCGCCTGCGTTCGTGAAAATTGCGCCACGGACGCGGGCTGGGCTACGTTTCTTGCCGCGCACAATCTCACGCCCGAGCGCGTCGAGGCCTACCTCCGTTACCGGCTGGAGATTCTGCGCTTCATCGAGCAGAGATTCCGTCCCGGCATCCGCATCGCGCAGCAGGACATTGCCAAGTATTACAACGACACGCTGCTGCCGCAGTACGCGCCCGGCGAGCCGGTGCCGCCGCTCGAACAGGTGGCGCCGCGCATTGAAGAGATCCTGCTGCAACAGCAGGTGAATGCGCTGTTCGACGACTGGCTTGCCAACCTGCGCAAGGAAGGCGAGGTGGAGGTGCTCGATCCCACTCTCGTGCCGTTACTCGATTCCGGAGCCGGGCAAAACGCGACCGGAGGAGAGGACGAATGAAGGCGCGCGCCAATCTGCAGATGGACGCGCCGCGGCCCCAGCGCCGCGAGTGGAGCCGCCTGCGCCGGTTCCTGTTCCGCCATCTCCCGCTCTCCTTCGCCGGCCTGGTGACACTGGCCGTGTTCACCGCCATCGGCGCCTATTTCTACATGAGCTCGACGGCATTCGAGAATCTTGTTCGCCACCGGCTGGTGGCAGAGATCGAGCAGCTGACCGGCGGACGGGTGGAGATTGCCCAGTTTCACTGGCGCCTGCTCAAGCTCGAGGCCGACGTGGACGGCCTGGTGATTCACGGCCTGGAAGCGCCGGGCGAGGCGCCCTATGCGCGCGTCGACCACCTGCGCGTGGACCTGAGCGTGCTGGGTTTCTTGAGCCCGCGCATTCTGCTCGACGATCTCGAGATTGCGCGGCCGCAGATTCACCTGATCGTGTATCCCGACGGCGAAACCAACCAGCCGCACCCGCTCAAGCCGCGCAAGCCCAGCGAGCCCGATCTCGACCGGCTGTTCGATCTCCGCGCCGGACGCGTGACGGTGGAACAGGGCCTGCTCGACGTGGACAACCGCGCCGCCTCGTTCGATTTTCAGAATCGCTATGCGCCGCTCGACTTCACCGCCAGCGACGTCTCTCTCGCGCTCAGCTATGTTGCGCCGCATACAGGCGCAGCGGAGAGTTTTCACGCGGAAATCGGCGCGCGGGATCTCAACCTCAAGCGCACCCTGCCGCGGAACAAGTCGACCGAGGTGCATGCGCTGCTGCATGCCGCGCTCGATCTGACGCGCAACGCCGCCTATCTGCGCAGCCTGGAAATCACGGCGCACGGCCCCGATCAGAAAGATCGGACCCTGCGCGTGACCGGCTCGCTCCAGGATTTTTCGCGGCCCGCTTGGCAGGGGAAGGTTGCCGGCGACTTCGACATGCGCCTGCTCGACGCCATCACCGGCTATCCCAATGCGCCGGAGGGCCTGGCGCACCTCGACCTTGACGCCGCCGGCGCCGCGGGCGAGTTCCGCATCGACGGCCCGGTGCATGTGACCGACGGCGCCTACATCGGCACCGGCGTTGACGAGCGCGGCATCGAGCTCGATGCGCGCGTGCACGCAGACGCCAACCGTCTGCTCATCTCCTCGATCGTGGCGCGGCTGCACCAGGGCGGGAGCATCGAAGGCGCGGTCGACCTGGCGCACTGGCTGCCGCAGGTTCCCGGAGGCGCGACTTTGCAGGCTCCCGGTCCGCATGCAGCGGTGCGTTCTCTTGCCAATCCGGCGGCGCGCGCGCACCCAGAACCGAACCCAGCCGAGCTGACCATTCCCGTCGACGGCAAAGTGACGGCCGATTTCAGGAACGTCTCGCTCGACACCCTGCTCGACATGGTGAGCGAGCCGCCGTTCCAGCGGCTGGGCTTCGCCTCGCTGGTGAACGGGACGGCCAACGCTGCCTGGGTGAAAGGCGATGCGAATACCGTCGCCGTGGACGCGAAGCTCGATCTTTCCCCACCCGCTGCCGCTCCGGCGGCGCCGGAGGTTCCGGCCAGCGGCACCATCGACGCCACCTACACGCAACGAAACGGCTCCGTGAATCTGCGCCAGCTGGAGCTGCATCTGCCCCAGAGCACGTTCAGCGCGCACGGCGAGCTGGGCGCGTACCCGCTCACCGGGCCCACCGCGCTCAATGTCGATTTCCATACGCGCGACCTGAGCGAGTTCGATACTGTTCTGCGCGCTCTGGGGCTCAAGCGAAACGGCAGAACCGGCGCCGCGGCGCTGCCGGTTTCGCTTGGCGGCGAAGCCGACTTCACCGGCACCTGGGCCGGCGCGCTGGTGAAGCCGCACCTCAGCGGAGAGCTCAAAGCAACCGATCTCACTCTGGAAATGCCGGGGCCCGAAGGGCCGGGCGAAAACGGCGCCGCGGGCCAGCCCCGCTCCATCCGCCTCGACTCTCTCGAAGCCGATGGCAGCTACGCCTCCGCGCGCATCGCCGTGCTGCACGCTCTGGCCGTTCGCGGGCCCATGCGCCTCGCCTTCGGGGGCACGCTGGATGCAGCCGATGGAAGCCAGCCGGGCTTCAACGCCGAGTCGGTGATGCACCTCCACGCCCAGGCATCCAACGTCAACGCGGAAGACCTGCAGCCGTTCCTCGGGCGCGGCCCGGCGGTCACGGGCACGCTCAGCGCGCAGTTTGATGCCGATGGAACGGTGCGCGCGCTGGGCGGTTCGGGATGGATGGAGCTGGAGAACGGCACCGTCTATGGCGAGCCGGTCACGCACCTGCGCGCCCAGGGCGCGCTTGCCAATCAGGTGTGGAAGATTTCCGCGGTCACCGTGTCCGCGCCGGGAGGGAGCGTGAACGGCTCCGGCAGTTACGACGCGCGCAGCGGCCGCTTCGCCCTCGACGCCACCATTCCCGGTTTCGACATTGCCCGCGTGGCATGGTTCGAGCGAAACGACGTGGAGATTGCCGGCACCCTGAACGGCTCGTTCTCCGGTTCCGGCACGCTGGACGATCCCCGCCTCGAGTGCCACACCGAGATCACTTCGCTCGCGCTCGCGGGCGAGAAGCTCGGTGACGCGTTCCTCGACGTGCACACGGCGGGCAATTCGCTCGGCTACACGCTCTCCACGCGTTTCGCCGGCGCCGCGCTTTCTGTGAAGGGCCAGACGGCGATGAACGGCGACTACCTGACCCAGGCGCAATTGAACTTCTCTCACTTCGACATCGGCGCCCTGCTGCGCGTCGCGCACATCCGTGCCATCAACGGCGAATCGGCGCTGGCCGGCACCGTCACCGTGGCCGGGCCGCTGCGCCATCCGGAGCAGATGCACGGCGAGGCGCGGCTCGAGGACGTGGCCGTCACCCTGGCCGGCGTGCATCTTGAGAGCGAGGGCCAGGTCCACGCCACCCTGGCCGATGGGCGCGTGCATCTCGATCCGCTGCACATTACCGGCGAAGACACCGATCTGCGCGCCCAGGGCAGCCTCGATCTCCAGGGCGCGCGCACCATCGATCTCGCCGCCAGCGGCTCGGTCAATTTCAAGCTGGCTGAAACCCTCGATCCCGATCTCACCGCGGGCGGAACCTCCACATTCCAGGTGGAAGCGCACGGTCCGCTCAAGGACCCGGCGCTGCGCGGGCGCATCGATTTCGAAAACGGCTCGCTTTCGCTCGAAGACCTTCCCAACGGCCTGAGCCAGTTGCACGGCACGCTCGAATTCAATCAGAACCGGCTTGACGTGGTCTCGCTCACGGCCATGAGCGGCGGAGGCCTGCTGAGCGTGGGCGGCTCGCTCAGCTATCAGCACGGCCTCTACGCCGATCTCTCGGTCACCGGCAAAGGCATCCGCATCCGCTACCCGCAGGGAGTGAGTTCACTGGCGGACGCCACGCTGCGCCTGGAGGGCGCGCAGAACAATCTGCTGCTCTCCGGCAATGTGCTCATCACGCGCTTCAACGCCAGCCCCGATCTCGACATCGCCGCGCTGGCGGCGCAGGCCGGCTCCGTGCGCCCGGTCACGGCGCCGGACGCGCCCTCGAACCACGTGCGTCTCGACGTGCACATCGTCTCTTCGCCGCAGTTGAACTTCCAGAACGCTTTCGCCAAGCTGGCCGGCGACGTGGACCTGCGCCTGCGCGGCACGGTGGCCACGCCGTCGCTCTTGGGCAGCGTCTCGGTTACGCAAGGCAGCGCCGTGATCGCCGGAACGCGCTACGAGCTGGAGCGCGGCGCCATCGACTTCACCAACCCGGTGCGCATCGAGCCGGTCATCGACCTTACCGCCACGGCGCACGTGGAGGACTACGACATCACCCTCGGGTTGCACGGGTCGCCGGACCAGATGGCCGTGACGTATCGCAGCGATCCGCCGCTGCCCGAGTCCGACGTGGTGGCGCTGCTCGCCCTCGGCCACACCCAGAGCCAGCAGCGCCTCTACACGCAGCAGCAGGAGCAGGCCATCAACAACCCCTCCACCGACGCCCTGCTCGGCGGCGCGCTCAACGCCACCGTGAGCAGCCGCATTCAAAAGCTCTTCGGCGCAGGCTCGGTCAAGATCGATCCCAATTACCTGGGCGCCTTCGGCAACTCCACCTCGCGTATCACCGTGCAGGAGCAAATCGGCCGCAACGTCACCCTCACCTACGCCACCGACGTGAACACCACCGGCCAGCAGCTGCTGCAGGCGGAAGTGGCCATCAACCGCCATCTCTCCCTGGTGGTGGCCCGCGACGAGTCCGGCGTCTTCTCCATGGTGATCAAAAACACCCGGCGGTATCGCTGAATCTGGTTGCAAAAATGGCGAGGGAAAATAGAGAGCGTCTCCTGGGGTAGAGTTCCAGCCGCTATGCAGGTTTTCGGGCACGACTAAAGTCGTAAATATGCACTTGCGGCGTAGCCGGCTTTCTGCGACTTATGTGGGATTATGCTTGAAACCTTCAGGAACTTTATGTAGTCTAAAGAACGTAATTGCTCCCCGTCCGATTTGCCCGAAAGGGCTCTCGGGCGGGGTTATTCTTTTGGGGCCAAATTCGATGACGTTGGTTGAGCCAGCAATCAAGAAAGCCGTTGCCTTTATCGATGGTCAGAACCTATTCCATCCCTGCAAGGCTGCCTTTGGTTACTATTACCCGAACTACGATATCCAGAAGCTGAGTGAATGTGTAGCCAGGATGCGGGGATGGAATCTGACCGGCGTCCACTTCTACACCGGCGTGCCCGATTCGAGCGACGACCCTCGTTGGAATAAATTCTGGATCAATAAAATGCGAGTGATGGGGCGCCAAGGTATCCAGGTATTCTCGAGGCCGCTGCGCTACAGAAATAAGAGCGTCACCCTTCCGGATGGATCTCTTCACACCTTTCTTCACGGCGAAGAAAAGGGTATCGACGTAAGAATTGCTCTGGACGTGATCGGGAAGGCAGTGAGGAAAGAGTACGATGTGGCAATTGTCTTTTCTCAGGACCAGGATCTATCAGAGGTTGCAGACGAAGTCAAGGCTCTGTCCAAGCAGCAGAACAGATGGATTGAAATTGCCTGCGCCTACCCGATGAGCCCTACCGTCGCAAACCGGCGCGGGATCAATGGGACGGATTGGATAAAAATTCTCAAGGCGGATTACGACGGCTGTATAGACCCAAGAGACTACCGTTGACTCGTCTGTGCAAGGTGCATCGCGTTGACCGATGTTCTCCGCTGACAAAGCCGCCTGTGCATCCGTTTCTACGCACACCGCGCAGCCCTCGCTGAAGCTGGATTGCGAGCAACGCGCTTATGGGCTCCTGGGATTCTGCGGCCAGATGGGACTGGTGAATTCCGCATTCCAGATGGGACCCTTGGGATAAAGCGCGCCCTCTGTCCGGATGACCACGGGCACAGCGTCTACGGTGGCCCACATGGTGATGTCTGCCGGCTGCTTGCCCAGCATGGGCGCAACCGCTCCGGCCACGCCGCCGATTTCAATGTGCAGGTCGAAGCGCGCCGCGCGGCGGCCGGCCCCGCCCACTTCCACGCGGTCCTCGCCCTCCCGCTTGATGGAAAGCTGAATGATGCGCGGATTGGGGTCGGCGGCAAGGTAGGAGACCTTCCATTCGGCGGTATTGGCGGGGAAGCTTTCAATCGCCAGCGGCACCATTCCGTTCGCAAGGTCCGCAGGCAGGTCCATGTGCTTGCTTTGGACGTCACTTTTACCGTCCTTTGTCTCTTGCCAGGTGACCTCGCCCTTTGTCTTATCGATCGTCAGGTCGAGCGGCTGAGGAAACGACGGCCCCTTTTGAATGTGGTGATCGCGCAGCAGTTCGAAGGTCTTGCCCTGGCGATAATCCGTCACCTCGTCGTCGACCGACCCATCGCCGAAATGAAACGCGAGCTCGGAGCGGATGGTGTTCCCGCGCACGATATCGATCTGGTCGCCGGCCGCGATCACTTTGCCATCCTGAGATTTGAGCAGGAGAAATCCATGCAGGGAGCCCTGCCGGAGGGTCGCGGGAATCGACTGCGCATGGAAGCACGGGCACAGGAAAAAGAGCGCAAGAATGGTTGCGGCAGAAATTCTCTCCCGAAAAGCCAGCGGATTGCGGTTGATGGCTTGCACCTCCACCCTCCGAGCTGAGATGAACGCCAGCAGCAATCAAGTTGTCCTCACCTGCCGCCGCCACGGCCCGGGGGAAATCGGAATCGGCCGAATGGAGGGTGCACGCCCTACTATTCTTTTGGTTTATGCCGCCCACAACCTGCGCCCGGAACCCGGGTTTATACAGACGCGTGCCGCGCACGGGTGGAGTTCCTCCCGGGGATTAGGGGCACGGAAATTGAAGCGAAACAAAGGAGAATCGGCATGAAAGGCGAGAAGACATTGAGGACGCAAATCCTGGTTGCATCGCTTGCCGGAGCGCTCCTGTGCCTTCCCCAAATGTCGCTGGCATCTGGGTCGGGGGCCGGGAGCTCCGCAGCAAGCGCGCAGCCGGCCGGCAATGGCTCTGCTTCAAGCGGCGCTGCGGCCCGCCTGGACAAGAAGCAATTCAACAACGTCAGCGTGAAGGTGGAGAACGGCGTGGCCACGCTCACCGGCACCGTGAGTCTTTATCAGGACAAGATCGACGCGGCCAAGCGCGTGCGGAAGGCCCAAGGCGTCACCGCGGTCAACAACCAGATTCAGGTGGCGGGCGCGAGCGTCTCTGACAGCGATCTCGAAAAGAAGCTCGGCGAGAAGCTCGCTTATGACCGCGTGGGCTACGGCAACGTGTTTAACGCCATCTCGCTCAAGGTGACCAATGGCGCGGCCACGCTGGGCGGATACGCTCTCGACCCGGTGAGCAAGGACTCCGCGCTGGCCCTGGCGGCAACCACACCGGGAGTGAAGAATGTCGTGGACCAGATCCAGGTCGATCCCATCTCTCCCATGGATAACCGCATCCGCGTCGCCGTGGCGAGGGCCGTTTATGGGTACCCCACGCTGAACCGTTATGCCATCGATCCCGAGGCGCCCATCCGCATCGCGGTGCAGAACGGCAATGTGGAGCTGTTCGGTATGGTCGATACCGTGGCCGACAGGAACGTGGCTTTTCTACGCGCCAACGGGGTGCCGGGGGTGTTCAGCGTGAAGAACTATCTTGCAGTGGCCAACCCCCCGACGGAAAGGGAATAACGCGCCTTCCAGCATGAGAACTCCGGCCTCGAGGGCGCAAGCCCCCGGGGCCGGCGAATTACTGGACAGGAATTCCGCGGCTCCGCTTGCGCGCCCCGCGCAGTCCTGCGCGCTCCGGCGCCACGCTGGCTCTAAAATGTTGTTCCATGACCCCATCGCCCGGCCCGGTTGTCCCTTCTGAGCGGCCTGCGCCCGGGAAGCGAAGACTCTTCTGGGTCTTTGCCGGGCCCGCGGGGCTGCGCGCCGGATGGTCGATCGCTCTCGCCTACGGCCTCTTTTATCTTTTCCGCCTTGTGGTGGGCACGATTTTCGTGACCGCCAACCTGGTTCACGAGGACAGCCAAATTTCCGCCGGCTCGGTGGCTCTCATCGAGCTGATTCCGTTCCTGGCCATGATCGGCGCCGGAGCGCTGATGGCCGCGCTCGAGCAGCGCCGGCTGCTGGACTTTAATCTCGCCCCTCGGCGCGCCTTGCCGCATTTCCTTCTGGGATTCGCCGCAGGATTCGCGGCGCTCTCAGCGCTGGTGGGCGCGCTGGGCATGGGCGGTTGGCTGCACTTCGGCCCCGCGGCGCTCAACGGCGCCGATGCTCTGCGCCTGGCCGCGCTCTGGGCCTGCGCCTATCTGCTGGTGGGCTGCGTGGAGGAGGGCCTTTTCCGCGGCTATCTTCAGTTCACGCTCACCCGCGGCCTGAACTTCTGGTGGGCGCTCACGCTCGAGATCGTCCTTTGCGTTTACGCGTTCGCCACCGCGCGCAACGATGCGCCCGGCGTTTACCTGGTCGCGCTGCTGGGGCTCTTCCCGTGCCTCGCACTCGAGCGAAGGGCTGCCCCACGCAGCGGATTCTGGCAGGCGGCATGGGTTACTTCCACGCTCTTCGGGCTGATTCATACTTCCAACAACGGCGAAAACTGGATGGGTATTCTTGCCGCCGCCGGCATCGGCTTTGTGTTCTGCGTGAGCGTGCGCGTCACCGGCTCGGCGTGGTGGGCCATCGGCTGCCACGCGGCGTGGGACTGGAGCGAGACCTACTTCTACGGCACCGCCAACAGCGGCATCCCCGCGCACGGCCATCTTTTCAGCGCCGGCCCCAAGGGCAATCCGCTGCTGAGCGGCGGCGGCGACGGGCCCGAAGGCAGCGTGCTGGTGCTGGGTGCGATCGCGCTGCTTATGGCCTGCCTGCTGGTCCATGGCCGTTTCAGGTCCCGCGCCGAGGCCGTGGCCGCGTAGACTCATAAAACTGGTTGCATAAATGGATTAAGGCCATGAAGAGAATCCCCTCAGGGGCTAAAGCCCCAATGTTTATGCGGCCTTTGCGGCAGTCAGTCAGGGCTGAAGCCCTGACCTACCAGCCCTGACCTACCAGCCCTGACCTGCCAGCCGTGCCCTTTTACAAACCCATTTATGCAACCATCTCTAGACTCCTGGTTCATACTGCAATTGATCACTAATCACTGACCACTGTATTTATGCGCCTGTGGCTTTACAAATCCGCCGAGGTTTCGCTGCGCGAGCAGCTGATGACGCAGATCGTGCTCGCCATTCTCAGCCGCGAGATGCTGCCCGGGGCGCGGCTGCCCAGCACACGCGAGCTGGCGCGCCGCTTTGAAATCCACTCCAATACCGCCAGCGCGGCTTATCGCGAGCTGGAGCGCCAGGGATGGGTGGAGTTCCGCCATGGCAGCGGGGTTTTTGTGCGCAGCGCGCGGCCCTCCACCCCGCTTACGCCTGAGCTGGCCATCGACCAGCTCATCGGAGAGCTCGCGGCCAGGGCGCGCAAGCTGGGCGCCCCGGAGGCGCTGCTGCGCGCGCGCCTGCGCCGATGGCTCTCGTTTGAGCCGCCCGCGCGCTGGCTGGTCATCGAGCCCGACACCGAGCTGCGCCGCATTGTAGTGCTCGAAATGGAGCAGGAGCTGGCATTGCCCGTGGCCGGCTGCGCGCCGGAGGAGTGCGGCGAGCAGGGTCCGCTGGGGCAAGGCACGCCGGATCAAGACGCGCGCGGGCAGGGCCGGCTTACGCGCGCCATTCCCGTAGTCCTGCCGAGCAAGGCGCTGCTCGTGCGGCAGATTCTACCCCCCGGCGTGGAGCTCGCCGTGCTCAAGGTGCAGCCGGTCTCACCGGAATTGCAGGCGCACCTGCAGCGCTACCTGCCGGAGCACGGGAGAGATTTGATTGGCATCGCCTCGCGCTGGGGCGATTTTCAGCGCATTGCGCGCACCATGCTGATCGCCGCGGGCCTCGCGCCGGAAAGCCTGCTGGTGCGCGACGCGACGCGGCCGGGATGGAAGCGCGGACTCGAAGCTGCCTCCGGCGTGGTGTGCGACGCGGTCACCGCCACGGAGCTGCCCTCAGGCTGTTTTCCCCTCACCTATCGCCTGCTCGGCCCGGAGTCGTTCGCGCACCTGCGCGGCATTGAGGCGGCGCTCACGGCCGGCGCGGCCCCTGCCTGATCCAAACCGCGGGATGTGACACCTGGGAAACTGTCCCATACGCCTGCACGGCGAGCTTTGGCCTGGCCTAACCTCGCAGAGTATGAAACAGCTCACGCAAGTCTTCTTCAGTGTTGCTCTGCTGGCCACTGCCCTTCATGGTCAAACGGCCGGCTATGCCGCCAATCCGGCGCCCGGTGGAGCGCAGGGCTGGGAAAAGGTCCAGGCGCTCGCGCCGGGCGACGACATCACCGTGGAATCGATTCGCATCGGTACCGTCCGCTGCAAGTTTCGCAGCGCGAGCGATAGCGCGCTCGATTGCGACCTGCCCGGTCCCCTTCCCTTCGGGCGGATAGGGGACCGCGAATACGAGTTCAGCCGCGCGGAGATCGTGAAGGTGCGCCGCCGGCATTTTTCCCGCGACCGCAACATCACCATCGCCGCGTTTGCCGCGATCGGCTGCGCGCTGGGCGCGACCGGGGGCGGCGGGGCCCCCGGCTGCCTCCTGCTCGGGGCCCCAATGGGCGTCGTGGGCGCCGTGGTCTCCATCATCGTGTTCTACTGGCTGCCCGGGAAAACCATTTACGAGAATCGCGAAGCCTCTCACACGCAGGCAGCCGCGCTCCAGCCGCAGGCGCCGAATCCGGCCTACCCCATGCCTGCGCCCTCTGAATAAGGAGATACAACGATGCGTAAAGTTTCCCAATTGGCGTTGTGCCTCGTGCTCTCGCCGCTGCTGGCGGCGCAGCAGACGGTCCCGTCCCCGCAAGTGGTGTTTGCGTCGCTACCCAAGGGGACTCAGGTGAATCTGGTGCTCTTGCAGGCCGTCTCTTCGTTAATCGCAAGGAAGCGTCAGACCGTCCGCATGGCGGTCGCAGAGGATTTGACTACTAGCGGGTACGTTCTCATTCCAGCGGGCACGCCCGTCGTTGGAATCGTCTGGCGTCAGCGGACGCCGATACCCGGAAAGCGAAACGGGTACGTGTGGGTCAAACCATCGAGTCTGACGCTCCCCGACGGGTCCCGGCTTAAGCTTCTTGAAACTCCTCCCGGATGGAACAAATGCGGAGGCATGGGTACGTGGTGCCTCGGGTATATTGCAATGGCTCCTTACACGATTGTCGGGTTGGCTTCTTTGCTCTTTGGATCGCATTACCATCCTAGTCAGCCAGGGAAGGACCTGGCGGCGAAAGCCTGCCTACCCCTGCCCGGATACATCGCTAAAGATCGCAGATTTCGCGTTCCGACCTTGAACGCGCTCGGAAACCCTCTTTCGATTGCCTCCGCCCGAGCCCAGGTCGCCGCATGTAACCCCGAGTTCCCGCCGGTTCCATATAACTTTGGCAAAGTTGCTCCGCCGACTGTAAGCCTCGAATGAGAAGCTAGACGGCACCCTCCGGCAGGCCTGCCGAGCCACTTGCCGTGACTTCCGGCGGTATCCTGTTGCTGACGAATGGCCGCAGAGAACCCACTCCCCCGTGCACACGCGCGGTCTCAGCGCCGCGCGCGCAAGCGCCGCTGGCCGCGGGTCGTTCTCTGGACCGTCGCTACCCTGCTCGCGCTTCTACTCATCGCCGCCGGCGTATCTCTCTTCTGGCTGCGCGCGGTTGCGCTGGCCGCGCTGCCGCAGCTCGACGGCGACGTACACGTCGCCGGCCCAGGCTCGCAAGGATCGGCGGCGCCGGCCCTGTCTGCGCCGGTTATCGTCCGCCGCGACGCGCACGGCGTGCCTCACATCGACGCAGCTACGCAGGACGATCTCTTCCTCGCCCAGGGCTACGTGACCGCGCAAGATCGGCTGTGGCAGATGGACATGTTCCGCCGCAACGCCGAGGGCGCGCTGGCCGAGGTGCTGGGCGGCGCGTTGCTCGTCCACGATGAGACGCAGCGCGTGCTTCAGATTGCGCGCGTCGCCCAGCGCGTTTACGGCCATCTCTCCGCGCAGGACCGCACCTTTTTCGACGACTACGCGCGCGGCGTGAATCTCTACATGGCGCAGCGCGCCGATGCGCTTCCGCCCGAGTTCCGCCTGCTGCGCTACTCACCGAAGCCCTGGACGGGCGCCGATTCGATCGCCGTGGGCCTGATGATGGTGCAGACGCTGGACACGCGCGCCGCCACCAAGCTGGGCCGCGGCGTGGTGGAAGCGCGCCTCGGCCATGATCCCAAGCTCATCGCCGATCTTTATCCCGTGGGCTCCTGGAGGGACCATCCGCCGACGGGCGTGGAAACCGACCTCAGCGCGCCGCAGCCGCAGCCGCCGCCTTCGAACCATGATGAGAACGGCGACGAGGACGAGGACCCGCCCTCGAAGACGCAGCTGGCGCCATTCTCCGGCGAGCGGCAATCGATCAGGACGCTGCTCGCGCTGCTCGGCCTGCCCACGTGCCCGGGCTGCGCGGCCGGCTCCAACGAGTGGGTCATCGCCGGCAGTCACACGGCCAGCGGCAAGCCGCTGCTCGCCAACGATATGCACCTGGGCTTCTCGGTTCCCGGCCCCTGGTACATGGCCGACTTGCGTGCGCCCGGCTTTCATGCGGCGGGCGTCACGCTGCCCGGGTTTCCCTACGTGATTGCCGGCCACAACGAGCATGTGGCCTGGGGAATTACCGCGCTGATGGCCGACGTGCAGGATCTCTATTACGAGCAGCTCGACGGCAAGGGCAACTATGAAGGCATCGACGGCCATTGGCATCCGCTCGCCGTCGATCATGAAGTGATCCATGTGCGCGACGGCAACGACGTGGTGCTCGACGTCGAATCCACCGCGCACGGCCCGCTGGTGAATCCCATTCTCGCGGCCACGGGCCGCGACGCGGCGCGCCCCCTCGCGCTCAAGTGGAACCTCTACGACCCGGCCCTGAACACCCTGCCGGTTTATGCGATGGATACGGCGTCGAACTGGACGGAGTTTTCCGCCGCGCTCGCCCAATGGCCGTGGCCGGCGCAGAGCGTGGTCTACGCGGACGATCAGGGGCACATCGCGTATCACGCCGCGGGCGCAGTGCCCCTGCGGCCGAATGGAATGACGGACGCGCCCATTGGCGACAACACGCATGAGTGGCTGGGCTACATTCCCTTCGACTCGATGCCCAGCGCCTTCGATCCGCCTTCGGGCTTTCTGGCCACGGCCAACGCGCGCGTCACCACGGACCAGTCGCCATACCCGCTCACCGATGAGTGGATCGATCCCTACCGCATCGAGCGCATTTACAAATCCCTCGACGGCCGCAACGGGCTCGCGCCTAAAGACATGCTCGCGGTGCAGACGGATATCTATAGCGAGCTCGACCGGGAGTGCGGCGAGCGCTTCGCTTACGCCATCGATCACACGCCCGGCCCCGAGGGCAACGGCGATGCGCGCATGCGCCAGGCCGCCGACCTGATGCGCAGCTGGGACGGGCGGCTCGCGCTCGATTCCCCCGCGGCCAGCGTGGAGACGCAGGCGCGCGCCGCGCTCTGGCGGATGATTCTCGCGCCCAGGCTGGGCAATGCGCTCGGCGACTATCATTGGGGCGAATCGACCTTTGCCGAAGAAGAGATCGTGATGCACTTGAAGCCCGAGTGGCTCCCGCCCGGCTACAAAGATTGGGACGCCCTGCTCACGGCGGCGGTGCGCGCGGGGCTGGAAGACGGCCATGCGCCCGCCAATCTGGCCGTGTGGACCTACGGAAGCTGGCATACGCTCGATATCGAGCATCCGCTGGCGCGGTTCTTTCCTTTTCTCACACCCATGCTCGGCACCGGCCCGCAGCCCTTCAGCGGCGACTCGATTACCGTGAAGCAGATCGGCAGCGACGTGATCCCTTCGCAGCGCTTCACCATGGACTGGAGCAACGTGGACGCCTCGACGGAAAATATTGTGCTGGGTGAGAGCGGCAATCCCCTGAGCCCGTATTTCAAGGACCAGTGGAACGATTGGTACAGCGGCACAACCTTCGCGCTGCCGTTTACGCCGGGAGCGGTGGCCGCGCAGACGCGGCATACGCTGCGGCTGCTGCCATGAAAGAGCAGGGATCAGGGAACAGCCACCCCAGCGAGCAAAAACCGCTCGCCGGGGACCCCGGCAGGGATCAGGGATCAGGGAACACCCACCCCAACGCGCAGAGATCGGGGGTGCCCCCGGTCCCTCGCATGTGGGGACCGGGGAACGCAACTGGGAAAGCAATAGGACCGCTCGTCATTCTCTTCGCCGCGCTGGCGGCCATCGCGCCGCAACTCATTCGCGGCAATTCCTGCGGGCACGACTTTGACGTGCACCTGGTTTCCTGGCTTGACTGCGCCAACGCGTGGAAGCACGGGATTGTCTATCCGCATTGGACGCCCAGCGCCAACTGGGGCGCGGGCGAGCCGCGTTTCGTTTACTATCCGCCGCTCACGTGGATGCTGGGCGCCGCGCTCGGCCTGGTCCTTCCCTTCGGTCCTGACGTTTCCTGGCATGTTGCGCCCATCGCGCTCACGTTTCTCATCCTCGCCGGCACCGGCCTGGCCACGCGCGCGCTCGCGCTCGAAGCGTGCCATGACGCCGCTTCCACGCTGGCCGGCTGCGCCGCCATCTTTTCCGGCTTCACGCTGTTCACCGCCTACGAGCGCGCCGCCTTCCCTGAGTTCATGGGCGGCGTTTGTCTTCCGCTGCTGATTCTTTTCGCCCTCCGCGACCGCAATGCAACCACCCCAAAAAATGACGTCATCCTGAGCGACCGAACGCGGAACGCAGTGAAGCGGAAGGGAGCCGAAGGACCTGCATTTCGAACTGGATTCGATCTGTTTTCCCGCGCACTCGACGGCTCGACCGTCCCGCTCGCCCTGGCGCTCGCCTGCTCGTGGCTTTCGAATGCGCCTCTGGGCGTGATCGCGAGCTATCTGCTGGCCGCGCTGGCGCTGCTCTGGGCTTGGTTGCGCCGGTCCTGGGCGCCGCTGCTGCGCGCCGCGGTTGCTTCCCTGCTCGGCCTGGGCGTGACGGCCTTCTACTGGATTCCTTCCGCATTCGAGCGCCAATGGGTCGACATTCGCCAGGCCTATGAGGACCCCGGCTACAACTTTGAGAACAACTGGGCCTTCGCCCATCACGCCAACCCGGTGCTGGCGCTGCACGACGTGGTTCTGCACACCGTTTCCGCGATCTCGGTCTCCATGATCGCGGTCGCGCTTGCCGGCCTGTTCGTATGCTGGCGCCGCGGCACGCTGCCCGCGCAGAAACTCACCGGCGCGCGGATCTGGATTCCGCTGGCCGCGATTCCTCTCGTTGTCCTCGTTCTTCTCTTTCCCATCTCGCGGCCCGTCTGGCAACTGCTTCCGGAGTGGCGCTTCCTGCAGTATCCCTGGCGCTGGATGGAGGCCGTGGAAGCGCCCATGGCCATCTTCTTCGCCGCCGCGGTATGGCCGCGCGCGCGGCGCGCCCGTCTCTTCATGGCCTGCGCCTGCGCCCTCGCCTTTCTGGCGGCTACGGTGTATGCGGGCGAGGTCTTCTTCCAGGTCTGTTATCCCGAGGACACCGTCACTTCGACGCTCGCCGATTTTCGCTCCGGCGCGGGCTTTGAAGGCATGTGGGAGTACGAGCCGCCCAACTCGGACCTTTCCATGATTGCCATGGGACTGCCCGCCGCGTGCCTGGTGGACGATCCCACCATCGAGCTCGGCAAGCAGAACGACGACGGGGATCTGGCCTGGAACGCGGCGCAGGGCACATGCCAGGCCACGTTTCCCGCAGTCACCGGCTGGGAGACCGACCCCGAGCACCTGCGCATCCGCGCCGCCACCACGCAGGCCGGCTATCTGGTTCTGCGCCTGCTCGCGTTTCCCGCGTGGAGCGTGCGCGTGAACGGCCAGCCGGTCCGCGATCTGCCGCAGCGCGAAGACGGCCTCATCGCCGTGCCCGTTCCCGCGGGCGAGGTGAACCTGACGGTCGACTGGACCATCACGCCCGACGTGATCTGGAGCCGCTGGGTGAGCGCCGTGAACGCGTTTCTGCTCGCTTGCCTGTTCTGGGTCGAGCGGCGAATGCGAGCGTCTCCTCGTCTAATATGAAAACGATGGCCGTCGACGTAAAATCGCTGATCCAGGAGGGCGCCGAGCTCACGGACCGCGCGCTGGAGGCGCTGATTCCGGCTGCGGACACCGTGCCCTCGTCCATCCACGCCGCCATGCGCCACTCGGTCTTTGCCGGGGGCAAGCGGCTGCGTCCGGTGCTCGCCATGCAGGCCGGCGTGACCATCGCCGGCGCCTTACCCAAGGGAATTGAAAACCTGGGCGCGGCCCTCGAGATGATTCATACCTACTCGCTCATCCACGACGACCTGCCCGCGCTCGATAACGACGACTTGCGCCGCGGCAAGGCCACGTGCCACAAGGCCTTCGGCGAGGCCACGGCCATTCTCGCCGGCGACGCGCTGCAGACGCGCGCCTTCGAGGTGCTCGCCGGCCTCGACTGCCCGCCCGTGGCCGCGGTCGGGATCGTGGGCCTCGTCGCCAACGCCATCGGCACCGTGGACGGAATGATCGGCGGCCAGGTGCTCGACCTTGAGAGCGAGCAGAAAAAGCCCACGCCGGAGCTGGTGGAAGCCATTCATCGCGCCAAGACCGGCGCGCTGATTCGTGTGAGCGTGGTGGCCGGCGGCGTCTACGCGGGCGCTCAGGGAGACGACGTTGCGCGTTTGGATCGCTTCGGGCGCAAAGCCGGCCTCGCCTTCCAGATTGTCGACGACGTGCTCGACGTGACCGCGGATTCGGCGCAGCTGGGCAAGACCGCGGGCAAAGACCAGGCCACGGAAAAAGCCACCTGGCCCGCCGTCTACGGCATTGAGCAAAGCCGGCGCGACGCCGCGCAGCTCATCGAAGAGGCCTTTGCCGCGCTCGCGCCCTACGGCAGCCGCGCCGAGGGGCTCAAGTCCGTAGCGCGCTATCTGGTCGAGCGGAAGAATTAGCGCGATGATGACCGAACCCGACATCCTCACCGCCCTGCGCGACTGCTTCGATCCCGAGCTCAAGCTGAACCTCGTCGACCTGGGACTGATTTACAAAATCGACATGGCGCCCGATCCCGACTCCACGCCCAAGTGGCCGCGCCAGCGCGTCAAAATCACCATGACGCTGACCACGCCGTATTGCCCCGCTTCCGGCATGATCGTCGAGCAGGTGCAGAACCGCCTGGCAGGCATCCGCGACATCAGCAAGGTGGAAGTGGAGCTGGTGTGGGAGCCCGCGTGGACGCGCGAGCGCGTCAGCGAAGCGGGACGGCTGCAGTTGGGAATCTGAGCTGAAGCGGCGGCCGTCCCATGTTGCAGAAGAACTTGTTCGATCAGGGATTGGCAGGGAACGCGACGCAACAGGGGCTGAAGCCCGCGCTCAATTTGCGCGGTTCATGGCCCGGCTAAAGCCGTGCCCTTGTTACAAAGCGACCTTCAATTGAGTCTTTCAGCAGCCTGGTCCGGCGCCTGAGCCCAGCGCCGTCATCCCGTGTGCGATTCGCCCCGGGCACCTTGGGCATTTGCGCAATCGCCTTACTGCGTGAGGGCCCGGTGGAGACGCTCGTGCTGTGCCGAAACGTCGTCGATCGTATCCTGCACGCGCCCCAGCACCTCCTGAATCTCCGCCAGGTAGTTGGGCAGAGCCTTCCACCAGGCGACCACGATCTCCTGCTGGTCGAGCACGGTGAGAGCCATGCCTGTAGCCGCTGCCACCAGGCCGGCCCGCGGACGGCCGCACACCATCAAGGCGCCCCCCGCCGCGAGCGTTGCCGCCGCGGTCATGGTGACCCAGTTCACACTGCAGGATTCCAAGGCGCCGGGCGCCTCACCCGTCGATTTCTCAGGCTTGGTGAGCGGAACAACCACCATGATTTCTCCTTTCGGCATTTTCAGGCAATCCGGAGCCCGGAGGGAGCGGCGTATTGAGTATTGCGCAGAAACGGCACCGGCGGCGTACCCTGTTTTGCACATCGCGCCCGCCCGCGCGCCCGGCCGCCCGGATGCCGCAAATCTCAGTCCAGGTCGAATTTCCGCAGCGGCTTCACGTCCGCGGGAGCGTCTTTGGCCTTGCGCAGCGCCTCGGCGAACTTCTTTTCCATCAGGTCGGCCTTGTTCCGCTCCGCATCCACGCTCTGCTTGAAGATGGACTCCTTGCGCTCCTCGTGCTCGCGCATGGCCTTGGCCGCCATCTCCAGGTCCTCAAACGTGCGCTTGCGCGGGGCCGGGGTGTGGCTCACCACCAGGCCGGTCGAGCGGTCAATCCTGAGCATGGCCCCGCAATCCGGGCACGCAACTTCAAAGATCGATTCCTTTTTCTGCGCCATGACACTCTGCATTGTAGGCGCTTGCGGCGCTCCCATGCCAGCGGCCCGGGGGGTGGGTCCGGGGCTCCCCCAGCCTGGCAAATTTTTCGGTTGCCAGCCGCTCGCCTGCCGGTTCATCATGGAACCCAGGAATTCCAGCCTATCCCACTCCAGGCGTTCCCCGCGCCCATAAATGCATGCCGGGATTCCTGACCGATTCCCGCCGGGGGCTGTCCAAGAAATAAACGCGTCGGTCCATGTCGCACTTTGAAGGGCTGCTCTCTGAAGGGCTACTCGGTGAAGGATTGAAGGCACGCCATGTCCTTTTCCCCATTCGATTTATATCGATTCGACGAATTTGAACTGAGCCGGTCCCGCCGTACGCTCCTGCGCAGGGGAGAACCGGTCACCCTGCTGCCCAAGACCTTTGAAGTGCTGGCGTGGCTGGTGGAAAACCCCGGGCGCGTCCTGGCCAAGGAAGAGATTGTCCGCGCCGTTTGGCGGGAATCGTTTGTGGAAGAAAACAATCTTACGCAACATATCTCGCTCCTGCGCAAGGCGCTCGCCGACCGCGCCCGCTGCATTGCCACCATCCCGGGGCGCGGGTACCAGTTCACGGCCGAGGTTTTCACTCCCGAGGTTGCCGAGGAAGCCGGGCCGGCCAGCGGCCGGGCGCAGGCCGCTAGCAACGGCTTCGGGGCGCAGGCCGCGATCGGCTTTCGGCCTCAGCCGGAACCGGCTCCGGATTCGGACCATTCTTCTCCACTCGCAGAAGAGCCGGGCCGCAGGCCGCAGGCGCGCATTCCCTCGTTCTCAGTCTTCCTCGCGCATCTGCTGCGCCGCGGCGCGCGTTAGAGAAAAGGGCCCCGGCCGAGCTTCCGTCCACCCCGGCTACGAAACCAGATGTCCGGTCGTGTCTCAGTTTGGATTTCCGCTCACGACCCAAAGTGGGCCTGACGCGCCGGCGCTGTCCGCCAGACGAGTCGCGCGATTAAGCGGGAACGTAGGTCAGCCGAATCGCGCCCTCGGCGATCAGATCGCTGGCCACAAGGCGGAGCGGCGGCCGGGGGCCGGCAAAGAATGGCTTGCCGCTACCCAGCACGACGGGGCGGAGGTAGAGCCGATACTCATCGATAAGACCGGCCTCAGTCAGGCTTTGCGCCAGCTCTGGTCCGCCAACCTGAATCTCGCCGGCCAGCTCAGCCTTCAGCCTGCGTATCGCCGCCTCGATGTCATCCGCGATAAGCGTGGCGTTGGGGCCAACGGACTTGAGCGAACGCGACACAACCCACTTCGGCTGGTTCCGCCACGCCGCCGCGAAGTCACGGTCGTCGGCGTCCCAATCGGGAAGGTCTTCGTCCCAATAACGCATAACCTCGTACAAGCGGCGGCCGTATATCGAGCCTGTCAGGCCACGCACCAGCTCGATGAAATGCTCAAAGAGCGCGGGCGCAGGCGGGCCGAGCTTCATGTGGTCGACGTAGCCATCGAGGGACTGATTCAATCCGTAGACAAGTTTCGCCATGCCGCAAATCTCCATTCCAACTTCTCAGCATAGCTTGAGCCGAGGTGGCGCGGAGGCGAGGTTGAACGAGATCTGCGTGCCGCATATTCGGGATGACTCATAACCAGGGGTCCGTTTCGCAGTGCCGAGGTTCAAACTGAGACACTGCCCGATGTTCCGTCGCCTTGACACTGCGGCGCCGTGCCGCTGAAGATGGTTGCGCCCGTGCGAGCCCCACCCAATCTCTCCACCAGGAAAAACCCATGCAAAGCTCCCTTCGCCGCCGTTTGATCTGCTGTTCCGCTCTCGCCTCTCTTTGCCTTTGCGCGTCCGGCTGCAAGAACAGCCCGCCTCCGCCCGCGGCCACATCTCAAAATGCAACGGACCAGGCGGTCGCGGTACCGCTGCAGGTGGATCGCCGCGATCCCGCCATCGACGCGATCGTTCCCGCCGGCGCGCAGCTCGAGCGCGTGGCCACGGGGTTCAAGTGGGTGGAGGGGCCGGTGTGGGTGGGCGACAGCCTCTTCTTTGCCGACATCCCCTCGAACAGCATCCGCAAATGGACGCCGGGTGAGGGCGTTTCCATCTGGCTGCAGCCGAGCGGCTACAAGGGGTCCGCTCCCTATGGCGGGCCCGAATCGGGAACCAACGGCATGACCCTCGACACGCAGGGCCGGCTCACCGTGGCCGGCCACGCGCAGCGCGACGTGCTGAGATTTGAATCGCTCGATCCCGCGCAGGCGCCCACGGTGCTCGTCGATTCCTACCAGGGCAAGCGCCTCAACAGCCCCAACGATCTGGTCTACCGCTCCGACGGGTCGCTCTATTTCACCGATCCGCCGTACGGCTTGCCAACGCAGGGGGATAAAGACCCGATCAAGCAGCTCAAGGTGAACGGGGTCTACCGCATTCCGCACGCGCTGGACCACGCGGCTGGCGCGCCTGCCGATAACGCGCACCTGCAACTGCTCATCAGCGACCTGCCACGGCCCAACGGCATCGCCTTCTCACCCGGAGAAAAATATCTTTATGTGGATAACTCCGAGCCCAAAAAGATCTGGATGCGCTACCGCGTCAAGCCCGACGGCACGCTCGCCGACCCCAAGCTTCTTTATGACGCCACCGCCGACACGCGTCTTGGCGGACCCGACGGCATCAAGGTGGATGTGGAGGGTAACATTTACGGCGCCGGTCCCGGCGGCGTGCTGATTCTGTCGCCCGATGGAAAGGCGTTGGGCACGATCCTGATCCCTGAGCGCGTAGCCAACCTCACCTTCGCCGGACCCGACCGCAAGACGCTCTACATCGCCGCCAGCAGCAGCCTTTATCGCATCAACCTGAATATCGCCGGCGAGCCGCTGGTGCAGAGCAAGTAGCGGAGGTAGCGGGGTCAGCGGGGTTAGCCGAGCTACGGCATTTTCTGAGTTACTGTGTCCTCTTCGTTCCTTCGCAAGGTCGCCGCTCCCTGTTGGTCGCGTCGACTCTGCTTTCCGTCTTCGGGATATAGCTACTCAGAAAATGCTTTAGAAGCGTAAGGCGCTGGCGGAGCCAATCAGTAGTCGGTCACCGGCAGCCCCGGAGCCAGTCTGTCGTCGGTTCCCTGATCCCTGTTCCCTGATCCCTGTTCCCTGACCCCTGACCCCTGATCCCTGTCCCTGTTCCCTTCCCTCACGTCACCGGCCCCGGATTGAACAGCACAAACTCGTTGTGCAATCCCCAGTGATCGGCCCACGCTTTTTTCCTGCCACTGGCGACGTCCAAAACCAATGATAAAATTTCCCAGCCGACTGCTTCGACCGTCGCTTCGCCGGTGGCGATCCGTCCCGCGTCGATGTCGATGAGGTCGTGCCAGCGCGCGGCGAGCCCGCTGTTGGTGGAAACCTTGATGACCGGCGCCACGGCCAGTCCGTAGGGCGTGCCGCGCCCGGTGGTAAAGATGTGCAGGTTCATGCCGGCGGCCAGCTGCAGCGTGCCGCAGATGAAATCGCTGGCCGGCGTGGCGGCAAAGACCAGGCCTTTCTGCCGCACGCGCTCGCCCGCGGCGGCCACGCCCATGAGCGCCGTCGAGCCGGCCTTGGCAATCGAGCCCATGGCTTTCTCCACCACGTTGGCCAGTCCGCCCTTTACATTGCCCGGCGTGGGATTGGCCGCGCGGTCGGCCCCGCCGGCGCGGAGATATTCGTCGTACCACGCCATCTCGTGCAGGAATTCGCTTGCAATCCTGGGCGTGGCCGCGCGCGCGGTCACCAGATGCGCTGCGTCGCGCACCTCCGTCACTTCAGAGAACATCACCGTGGCGCCGGCGCGCACCAGCAGATCGGCCGCGAAACCCACGGCGGGGTTTGCGGTCACGCCCGAGAGCGCATCCGACCCTCCGCACTGCAGGCCGACCACGAGATCGGCCGCCGGGCAGCTGACGCGTTTGCGCTCGTTCAGCTTCTTCAGTTTTTTCTCGGCCAGCGCCAGGATGTTGGCCACAATCTCGCCGAAGCCGTGCTGCGCCTCCTGCATCACCGCGACCGAAGGCGCCTCTTCGAGAACGGGCAAAGCTCCGGCAGGAATGAGCCGCACCGGCTGCAGCTTTTCGCAACCCAGGCTCACCAGCAGAATTTCGCCGCCGAAGTTGGGGTTCAGGCTCAGGTTGCGCAGCGTGCGAATGGGAATGGCCGCGCCCGGCGCATCGATGGCCACGCCGCAGCCGTAGGGATGGGTGATGGCCACCACGTCATCCACGTTGGCGTAGCGCGGCAGCAGCTCGGCCTGGATGCGCTTCACGGCGTACTCCACCGTGGCCGCCACGCATTGCACCGTGGTGCTGATGCCGAGAAGGTTTTTCGTGCCCACGGTGCCGTCGGCGTTGCGGAAGCCCTCGAAGGCGTAGCCTTCGAGCGCGGGCAGCGGCGCGGGCACATTGGTTGCCAGCGGACACGCGGCGAGTTCCGGCGGTGCGGGGAGCGTCATCAAGCCTTCGTGCACCCAGCTCCCGCGCGGAATGGCGCGGTTGGCATAGCCGATCACCACGCCGTAGCGCACGATTGCGTCGCCGGCGGCCAGGTCGGCGAGCGCCAGCTTGTGCGCTTCAGGAACTGCTTCGCGCAGTTCGAGCCCCGATGCCAATATGGCCCCCGCGGGCAATCCGCCCGGGTTCACCACCACGGCCACGTTGTCGCTCGCATGTGCGCGCAGAGTGCGAGGCTCGGCTTCCGGGGCCATGTGACCATCCTAGCTCCCTCGCTCCCTCGCTCCCTTGCTCCCTCGGTCCCTCGGTCCTACTCCCTACTCCCTATTCCCTATTCCCTATTCCCTGTTCCCTCGCTCCTTTACAACCCCGCTCCCGCTCGCATACAAGAAGTGTGTCCCGGCCGTATCTGGCCCTGAGAGCAGACGCACAGAGGGTTCACGCGAACATTGGCCCAAGAACGGCAAACCCGGGTACGCTACCTGATCATCTCCATTCTTTTCGTGGTGAGCTGCTTCAGCTTTGCTGACCGCTCGGCGCTCTCGCAGGCAGCGGCCGCCATGCCCGAGGCGATGAACCTGGACCCGCGGCGGCTGGGTTTTCTGCTTTCGGGCTTCGGCTGGGCCTACGCGCTCGGCCAGCTCCCTGCCGGCGGCCTGCTCGACCGCTTCGGCTCCAAGCGCGTCTACGGCATCGGCATCGTTCTCTGGTCGTTCTTCGCGTTTCTCACCGGCTGCGCGGGCTACGTGGCGGCGAGCCTGGTCTTCACCGTCATCCTGGTCCTCCGCATCCTCTCCGGTCTGGCGCAAGCGCCCGTCTTTCCCGGCAACGGCCGCATCGTGGCCGCGTGGTTTCCCACATCGGAGCGTGGCCGCGCCTCTGCCATCTTCAATTCAGCGCAGTACTTCACGCTGCCCCTCTTCGCTCCCATCTTCGGCTGGCTTATACACTGGGCGGGATGGCGCGCCTGCTTCTGGTTTTTGGGGGCTCTCGGCGCGTTGCTCGCGCTGGTCTGGTTCACCAACATTTACGGCGTCAAGCAACATCCGCGCATCGCGCCGGCGGAGGTCGCCTTTATCGAGCGCGGCGGCGGCCTGGTGAATACTGACGCGCAATCGGCAGCGCGCAGAAACACGCTTACCTGGGCGACGGTAAAAATGCTTTTGAGCTACCGCATGCTGGTGGGCGTCTACATCGGCCAGTTCTGCATCAACACGCTCACCTGGTTTTTCCTCACCTGGTTCCCGCTCTACCTGGCCCAGGCGCGGCACATGTCGGTGCTCAAAGTGGGACTGGCCGCGGCCGTTCCCGGCCTCTGCGGCGGCGTGGGCGGCATTCTGGGTGGCGTGCTTTCCGATGCGCTGCTTCAGCGCGGGCATGGCTTGAGCTTCGCGCGCAAGCTGCCCATCATGGCCGGCATGGGGCTCTCCATGACCATCGTGGCCTGCAATTACGCGCACTCTGTGGCGCTGATGCTGTTCTTCATGTCGCTTTCTTTTTTCGGCAAGGGCGTGGGCGCGCTGGGCTGGACGGTGGTCTCCGACACCTCACCCAAAGGCATGGTGGGCATGAACGGCGCGCTCTTCAATCTCTGCGGCAACATGGCCGGCGTCACCACGCCGCTCGTCATCGGCGCCATTGTGGAGCGGACACACTCTTACAATGACGCGCTGGTCTTCGTCAGTTTCATCGCTTTCTGCACCATCGTGTGTTACGGGCCGGTTGTCGGCGAGATCAAGCGGCTGGATTTTGGCGAGGCCTCCGGTTCCTGACCTCTTCGCTCCAGCCGTCAGGCCTTACGGCTTCCGAGCCGTTGTGAAAAAGTCGATGAGATTACCGTCGGGGTCGCGAAAGTAGATGGAGCGCGTGCCCCATGGCTGTGTTGTGGGACCCTTCACCCAGCGCACGGAGTTCCCCAGCCGCGCGTATTCTCTATCGACGTCGAGGACTTCGAACTCCAGGATCGCAGTGTGGTTCTGCGCCGGCAAGGCTGAGCCGGGGATGTATCTCTGCTGTGCGCCGGCGGAGAACAGCGCCAGCACTGCGGCGCCGGTGTGAAATTCAACGTAGTCGTCGCCGGACCACTGCGGCTCGATTTGCAAAACGCGCGCGTAGAATGCGGCCAACGCTTTCACGTGGTTGGTGATGAGGCAGGTGTGGACCAGCACGGCATGCGCGCTTTGGGAATCTTCTGAAGCTGCAGACAAACCCGCGCCAGGCGCGGCAAGCATGGCGGCCACGATAAGGGCCAGCGTTGCGTTTACCACGCGAAGGAGTTGAGCTTTCACGGGATCTCTCACCTGAGGTCGCGTTCCGATTCCGATTCTACGCGCCGCCTCGCTGACTTGCTGACTCGCTGACTTGCTGACTCGCCGCCTCGCTGACTTGCTGACTCGCCGACTTGCTGACTCGCCGCCTCGCTGACTCGCTGACTCGCTGACTCGCCGCCTGCCCTTACAATCTCCAAAGGAGACCCGACCCATGCCCGAGTGGCCCGGCAACCTGCCCCGCAATGCGTTCAAGCAGGCACTCGCCCAAGGCGAGCGCCAGGTGGGCCTCTGGTCCGCTTTGGCCAGCCCGATAGCGGCGGAGATTCTGGCCGGCGCCGGCTTCGACTGGATCGTGATCGACGGCGAGCACGCGCCCAACGACATTTCCACGCTGCTGCCGCAACTGCAGGCCATGCGCGGCGGCACGGCCGAGCCCGTGTTTCGCGTGCCCTGGAACGAGCTGGTCATCATCAAGCGCGCGCTCGACGTGGGCGCACGCACGCTGCTCGTTCCCTTTGTGCAAAATGCGGAGGAAGCGCGCCGCGCCGTGGCCGCCGCGCGTTACCCTCCGCTTGGCATTCGCGGCGTGGCCGGGGCCATGCGCGCCATCGACTATGGCCGCACGCAGAACTATCACCGCAACGCCCATCTCGATACCTGCATCCTGGTTCAGGCGGAGACGCGGGCGGCGCTTGGGGCAATCGAGGCCATCGCCGCGGTCGAAGGCGTAGACGGAATCTTCATCGGCCCCAGCGACCTGGCCGCCGATCTGGGCCACCTTGGCGATCCCAAACATCCTGAAGTGCAGTCGGCCATCAAAGACGCTGCGCAACGCATTCGCGCTGCGGGCAAATCCGCGGGCACGCTCACGGGTAACGCCGACGATGTCGAATCCCTCTTCGGGCTCGGCTTCAACTTCGTCGCCACCGGCAGCGACGTGAGCATCCTGGCGCGCAACGCTGAAGCCATTGCCGCGCGTTTCAGAAGACACGAGTAGAAAGGCGCAAAGGAGATTCGCCATGGCAACCGTCGGATTTGTCGGCCTGGGCATTATGGGCCGGCCCATGCTCAGAAACCTGCTCAAAGCCGGCCACACCGTGGTCGCTTATGGCCGCAATGCGGAAAAACTGGATGCCTGCGTGAAAGAGGGCGCCCAGCGCGGCGCCTCCAACAGCGACGTGGGCGCGCGCGCGCCGATGGTCG